>JAGNYW010000067.1 GCA_017984755.1 Methyloversatilis sp.
ATCCGCGACGCTCGAAGCCCAGCATGCTGCCGCCCGCGCAGCCCGGGAGATGGCCGTTGCAAGCGGTCGTCTGCCTGACCCGGTTCTGCGCCTGTCGGTCGACAACCTGCCCATCGAAGGCTCGGGTAGCTACAGCCTGACGGACGAGCCCATGACGATGCGCTCTGTCGGTCTGGCTCAGACCTTTACCGGATCGGACAAACGTCAGGCGCGCAGCGCCCGCTATGAACGCGAAGCCGATGCCGCCTTCGCGACCCGAGCCACGCTGCTCACACGACTGCGCACGCAGACCGCCCGGGCCTGGTTCGAACTTCACTTCCTGCAGCAGATGCTGGACCTGCTGCAACGGCAGCGTGAAGAGACGGTGAGCGTGAGCACCGGCGTTGAATCGGCCTATCGAGGCGGCCGCAGCCCACTTGCCGACGTGCTGGCCGCGCGCGCAGCGATCGCGCGCATCGACGATCGATTGCACGAGGTACGCGCCGATCTCGCCAACGCGCGGGCCCTGCTGCATCGCTGGGCAGGTGATGCAGCATCCGGGCCACTCGGCGCGCCACCGAGGATCGACAGCATCCGTCTGGCAGAACATTCGCTGGCCCATGAAATCGATCAGCATCCCGACATCGCGCTCATGAATGCGCGCGAGCATGTCGCGCTGGCTACGGCCGAAGTGGCAAGACAGGACAAAAGCGCCGACTGGAGCTGGTCGGTGATGTACAGCAAGCGGGGCAGCGTGTTCGGCGACATGGTGTCACTGGGGGTTTCCATCCCCCTGCAGTGGGATCAGGCGCGGCGACAGGACCGCGAACTGGCTGCCCGACTGGAACAGGTTCAACAGGTCCGCTCCGAACGTGAAGAAATGCGGCGCGAGCATCTTTTCGAGCTGCAGCGCCTGCTCGCCAACTGGCGAAGCAGCCTCAGCCGTCTGGAGGACTACGACAACACCCTGATCCCGCTGGCGACCGAACGTGCCGAGGCACTGATGGCCGCGTTTCGTGGCGGCAAGGCGTCCCTGGCAGCCCTTCTGGAGGCGCGTCGCATGGTGACTGACACCGCGCTCGAACGACTGCGCATCGAAAGGCAGACTGCTGCGTGGTGGGCCGAGCTGACGTTTCTCATTCCGGAGGATCCGCCCGCTCATGCCGCAAAGCCAACGCCTTCCAGCCACCCGGCCCGGGAGCAGATGCCATGAACGGAAAAAACATCGTGATCGCCCTCCTCGCGACCGGCGTACTCGGTGCAGGCGGTCTGGCCCTCTACCGACTGGGTGTCGAGAACGGGATGACGCACGCGCCCATGCCAGCACCCGCCGGAGCCGGTAGCCCGTCCGCAGGCGCAGGAATCGACCCTTCGACATGGGGGGTGCCCGAGGGCGAAGCGGCGACACGACGTCACATCGAATCAGGTCTCAAGGCGGGTGATGTCGATCCGGTCACCGGTCGCAGAATTCTCCACTACCACGACCCCATGGTGCCGGGTCAGAAGTTCGACGCCCCGGCAAAGTCGCCCTTCATGGACATGATGCTGGTGCCCGCCTATGCCGGCGCCGAGGGTGCCGACAGCGGCACGGTCACGATCAGTTCGCGCATTCAGCAGAATCTCGGGTTGCGCACGGGCGAAGTCGTTTCAGGTCAGCTTGCATCCGGGATTTCAGCGGTGGGCACCGTGGCCTGGAATGAACGCGGGCAATTCGCGGTGCAGGCCCGCGCAAACGGCTTCATCGAAAAACTGCATGTGCGGGCGGCGCTGGATCGCGTCGGCAAGGGACAGCCGCTGCTTGACCTCTACGTGCCGGATTGGGTGGCGGTGCAAGAGGACTATCTGACCGCAAGACGCCTGCAGGGCAACGGACTGGAATCACTCGCCGACGCGGCCCGACAGCGCATGCGTCAGGCCGGCATGAGCGAGTCGCAGATCGCGACGGTCGAGCGCACCGGACAGGTACAGGCCCGCATGACCCTGGTCGCACCGGCCGGCGGCGTGGTCACGGAACTGCTGGCGCGCGAAGGCGGGACGGCGATGATGGGCATGCCGCTCCTGCGCATCAACGATCTATCCACCGTCTGGGTGCATGCCGAAGTGCCGGAGAGCCAGGCGGCGCAGCTTGCAGAAGGCGCACAGGTGGCCGCGCAAACCCCGGCCCTGCCGGGCGAGGTGTTCCATGGACAGGTGCAGGCCTTGTTGCCGGAGGTCGATCCGGCGACTCGCACGCGCAAGGCACGCATGGTCCTGGCCAACCCGGCGGGCAAGCTGGTGCCCGGCATGTTCATGCAGATGCAACTCACCGGGGTACAGGCGCGCACCACCTTGCTGGTGCCGACCGAGGCACTCGTGCGCACCGGCAGACGCACGCTGGTCATGGTCGTCGAAAACGGAGGCTTCCGTCCGGTCGAGGTGCAGGTCGGTCACGAACAGGGCGGTCAGAGCGAAATCCTGGCCGGACTCGATCATGGCCGGAAGATCGTGCTGTCCGGGCAGTTCCTGATCGACTCGGAAGCCAACCTGAAGGGCGTGGAAGCGCGCCTGTCTCGGGGCGACGAACAAGCGCCGGCAAGAGTAACGCAGCAGACCTACCGGACCCGTGCCCGGGTGGAAGCGGTGGCCGGTGAAACCCTGACGCTGACGCACCAGGACGTCCCGGCCCTCAAGTGGCCTGGCATGACCATGGACTTCAGGCTCGCCCCGGACCTGGCCTCGCTCAAGCCAACGGCCGGCAGCGAGATCGACATCGAATTCCGCCTGCAGGACGACGACGCACCGCAGATCGTCAAATGGCAGATTCGCGATGGCCGGCAGACGGGAGGTGCGCAATGATCGCCCGCCTGATCCACGGGTCGATCGCCAACCGCTTTCTGGTGCTGATCGGAACCGCGTTGCTCGCGGCCTGGGGCGTGATCTCGCTGGTGCGCACGCCGCTCGACGCCTTGCCCGACCTGTCGGACACGCAGGTGATCATCCGCACCACCTGGCCGGGGCAGGCGCCGCAACTGGTCGAGAACCAGGTCACCTATCCGCTGACCACCACCATGCTGTCGGTGCCGGGCGCGCGGGTCGTGCGCGGCTACTCTTTCTTCGGCGACAGCTACGTCTACGTGCTGTTCAAGGATGGAACCGATCTCTACTGGGCGCGCTCGCGCGTGCTGGAATATCTGAACCAGGTGCAATCGCGCCTGCCGGCGGGGGCAAGCTCGGCGCTGGGGCCGGATGCGACCGGGGTGGGCTGGATCTATCAGTACGCGCTGGTCGACAGATCGGGCACGCAGGATCTGTCCCAGCTGCGCAGCCTGCAGGACTGGTTTCTCAAGTTCGAACTGAAGACCGTGCCCGGTGTGGCCGAAGTGGCCACCATCGGCGGCATGGTGCGCCAATATCAGGTGGTGCTCGATCCGGACAAGCTGGCTGCCTACCGCATTCCCCACGGCAAGGTGATCGAGGCGATTCGCCGCGCCAACCAGGAGGCGGGTGGCTCGGTGCTGGAGATGGCTGAAGCCGAGTTCATGGTGCGAGCCTCCGGCTATCTGCAATCGCTGGACGACTTCCGCAGCATCCCGCTGATCACGACCGATGCGGGTGTCTCCATTCTGCTGGGCGATGTCGCTCATGTGCAGATCGGCCCGGAAATGCGACGCGGCATCGGCGAACTGGATGGCGCAGGCGAAGCCGTGGGCGGCATCATCGTGATGCGCTCCGGCGAAAACGCCCTGGCAACCATCGAAGCGGTCAAGGCCAGGCTGACCACGTTGAAGAAGAGCTTGCCGCAGGGCGTCGAAATCGTGCCGACCTATGACCGCTCGGGGCTCATCGGGCTAGCCATCGAGAACCTCAGTCACAAGCTGATTGAAGAGTTTGTCGTGGTCGCCGTGGTCTGCGTGCTGTTCCTTTCGCACCTGCGCTCCGCTCTGGTGGCCATCGTCTCGCTTCCGCTGGGCATTCTTGCCGCCTTCATCGTCATGCACTGGCAGGGTGTCAACGCCAACATCATGTCGCTGGGCGGCATTGCCATTGCCATCGGTGCGATGGTCGATGCGGCGGTGGTCATGATCGAAAACGCCCACAAGCACCTGGAGAAATGGAAGCACCATCATCCGGAAGAGCAACTGCAGGGTGAAACACGCTGGCACGTGATCGGCGATGCCGCCGCCGAGGTCGGCCCGGCGCTGTTCTTCTCGCTGCTCATCATCACCCTGTCCTTCGTGCCGGTGTTTGCGCTGGAAGCGCAGGAGGGGCGCCTCTTCTCGCCGCTCGCCTTTACCAAGACCTATGCAATGGCCGCGTCTGCAGGCCTGGCCGTGACATTGATCCCGGTCCTGATGGGCCATCTGATACGAGGCCGAATCCCGGACGAGCAGAAGAATCCGCTCAATCGCGGGTTGATCGCGATCTACCGCCCGATGCTCGACGTCGTACTGCACTTTCCCCGGGCCACCATCGTTGTCGCGGTGCTGCTTTTCGCAGCCAGCCTGTGGCCCTTGCAGCACCTGGGCAGCGAGTTCATGCCACCGCTCGACGAAGGCGATCTGCTGTACATGCCGACCGCCCTGCCCGGCCTGTCGGCAGGCAAGGCAGCGGAATTGCTTCAGCAGACCGACCGGCTGATCAAGGCGGTGCCGGAAGTTGCGAGTGTCTACGGCAAGGCGGGCAGAGCTGCGACAGCGACCGATCCGGCACCGCTGGTGATGTTCGAAACCACCATTCAGTTCAAGCCCAGGAGCGCGTGGCGGGCAGGCATGACCCTCGAAAAACTCGTCGAGGAACTGGACAGGACCGTGCGAGTACCGGGCCTGACCAACATCTGGATACCACCGATCCGCAACCGCCTCGACATGCTGGCTACCGGCATCAAAAGTCCGGTCGGCATCAAGGTGCTGGGCAGCGATCTCGAGGTCGTCAACCGGCTCACCGGCGAGATCGAGCAGACGGTCAGACAGGTGCCGGGGGTGACCAGCGCCTTTGCCGAGCGGCTGACGGGCGGGCGCTACATCAACGTGGACATCCGGCGTGAGCGCGCAGCCCGTTACGGGCTCAACATCGCCGACGTGCAGTCGGTGGTGGCCAGCGCCGTGGGCGGCATGAACATCGGCGAAACCATCGAGGGCCTGCAGCGCTATCCGATCAACGTGCGCTACCCGCGCGAGGTGCGGGATTCGCTGGATCGCCTGCGAAGTCTGCCCATTGTGACAGCGCGCGGGCAGCAGCTTGTACTGGGTGACGTGGCGGATATTCGCATCGACGACGGCCCGCCGATGCTGCGCAGCGAGAACGCCCGCCTGGCGGGTTTCGTCTACGTCGACCTGCGCGGACGCGATCTGGGCACGGCAGTGCGCGAGATGCAGCAGAGCGTGGCCAGGCAGGTGGCATTGCCACCGGGCTACTCGGTGTCGTGGTCGGGGCAATTCGAGTTTCTCGAACGCGCCAGCGCAAGACTCAAAGTGGTGGTGCCCTTCACGCTGCTCATCATCTTCGTGCTGCTGTACCTGACCTTCAAGCACTTCGGCGAGGCCCTGCTGCTGATGGCGACGCTGCCCTTCGCCCTGGTCGGTGGCATCTGGCTGCTGTTCGGCCTGGGCTACAACCTGTCGGTGGCGGGTGTCGTCGGCTTCATCGCGCTGGCCGGCGTGGCGGCCGAATTCGGCGTGATCATGCTGCTTTACCTCAAGCAGGCATGGCTTGCCCGAGTCGACCGGAACCAGACAAGCGAGGCGGACCTGCTCGCCGCCATCCGGGAAGGGGCTGTGCTGCGCGTGCGCCCCAAGGCGATGACGGTCGCGGTCGTCCTTGGCGGACTGCTGCCCATCATGTGGGGCGGAGGCACCGGGAGCGAGGTGATGCAACGCATCGCTGCCCCCATGGTGGGCGGCATGATCACTGCACCGCTGCTGTCCATGTTCGTGATACCGGCCGCCTACTACCTGATGCGTCGGCCCCGCGGAAAAGCCCGTGTGTCATGACGCATCGCCCACTCATGCAGCGACAGCAATCAGGTCGGCCGAAAAACCGCGCCGGTTCCGATGGTGCCCAGGAGAGGACTCGAACCTCCACGCCTTGCGGCGCTGGAACCTAAATCCAGTGCGTCTACCAATTTCGCCACCTGGGCACGCGCGGCGGATTCTAGCAGGCGGCGTTGCGTCCGGTGCCCGGTATACTCGGCAGCCCATGTCGGTCGAACACTACGAAAACTTCCCGGTCGCGTCGCGACTCATGCCGCCCGCGCTGCGCGAGCCAGTTGCAGCCATCTACTGGTTCGCCCGCAATGCAGACGATCTGGCAGACGAAGGCGATGCCGCTCCCGAGGCGCGACTGGCTGCACTGGAACATTGCCGCGAGCAGTTGCGCGTCATCCAGCGCGGCGGCGTGCCGGACGATGTCATCCATGCCCGTCTGGCGCGCACCATCCGCCGGTGGTCGCTGCCGATGCCGCTTTTCCATGACCTGCTGGATGCCTTTGCGCAGGACGTGGTGCAGACGCGCTATGCCAGCGATGCCGAACTGATGGATTACTGCCGTCGCTCGGCCGACCCGATCGGGCGGCTGCTGCTGTGCCTGTACCGGGTCGACGACGCGACGAGCCTGTCGCAGTCCGACGCCATCTGCAGCGCGCTGCAGCTGATCAACCACTGGCAGGACGTGGCCATCGACTGGCGCAAGAATGCCGACGGCGTGCCGCCGGGCCGCATCTACATTCCGCAGCAGCACATGACGCGTTTCGGCGTGACCGAGGCGCATCTGGCGCAGGCCGATTGCGATGTTGCCTTCCGCGCACTGATGAAACATCTGGTCGATCAGGCGCGCGCACTCATGCAGAGCGGCATGCCGCTGGCCCGCAGACTGCCCGGCCGCGTCGGCTGGGAACTGCGTCTGGTGGTTCAGGGCGGCCTGCGCATTCTGCAGCGCATCGAGCAGGTCGATTACGATGTATTCCGCCACCGCCCGAAACTGGGGCGCGCAGACTGGCCGCTGATCGGCCTGCGATCACTTTTCTATCCATGACGCCCGACGAATACTGCCAAGACCGCGCTGCGAAGAGCGGCTCGTCCTTCTACTACAGCTTCCTGTTCCTGCCGCCGCCACGCCGTCGCGCCATCACCGCGCTGTATGCCTTCTGTCGCGAGATCGACGACGTGGTCGACGAATGCACCGACGTTGGTCTGGCGCGCACCCAGCTCGCGTGGTGGCGCACCCAGATCGCCGCCTGCTACGACGGCACGCCGGAACATCCGGTCTGCCTCGCACTGCTGCCCGCGATCCGCGACTTCGGCCTGCCGCGCGAGCAGTTGCTCGAAATCATCGACGGCATGGAGATGGATCTCGATCAGTCGCGCTACCTCGACTTCAAGGGCCTGCAGCTCTACTGCTACCGCGTCGCGTCGGTAGTCGGCTTGCTCGCGGCGCAGATCTTCGGCGCCACGCAGCGCGAAACGCAGAAGTACGCCCACGATCTGGGCATCGCCTTCCAGCTGACCAACATCATCCGCGACGTCGGCGAAGACGCGCGGCGCGGCCGCATCTACCTGCCGGTGTCGGAACTTCAGCAATTCAACGTGCGCGCCGCCGACATCCTCAACGCGCGCTACAGCGACGAATTCCGACAGTTGATGGAATTCCAGATCAATCGCGCGCGGCAGTACTACGAACAGGCGATGGCTGCCCTGCCCAAGGTCGATCGTGCCGCCCAGCGCCCCGGTCTGGTCATGGCGGCGATCTACCGCACGCTGCTGGACGAAATCGAACGCGACGGCTGCCGCGTGCTCGACCGCCGCATCGCGCTGACACCGCTGCGCAAGTTGTGGCTGGCGTGGATAACCTGGCTGCGCGGATGAAGCGGCCTGTTTCACCGTCCGTTGCATCGCCGGGCACACCGACGGTCGCCATCATCGGCGCCGGCTGGGCCGGGCTGGCGTGCGCCGTCGAGTGCGTGCAGCGCGGGCTGCGCCCGATCGTGTTCGAAGCCGCGGCCGAAGTGGGGGGACGCGCGCGGCGCGTTGACATCGACGGCCTTCCGCTCGACAACGGTCAGCACATCCTGATCGGCGCCTATCGCGACACGCTGTCCATGATGCGCACCGTGGGCGCCGAGCCGCAATCGCTGTTCGAACGCCTGCCGCTGTCGCTGCGCTTCACCGACGGCTTCGAAATGTGCGCCCGCTCGGGCCGTCCGTCCGCCATGGCGATGGCCTTCCTGCGCTGCCGCGGCCTGAGCTGGGGCGATCGTCTGGCATCGCTGCGCCTGATGATGGCGATCCGCGGCACCCCGCCCGCAGATGAAACAGTCGCCGGACTGTTCGCCCGCACGCGCCAGACGGCCACGACCGAGCGCTATCTGTGGGCACCGCTGTGCATCGCGG
>JAGNYW010000035.1 GCA_017984755.1 Methyloversatilis sp.
GTGTCGAGCGTGAACATGACGCCCGCTACGCCCTTGTCGGAACGCACCATGCGCTGCACGCCGGCGGACAGTGCAACACCTGCGTGCATGAAGCCCTTGTGCGCGCGATAGCTGATAGCGCGGTCGTTGTAGAGCGACGCGAACACTTCCCGGATCGCGTGCAGCACGTTGTCGAAGCCGGAAATGTTCAGAAAGGTTTCCTGCTGGCCGGCGAACGATGCATCCGGCAGATCTTCTGCCGTGGCCGAACTGCGGACTGCGAACGAGCCGTTGCCGGCTGCGTCAAGCTGCGCGTAGGCGTCGCGGATTCCCGCTTCGAGCTGCGCCGGAAATGGCGTTTCCATCATCCACTGGCGAATCTTCGCGCCGGTGCGTGCCAGCGCGTTCACGTCATCAACATTCAGCGCCTCAAGCACGGCGTGGATGCGATCGGCCAGAGCGTCCTGCGCCAGAAATTCTCGGAAGGCCTCTGCCGTCGTGGCAAAGCCGCCGGGAACGCGCACGGAACGGGGCAGCTGACTGATCATTTCTCCCAGCGACGCGTTCTTGCCGCCGACGCTGTCGACGTCGGTCATGCGAAGCTGTTCGAACGGGATGACGTAGCGAGACATGGGTATCCTCTCTTGGACATGGGGCGATCGCTTGTTGCGGCGACCTTACGATCTTCCGATGCACCGAATGAGTGCGCGAAAGCCCGTTATTCTAATTAAAGTCAGTGCTGCACTGCGGAATTTTTGGCTCTTGATGCGCTATATGACCCGATCGTCGCTATGGCGAGCGCTGAAGGCCATCGATCGAAAATCGGCTGGAAAGTGTGAAGCGGAGGGAAAGGGTGAGCCCTGAATTTGTCCCGACCCGGAAAAGCCTGATAACGGGATGCCGAATTTGCCTGATGATCGTACCAGTGAGCAGGTTTTCAGCAGCTGCAATTGTACGTCGCGGATTGCGGTGTGCAATTTGACCGCCGCATCGGGACTCGGCGATACTCCGCGCCGGGCAGGACGCTTCCAAGCCTTTACGTGCGCGAAACGCGCAGTAAGACATACGGATCCCCGATACCCATGCCTGAACTTCACTATCTCGACGAGGCACGCCTGAATGCGCTCGACGCCGAGTACTTTCAGACCCGCGAACCATTTCCGTGGATCAACCCGGAAGCACTTCTGACTCCGGATGCGTTTCAGACCCTTTACAGCACACTGCCCGACATCAGCCTGTTCGAGAAGAATTTCGGCAAGGCGCGCAAATTCGGGCAGCAAAGCCACGATCGCTATTCGCTTGACTACAGACCTGACCTGCCGCTGGCCGATCACTGGCACGCGTTCATCTCAGAGTTGAATGGTCCGCATGGCCAGCGTTTTTTCTGTCGCATGCTGGGCGTGCGCAGCGTCGTCCTGTCCTGCCACTGGCACTACACGCCGAACGGGTGCTCGGTATCGCCGCACTGCGACGCCAAGCGCAAGCTTGGCTCGCAGATCTTCTATTTCAATACAGCCGATGACTGGGGCCCGTCCTGGGGCGGCGAAACGCTGATTCTGTCCTCCGACAAGCCGCTCAAGCCCGACTCGGCGCCCTCGCTTGATGACTTCGGTCACATCATCGCAAGCGAGGCGGTCGGAAATCGCAGCCTGCTGTTTGCGCGCACCGACCACTCCTGGCACGCAGTCCGGGAAATCAACGCCCCGCCGGACGCGCTGCGCAAAGTGTTCATCCTGGTGATCGAGGCTGGCGGCTTGGCTAGCCGGTTGCACCGCCTTATCGGAAAGGGCGGCTATTGACCATCGACAAAGGAACGCCGCGCGTGGCCCTGCTGATCTCGGGCCTGGGCCTGGGCGGCGTGCAACGCACCATGCTCACGCTGGCGGGCGGTCTGGCTGACCGTGGCCTTGCAGTGGACCTGCTGGTACCCGATGACCGCGGACCGTTCCGGAGCCAGATACCGGGCAATATACGTCTGGTAAACCTGTCGCGCTGGTGGCTGAGGCTTCCAGTCATCCGCGACCGCAAGCGACGCAAGGCACTTTTGATGGCGCCGGCCATTGCGGATTACCTGCGGCGGGAAAAGCCGGTGGCTCTGTTGTCCGCCTCCCACTATGTCAATCTCGCCGCCATATGGGGAAAGGAAATGGCGGGCGGCGGCACGCGTCTGGTCATCAGCCAGCGCACTCAGTTGTCGGTGGCCATCACCAACAGTTCGCTGCCTGTGCTGCGCCGCCGGCCGCTGCTGGCATGGATGACGCGCCGTTATTACCCGCGTGCCGACGCGATCGTGGCCGTGTCGGACGGGGTCGCGGACGACCTCGCAGAGGTCGCGCGACTGCCTCGCGAGAGCGTGATCACCGTCTACAATCCGACCGACCTCGCCTACATTGCCGGCCGAGCCGCCGAACCGGCCGCGCATCCGTGGCTGGCGGATGGCGGCGCCCCGGTCATCATTGCAGTCGGTCGCCTTGCGGCGCAGAAAGACTACACCACCCTGCTGCATGCCTTTGCGAAGCTTCGGGCCTTGCGGCCAGTGAGACTGATCGTGCTGGGCGAGGGACGCAAGCGCGCAGAGCTCGAAGCGCTGGCAGCAGAGCTCGACATTTCCGATGCCGTGGCCATGCCGGGCTATGCCGAAAACCCCTTCGCTGCCCTGGCGAGGGCACAGCTGTATGTCATGTCATCGCGTTACGAGGGTTTGCCGGGCGCACTGATTCAGGCGCTTGCCTGCGGTTGCACCGTGGTGAGCACCGACTGCCCGTCGGGGCCGCAGGAAATCCTCGACCACGGACGTTTCGGCCGGCTCGTGCCGGTAGGCGATGTCGCGCTGCTGACTGCCGCTTTGCACGCAGCCCTTGATGACGCTCCGGATCCCGACCGACAGAAGGCCCGTGCTGCACTTTATTCCGTGGACCGGGCAGTGGATGCCTATCTCGACCTGATGCTGGGCGGGCAGGCAGATGACTTCAGAAAGTTGCCGCCATAGGGATGGACATCGCAGCTCGCAAGGTAGTTGTCCGATCATGCATATGCGCCGCCTGATCGGTCACTGATGACGAGGCAACGCCGGCAGGCCTCGAGCAGTAGCGGCAATGAGCCGGGCAGAACTTAAGCCCAGCTGGACGAGGGAATCATGCATACCGAAGCTGCAGTCACCATACAAGCGTCCGTTGAACAACTTCAGACCGCGGAAAAGTTGTTGCTCGAATGCGTGACCTTCGACATCGCGCCCGGCATCGAGCCCGCTGGCAAGCCCCCCGTGCGCATCTTTCTAGGCAGCGAAGAAGCGCAGCAACTCGCAGAGCGGGTTTTTCTCTACACGGTGCACAAGCTGCGCGATCCGGCACGGGTGTACCGGGTCTACCTGATGAAGAACCTGCCCGGCTTCGACCGCCGCGTATGGCGTACCGGCTTCACCCATTACCGCTTTGCCATTCCCGAGCTTGCCGGCAGTTGCGGGCGTGCGATCTACAACGATGTCGACCAGATATACCTGACCGACCCGGGCAAGCTGTTCGATCAGGAGATGGGGGATCACGGATACCTTGCGGTTGCCGCCAACGACACGTCCGTGACGTTGATGGATTGCGCGCGCATGCTGCCCTGGTGGAATCTGGGCACCGCTCGACAGCGCGGCAAGCGCGAGCTGGTGCAGGCGCCCGCGGATGAGCCGGGGTTGTGGGGCGCGCTCGATGGCGGCTGGAACGCACGCGACTTCGAGTACCGGGCCGGCGTCTCTGGACTGCTGCACTACACCACACTGCATCTGCAGCCATGGCGCCCGACACCGGAACGGTATTCCTATCGACCGCATCTGCTCGGCGAGCTTTGGCTGCGACTGCAGCGCGAGGCGGACGCCGAAGGCTACCAGCCATTCACCCGCGATTGCCCAAGCCAGGCCTATGTCCGGCTGATGGCGGAACGACGCTCGGCGGCCTGTTCCGCGAGAGCCGAAATGACTTCCGGTACCCGCAATTTCCTCAGCGGGCTGGGCATCGATGACGGGGTCCTGCTGTGTACGCTGGATGCGTCGTCGGCGGCGGCGGCCGGGTGCTTCAACCCTGCGCTGAGCGAACACTGGCCGTCGGAGCCGGTGCCGGCGCTGGCTGTCCGCGGTGTGCTGGAGCGGCTGTCGACCGACGATCTGCCCTGGTTCCTCGACGCCCTGCTCGCGCTGGCTCAGCGGGCCGTGCATCTGCACGTTGACCTGCGGCAGGCCACTGCGCCCAATGATCGCCCGCTGCCGGCACGCCTCGGACGCCCCGCGAACTGGTGGTGCGACAGGCTCGCAGCAGCAGCCGAACGCCACCCGTCCACCGCGTGGCAGCTTGATCTGATCGAACCGGACGGTGCGCATCGGTGCTTCCGCTATGTATCGCCGGCCCCTCCGCCAAGGGTGTGGGTGCTGCTTGGCAAGCACGAGGGCGACAACCGGCAGTTGCTGACACTGGCTGATGCGCTGGGCTGGCCCTACGAAACCCGGCAGCTTGTGTTCAAGGGCGGCCCGAGCGTACCTGCCCCACTGCAGGGTGCGTCGCTGATACGACTCGATCGCCAGCGCTCGGCGCCGCTGAGCGCACCATGGCCCGATCTCGTGCTCGGCGCGGGCAGCCGCAGCGGCCCCATCGCGCGCTGGATACGCCGACAGTCCGGCGGCAGCACGCGACTGGTGCAGTTGGGCCGCCCGCGTGCCTCACTCGACGACTTCGATCTTGTCGTCACCACACCCCAGTATCGACTGCCGGCACGCGACAATGTGCTGCACAACATGCTGCCGCTAAATCGCCCGCAGACACGGCAGACAGGACATGCGCTGGACTTGTGGCGCCCGCAGGTCGAGGCATTGCCGCGACCGCGGATTGCGCTGCTGATTGGCGGTGACAGCAGCTCATCGGTCCTCGGCGAAGACACTGCCCTGCAGATCCGCGAACAGGCGGAAAAGCTGGCGCGCAGTCGCGGCGGTTCGCTGCTGATCAGCACCAGCCCGCGTACCCGGAGCGCCGCCGCTGACGCCTTGCTGGGCGATTCGGACATCCCGGGCCTGCGTTATCGCTGGCATCCGGATGACGCCGACAACCCATACCCGGTGTTTCTTGAACTTGCAGACGAACTCATCGTCACCGGCGACAGCGCATCGATGATTGCGGATGCCTGTGCGGATGGTCGCCCGGTTCGCTACGTGGCGTTGCCGCACCCCAAACCGGACCGCCTTGACGTCGTTGCGTTGCTGGAAGGGTTGATCGAGCTCCGGCACGGCAAGCTTGGACAGCGCGGCACGCCCCGTCAGCAGGATGTATTCGGACGATGGCTGGATGGGCTGATTGCAAGCGGTCTGCTCTGGCCCCAGCGCGACCTGACCCGGCTCCACGAAGTATTGCGCCACACGGGCCTGTCGCAGCCACTGGATGTCCCGACGCCGTTAACCGGCTCGACGGCCAGCAACGATCTGCAGCGGACCGTTTCCGCGGTGCGGCAACTGTTCCTGCGCGGAACCGAGATATTTCGCTAGGCGCCAGCAAGGCGGGTACCGGAAAAGCGGATCAGCTCGCCAGGTGTGCCGCTTCGGTGACGCAGGTCGGCCGTTCGCCGCCGGCGAGCGATTGCCCGCGCAGGCGACCGAATGCATCGAGGATGAGATCGATCTGCTCGAAGCTGTGCGCGGCGCTGACGCTGACCCGCATCAGTGCCTGGCCATTCGGGCTGGCTGGCGGCAGCACCAGATTGACGTAGATGCCGTCTTCGATCAGCTCATTCCAGAACGCTACGCCCTGTTGCGGCGAGCCCATCAGCACGGCCACCACCGGGCCGGGCTGCGGCCCGAGCTGGTAGCCCATCGCGGCCAGTCCATCGTAGAGCCGCCTGGCGTTGGCCCACAGGCGGCTGCGCAGCTCGGGGCGCGCCCGCATAACCTTGAGCGCGGCGCGCACAGAGGCGATGGAGGAAGGCGACGACGAAGCGGTGAATATGTAGGGGCGGCTGGCATAACGCAGCAGGTCAAGCTCGGCGTGCTGGCTGACGGCGAAACCGCCGATGGCGCCCAGGCTCTTGCTGAAGGTGCCCACGATGAGATCCACGTCCGCCTCGACGCCGGCGGCTTCAGCCAGCCCGCGGCCGTGTTCGCCGAGCACGCCGACCGAGTGCGCTTCATCCACCATCAGGAAGCCACCATGCTGCTTCTTCACCTCGACGATGTCGGCCAGGGGCGCCTGATCGCCCAGCATGCTGTAGATGCCTTCGACGACGATCAGCGTCTCGCGCGCCCGCTCGCCCAGCCTGCGCAGACGCTTCTCGAGGTCGGACGCATCGTTGTGGCGGAAGCGGATCACCTGGCTGCCACCCATGCGCACCGCGTCGTAGATGCTGGCGTGGGAATCGGCATCGAGCAGTACGATGTCATCCGGACCGGCCAGCGTGCCTATGGTGCCGAGATTCGCCAGATAGCCGGTCGAGAACACCATCGCGGACGAACGCCCGAAGAATGCAGCGAGTTCGGCCTCCAGCGCGGAATGACTGCCGTAGGTGCCGTTGGCCATGCGCGATCCGGTGGTGCCGGTACCTTCCTCCTGCAGCGCATGCGTCGCCGCTTCGATGCAATCGGTGTCAAAGGTCAGCCCGAGATAGTTGTTGGTGCCGGCGAGCAATACGCGCCGATCGCCGATGAGACCTTCGGTGGGCGAATGGATGCGATCGATGCGGGTACCAAACGGACTCCGCTGGTTATCGATCAGCGCCGCCCGGTCGCGCACCAGCTTGCTGAACTTATCAAACAGCGCCATGGTCGGCGTCCATCAGTTCGCTGATTGCTTTCGCCAGTTGTGCCGGGGTGCGCACTTCGGCCAGCACATTGAGCGGCACGGATACGTCGAATTCGTCTTCGATTTCCATCAACAGATTCATCACTGCCATGGAGTCGAGGCCAAGTTCCTGCACCATGTCGACATCTGGCTGTATGGATGCATCGGCGCGTACCAGCGGACCGAGGTGAACGAACAGCTTCTGCAGGATCTCGTGTTGCGATGTCATGGACTAAAACTCATTTTTTCATTGTCACGAACTTGGCTAGAAGCGCCTCTGCTTCAGCGCCTGCATCAACTCCAGGCGTGGCGTCCAGGGAATAACTCCCTCAATCGCCGAATTATTGCATGACCAGTCGGGATGCCGGAGCTCTCCCAGCTTCGCCGGCGTCAGCATGGGCGTACTGCCGAACAGCCGGCTCAGCGCCAGATTGCAGTGCGCGAGTACGGCGAGCAGGGCGAGCGGAATCCCTATCTGTCGCACCGGACGATGCCGCACCTGTTCCGCTGCGTCGGCAATCGCCGGCCAGTCGTAACCGCCCGGCCGGCCGTCATGCAGTTCGTACACACCTGAAACGGGGTCGCGCAGGGCGAGCCAGCTGGCCACCGCCGCCGCCAGATCATCGACATGCAGGAAGCTGACGCGCGCCGACGCGCTGCCCGGAATGAACAGCCAGCCTCGTAACAGCCATTCGAACAGCGGGCGCAGCTCGCGATCACCGGGGCCGTACACCGCGGTCGGGCGAAATACCGTCAGCGGCAGATTGCCGGCTAGCTCGCTCAGTTGACGCTCGGCTTCACGTTTGGACGCAGCGTACCAGGACAGTTCAGGGTGACGCGCCGCCAGCGAAGATATCAGCAGAAAGCGCCCGCACTGCCCGCTGGCACGTGCTGCCGTCATCAGCCGCCGGCTGCCGTCGACATTGGTGCGGATGAAGGTATCCGCCGTGGCACCGCGCACCGCGCCGGCGCAATGCACGACGGCGTCCGCACCGGTCACCAACCGGGCAAGCGAGGCGTCGTTTTCGAGCGAACCGGCGATCCATGTGACGCCGCTGGCAGGCTCGGTGCGCTGCCTGCTGAGCGCACGCACCTGAACGCCCTGTGCCACCAGATGCCGGAGCAGTACGCCACCGATGAACCCGGTGGCCCCAGTCAGCGCAACAGTCGGCATCAAGCGCAGAAGGCCATATGCACTAGCCTGCGGCAGTGGCCAGTTCGAGCATTTCGCCGGCGGCCTGCAGGAAGCGCTGACAGGCCTCGGCGCGCGAACGCTTGCCCGACGAGGTGCGCGGCAGCGAGTGCAACGGCACCAGTTGCACGGTGCACTGGACGCCGGCATCGCTGTAGATCAGGTTGGCCAGCCGTTCGACGAGCCCGGCGCGCTGCTTGAGGTCGGTCAGCCGGCACTCCACCTGCACGACGACCTGCGGATCGAGCGTGCCCGGCACCAGAAAGGCGATGGCGTCGCCGGTGCGTACTTCCGGCTGGCGCTCGGCCAGATGTTCGATGTCCTCGGGCCAGATGTTGCGCCCATGAACGATGATGAGATCCTTGCGGCGCCCGGTGATGAACAGTTCGCCGCCTCGCAGGTAACCCAGATCGCCGGTATCGAGCCAGCCGTCGTCGTCGAGCACCTCACGGGTGCTGAGTGGGTCGCCGAAGTAGCCAAGCATCACGCTCGGTCCGCGCACCTTGACCCGGCCGATCTGCCCTTCATGCAAGGGCAGATCAGCCTCATCCAGAATGACGAGCTCATGGCCAGGGAGGACACAACCGCAATTGACGTAGCTGCTTGACGCGTTCAGGTCGCCGATGCAGGTAATGGCGCGTCTGTGGCGTTCCATCGCCCGCCGGTCGATCCGGTCAATCTGCATGCCCACACCCTGGCGGGCAAAGCTGACCGCCAGGGTGGATTCAGCCAGCCCGTAGGACGGCAGGAAGGCACGGCCGTCGAAGCCGGCCGGCGCCATCCATTCAGCGAAGTGCTCGAGGATGGCCGGGCGCACCGGCTCTGCACCCACGCCGGCGACCCGCCAGCACGAAAGGTCCAGGCACTCCACCTCGTCGGGACGCATGCGCCGCGCGCACAGATCGTAGCCGATGGGCGGTGCGAAGGAGATGGTGGCGCGGTTGTCGCTGATCATCTTGAGCCACTGCCGCGGTCGCATGGCGAAGTCGTGGGTGCCGAGATAGTCGGCCGACAGTTGCGACGCCATGGGCCCGAGCACAAAACCGACCAGTCCCATGTCGTGATAAAAGGGCAGCCACGACGCAGCGCGATCACCGGGCCGCACGGCCAACCCTGTCGCACCGACAATGCCCTGCAGATTGGCCATCGCAGACCGCTGGGTCACCATCACGCCGCGCGGGAATCGGGTGCTGCCCGAGGTGTATTGCAGATATGCCAAATCATCGGGTCTAGAGCGGTCGATCCCTGCAGGAAAAAAGCTCCGCGCGCGCAGATCGTCAAAGGACCCGATGAACGTTGCTGTCAGTCCCTTGGCCGCCTCACAGGCAAGCGGCAGCATGTCCGCCGGTGCAACGACGACTGCAGCGCCGCAACTGTCGAGCAACCGGCGCAGGCGAGTGATGTAAAGGTCTCGATTTCCGAGACCGGCCGGCACTGGCAGCGGCACAGGTACGAAGCCTGCGTACTGACAACCGTAGAAGATTTCCATGAATCCGGGCGACGTATCAGCGACCAGTGCGACCCGGTCGCCGCGTCGCAAGCCCAGCCCGTGCAGGCGCTGCGCCATGGCCAGCGCCGCCTGCCGCAGTTCCGCATAAGGAACCACTGCAGTCAGACGATAGCGACCATCGTAAAAATTCACCCCGGTGTGCCCCAGCGCAGCGTAATCAAGTGCTTCGCTAAGGGTTGGAAAATCCGCCAGCCTTTGGGCAAGTGACAAGTTCGGGCTGGGCGTAACGCTCGTGTAACGCATTGTCATGATAATTTTTTTCCAGATCTTCCAGCGCAGATCTGCGTTCGCCACCAGGGTAGAAACCTGCGCAAATCCGCCGTTTCAGTTTTGCCACGAGCGTACCAGTTGGTCCCTTAACGAATTGTTAACGATCTCGCCGGTTTCGGCCGCTGAATCAAGACGCGGCGGTCCCGGCCAGCCAGGATCGGAGAACTCGACCCCCTGGAATGTGCGGCTGGTAGAGAAGCGCGGGATCACGTGAAAATGCACGTCCGGATCGACCATCATCAGCATCAGGTAGTTGATCTTGTCGTGGTCGAAGCAACGCCTGAGCGCCTGTTCGATGTCGGCGGTGATCGCCTTCAGTTCCTCGAACGCTGCCGCGCCAAGCATCGGCCACGCGGTCGCGGGCTCTTTTGCGATCAATACCAGCGAACCCAGCGTCACCTGCTTCGGGCGCAGCAGGACCGACCAGTGAACGTAGTCGTGCACCATGCTGCCCGGCGCACCGAACTTGATCATCGTGGGAGAAAGTGTTTCACGGGTGATGGGATGCACGAATTGAATCCGGTTGTGTCTGCCGACGTCCTGATCATACACAAAGCCCCCCGACCCGAAACAGGCCCGCCCGACTGTGGGCGCCGCAACCACGAACGAAGCGCAGGGGAACATATTCATCGACATGCCGCTTGCCGGGAACGACCGATCGCGGCAACCGCAGCGATGCCGTCCGGCAGCGGGACATCCGGTAACATACGCGCTCGATGAAACAGCGCCGTCCCGCGGGACTGTCGAACAACTTCAGGCAACCGTGCCGTCCGTGAATCCGCTTCCTTCCCGCCCGCAGGCGGCCCTCGTCATTCGTCCGCTGGGCAGCCCCGCAGACCGTGAAACCTTCATCCGCCTGCCGGGCCGACTTCACCACGGTGACCTGCACTGGATCGAGCCGCTGCATTTCGAGCGCCGACAGCATCTTTCGGCGAAGAATCCCGTGTTCGAGCATGTGACCTGGCAAGGCTGGCTGGCCTGGGTCGGCGATGAGCCGGTCGGTCGCATCAGCGCGCAGATCGATACCTTGCATCGCGCGCAGCATGGTGCCGACACCGGTCATTTCGGCATGCTGGACGCCATTGACGACCCTGCGGTGTTCGCCGCCCTGATTGGCGCTGCTGAAGGATGGCTGCTGGAACATGGCGCGCACCGCATCACCGGACCGTTCAACCTGACCATCAACGAAGAGAGCGGTCTGCTGGTCAAAGGCTTCGACCGGCCGCCGTCGATGATGATGGGCCACGCGCATCCGTTCAGCGGCGCGCGGCTGGAAGCGCTCGGCTACCGTCCGATCAAGGATCTGCTGGCCTACTGGATGCGCCCGCGCGACACCCATTACACGCCTGCCATGCAGCGGATCATGGATCGCATGCGCGACCGCATACAGTTGAGGCAGCTCGACCAGAGCCGCTTCGATGCCGAATTGATGACCCTGCACGATATCTTCAATGATGCATGGGCCGAAAACTGGGGCTTCATCCCCTTTACCAAAGCCGAGTTCCGGGAATTGGGCAGCAACCTGAAGCTGCTGGTGCCGCCAGACATGATCATTATCGCAGAGGTGGATGGCGTACCGGCGGGCTTCATCGTAGGCATGCCCAACCTGAACGAAGCTATTGAACCGCTGCACGGCCGGCTGCTGCCTTTCGGCTGGCTGCGCCTGCTGTGGCGGCTCAAGGTGCGACCACCGCGCAGCGCGCGAGTACCGCTGATGGGCGTGCGCCGCGGCAAGCATTTCAGTCGTCTCGGTACGGTGCTGGCGCTGCTGCTGACCGAAGCGATGAAATTCGCGCTGATCAGGAACAGGATAGAGTCGCTCGAAATGTCTTGGATACTCGAAGACAACTCGGGCATGCGCAACATTCTCGAGCACATCGGCGCCGTGCCCTACAAGCACTATCGTGTTTATGAAAAGCAGCTCTGAGTCCTGGCGCTGGGCCGCGCTCGTGCTGGCTGCCGACCGCAAGGCCGGCGATCCGGTGGCGATTGCGGCGGGCGTACAGTGCAAGGCACTGACGCCGGTCGGCGGCGTGCCCATGATCAGACGGGTGCTGCAGGCGCTGGCCGACAGTGCTGCGGTGGACAGGGTCACCCTGGTCGGGCCGCCGCGCGAGTTGCTGGTCGGCGACACCGAACTGGAGCAGATGATCGCCGGCGACCGGATCGGCTGGCTGGCGCCTGCCGAATCGCCGAGTGCCAGCGCGCTGCGCGGGCTCGATGCGCAGCCGGTACATCAGCCGGTGCTGCTGACAACGGCCGATCACGCCCTGCTCAGCCCTGCAGTCGTGGATTACTTTCTGCACCATGCACAGGCCAGCGGCTGCGATTTCGTGATTGGCATGGCCCAGCTGGATACCGTGCAGGCCGGCTTTCCCGGCACGCGGCGTACCGCCACCCGCCTGCGCGGCGGGCCGTACTGCAGCTGCAACTTGTTTGCTTTCGTGTCGTCGGACAGCCGCCGGCTGGCGCCGTTCTGGCGTCGAGTAGAACAGCAGCGCAAGAAACCCTTGCGGGTGGTGGTCGGCGCGCTCGGCTGGGTTGCAGCACTGCGCTATCTCGCAGGCCGGCTGACACTGGAACAGGCGCTGGCGCGATTGTCGCGCCAACTCGACGTGCGCCTCGGCGCGGTGATCCTGCCCTTCGCCGAAGCGGCAGTCGATGTCGACACGCCGGCCGACCACTCACTGGTGGAAGCGACGCTGGCCGCGCGGGAGGCGGTGCCGTGTCAGACCTGAGCGCTCACCACCCGGCGATCCCAGTCGCGCACCAGTCCGCGCGCGGCTTCGAGGTCTTCGGGAAAATCGAGCTCACCCCAGCCCAGGCCTTCGATCGACTGCACGAACACCTGTCCGGTACGGCCGGCCAGTTCGTCGATGATGCTCAGATACCAGCGCTGAAGGGCCTCGGGCCTATGCATCGCACGCTCCAGCGCGTCGCGAAACAATGCACCGCCCTGCGGACGGAAGCACATCATGCCTATCGATTCGCCATCGACGCTTGCCAGCGGAAGCTTCTTGCCTACCCGGGTCAGCCGGTCACCGTCGAGGCACACCTTCATGTCGTCTTCGTCGTACGCCGTCTTGCGGTCGATGGCCAGCGTGATCGGCCGTGGTGGTGCCTCGAGCAGCCTCTGCAAGACTGGCAGGTCGAACAGCGTGTCGCCGTTGAGCACGATGAATGTTCCCTCCATTACGTGTCGCGCCATCCAGCAACTGGCGAGATTATCGGCGACCTCGAAAAAGGGATTGAATACGGTTTCGATGTCGCGTTTTTCGTATCGGCGCTGCAGCACTTCTTCTACTTGAGCCGCGCCGTAACCGGTCACCACGAACACCTGCTGGATGCCCGCCGCGTGCAGGCCGTCGATCTGCCGCTCGATGACGGTTCGACCGTCAAGTTCGAGCAGACATTTGGGGCGGTCGGCAGTGAACGGCAGCAGGCGGCGCCCCTGGCCAGCGCTCAGAATGAGCGCTCGCGTCGGCTGATGGTTTGTACTTGCAGAATTCAACACACTTCTCCGGAACGTTTACGCGTGGCGGGTCGCCCGTCCGCGCAACCGCAAAGGCCGGGAGACAATCGCGCCCGGCGGCGGCCCGAAAGTGTCGCACACATCGCGCTGCATTCAAGGTGCCCGGCGTCGTGATGCTGATCGAACGCTATATCGTCCGGGAAGTGCGCCGGCCGCTGCTTGCGCTGCTTGGCGTGCTGACCGTCATATTCGCCAGCTACACCGCGAGCCGCTACCTCAACGAAGCAGCGGGCGGCGCCATGGGCTTGGGCAACGTGCTTCGGATCACCGGATACAAGGTGCTGATCGCGCTGGAAGTTCTGGCGCCTGTCGCCCTGTATGTTTCTGTGGTGATCGGATTGGGACGGCTCCACCACGATCAGGAGATGACCGTGTTGTCGGCTGCCGGCATGCCGCCGCTGCGGCCCTATCTTGCGGTTGGCATGCTCGCGCTTCCGGCGGCCATCGTGGTCGGATTTCTGTCGATCTACGGCCGCCCGTGGGCTTATGCCGAAGCGTACGCGCTGGAAGCGGCCCAGACCAGTGATCTGGACCTGAGCCGACTGCGGGCCGAGCACTTCAACGTCAATACCGATACCGGCCGGATGATTCTTGCCCGGCGGGTAGATGAGTTCGACGGGCATCTGCACGATGTACTGATCTACAGCGACAGCCACCAGCGCAACCACCTGATCCAGGCACGCGAAGCCTGGCTGCGCGACGCCGATCCGGCACACCCGGTACTGGAACTGCGCGACGGCTTCAGCTATTCGCTGCACCAGATCGGCACGCGTGACCGCACCGTGCATTTCCGCGAAATGACGCTGCACATGGAGCCGGTGGAGACGGCCCCTGAATACAAGCGCAAGGCGGCGTCCACCGCTGAGCTGGCGGCATCGTCCGGCATGTCGGAGCGGGCCGAACTGCAATGGCGGCTGTCGCGCGGCCCGACAGCCCTGCTTCTGGCACTGCTCGCAGTCCCGCTGAGCCGCGCGCCGCCGCGCCGTGGCCGCTTTGCCAACATGTTGCCGGTGACCGCCGTATTTGCGCTGATCTACTACGCCGGCGGCATGCTGAAGAACCTGGTCGAGAAGGGCAATTTTCCGGCCTGGCCGGGAATGTGGTGGATCCCGCTGCTGATGGCCATCGCCCTGTTCATCGTCATCCGGCGGAGCGGCAGGGCCTGATGCGCATCGTCGACCGCTACATCGCACGTACCGTCGGCATCGGCTTTGCCGCGGCTGCGGCCCTGCTGCTGCCGCTGTTCGGCTTTCTCGACCTGATCGCCGAACTCGACGATGTTGGCGAGGGCAGCTACCGCATCGGCGACGCGCTGGTCGTCACGGCGATGCTTCTGCCCCGGCGCGCAGTCGAGCTCGGGCCTTTCATCGCCTTGCTCGGCGGCATCATCGGCCTGGGCCAGTTGTCGGTGCACAGCGAACTGACGGCGCTGCGCGCATCCGGCTTCACGATGACACGCATCGGCCTCCCGGCGCTGGGTGCCGGGCTACTGCTTGCACTGGCGCTGGCGACGGCCGACCAGTTCATCGTGTCACCGTTGCAGCAGAGCGCGCTGCAGAAGCGCGCGCAGGCGATTTCCACCATGCAGGATCAGTTGAAGGATGGCGTGCTGTGGGTGCGTACCGGCAATCAGATCCTGCGTGTCGGCGAACTGCGCAGCGGCAGTGTGCCGGTCGATGTCGAGGTGTTCCGTTTCGATACCGGAAACCGGCTGGAGGAGTACGTGCACGCCGCTTACGCGGAAGTCGGCCTGGATGGCGTGTGGACGCTGCGCGACGTGCAGCAGAAACGCTGGAGCGCGGCGGGCACCTCCGCCCGCTCGCTGGAGGTGCTGCCCTGGCCATCGATCGTGTCGGCCAAGCGGCTGGACGAACTGGCACTGCCGACGACCAGCCTGTCGCCACAGCAACTGTACGGTTACGTGAATGACCTGCGCCGCATGGAACAACCCACGGCCGCCTACGACGTCGCGCTGTGGCAGAAGATTGGCGCGCCCATCCTGACCGCCGCGATGATCCTGCTCGCAGTGCCGTTCACACTGAGCAGCGGACGCGATCTGGCACTCGGCGGGCGACTGGTGCTCGGCGCGGTATCGGGCCTGGCAGTCTATCTGTTGAATCAGGTATCGGGTGCCGCCGCCGTGCTGTTCCAGTTGAGTCCGCCGCTGGCCGGCGTGCTACCCGCCAGCCTCATCCTACTGGGTGCGCTGATCCTGCTGCGCCGCGTCGACCGCCGACCCGGATAGCGCAAGCGCCGGTTCGACGCTGACCGATCCGTCTGCCCTGATCAGGCGTCGCTGCAGCGTCGCCGACCATCCGGCCGGCTGTCGCTCAATGCGGAACAGGTTATAGGCAGCGACCGCCATATCGTCGCGCTGGACGGCGGACGCCGACGGCACACCGATGACCGGCGCCCGCCCGCCCGGTACCTCCAGCCAGTCCTCCAGCCGGCGGTGACCATGACCATGCAATACCAGTTCGACGCCGCGCTCGGCCAGCACCTGCCGCACCTGCGGCGCATCGACCAAGCGCTTGCGCCAGCTCACCGCACCGGCCTGCGGCGGATGATGAATCAGCAGTACGCGAAAGCTGCCTTCGCTGGTAGCCAGCAATTCATCGAGGCGGAGTCTCTGCGCAGCACCCAGACTGCCGGTGGCGAACGCCAGCGGGACCGGATGTGCCGAGCGGGCACCGATCAACGCTAGCGGGCCGCGCTGCCGCAGAAAGGGAAAGCCTTCGCGGTCGGCGCCTGCCATGTAGTCGCGCCACAAGCCGACCGTCTCGGACCATGGCGCCTGCACATAGGTATCGTGGTTGCCTGGCACGACGGATACCCGTTCCGGACAGCCCAGCGCCTGCAGCCACTGCAGCGCCGTCGCACATTCGGCGGGTGTGCCGAGCTGGGTCAGGTCGCCGGTGATGGCGACATGATCGGGCGCCTGCTGCTGCAGATCGTGCACCAGCCATGCGAGTCGATCTGGCGTGTGGATGTGACGCCTGCGCCGTTGCCAGGACAGATAGCCGCTCATGCGCTTGTTCAGCAGCTGCTGCCAGCGAATCGAATCCAGCACGGTGAGGTGCGGATCGGAAAGGTGCGCAAGCACGAAGGAAGACGCGCTGCGCTGTACCGGTTGCGTCATGCGGTGACTATACTACGCAGCCTTTCCGGCTAGCCCAATCACTGCGCAGGATCCTGTACATGACCATGAACGTCCATCTAGTGGGCGATTGCGACCTGCGCCTGTGGGGACTGACGCCGCGCCAGCGGCTGGAACGCCTGCTGAGCGGTTTCCCCGAAGCTCGGCTGATCGATTCCGGACAACCTCTGCCGTCCGCTGGCGAAGTGCTGCTGCTGCGCGCCGACTATGTCTATGACCAACGGGTGATCCACGGCCTGCTGAAGCAAACCGCCGTTGCCATGCAGGATCCGCGCGACGGCGCCATTGTCGCAGCCCGGGACGATGCCGGTCGCTGGCTAGGCGTGCCGCGACTCGACGGAACGGCGCTGGACGGTCTGCCCGTCGTCTTGCCTGAGACAGTGGCTGCGGGACTGCAGGCCGAGCTGCGCAAGTTCGACCGGCCTTGGGTCGCGCCCGTGCGGGCAGACAATCTGCGTCAGCTCGAAAAGGCCCTGTTCAGCGGCGCCTACAAGGGCGTGACCGACTTCATCACCCGCTGCGTATGGCCAACCCCGGCGCGCTGGGCAACCCATCTCTGCATCCGTCTCGGCCTGAGCCCGAACACGGTGACCGCAGGCAGCTATGTGTTCGCCATTCTCGCCGGCTGGTGGTTCTGGAATGGCGCCTACGGCGCCGGCCTGCTGGCGGCCTGGCTGATGACCTTCCTCGATACCGTCGACGGCAAGCTGGCGCGCGTCACCATCACGTCCAGCCGGTTCGGAGACATCCTCGACCACGCGCTGGATCTGATACACCCGCCGTTCTGGTACATCGCCTGGGGCATCGGGCTGGGGGCCTCATGGCCCGCCTCGCTGCCGTTGTGGGATGTGCTGTGGGTGATCATAGGCGGTTACATTGCCGGCCGGCTGTGCGAAGGCGCGTTCAAGATCGCCGCGCCTTTTTCCATGTTTATCTGGCGACCGTTCGACTCGGTCAACAGGCTGGTGACAGCGCGGCGCAATCCCAATCTGCTGATGCTGACGGTGGCCTGGATGGCCGGCCACGGCGACACCGGCTTGCTGCTGGTGGCCGCCTGGACTGCGCTGTCCACCGTGGTGCTGCTGGTACGCGCGCTGTGGGCCATCGCGCTGAGCAAGACCGGTCACGAACTGCAGCCTTGGCTGAGCAGCGTCGATCCGCATGCACCGGACAACCCGCCGCTGGTGCGCCTATTCGCCCCCGGCACCGGACCAGCGGACATCTGAAGCGGCCGGCAATGACCGCCAGCGCCTCGTCCGCTGCGACGCCTCCGGCCGCCTTGCTGGAGAACATCGGGCACGATTGTGCTCAGCCGGTCGCACCGGAACTGCAACTGCTGAGCGCACGGATGTGCGAGCGTTTCGGTGCGTCGACGGCAGCCGTGCTGTTCTACGGCGCCTGTCTGCGCAGCGGCGATCCGGCTGACGGGCTGGTCGATCTGTATGTGCTGGTCGACCGCTATGCCGACGCCTACCCGGGCGTCACGCTGCGGTTCGCGAACGTGTGTCTGCCACCCAATGTATTCACGCTGCAGGCGCGTACCGCCAGCGGCCGTACGCTGCAGGCCAAATACGCGGTGCTGTCGCTGGCCGACTTCGAAGCGGGCACTACCGGCTGGTTCCAGAGCTATGTGTGGGGGCGCTTCGCCCAGCCGTCGCGGCTCGTGTACAGCCGCGACGAGGACGTGCGCCGGCGCGTTACCACCGCGCTGGCGCAGGCGGTGCTGAGACTGCTGCGCCAGACCTTGCCCTGCATGGCAGACCGCTTCGATGCGGCAGACATCTGGCGATGCGGACTGACCTTGAGTTACGGTACCGAAATGCGCCCGGAATCGGCCGATCGGCCGTTGCAACTGGCCGAGCGGCATGCGCCCTGGTTCGAGCGTCTGACAGCCGTCGCCGCGCCGGCTGTGGCGGGCATGCAGACCGTGGCACCCGGCGTCTACGGCAACCGCTTGTCGCCTGAGGCACGTCGGCGCGGGCAGCGGCAATGGCGGCTGCGCCGCCTGCAAGGCAAGCCGCTGCAGGTGCTCAGGCTGATGAAGTCGGCATTCACCTTCAATAATGGCATCGACTACCTGGCGTGGAAGCTGGAGCGTCACACCGGTCACCCGGTCGAGGTGACGCCGCGACTGCGTCGTCATCCGCTGATTTTCGGCTGGCCACTGCTGTGGCGATTGCTGCGCGAACGCCGCCTGCGTTGACCGCACCCGGGCGATGTCCAGAACGCCTGCCACCCAAATCGCCGAACCGGACGCAGACACCCGAACGAGAAGAAGCGCCATGACCCGCAAACACAAGCCATCGGCCTGTGGCTCATCAAGCGCTTCGAGCGGCTGATCCGGCGCTACTCGCTGATCGAAAAAACACCCTTCATCGACACCCGTCAGCTCCCGCGGGGCGACGGGCTGGAAGCGAACTGGCTGGTCATCCCCGGCAGGGAACTCGAACAGGTACTCGCCGACCGCGAGCGCCGGCCCAACTTCCAGGAAATCTCGAAGGATCAGACCAACATCAACATCACGAAGGACGACCACTGGAAGACGTTTTTCCTGTTCGCCCACAGCTTCAGCGTGGCGGCCGTCTGCGTGCGCTGCCCGCAGACGGCGAAACTGATCACGGCCATTCCCGGCATGTTTACCTCCTTTTTTTCCATCCTCTCGCCGGGCAAGCACATTCCGCCGCACCGCGGCCCGTGCAATGGCCTGCTGCGCGCCCGCCT
The DNA here is from genome assembly GCA_017984755.1 of Methyloversatilis sp. Lineage (GTDB taxonomy): Bacteria > Pseudomonadota > Gammaproteobacteria > Burkholderiales > Rhodocyclaceae > Methyloversatilis. The sequence continues at coordinate 19,159 of JAGNYW010000035.1, forward strand.
GGGCATGATCGTGCCGGAACCTGCGGAGCACTGCCGCATCGAGGTCGGCAGCGAGATCAGGCACAGGCAAACCGGCAAGGTCATAGTGTTCGACGGCACCTACAGACATCAGGTGTGGAACGACACCGACGGTACGCGTGTGGTGCTCTTTCTCGACATTTAGCGTCCGCTGCGCTGGCCGGGCTCGCTGCTGAACCGCATCGTGCTGTAGCTGATCCGCTGGTCGCCCTTCATCCAGGATGCCCGCCGCAACCACCGCGCCAGCGAGCGCGGGCTGGAACGCAGACGCCGGCCAGCCTCACGCGGAGGTCGCCGGCTCCGCAGGCTCGCCGCGCATCATTTCCAGCGTGCCGTCGCCGAAGCGGTAGATCCGGTCGGCAATGTCGATCAGCGCAGGACGGTGCGACACTGCCACCACGGTCAGCGCCGGAGTGAGCGATCTGAGCGTCGCACTGATGGCGGCTTCGGATTCCGGATCGAGTGCGCTGGTCGCTTCGTCGAGGATCAGCAGCTTCGGATCGTGCGCCAGCGCGCGCGCGATCATCATGCGCTGACGCTGGCCGCCGGAGAACCGGCCGCCGCGTTCGCCCACCACAGTCAGCATAGCGTCCGGCAGCGCTTCGATGAAGCACCAGGCCCCGGCCTGACGCAGTGCGCGCTCAGCGTCGGCTGCCGTCAGCGTCGGATCGCCCAGCGTCACATTGGCCAGGATGGTGTCGTGCAACAGCAGCGTTTCCTGCGGCACATACCCGATGCTCCGGCGCCACAGGTCGCGGTCGAGCGATGTCAGCGGCACGTCGTCTATCGCTATTTGTCCCGATTGCGGCGTCAGCAGCGCGCACAGCAGGTCGAGTATCGTGGTCTTGCCGGCGCCCGAAGGGCCGATCAGACTGGTGAAGGAGCCTGCGGGCAGGGTAAGGCTGACGTCGCGCAGTACTGCTCTGTCGCCATACGCGAAGCTGACCTTCTCGAAACGGATGTCCCGCTGCAAACTGGGGACACGCTCACCGCTGGCCGGTTCCGCTGCGGCCTGCGCCTCGTCGATCATGCCGCGCAGCGCCCAGTAGGCACTTTCCTGCGCCACCATGCGGTGGTAGCGCTGTTGCGCCTTGTGCATCAGGCTGAGCACGCGCAGCAGCAGGAATGTGAGCACCATGACAGAAGCCATCGGCAGTTGCCAGATCACCAGCGCGACATACAGCCCGCCGGCGGCGAGGATGGCCAGCATCGGCTGCTGCAGTGCGCGCAGTGCCTCGCGGCTCAGAACCTCGCGCTCCATCGCACGGTTCAGCCGTGCGTTCTGTTCGTGCAGCAGCGCATCGGCCACGCCCTGCCGCGCCATCGCCTTCAGCGGCTTTACCGATCCCAGCACATCGGTCAGGTAGGCCAGCAGATCTCGCATCAGTGTCGTCTGCTTCCTGCCGGCCCGGCGCGCCGATCGCACCAGCTTCCACATTGCTGCCAGAGGCACGCTGCCAAGCAGCAGCAGAACCAGGCTGGCCTGCCACGACACAAGCATCGCTATCACCGCATACACGGCGGCCTGGATGGCCAGCGCCAGCACATTGGCCGCATGCTCGTAGCCGGTGGATGCACGGAACGATTCGCTGGCCACCGTATTCGCCAACGCACCGGTCGGCTGGCGCAGGTAATACTCCCAGCGACTGCCCAGCAGGGCACGGATCAGTTCAAGCCGGAGGTCGGTCGCCATACGTGCCACCGCATAACCAACCTGGCGATTGGCCACCAGGATCAACAGGCTGCTCAGGGTCATGCCGATCACGATCACCGCCAGCATCGTCCCGACGGCGGGCTCCAGCCCGACCGCATGCAATGCGCCGAGCACGTTGCCGGCCAGCCCGGAGTCACTCTTTTCTCCGAGAGCGACTGATACCATCGGCAGCAATGTAGTGAGGCCGATTCCCTCTGCAACGCCGGCCAGCACCAGACTGAGCATCATCAACAAGGTACGCGCCGGATAGGCACGACCAAAAGCAACCAGAATTCGCATGCGCTTCGTTCAATACCGATCTGTTTCAGGACGTCCGGTGCGTGCCGCGTCGCGCGTGGCGCTGCTTGCGCGACGGGCGATCGCGGCCGGACTGGTGTTCGCCGTGTGGCCCGCTCATGCCGTTACCCCGCTCGGTCTCTGGATCAACGAGAAACAGACCGTCGCGGTGCGCGTGGCCCCTTGCGAGACGAGGCTGTGCGGGCGCATCGTATGGCTGGCAAAACCTTTCCGCAAGGACGGGACGCTCAAGCGCGACGAAGGCCGTCCGCTGTGCGGCCTCGCCGTGATGCACGGTTTCACGCCGGTCGAGGGCAGTGCCTGGCTGGAAGGGTCGATCTACGACCCGGCCAGCAGTTCGACCTACAGCGGCCGGATGCGGCTGACCGACCCCGATACGCTGGAAGTCCGCGGCTATGCGCTGGTATCGGTGCTTGGTCGCACGGTCATCTGGCACCGTGTCGCCGAGGTACCCGGCGCCTGTCCTGTCGCCCGCCTGCACACCGCGCGCCAACTTTCCTGACCGGCCGGCGCGCTGATCGTCTGGTCATCATTCAGTCACTCACGGAATAAGCAATGCGAACCGTCTTTTTCATTTCCGACAGCACCGGCATTACGGCCGAAACACTGGGGCGCAGCCTGCTCTCGCAGTTCGAGGGTGTGAAATTCCGGCATACCCGCGTGCCCTTCGTGGATTCGGTCGATAACGCACTGGACTGCCTTGAACGCATGACCGAAGCCAAGATGCGCGATGGCGTGCGCCCCATCGTCGTCACCTCCATCGTGAACACCGAGGTGGCGCGCACGGTGCGGCAGGCGGACGCACTGTTCCTCGACATGTTCGAACACTTCGTCGGCCCGCTGGAAGACGAGCTCGGCCAGGCGGCCAATCACAATGTGGGTCGCCAGAAGGGCATGGAGGAAAGTGCCGACTACCAGAACCGCATCGAAGCCATCAATTTTTCTCTGGCGCACGACGACGGCATGTCACACAAGGAACTGGAGCGGGCTGATGTGATCCTGGTGGGCGTGTCGCGATCCGGCAAGACGCCCACCAGCCTCTACATGGCCATGCAGTTCGGCGTGAAAACGGCGAACTACCCCCTGATTCCGGAAGATTTCGAACGCTTCAAGCTGCCGACGGAGCTGGTCAAGTACCGCGACAAGTTGTTCGGCCTGACCATTGCACCCGACCGGCTCGCGCAGATACGCGAAGAGCGGCGACGCGGCAGCCACTACGCGTCGATCGACAACTGCCGCTATGAGGTGGAGGCCGCGCAGCGCCTGATGCGCATGGAAGGCATCCGCTGGCTCGATTCGACCCACAAGTCGATCGAGGAAATCGCGGCGATCGTGCTGCAGACCGTGCATGTGGACGACGAGGACGCGTGACACGCCTGCTCATGCGCCGAACTCGCGCAGCACGGCGGCGTCGTGCAACAACCGGGTGACCTCAGCAGCAATGGCACGCGCATCAGCGCCGTCGACCACCTGCCCGTTGACCCCGTATCGCACCACTTCGCGTACGCCTTCAGCGTCGGCTGCGACCACCGCGAAACAGCAGGCCGTCTTCGACCAGGGGCGGCGCCCTTGCCAGCGTCCGTGCGACACCTCTTCAGCGACATGAATACGTTGCAGCCGCGCAGGAATGTCCATGCATCAAGGCGTCACTGTGGTCCGTGACGATCACCGCCTCGCATTGCGCATCATGGCGCTGCAGCGATCCGATCCTTCTCGCGAAGCCGCCGCTTTATGTTGCAATGACGGCAATACCGACGAAACCCCGCACCTTCCATGTTCAATCCCTCGCGCGACCAGGCCCGGCAATTCTTCATCGACACCTGGTCCAAACGTCACTCCGGCCAGCCCTTGACCCAGATGGAAACGCTGGCACTCACGCTGATGGGGCGTCATCCGGAATACCACTCGCTGTTCGACCAGGGCGAACGTGCCCTCACCCGCGAATACCCGCCGGAACTGGGAGAGACAAATCCGTTCCTGCATCTATCGCTGCACCTCGCGATCGAGGAACAGCTTGCCATCGACCAGCCACCCGGCCTGCGGGCCGCTTTTGAAGCGCAGCGCACCCGGCTCGGGGACGAGCACGAAGCCCTGCATCGTCTGGTCGATTGCCTCGGCGAGACCATCTGGCGCGCACAACGCGACCGCCAACCGCCGGATGGCGCAGCCTATGTCGCGTGCGCTCGGGCCGGACTGGACGACTGAAGCGGCTATCATTGGCGTCCGATTTCTGCGCGCCCCCCGCCGATGACTGAAAAGACAGGTTTGATCCAGCAGGTCGACCACGGCGGCCAGCCCGCACTTGCCCTGCAGACCGCTCAAGGTGCGAAGTGTGTGATCAGCCTGTTCGGTGCCCAGGTGCTGTCATGGGTGCCGGCGGGCGGCGTCGAGCGTCTGTACCTGTCGCCGAACGCCGTGTTCGACGGACGTACCGCACTGCGCGGTGGCATACCCGTCATCTTTCCGCAGTTCGCTGCACGCGGCGACGGCCCGCGCCACGGATTTGCGCGCACCCGCACCTGGCAGGTGACGGAACAGCGCGCCACCGCCGATTTTGTGACCGCAACGCTGCAACTGGCGAGTGACGCATCCAGGCTGGCGATCTGGCCGCACGCCTTTTCGCTGGAACTTACCGTCATGCTGGAAGGCAACCGGCTGGATCTCGAACTGACGGCCGACAATACCGGCGACGCGCCATTCGAATTCGCGGCCGCGCTGCACAGCTACCTGCGTGTCGGCGAGGTGGAAAACTGCCGCATCGAAGGCTTGCGCGGCAAGCGCTACATCGACGCCACGAAGGGCGATCAAGTCGTCCAGGAGCGCTTCGATGCCGTGGTGGTCGAGGACGAGGTGGATCGCATCTACTGCGCGGCGCCGGACAGCATCGTGCTGATTGAACCCGGGCGCGCACTGGGATTGCAGAGCGACGGCTTTCCCGATCTTGTCGTGTGGAATCCGTGGGAACACAAATGCCGAGCCCTCGCCGATATGCCCGACCGGGACTTCCGGCACATGATCTGTCTGGAACCGGCACTGGCCGAAAAGCCGATGCTGCTGGCGCCCGGCGCCCAATGGCACGGACGCCACACGCTGGTAGCTGCCTGACCCGTCGAACCGGGGACATTCCGCAAGGCCTCATGTTCGAGCGCCCCACCGTGCGGGAGTCCCGATATCCACTGACGGTCGTCCGCCCCGCTCGCGCATTGACCGACGCCCCGTGCGTTCAGCGCACCGTCACCCGCACACCATCGCATTCCACCACCTGACCGGCGCGGATCTTGGCAGTCTTGCGCGACTCGGGCTGACCATCGACACGGACGTCGCCCTGGGCCACGCGCACCTTGCCCTCGCCGCCACTGCTTGCAATCCCGGCAAGTTTGAGCAGATCGCACAGCGCGACATACTCGCCGGTGAGCTTGAATTCCTGGTTTGGCATGGCGTTCCTTCAGAAGGCACAGAGGCGTCGGCAGGCCTCTGCAATGAGCGGCTCGCTCTTGGCGAAGCAGAACCGGATGAGTCGGCCATCGAAGGCGTCATGGTGAAAGGCTGATACCGGAATTGCTGCGACACCGGCTTCGTGCATCAGGCGACGCACGAAAATCTGGTCGGGTTCGTCGCTGATGCGGTCATAGCACGCAAGCTGGAAATAGGTGCCGGAGCAGTCCGGCAGATCGAAGCGCGAAGCACTCAGCCCGGTACGGAAATCGTCGCGCTTGCGCTGGTAGAAGGCGCCCAGATCGAGATAGCGCGAAGGCTCGGCCATGTAGTCGGCCAGGCCTAGCTGGGCCGGCGTATTCACCGCGAATACGTTGAACTGGTGCACGCGACGGAATTCGGCGGTCAGCGCCGGCGGCGCGCAGACGAAGCCGACTTTCCAGCCGGTCACATGAAAGGTCTTGCCGAAGCTCGATACGAGCACCGTACGCGCCGCCAGTTCGGGCAAGCGGGCAGCACTCGCATGAGCGCGGCCGTCGAACACGATGTGCTCATACACCTCGTCCGAAATCACCACGATGTCGCGCCCGTCGCAAAGGGCCGCCAGCCTGCGCTGGTCATCCAGCGTCCACGCTGCACCGGTCGGGTTGTGCGGCGTGTTGCTGATGATGAGCCGGGTACGCGGCGTGATGCAGCGTGCCACTGCGTCCCAGTCGGGCAGGAAGTGCGGTGCTGCGAGGCGGATGAACACCGGCGTGGCACCGGCCAGCCGGATGCCCGGAACGTAGCTGTCGAAGGCTGGCTCGAAAACGATGACTTCGTCACCGGGACCGGCGAATGCATTGATCGCGGTGTAGACCGCCTGCGTGGCGCCCGCGGTGATCGTGATTTCCGTCTCCGCATCGTAGTCTGCGCCGTACACCGTCGCCATCTTGCGCGATATCGCTTCGCGCAGCACGGACTGACCTGCCATCGGCGAATACTGGTTGCGGCCAGCCCGCATGTGCGCCGCCACGGCGTCGAATAACTCCGGACCCGCCGTGAAGTCGGGAAAGCCCTGCGAGAGGTTCAGCGCGCCGCACGCCTGTGCTTCGCGCGTGATGACCGTGAAAATGGTGGTGCCGACGTCGGGCAGTTTGGAGCTGACGCGACCGGTGTAGTCCTGCATGGCAGTTATCTTGATGCGGAATCCGCGGATTATGCTTCACACCCCAGTCTCCACAGGTGCAGAAATGGCCGACACTCCACGCCCGCTTCGCTGCGATGGCGAACAGCTCTACATCATCGACCAGACACAACTGCCGTTTTCCGAGCGGGAACTGAAGCTGGACACGGCAGCACAGGTAGCACATGCGATCGCCAGCATGCAGGTGCGCGGCGCACCGCTGATAGGCGCCATCGGCGCGTTCGGTCTGGCACTCGCCCTGCGTGAAGCCGCCGACGATGGCGCACTCGATGCGGCACGCCGCATGCTGGTCGCCACCCGGCCGACCGCCGTGAACCTCGCGTGGGCGGTCGAGCGGATCAGCCGGACGGTACGCCCACTCGCCGTCGCCGACCGCGCTGCGGCAGCCTGGCGAGAAGCCCTGAACATCTGCGCCGAAGACCTCGCAGCCAATCGCCGCATCGGCGAACTCACGCTGCAGCGCATGCAGATGCTGCGTCCGAAGACGGACCGGTTGAACCTGATGACCCACTGCAACGCCGGCTGGCTCGCGACCACAGGCTGGGGAACGGCGCTGGCCGGCATCCATCTGGCGCACGCGGCCGGAGAGGATGTGCACGTGTGGGTATCGGAAACACGCCCGCGCAACCAGGGCCTGCTGACTGCCTGGGAACTGCGGCGCGCCGGCGTGGACTGCACGGTGGTTGCCGACAACGCTGCGGGTCAGCTGATGCGCGAAGGAAAGGTCGATGCGGTCATCATCGGCGCCGACCGCATCGCGGCCAATGGCGATACCGCAAACAAGGTGGGCAGCTACCTCAAGGCACTGGCTGCCCGTGACAACGACCTGCCCTTCTGGGTCGCCGCGCCATGGTCGACCATCGATCTCGAGTGTCGCCATGGTGACGATATCGAAATCGAGGAACGCGATGGCATGGAAGTACGCGAAGTGCGCGGCGCAGAAGGACGCGCGGTGCTGCTTGATGCATCGTCGGCCGTCGGCAACCCGGCCTTCGATGTCACGTCGGCAAGACTGGTGAGCGCCATCATCACCGAGCGCGGCGTCATCGAATGCGCTTCCGGCGCCTCGCCAGCCGGTTTCAGTCAATAGTTCATCCACAGAACCTCATGTAGTTTCGAGAAGCGTGAAACCCAATGCAGCTTTGACTCCTGACCATGCTGCAGTGCGGAACACCTTACGTGTCGTCAATTTTTAATGTAAACCCGCTTGTATTCAGGCTTCTGCGGTGGATAATCCACCACTAATCCACAAGACAGGGGATACACCCTGATGAACGAGGTCAGCGGCAGCGATCTGCTCGATGCAGCGCGCCGGATGGAAGTCTGCGGGCTCAACCGCGGTGCCGCTGGAAACATCAGCGTGCGCCGCGGTTCCGCATTCCTGATCACCCCAAGCGGAATGGAGCCTGCTGACTGTCAGGCTTCGGACATGGTCGAAGTCGCATTCGACGGACGCGCTTCCGGCACGCGCAAGCCCTCGTCCGAATGGCGCATCCACAGGGACATCTACGTGGCCCGGCCCGATGCCGGCGCTGTCCTCCACACCCACGCACCTTTTGCAACGGCATTGGCCTGCGTTGGTGCATCGATTCCGCCCTTCCACTACATGATTGCCCGGTTCGGCGGCAGGGATGTGCGCTGTGCCCGCTACGCCACATTCGGCGAACAGGCGCTGTCGGACTCGGTTCTGGGTGCTCTTGCAGGACGCTGCGCCTGCCTGATGGCCAATCACGGCATGCTGGTCGTCGGCCGCGTGCTTGCGCAGGCAGTGGCGCTGGCCATCGAATTCGAAACACTGTGCGAGCAGTACTGGCGCGCGCTTCAGATCGGCAAACCCAAGCTTCTCGACGATGAAGAGATGGAGCGGGTACTCGCCAAATTCGGGAGTTATGGCCAGTGAGCAGCATCCTGCAGCCACTGGCGCTGGTTAAAGATCCGGGTGACCCGACCGTGAACCCTGTCAGCCTCCGTCACTGCGTCAGGACGGCGGAACACCAGTGAAGTCGATTCCGGTCATGTCCACAACCCTGCTCCCACACGGAACAACGCCGCGCAGCGAAGAAACCGAACGTCAGGTCGACGCCGAACTCGTCGCACTGGCGTACCGGCTCACCCCCTTCACGCTGTTGATGGCCATCGTGCTTGCCTGCCTGATATGGGGCGTGCTGCACAAGGTGGTGGACAAACATGCACTCACCCTGTGGGTGGTGGCAATGGTCGCCATCAATGTCGGGCGTTTCGGCATCATTCTGGCGTGGCGTCACGTCGGCCCCGGCATCAACGAAACCCTGATCTGGAAATGGCTGTTCATGTGCGGTGTGCTTGCCGCAGGCTGCGGCTGGGGCTGGCTTGGCGTCGGCCTGATGCCACCGCCCGGACACCCGTACGAAATGGTGGTGCCGCTCTGCCTCGTGGCGGTCGCCGCGGTCGGCCTGTTCTCGCTCACCGGCATGTGGAAGGCCTACGTCCTGATGGCGCTGCCCACGCTGCTGCCGATCGCAGTTTTCTACCTGAGGTCGCCCGAGCCGGAACGCGAAGTGCTGGGCGGCTTCATTCTGCTGTTCGTGCTGATCGCCGTGGTCAACGCCCGGCGCTTCCAGCACAACACGGCTGAATTCATCCGCCTGCGCCTGCACCACGCGCATGTCGCCAAAGAGAACGAAGAGGCAAAGGAAGCGGCCGAACACGCCAACCAGGCGAAGAGTCAGTTCCTCGCCAACATGAGCCACGAAATCCGCACACCGATGAACGGTGTGCTGGGGATGGCCCAGCTTCTGCTGCGAAGCGACCTGTCGACGGAACAGCGACGCTACCTTGAAACCCTGTACCGGTCGGGCGAAAACCTGCTCGATCTGCTTAACGACATTCTGGATCTGTCGAAGATCGAAGCCGGCCGCTTCGATCTGGTGCGCAGTGAATTCGACCCTCGACGCACGCTGCGCGAGGTGACCGAACTGCTTGGCGCACAGGCTCGGGAGAAGGGGCTTTCGCTCGCGCTCGACGTCGACGACGCGGTACCCGGCAGAGTCGAGGGAGACCCCGGACGACTGCGCCAGATCGCCGTCAACCTGATCGGCAACGCCATCAAGTTCACCGAGTATGGCGGCGTGTTCGTGACCCTTCGCGCACATTCGATGGACAACGACCAGACACTGCAGCATCGCCCGAGCAACGGTTCGGTGCGCATGGTGATGTCGGTCCGCGATACCGGCATCGGCATTTCCACCGACGATCAGGCGCGCATCTTCGATGCCTTCGCGCAGGCCGACAACACGGCATCGCGCCGCTTCGGCGGCACCGGTCTGGGTCTCGCGATCTCGCGCCAGCTGGCCGAGATGCTGGGTGGTGCGGTCACGCTGCGCAGCGCGTCCGGCATCGGATCGACCTTCACGCTGTCGCTGCCGTGCAAGGTGGTGAGCACCGGCATGGAAGAGGCGCAGAACAGCCTTTCGCTGCCCAATCTGCCGCGTCTGTCCGGCAGCGTGCTGCTGGTGGAAGACAGTTCGGTCAATGCCGAGGTAGCATCGAACATGCTCGAAGCCTTCGGCCTGCGCTGGACTCTGGCACGTGACGGCAGGCAGGCGCTGCAGGAACTCGAGCACGCGCGTTTCGATCTGGTTCTCATGGATTGCCAGATGCCCGGCATGGACGGCTTCGAGGCCTGCGAACGCATTCGCGACCGCGAACGTCTGGTCGGCCTGCCGGCCACACCGTTGATCGCGCTGACCGCCGGCGCCAATGACGGTGACCGGGAGAACTGCATCACCGCCGGCATGGACGACTATCTGGCCAAGCCCTTCCGCGAAGACGACCTGTATGCGGTCGTGCGCAAGTGGCTGCCGGATACGGCAGTGTCCGGTACGCAGTCGATTTCCATCGACGCGATCGGTCAGCAGGACCGCGCACGCTTCGCTGCGCTCTACGAGAAGGAATCGCAGCGTAACGTAGTCGCCATGCAGGAAGCACTGCGCGAGCACGACGACCACACACTGCGCCGCGCGGCGCACACGCTCAAGTCGCTGGCGGTGCATGCGCAGGCATTCGATCTGCACGACACGATGCGCCGGCTCGAAGCCGCCGCCGTCGAAAAGGACTGGTCGCTGGTCACCGCGCTGGTCCCGATCGCCAGCCGCATGCAGCTGGAGTCGGTACGCCGCGTGACCGAATGCAGCATGGACGGCGACGGCAGCGCCGGCTCCCTGCCCGATACGCTGGACATCATGATCGTCGACGATGACGAAGCCGAGCGCTTCCTGTTGCGCCGCTCGCTCGAGAATGCCGGGTGCTCCGGCGTGCGCGAAGCGGAAAGCGGCGAACAGGCCCTGCTGATGGTCAGCCAGCAATGCCCGCATGTGCTGCTGCTCGATGGACTGATGCAGGGCATGGACGGCATCGTGACCTGCCGCGCGCTGCGCGAACAGCACGGTCCCGAGGACCTGGTCATCGTGTTGCTGTCGGGCATCGAAGATCCGAATTGGCAACACAGCGCAATCGAAGCCGGCGCGACCTGCTTCGTGCCGAAATCCATCTCTCGCGATGCCCTGATGGAAGCGCTGAATGCACGTCTTTCGGAACTCGACCTGCCGCTGCGCAGTCGCAGCAGAAGGCCGCATCTCAGCGTCGCCTGACAGCGGCGCGGTGCATCGCGCCTTCCGGGCCGTCCCAGCGGGGAATCCCGTCCGTACGGAGCGCTTCATGCAAAACACTGCCCCAGGCACCCTCGACCTGTCCCGCTCGTTGGTCGGCACACTGCTCTGCCTGCTGACGTGCCTGTCCGGCAGCACGCACGCCATCGAACCGTCGGAAGTACCCGTCGGCAAGCGAACCACACTCGATCGCTATCTCACCTCGGTCGAAGCGCATCGCATGGTGTCCGAACGTGGTGCAAAGATCCTGTTTCTCGACGTACGCACCCAGGCCGAAGTGAGTTACGTCGGCGCACCGCTCGGCATGGACGCCAACGTGCCCTTCATGCTGGTCGATTTCGACCACTTCGATAGCCGCTCGCGCCGCTTCACGCTGCACAGGAATCCGGCCTTCGTGCGGGCAGTCGATGCGCGCCTGGCCGGCAAGGGGCTCGATCGCAATACCGACATCGTGCTGATCTGCCGCTCGGGCGATCGCACGGCGGCCGCGGTCAATGCGCTCGCGGCGGCGGGCTTCACGCGAGTGTGGACGGTCATCGACGGCTTCGAAGGCGATACCGCGAACGATGGCGCGGATCGCGGCAAACGGACTGTGAATGGCTGGAAGAACGCCGGCCTTCCGTGGTCCTACGCGCTCGACAGATCACAGGTGTGGCTGCCAGCCGGCGGGCCGCCCTGATCAGCGGCCGGGGAGCATCCGCGACAGCAGTCCGTCTCGGTCTGCGAACTGGTGCTTGATT
>JAGNYW010000068.1 GCA_017984755.1 Methyloversatilis sp.
CTGTTCCGCTGAGCACCGGGCGCTTCTCGCGGCGCAATCCATTCATCGCGAGTGCCGGTGCAAACGTGATTCTCGGCAGGCGCCCGATCGACGCACCGGTTCGCTATCAATGGGCAGCGCGGGGGTTTCGGCAAGCACCGCTCGCCGCCCGCTTGGCGGGCTTGCCGTGCCTGCACAGCCGTGGGCGGCCCCCACCTGGCAAGGTTCCGGAGCCTCAATTCCCGCGTGCCGGCCGATACGCAAAAGCGCTCGCCGTGAGCAATGTCAGCGCCAGCCAGGCGAGTGCCTGCGGATTGCGCCAGTCGGCCAGCCAGGCGGCGGCGCTTCCGACCAGTGCGATCAGGGCGAACAGCCGCGCCTCGGGAAGCCGGGGCAGCCGATCCAACCCCGCCCAGCGCGCAGCGAGTCCGAACTGCACCGCCGGCAACAGGAACAGCAGGAACGGAAAATCACGGTAGCGACCATCGACTGCGAGCAGCAGTCCGGAAAACGCCAGACCGAACAGCACGATCCGGCCGGCAGCGCGCATTGGCGCGTTCGCGTGACCGCGCAAGGCCCAGGGCAGGAGCGCCCAGCACAGCCAGCCCGCCGCAGCGACCAGACCGAGCGCGCCCCATTCGACCGGATTGCGGCAGGCCAGGGTCAGATATTCGATCTGCAGTGGCGCGATCGCGCCCGCCAGCGCACCCGAGGCGGCATGCGCCAGCACCACCGCGCGACGCCGCAGGCCTGCCACCAGTGCGACCACACCCGCCAGCACCATCCCGCCTGCTCCGGCCATCAGCGGCATCAGGCCGTCGCGGCGTTCGGCCAGCGCGCCCTGCCACGCAAACTTCGCATCGCCGTCCGAGTCGAGCAGCCCCCAGAAGCCGCCCACGGTTCCTTCGAGTTGCCGCTTCCACGGCTGATCGAACGCTTCGATCAGGTTGTACTGCCAGCCCTGCTGCTGCGCCGCGAGCACGAATTCGCGCAGATAGCGCGCCTGTTCCAGCGGCCCGGGACGCGCGCCATTGCGCTGCTTGCCGACGCTCGGCCAGCCGGTTTCGCCGATCAGCAGCGGCTTGTCAAATGCCGCGTCGACCTTGCCCATCACTGCGCCGACGTGTGCGACGGCCACTTCCACCGACTGCGGTTCGTCCTCCCAGTAAGGCAGGATGTGCACGGTAACGAAATCGACATGCTGCGCGAGCGTGGCGTTCATCAGCCAGAACTCCCACACATCGGCGTAGGTGACCGGCACATCGGTTTCGCGCTGCGCACGCTCGAGGTAGCGCTGCATCGCATCCGCGGTCTGTTCGCGCCGCAGCAGCACCTCGTTGCCGACGATCAGTCCGCGCACCACGTCGCGGTGCCGGTTGGCCAGCGCGATGGCCTGCGACAGCTCGACGTCGTTCCGGACCTTGTCGCCGCCTATCCAGGCGCCGAGCAACACCGTGAGTCCGTGCTTCGCCGCCAGTTCGGGCACATGGTGCAGGCCCTGATCCACCGAGTAGAGCCGCACGCAGGCGGAGATTTCCGCCAGCCGGGCAAGGTCGGCGTCGATGCGCTCGCGGCTCACCCTGAAATCGGGCTGCAGCGGCGATTCGCCGGGACGGTAATACGGAGCGTACGACACGCACTGCAGTCGCCCGCCATCCCGCGACGCGTCGAACTGCACATCCGCCATCGGGTGCGGCGCATTGCGCTGCCACAGCCACACGGCCAGCAGCGCAAGTGCGATGACATGCACCAGCGCGTAGCGCGCCCAGCGCGGCGCGGCACGATTCATGCGTTCAGGCCGCCGCGGCCCGGGCCGGAGCCGGGAGGGGTTTGTCCGGCAACTGGGCGATGAACTGACAGCCCAACGCCGCGAGATAGGGCAGCGACTGCAGGCCCAGCATGGTCACCCACAGCAGCACTTCGATGTTCTGGCTGCCGCGCATCGCCAGCATGGCCGATGCCGCACCGATCAGCGCCAGCAGGAGATACATCTCTTCGCGGATCGGCTGGAAGAACTTCGCCAGACCGCTTTCGCCCTTTCCCTTGGCGGTGCGCAGGAACACACCGCGCTTGTGTGTCAGTCCGGCGATGACCCCGCGTGCGATCGAATGCGACAGCCCGAGACTGACCAGGGACGCGCCTGCGATGTCGGCCCACGGACAGTCCATCGCACGTCGATACAGGATCGGGCCCATGGCCGCCTTGGCCACCAGAAGGCCCAGCACCGGCGCCAGCATGATGGTCACCGGCAACGAGAACATCTTCGGCCAGATCAGCATGGCCGCCGTCCAGCCGATGGCACCGATGGCGAAGACGAGTTGCAGCGCATCGCCGAACCAGGAGAACCAGCCGGTGATGAAGTGGTAGCGCTGGCCGGACGTGAGCTTGCTGCGGCCGAACAGCGAGCGCCAGTGTCCCTTCAGTATCTGCATGGCTCCGAAGGCCCAGCGGAAGCGCTGCGACTTCAGGGCGGCGAAGCTTGCCGGCGTCAGGCCGCGCCCGAACACACGGTCTATGTAGCGCAGTTCGTCGCCGTTCTCGAGCAGCCGCAGCCCCAGTTCGGTGTCTTCGCAGATGCACCATTCCGACCAGCTGCCCGACGACTCCAGCCGCGAGCGGCGCACCAGCGTCATCGTGCCATGCTGGATCAGCGCATTGCGTTCGTGCCGGTGGTGCATGCCGATTCGGAAGAAGCCTTCGAACTCCCAGTTGCACATGCGGCGGAACGGGTGGCGTTCCCATTCGCGGTGGGCCTGCGGTGCCTGCACCACGGCGACATGTTCATCGTGGAAATGCGGCATCAGGCCGCTCAGCCAGTCGGGCGTCACGACATAGTCGGCATCGACCACGCCGACCACCGTGGCGCGCGCGTCGGTCTGCTTGAGTGCGAAGTTCAGCGCCCCCGCCTTGAAGCCCGGCCACTGCGGCAGATGGAAGAAGCGGAAGCGCGGCCCCAGTTCGGCCATGCGTGCCTCGACCGGTTTCCACAATGCCTCGTCCTTCGTGTTGTTGTCGATCACGATCACTTCGAAGTTCTCGTAATCCATGGCCGCCAGACTGTCGATGGTGGCGATGACCATTTCCGGCGGTTCGTTGCAGCACGCCAGATGCACCGACACGAAGGGTTGTTCGCCCGGCGGCAGGGGCACAGCGGCCTTGTAGGCACGGCGCCAGCGTGACTTGAAGAACACTTCGGCGAATTCGAAACCGTTGGTGAGCAGCACGCCGGCCGTCAGCATCACGCCGAACACCAGCCCGATGAGCGCTGTGAGATCGCGCAGCGTGAAGTAGTAATCGGCCGGCAGACGGGCCGAAATCACGATGGCGGTGACGCAGGCCTGCACCAGCACGCACATCCACACCAGTCCCATCATGCTCATGCCGCGCTGCGCCAGACAGAGCAGCAGCATGGGCACCAGCGCGAACACGGTCGCGACCAGCGCATCGTCGATCCAGCCGCTGTTGGCGTCCACACTGCCCTCGAGCGGATACTTGAGCTCCCGGTCGGCGTTGAACATGCCCCAGTAGGCGCCCGCCCAGCCCTCGATCTCGATCTTCCACGGCTGGTCGTAGGCCTCGATCAGGAAATAGTCGATGTTCTTGCACAGCGAGCGGTAGAGAAACTCGCGCACGAAGCGCGCCTGATTCTCTTCCGATGCGACCGCGCCGCCGATGGTGGGTCCCTTGCTCGGCCAGCCGATTTCACCGATCAGGATGCGCCGGCCGGGAAAGGCGTCGAGCAGCTCCTGGTAGCGCGCCATCGCGTAATCGACCGCCTTGTCCGCCGGTACGCCCTCGTGGTAGGGGAGCAGATGCACCGCCAGATAATCGACGTGATCCGCCAGTTCCGGATTCTTCAGCCACACGTGCCAAGGTTCGGCGGTCGATACCGGCAGATCGGTGGCCTCGCGCACCTCGTCCAGGTACTCGATCATTTCGGGCACCGTGAGATCGGTGCGCAACAGGGCCTCGTTACCAATGATCAGGCGATCGATGTTGTCGCGCAGTCGCGCGTCGGCGAGCAGTGCGCCGATCTCGCGCCGGTTCTTCACCTTGTCGCCGTCGATCCAGGCACCGGTGGTGACGCGCAGGTCGTTCTGACCGGCCAGATCGGTGACTTCCGGGTTTTCGGATGCGTTGTAGGTGCGGATGCGATGGGCGATGCTGCCCAGTTGCGCCATGTCCTGCGAAATCTGCCCGTAGTCGGGGTAGATGCCCTTGAGCGGTGACTGATCGCGTCGGTACGGGCTGTAGGAAAAGCCGTCTATGTAATCCAGCGGCTCGATCAGGCTGACCGGCCGGTTCATCATTGCCCAGATGCCGAAATGGGCGCCCGCCACACCGCAGGCGACGAGCAGTGCAATCAGCACCCGGACGAAGGAAATCTGTCTTTTCATGCGATGTTCGCATTTACGGCCGGCTCGCGCCGTCCGCTTGTTTTCCGGTAAGGTGGTTCGCTTCGTCCCGACAGTCTGCAAACCCGCAGCAGATCGGGACGCGTGCCAAGTTGTTGCAGCGCGGCGATGCTAACACGCCGAAAATGAGTCCGGTCGTCGTGACGGATGGAGCCTACAGATTGATGGACACACGCCCTCGCAAGACCGAACACAGCGCGGAGCCCTGGCGACCCGGTGCAACCCTGCTGGGCACGCTTGCCCTGGCAGCGCTGGCCAGTATTGCACTGCGCTACGGGTTGATGGAGTCGGACGCGCTGCACACCCTGTGCGCCTCGTCCGACGAAGACTGGCGCTGCCTGACGCGTCGCCGGGCGCCGCAGATCTTCATGGATCAGCGCATCGGCTGGCTGGCACTGGCCGCGGGAGCGCTCTCGTGGCTGCCGGCAGGGACGCTCGCCCGCCGCGCGCTGGCGGTCCTGGCGCTGGTGAGCGGCGTGGCGGGACTGGTGCTCTACAGCGCAGACTTCGCCGCTGCCGGCCTGCTGCTCGGGCTGATCACGCTCATGTCCGGGCCGGCAAGCCGAACGGGGACATCGGCGCGCCGTGTTAATGGCGAGTAAACGCCGCGTGCGGAATTGTCCCGATTGCGCACGCCGCCTGCACGAGTAGCTAAGCTGTCAGTCATGAACATGCAGAATGCCCGGCCGCGCATCCTGGTCGTCGACGACGATCCCGATCTGCGCGAGCTTTTGCGCGACTATCTCGGCAAGCAGGACATGGACGTGCGCACGGTCGCCGACGGGCACGGACTGCGCGCCGCGCTGGAACACGAAGGCTGCGACCTGCTCATTCTCGACGTGATGCTGCCGGGTGACGACGGACTCGCGCTGTGCCGCGAAATACGCGCCCGCTCTCGCCTGCCCATCCTCATGCTCACCGCGCGCGGCGACGAACTGGACCGCATCATCGGTCTGGAAATGGGTGCCGACGACTACCTGCCCAAGCCCTTCCATCCGCGCGAACTGCTGGCGCGCGTGCGCAGCATCCTGCGACGCGCGCCTGACCATGCGGACGGCGACTGCAACATCCGCATGCTCAGATTCGCCGGCTGGACGCTCGACCTGGGTGCGCGCCACCTGATCGACGGCGCGGGGGTGGTGACGCCACTGTCGAGCGGTGAATTCCGCATGCTCAACGCACTGGCCGAAAGCCCGAACCGCGTACTGTCGCGCGACCAGCTCATGGACGTACTGGCCGGCCGATCGGCAGGCCCCTTCGACCGTACGGTCGACGTGATGATCAGCCGGCTGCGCCGGCGGCTCGGCGATGACGGCCGCGAGCCGCGCATCATCCGTACCCTGCGCAACGAGGGCTACGTGCTGTCGGTACCGGTGGAGAAGCACACTTGAGCAGGCTGTTGTCGAAGCTTCTTCCAGGCACGCTGTTCGGACAGATCCTGTTGACGCTGCTGGGTGGCCTGATGCTGGCCAACGGCGCAGGCCTCTGGCTGGTGCTGGACGACCGGGTGCGCCTGTCGCGCCAGGTGCGCAGCGAATATGCCGCAGCACGCGTTGCCGAATCGGTCGCGCTGATCGACGACACGGCACCGGCCGGGCGCGCCCGGCTGCTGCGGCTGCTGGAAAGTCCGAGCACGGTGCTGTCATTGAACGAGCCGTGGTACGAGCGGGCGACGCCGGTCGATGACGACTTCGAGGTGTTCGCCGGCAAGGTCGCCGAACGCATCGCCGGCCGCTACGTGCATCAGGTGATCACGCTGGATCGGCCGCAGCAGCCCCCCCCCACCCGCACGGAGAGCGAAGCGCCGCGACTGCGTCCCCCGCCTCCACCGCCCCCTTTCCTCGCCCGTCTGCTGACGTCACCGAAGACGCCGAACGTGTCGACACAGGCGCGACTGAGCGACGGCAGCGTCGTCACTTTCCGCTACTCGCCGCCGCCCGCCGCCGCCGAACGCCCGCTGCGCATCATCGGCAGCCTGCTGCTGGTAGCCGTCGCGGTGAGCCTGCTCTCCGTGCTCGTGGTGCGCCGGCTGACCCGACCGCTGACCATGTTCACGCGCGCCGCCGACGGACTTGCACGTGATCTCGAACAGGCGCCGCTGGCCGTTTCCGGACCGCGCGAAGTGGCCAGCGCAGCACATGCGTTCAACAGCATGCAGCGTGCGCTGCACACGCTGGTGCAGACGCGCGCACAAGCGCTGGCTGGCGTGTCGCATGACCTGCGACTGCCGATCACGCGGGTGCGACTGCGTCTGGAACAGCTCCCCGAAGGCGTCGTGCGCGACGCGATCGAGCGCGATCTGGCGGAAATGGAGACGCTGATCGACGACACGCTCGCCTTCCTGCGCGCCGGAGACAGCTCGGAGGCGGCGTCGCCGACCCGGCTCGATGCACTGGTCGAGGGCATCGCCGACGACATGGCAGCACTCGGCGCCGATATCGCGGTGACCGGCAGCGTCGCTAGACCGGTCACGCTGCGACCGACCATCACGCGTCGCTGTCTGGCCAACCTGATGGACAATGCGCGCCGCTACGCGAGCGGGCCGATCACGGTCACGCTGTCCGCCAGCGACACCGAAGCACGGGTGGATATCGACGACAGCGGTCCCGGCATACCGGAAGCCGAACTGGAACACGTATTCGAACCGTATGTGCGACTCGAAAGCTCACGCGCGCGCCACACCGGCGGCAGCGGCCTCGGTCTGGCCATCGCCCGCGCCATCGCCCGCGCGCAGGGCGGCGACATCACGCTGCGTACCCG
Source organism: Methyloversatilis sp. (assembly GCA_017984755.1). Lineage (GTDB taxonomy): Bacteria > Pseudomonadota > Gammaproteobacteria > Burkholderiales > Rhodocyclaceae > Methyloversatilis. Next base: position 7,155 of record JAGNYW010000068.1, read on the forward strand.
CCCCGAAGGCGGACTGCGCGCAAGTCTGGTATTGCCGATCGCCTCGTGATTCGCATTCGCGATCAATGGGCGTCGCACGTGCGAAGTTTGTGTTCGCGATCAGTGGATCGCTCCTGCGATTCGAGCGTCACTGAAGCGGTGCCGCGGGGGTTCTGCGAGCACCGCCCGCAGAGCCGACTGGCCATGGAGGGCCAGCCGTCGGTCGCTCCTGCGATCAGAGCGTCATTGAAGCGGTGCCGCAGGATTCAGAAATCCCATCAAGCCTCGCGTTGGAACCCTGAAAAACGTGATGTTCCGGTAGGAGCGATCCATTGATCGCGAAGCGGTCGTTGGTCAGGTACCTGCGCCGGTTCGACGTTTCCGTCCTGCATTCGAGGGCCATTCAACCGGTGTCGCGGGACTCGGCGGTCAGTTGCGCGCCTGCAGCGCCTCGACCGCGGGTGGGTACTGCATGCCTGCCGACGACTTGAGCCAGCGCAATGCCTCTTCGGGGTCGCGCGTCTGGCCGGCTCCGGTTTCCAGCATGACCGACAGCGCATACTGCGCTTCGGCGTCACCCTGCTCCGCCGCCTTGCGGAACAGGCGGGCCGCTTCGTCCAGGCTGCGCGACACGCCGCGTCCCGATTCGTAGGCCCACGCCAGCCGGGTCATGCCGCGGCGGTCGCCGTCATCGGCCAGCTTGCGATAGGCGGCAGCCGCATCGCCATGCCGCCCTTCGGCTTCAAGCCTGCGCGCGTCCGCCAGCAGGCGGTCCGCGGCCGACTGACCGCCCGGTGCGTCGGACAATGCGGCGAGCTGGGTCGCCGCTTCCGGATCGCCGGCGTCGGCCGCCACCTGCAGCCAGCGACGCGCCTCATCGGGATCGGGTTTGCCGAGCTTGCCGGTCTGCAGCAGCAGGCCGAGCCGCAACGCGGAGTTGCGACTGCCGGCCTGTGCACCCTGTTCGTAGCGGCGACGCGCCTCGGCCGGATCACGCGGCTCGCCCAGACCATCTTCGGCAAGAATGCCCAGATTGAACCAGGCTTCACCGCTGCCGCGTTCGGCCAGCACTGTCCAGATCCGCTTTGCGTCAT
>JAGNYW010000069.1 GCA_017984755.1 Methyloversatilis sp.
CGCTTCCAGTCGGTGCGTTCGAACAGCGCCTGTTCGCCGATTTCGCCGCGCGACCATGCGTCGAGCACGGGTTGTGCGCTGCGCGGCAGCATTTCCAGCCCGATGACCATGCGCGGGCGCAATGCGTGCAGGGCACGCAGCGTGTCCACCTGCCAGTCGTGATGGGCTGCGATGTCATGCGTTTCTCCGAGCAGCACGACCGACTGGCGGCTCATGCGCGCGAGCAATCCGGCAGAGTCAGTCTCGCCGCGGCCGGGTTCGAACCAGTTGCCGGGCATCACGCAAGGAGCTGCAATGGCCGAAGGCGCCATCGAACACAGCGCAATCAGTGCGGCTTTCAGGACGATCGATCTCATCGGGGTGGCCCGGGTCGGGGTTGGCAGACGCTTCGGAACACATCCCGAAAAACGGCGTCCGGTCGCTTGACACCGGTCGCACCCGCTGTGGACGTGGATGCGTTGCGTTCGTTCCGCCCGCACCTCCGGCCAGGAAGGGCGTTAACACGCAGCCACCTCCACCGCCGGGAGCCCATTGTGCCCAACGCCCTGTTGCGGGTCGTACCGCTCGCGGCAAGCGCGTTCATCTACGCGCTGGCAACCCTGATCGACCCGCTGTTCGAACTGTCCGATGGCCAGCCTGCCGTGATCCAGTTCGGACTTGGCACCGCGTTCGCAATCGTTCTGCTGTCCGGAACACGCCATCTCGTCGCAATCGTGTTCAGTCATCTGGCGCTTGCACTGGCCACTGGCCAGCCTCCGCTGCAGGCATTGGCGTCGGCGGCCCTGGTCGGACTGCTGGTCGGCACGGGCTCCAGGGTGCTGCACCGCTTTCCGATGCAGCCCTTTCCGCGCATGCGCGCCGACCACTATGTATGGTTCCTGGGCGTGGCGCTGGTGCTGGCGGTCAGCCACGGCGCGTTGCTGGCGTGGCAGCCAGGTACGCCCTTTTACATATCGGACTGGACGCTCCACAGCGCCGCCAGCTTCGCCGGTACCTTGCTCGTGGTGCAGCTGGTCGCCGGCTGGCTGGAACGGCTCGAGCTGCGAGGCATCGCCGCCGACGTCGCTTCGTCGCTGCCGTGGTTGGTGCTGACACTGGCGATCACCGGCGCCATCTTCCTGCGCGTACTGGACGGGCCGGAGCCATTCATGTTCCTGCTGCCGGCCGCACTCGTCTGGTCGGCCTTTCGTCTCAAGGTGCGCTGGATGAGCCTGCTGCTGATCCTGATGCACGCGCTCGCCTTCCACGGCACGGCGCTCGGCCTCGGCCCGTTCGGCAACGACACGCCGCTGAGCACGCTGATGCTGCTGCAGACCTTCATCATCACGATGTCGATCGTGCCCTATTCGCTGTCGATCACGCTGAACGAGCGGTCGGCCGCCTCGCGTCGCGCCCGGGACCGCGAGGCACAGCTGCTCGACCTGTTCGACGGCTCCATCCAGGGCATCCTGATCCACCGGCGCTTCCGTCCGCTTTATGCAAACCGGCGTGCAGCCGAGTTGCTCGGCTTCCAGTCCGTCGCGGACCTGATGAACTGCAGCTCGCTTGCCGGCATGGTCGCTGCCGACGATCTTCCGGTGATAGACAGCGACAGCAACCGCCGGCAGCTCGCTGCCGGACGCATCCTGCCGGTGCAGCTTGATGTCACGCGCGTCGACGGCCGCACGCGCACGCTCGATTCGATGATCCGGCAGATCACATGGAGCGGGGAGCCGGCCATCCAGGCTACCTTCATCGATGTGACCGATGACCTGCGTGGGCGACGCGAGCAGCGCTCGCGCCTGGAACGGCAGGACAGGCAGCTGGCCGCCGTGATGCGCCTGAGCACCGACAGCGCACTGTCGACCGGTCGCGACGGTGCACTGACTGCGCTGACCGAAGCGGCCGCCGACGCGCTGGCGGTCGACCGTGCAAGCGTCTGGGATCTGGACGCCGACACGCATCAGCTCGTCTGTCTCGACCTTTATGACGTGCAGCAGCTGCCGACGAATCACGGGCATTCGGCGGGCCATGTGCTCGATGCAGAACGCTTCGGGCCCTATTTCGATGCACTGCGCAGCGGCCGCGTGATCGACGCACCCGATGCACGCAACCACCCGGTGACGGCCGCCTTCGCCGGGGGCTATCTCGAGGAGCAGGGCGTTACCGCCATGCTGGACGCGCCGGTGTTCGTGGATGGTCGTCTGGCCGGTGCAGTCTGTCTCGAGCACCGCAGTGGAACGCGCAGCTGGGCACATGACGAGACGCGGTTTTCGGGCGAATTGGCCAGCCTGGCCGGCCGCTTCCTGGTCGCCCGCGAACGCAGGCGGTCGCAGCAGCTGCAGGCCCGTCTGTCCGCCATCCTCGATGCCACGCCCGACTATGTATCCACGGTGAACGTGCAGCTGGGCGTGTCCTATCTGAACCTGTCGGCGAGACGCATGCTGGGTCTGCCGGACGATGACCTGCCGGAACATCTGCGGGTGAAGGATCTGTACCCACCGGACGCCTACTGCCAGTATCTCGACGTCGAGCTCCCGGCCGTGCTGCAGAACGGCATATGGGTCGGAGAGAGCACGCTGCTCGCCGCACGCGACCAGGTGGTTCCGGTGTCGGTGGTCCGTCTGGCGCACCGGGGTGCGGACGGCGAAGTGGAATACATTTCGAGCGTGCTGCGCGACATCGGCGACATCAAGCGCAACGAGCTGGCACTGCGGGTGGCCAATGAAACACTCGAGCAGCGCGTCGCCGCGCGCACGGCAGAACTTGCACGCGCCAACGAAAGCCTGAAGGACCTCGATCGTCTGAAATCCATGTTCATCGCGTCGATGTCGCACGAACTGCGCACACCGCTCAATTCCATCATCGGCTTCACAGGCGTCATGCTGGCGGGCATGACGGGCGAGCTGAACGCGCGGCAGACCGACCAGCTGCAGCGAGTCTATGGTTCGGCAAAGCATCTGCTTGCGCTGATCACCGACGTCATCGACATATCGAAGATCGAAGCCGGCTTCATCGACGTCTTCGAAGAGCGCATCGAAGTCGGCACCCTGATCGACGAAGCGGTGGCATCGGTGGCACAGGCAGCGCGCGAGAAGCACCTCGACATCTCGGTGCACGCGCCACCCGGTGTCATGGTGCAGGCAGACCGCAGACGCATGCTTCAATGCCTTCTGAATTTCCTGAGCAACGCGGTAAAGTACACAGTTGAAGGCAAGATCACCGTGGAGGCAAGCGTGCGTGGCAGCTGGCTTGACATCAGCGTCGAAGATACGGGCATCGGCATGGATGCCGCCGGTCTGGAGCGGCTGTTCCAGCCGTTCGAACGCATCGATTCCCAACTGCGCATCAAGACGCCGGGTACCGGGCTCGGTCTTTACCTCACCCGCAAGATCGCTGTCGAACTGCTGTCCGGGTCGGTGGATGTGACCAGTACGCCGGGCTCCGGCAGCCGCTTCACACTGCATGTTCCGCGCGAAGGATCGGCGCCGGCCACAAGTGGAGCTCACGAGTGAAGACTGCGCTGGTGGTGGAGGACAACGAGAACAATCTGGAGCTCATCACCTTCATCCTGCACGCCGGCGGCTACGCCACCCGCAGCGCGATGAACGGCCTCGACGGCGTTGAGGAAGCGCTGCGCGAACGCCCGGATTTCATCCTGCTCGACATCCAGCTGCCCGACATCGACGGGCTTGAAGTGGCGCGGCGCATCCGTGCCGGCGAATCAGAAAACGGCTCGGAAAGCCCGATACCCATGATTGCAATCACCTCCTTTGCGATGGCGGGCGACCGCGAACGCGTGCTCGCGGCCGGCTGCAACGGCTATATCGAAAAGCCCGTTGATCCGATGCAGGTGATGTCGCAGATCGAAGCCGTCCTGGCCGGAACCGCATCATGAGAATACTGATCGCCGAAGACGACGAGAATTCGCGTCTGATGCTCTGCGCAGCACTCGAGGCGCGCGGCCACAGCGTGCAGGTGGCAGGCAACGGGAGGCAAGCGCTCGAACTTGCGCTCGCGCAGCCGCCGGAACTGATCGTGTCCGACATCCTGATGCCCGAGCTGGACGGCTACGGCCTGTGCCGCGCAGTAAGGGGCCATCCGCAACTCGCTGCCACGCCTTTCGTTTTCTACACCGCCACATTCACCGACCGGCGTGATGAAGAACTTGCCTACCAGCTCGGCGCGGACTTGTTTCTGGTCAAGCCGTGCGAAATCGACAAGCTCATCCTCGAACTGGAAACAGCAGCCAGCCGCCACGGCATCCGGCCGCTGGCGGGCGACAGCGATGCACTCTACGCCGAGCGCCTGCGTGACAAGCTGGACAAGAAGATCACCGAGCTCGAGGCGGAGCGCACACGCCTGCGCGACTTCGCCGAAGCGGCGGCCGACTGGTTCTGGGAGACCGACCTCAACGGCGTCATCGGACACACGTCGGACGGCGCCTGGCCGCTGCGCGGACTGACTCTGGACACCCTGTTCGCCATGCGCCGGCCCGGCCCGCAGCGGCATGAAGACCTGACGCAGATCACGCGCGACATCCGCAGCTTCCGCGACGTGGTGATCGACTGGCACCAGCAGGACGGCAGCGTGCGGATCATGGCGCTGTCCGCACGGCCCTATCGCGACACCGGCGGCAACATCGCGGGTTACCGCGGCAGCGCGCGCGACGTCGGCCGTCAGGTCAAGGCGGAAGAAGCACTGCGGGCGCTCAACATGGAGCTGGACGAACGGGTACGCAACCGCACCGCCAGCCTCAAGGCCGCATTCGAAGAGCTGGAAAGCTTCAGCTATTCGGTGTCGCACGACCTGCGTGGTCCGCTGCGCGCCATCCATGGCTTTGCCAACGTGCTCGACAGCGAACTGGCCAACCCCATCGTCACCGGCTTGTCGGGCAGTGCCCACGATGCGCTGCAGCGCATCCTGCGCGCCGCCATGCGCATGGAACATCTGGTCGATGACCTGCTGGAGCTGTCGCGCGTCACCCGTTTGCCGCTGCAGCGGCAGCCCGTCGACCTGAGCGTCGTGGCGCAGGACGTGGCCGACGCAATGTGCGCCGCCGAACCCGACCGCCGGTGCGACATCAGCATCGAGCCCGGCATGATCGCGTCGGGCGATCCCGGACTGCTGCGCATCGTGTTCGACAACCTGCTGCGCAACGCGTGGAAATTTTCGGCCCCGACGGGAAATGCCCGGATCGAGGTCGGCAGCGAGGGCAAGGGCAATCAGGCCGTCATCTATGTGCGCGACAACGGCGTCGGCTTCGACATGGCCCATGCCGACAAGCTGTTCCACCCGTTCAACCGCCTGCATGCCGAGGGCGACTTCGACGGTACCGGCATCGGTCTTGCGATCGTGCAGCGCATCGTCCGCCGCCACAACGGTCGCGTCTGGGCGCGTGCCGAGCCCGGTGCCGGCGCGACCTTCTGCTTCACGCTCGGCGACACCGAATCCAGTCTGCCGTCCATCGCTGCCTGAGCAGGCAGATTCAGTCCGGCTTCAGGCGCGCGCGCATCAGGCGGTTCTGGCAGCTCGCGCGCTGCACTTCGCACGGCTGCATGCAGCCGATGTACCGGAAGGCATCCGGGTTGTTTCGATGACGCTGGCAGGTAGCGCGGCACCCTTCGGTTTCAGCGCCGCACGCGGCCGCCTCCCCGGCGGTCGGAAGCATCGGATTTCCGGCGGGCGGGTGACCGGCCGCCGGGTCGCGATCCGGCAACCGCGCCGATCCGGCCGCATTCGCAATGCGCCGGCCGCCATCCGTTCCGGGCGCAAAGCAGCGGAAACGTGCTGCCGCATTCATTCGCCCGTTGGGGTTCTTCAGGCAGGGATCCCGTCCGACGATACCTTCCCGTTCGGCGAGCGAACACATCGCATCGACGACATTCGTGCCGTCGACGATGCGCGCGTCGTCCAGCGTGTCGTTCACATTGCGCGGATTCACCGAGCGGCACTCAAACGGTTCAGCCGCCGCATGTCCGGGCAGCAGGCAGAACAGGGCGGCAAGCAGCGCGGTGTGACTGCGCGCACGGAATGACGACAGACGGAAATTCATGGCGATGGCGAAGCAGGCTGAGGAACTGTGACGCTAGCATGCCGCCGCCGTTGCGTGCTCAACGCCGTCCGACCCACAGCACACCGGCCACGACCAGTACGGTACCCGCCAGCTGCAGACCGGAAACCTGCTCGGCCAGAAGCCACCAGGCAAGAAAAACGGTGATGACGGGGCCGGTGCTGCCCACCAGCGCAGCGGTCTGCGCACCCATGCGACGGATCGCAACAGACTGCAGGAAAACCGGCAGCACGGTGGCGAACAAGGCCATCGCTGCTGCCAGCCACAGCACCGGTGCCGGCTGGGCCAGCAGCGTCTCGAGCGGACGCAGTGCAGCAAAGTGCAGGCAGACGGCAAACGTAGATACCAGTGACGCCAGCGCCGAAAAACGCGTTGCACTCAGCTTGCGGATCGGGCCGACCGCTCCGGTCAGGTAGATCGCGAAGCTGAGGGCTGAACCGAACACCAGTACGCAGCCCAGCGCGATGGTTGCCGCGTCGCCGCTGACTTCGATGTCGTGCACGACGGCGAGCGCGATGCCGCCGTAGCACAGCAGGCTGGCGACGATTTCGCGCGGCGCGATGCGCCGCGCCTGGACCAGCCAGCCGATCAGCAGGGTCAGCGTCGGATAGATGAAGAGCACCAGACGTTCCAGCCCGGCGGATATATATAGCAGGCCGTAGAAATCCAGCATGCTGGCGCCGTAGTAACCGAACAGGCCGAGCACCGTGACGGTCAGCCAGTCGCGCAGCGTCAGGGGTGCGCCACGCTGCGATTCGCGCCAGGCGACCACCATGAAAACCGGCGCGGCCAGCAGCATGCGCAGTGCAACCAGCGTGACTGGATCGACTCCATGCGGATAGGCCAGCTTGGCCAGGATGGCCTTGAGCGAGAAGCCGGCCGAGGCGATGACGGCCAGCCAGACGCCCAGGCGGACGTCCGGCGCTGCATTCGATGCCCTTATTTGCGACGCCCGCCGAGCAGGGAGCCCAGCACGCCACGCACGATTTCGCGTCCGACCGAACTGGCGATCGTGCGTGTGACCGTCTTGGCTGCCATCTGGGCGATGCCGTCGCGCTGGCCGCCGCGCGGCCCGGTCGAACCGAACACCAGCTCACCCAGACTGCCCAGCAGGCCACCACCACCCGCTGCCTCGCCCGCGGCCGGCACCGAAGAGGACGCCCCTGCCGGCGTCGCCGAAGTACCCGCCGCCACCGATGCAGTCAGCTTTTCGTAGGCGGATTCGCGGTCGAGCGTCTGTTCGTAGCGGCCGCGCATCGACGATTGCCGGATCACGGTACCGCGCTCGGCTTCGGTCAGCGGCCCGAGGCGGGACGCCGGCGGCAGCACGAACGCACGCTCGACCATGGAGGGGCGGCCCTTTTCATCGAGGAAGGAAATGAGCGCCTCGCCGGTGCCCAGTTCCATGATGGCCTGTTCGGCATCGAATTTCGGGTTGGCGCGCATGGTCTGCGCCGCGGTCTTGACCGCCTTCTGGTCACGCGGCGTGAACGCGCGCAGCGCATGCTGCACCCGGTTGCCCAGCTGCGCCAGCACGGCGTCGGGCACGTCGAGCGGATTCTGCGACACGAAATACACGCCAACGCCCTTCGAGCGGATCAGCCGCACCACCTGTTCGATCTTGTCGAGCAGCGCCTGCGGCGCGTCATTGAACAGCAGATGAGCCTCGTCGAAGAAGAACACCAGCCTGGGCTTGTCCACATCGCCGACTTCCGGCAGCTGCTCGAACAGTTCGGCCAGCAGCCACAGCAGGAAGGTGGAATAGAGCTTGGGCGAGTTGTACAGGCGATCGGCAGCGAGGATGCTGATGGTGCCGCGACCATGTTCGTCATGCGTCATCAGGTCGGCGATATCGAGCATCGGCTCGCCGAAGAACTGGTCGGCGCCCTGTTCTTCCAGCTGCAGCAGGCCACGCTGTATCGCACCGATCGATGCGGTGGAAATATTGCCGTACTGCGTCTTGAACTGCGCCGCGTTGTCGCCCACGTGCTG
>JAGNYW010000070.1 GCA_017984755.1 Methyloversatilis sp.
ACCCGAGCCTTCGATGGGCAGGTTGTCGACCGACAGGCGCAGAACCGGGTCAGGCAGACGACCGCTTGCAACGGCCATCTCCCGGGCTGCGCGGGCGGCAGCATGCTGGGCTTCGAGCGTCGCGGATCGTGCCTGTGCGGCGTCCAGCGCCGCCTGCAATGTCAGCGAGGGCTGCGTCATCGCCGGATTGACGAGGCAGAGCGACAGCACGACCAAGGCGAGCGGTGCGAGCCCGCGACGGCCATGTCGACGGACGTGATGAACGGGCGGCACACTGGCCTCCCGGGGGAGAAGTGAATGCATCAGCGAACTCCATGCGTGGTGAGCGCCCCCGCCATTGCCTGCGCGAGGACCGGTATCTGCCGACCCCGAAAGGGCCGGCAGCCGCATTGCGGTTACACGGGGTCAGCTGAAGGAGGGTGGTCGCCAGACTGCGGCGAGTGCCGACGACGCGATCCGCGGCGTCAGCGATGGCACCACGTCGGATGTCGGTGCGGGGGAAATGGAGACGTCAGACGACGGAAGGATGCAGGCGCCCGATGCGCAGCATGAGATTTCGGTCTTGCACGATTTGCCGGTTTTGGCCGCCGTCCCGGGATCGTTGCAGCAATCGGGGACGGCCTGCACGAGCCCATCCACGGCGACGGACGCCATTGCATCGTGCTTCATGGGGCACGAGTTCCGCAAGCCATGCGCCATCGCGCTGCCCTGAAAGGCAAGGATGAAACAAAGCAGCAGGGCAACAAGACTTCGCATCACGGGATTCTATCAAGCGCCATCTCTTTTCGGTCACAGTCCCGGAACGCGATTTTACGTCCGCTCGCCGAACCGGGTCGGTAGTGCAAGGTGCGCCGCTGCGCGGCTTTCAGACCTTCCTGGCCACCATTCCGATCAGTGCCGATTGCCCGCGATGCGCGAGGCCTTCGTTCAGCACGTCTTCGTATTCCGTCAGCAGTTCGATGTCGAAGCTCTTGAAGGCGTCGCGCAGAAGCGTGGCGGTGTAGAGGTTTTCGACTGCCGACGGACCGCCGGTGCGGTAGTCGAGCTGCTTCGGCGTGTAGCCCTGCAGCGCGATGCGGCCGCCCGGCCTGAGCGTGCGCTTCAGGTTTTCGAACAGCACGCGGCGCTCGTCCGGCGCAGCGAACTGGATGAAGATGCCGACAACCAGATCGAATGACTCTTCCGGATAAGTCCAGCACAGCGCGTCGGCCAGCGCGAAATCGACGCTGACGCCGCGCTCGGCGGCGAGCACCGCCGCCCGGTCAAGCGCCACCGGCGACAGTTCTGTCGCGGTCACGTCCAGCCCGTGCTGCGCCAGCCAGACCGCGTTGCGGCCCTCGCCATCGGCAACGCTCAGCGCGCGCTGGCCGGGAACGAGCAGTGCCGACTGCGATTCGAGGAAGCGGTTCGGCGCGGTGCCGAACAGGTAAGTCTCGCCGCTGGCACGGTACTTGTCGGACCAGAAGTCCTGGGCGTCTTGATGGCTCATTGCTGTGAGCAGACCCTAGTCCTGCAGGTGACCCATGCGGTGCGCCTTGGTGTTCAGGTAGCGGCGGTTCAGCGGGTTGGCACCGACATGCAGCGGAATGCGCTCGACGACTTCGATGCCCTGGGCTTCGAGCGCCCGCACCTTCAGTGGATTGTTGGTGAGCAGTCGCGCCTTGTGGATGCCGAGCGTCTGGACGATGTGTGCGGCGAAACGATAGTCGCGTGCATCATCGGCGAAGCCGAGCATGCGATTGGCGTCGACCGTGTCGGCGCCGGTGTCCTGCAGCGCATAGGCGCGGATCTTGTTGATCAGGCCGATGCCGCGACCTTCCTGCCGCAGATAGACCAATGCGCCGCGGCCTTCGGCCGCGATCGCGCGCAATGAGGCCTCCAGCTGGGGACCGCAGTCGCAGCGCAGGCTGAACAGCGTGTCGCCGGTCAGACATTCGGAATGCAGCCGCAGCAGCACCGGTGCGCCGTCGGAGAAATCACCGAGCGTGAGCGCGACGTGTTCGAGTCCGGTCGATGGATCTGCGTAGCCGTGCAGCGAGAAATCCGCCCAGCGCGTCGGCAGCAGGCACACGGCGTCGGACGAACTGCCGCCCCGGGGCGCGTCGGAAGGGTGCGGCGCTTCGCGGTGCTGGTCGCTCGGTTGGCCGGATTCACTGTGCGGCAGCTGGCCGACAGCGCGGTACTTCTTGTCACTGGGTTGCGAGTTCATGTGCTGCTTTGCAGAAGGTGGCGCGAACCGGCGGCCCTCATGGGCGCCGTGAAGATATCCGGGCAGGGTGACAAGTATGGCGCATGTCAGGCCAGCCAGCTCACCAGCACCGGCACGACGATCGAAGTGACCATGCCGTTCAGGCCCATGGCCAGCGCGGAAAAGGCGCCGGCCGTTTCGCTCAGCTGGAAGGCGCGCGCGGTGCCGATGCCATGTGCGCCGATGCCCATGGCGAAGCCGCGCATGGCATCGTCGTGCGTGCCGGTCGATTTCAGCAGTGACGGGGCCATGACCGCGCCGACGATGCCCGTCAGGATGACCAGTACGGCGGTCAGCGAAGGCAGGCCACCGATTTTTTCCGATATGCCCATGGCGATCGGCGTCGTGACCGACTTCGGCGCCAGCGAGCGCAGTACTTCGGGTGTCGCACCGAGTGCTTCGGCGATCAGCCACACCGACACCACGGAGGTGATCGATCCGGCTGCGAGTGCCAGCATCGACGCGCCGAAGAGCTTCCTCAATCTCGGCCACTGCGCATGGAGCGGCACTGCCAGCGCCACGGTTGCCGGTCCAAGGAGGAAATGCACGAACTGCGCGCCCTCGAAATAGACCACATACGGCGTGCCGGTGAGCGTGAGAACGGCAACCACCAGCGCGACGGCGAGCGCCACCGGATTCGCCAGCGGATGTGCGCCCGCCTTCAGGTAGACCGCATGGGCGATCTGGTAGGCGACCAGAGTCAGCGTCAGACCGAGCAGCGGCGACGTCGAAAGATAGACCCACAGTTCCTTCAGCTCGGGGTTCATCGCCCGTGAGCACCGATGCGCATCACCCAGGCAGTCACCAGCAGCGTGACGGCCGTGCTCATCAGGATGGCAATCGTGGTGGGCAGCCATGCGCTTGCCAGCAGCGCGGCGTGTGTCATCACGCCGGCGCCTGCCGGCACGAACAGAAGCGAAAGGTGCTGCAGCAGTCCGTTGGCGGTATCGCGCAGCGTCTTCGGGGCTTCACCCCGGATGACCAGCGCGGCGAACAGCAGCAGCATGCCGAGCACCGGACCTGGTACTGGCAATCGCAGCCACTGGACCAGAATTTCGCCAATCAGCTGGAAAACGAGCAGGACGGTGAGGGATGCAAGCATGCGGACGATCGCGAGGAAGTATCAACTCCGATTCTATCGGGCACACCCACCTCGCCAAGGCGTGGGCAGCAAAGAAAAAGCCCCGCTCCATGCGGAGCAGGGCTTCGTTGTTTCGCGATCGTGATCCGCCGTCAGCGATAGCCGGCCCGGTCGAACACCTTCTGCGCCTGCGTCGTGGTGCGGGCGAGTTCTCCCACGTTCAGCGTGTCGGCCTTGAAGTTGCCCAGCGACTTCAGCTCCGGATTGGTGATCTGGACGGTGGTCGACACCGGCCACTCGTTGTTGCCGTTGGCGAAATAGGCCTGTGCCTCGTCCGACGCCAGATATTCGAGGAACCTGACTGCGGCATCCTTGTGCGGCGCAGTCTTCAGCATGCCGCCGCCCGACACGTTGATGTGCGTGCCGAAGTCGGACTGGTTCGGCCAGACGACACCGATACGCTCCATCATCGTCCGGTCTTCCGGCTTGGTCGAGCGCAGCAGGCGCACGAGGTAATACGTATTCGATACTGCGACATCGCATTCGCCTGCGGCGACCGCCTTGATCTGGTCTGTGTCGCCACCCTTGGGCGAGCGGGCAAAGTTGGCCACCATGCCGCGCGCCCACGCTTCGGTCTTCGCTTCGCCCCAGTGCTGGATCAGCGCGGCACCGAGCGAAACGTTGTACGGATGTGCGCCGGAACGCGAGCACAGCTTGCCTTTCAGGGTGGGCTTCGCGAGGTCTTCGTAATTGGCGACGTCGGCCGCCTTCAGCTTCAGCTTGTTGTAGATGATGACGCGCGCGCGCGTCGAAAACGCGAACCAGTTCGATTCCGGGTCGCGCAGGTGGGCCGGAATGCGTTCTTCGAGCAGCGCGGACTTCACTGGTGCGAACAGTCCGAATGCATCGGCCTGGGCCAGCCGCGAGGCATCGACGGTGATGAACACGTCGGCCGGGCTGTTGGCGCCTTCGTTCCGGATGCGCTCGACCAGTTCGTCTTCCTTGCCTTCGATGCGATTGATCCGGATGCCGGTCTGCCGCGTGAAGTTCGCGTACAGCGCCTCGTCGGTCTGGTAATGGCGCGCCGAATAAAGATTCAGCACTTTTTCCTGTGCGCCTGCCGGCAGCATCATCACACCCAGGCCAAGGGCGGCGGCAAGGCGTATCGATCGATATTTCATTCAGAACTCCACGGATGAAAAGTCATCTCCGCGCGCTGGTCATGATGAGCGCTGCAGCACGGAGGTCACAAGGCGATGCGAAAGTAGCAGAAGAAAAACGTAATTGCAAATCATTCGCAATTGAGATAACTTTGATGAGAATTATTCGCATCAAAGAGGTTGTCACATGGACGCAGTACTCGTAGGTGCAGACCGGCTGGGGAACATTCCGGATGTACTCGCCGACTTCGGTCTCAGGATCTGCCATCACGTCACCGGGCGCGAACCCAAGCACCAGCGAACGGCACCCAGGCTGCCTTCCAGCGCAGTGCTGGTCATTCTTTTCACCGATTTTCTCGGCCACAACGTGATGAAGGCATTCCGCGAGGCGGCGCGGGAGCAGGGTGTCCCGGTGGTGGCATGCCGGCGTTCGACGTGTGCGCTGAAGGTGGCGCTGGAGGGGTGCGGGGCGTTGCGTTGCGCAGACTGCCCGCGCAGCAGGCAGGTCAGCGCAGGGTGACCTGACTTTCGCTCGCGGCATCGATGCGACGTGCGCCGTTGAAACGCCGGGACCAGTAGCCGCCGGTCATGTCGTCGATTCGGACGCCGCCGCCGCGACTGTTGGCGTGCATGAACTTGTTGTCGCCAAGGTAGATGCCGACATGCGAAAAGGCGCGGCTGACCGTATTGAAGAACACCAGATCACCCGGCTGAAGTTCATCGCGTCTGACGGTTGAACCGACCTTGGCCATTTCCACTGCTGTGCGCGGAAGCAGCACGCCGAGTGCATCGGAAAACACATGGCGCACGAAACCGCTGCAGTCGAAGCCGCTCTGCGGGCTGTTGCCGCCGAAGCGGTACTTGATGCCAAGCAGGGAAAACCCGTGGTCAAGCAGTTCCGCAACCGCGTCTGCTGCAGCCGAGGCATGCTCGGCCACGCGTTCGCCTGACAGGCTATGCAGCGAAAAACCGCTGATGTCGGCCTCCGACGGTTCGGCACGGGCGGGAGTAGAGAGCGCGGATGCAGCCATCAGGGCGGCACATAGGCACAATCTGCTCAAGGGTATTTGACGCATGGGACCGGAATATACATAGGCGGCGCCGGTCTGCCAAGCGCAACGGTCGACCGAAAGCACAGCGGCGTGGAGTCCGCTTCCCCTACAATCCACGGTTCGATAGATCGAAAAGCCGATTTCCTGGCCATGAGTGACAACAACTCAGCAGCGGATGTGATGCCGACGGTCAAGGTGCTCATCGTCGATGATTCGCGCATGGTGCGCGCGTCCATCATCAAGCGCATCCGCGACCGCTTTGAATTCAGGGAAGAAGCCGACGGCGAGGCTGGCTGGCAGACGCTGCTGGTCGACGACTCAATACAGGTCGTGCTGTCGGACCTCAGCATGCCGCGGCTTGACGGCTACGGTTTTCTGGAACGCGTGCGTGCGTCGCGCGTCCAGCGCATCGCCGACATTCCGATGATCATGATTTCGGGCGACGAGGACGACGCCGCCCGCGAACGCGCCAGCAGTCTCGGCGCCACCGACTTCATCACCAAGGGCATCGGCACGGTGGAACTGCTGTCGCGCATAGAATCCGCCAGCAAACTGAACGCCACCACGCGCCAGCTGGCCGACAGCCGCGAAGCGCTTGCCGCCTCGTCGCCGATCGATCCCGATTCCGGCTTGGCGACGCCGCAATACATGGAGATTCACGGCGCGCAGCTGATGTCGGCGGCAGCGCGCTATCAGGGCCAGGTGAGCGTACTCATCGTCGGCATCGACAACTTCGGCGACATCGTGCGCAGTTTCGGCCGCCATGTCACCGATCTGATCATGCGCAAGCTGGCCAAGGTACTGGCGACCAAGGTACGCAAGGAAGATACGTTTTCGCAGATCGGCGAAGGACAGTTCGCCATCATCACGCCCGACATCAGCCTGGCGAGCGCCGAGCAGTTCGCCAACCGCATGCGCTCGGTCATCGCCGCAACGGCCATGCAGTATCGCGGTCAGACCCTGCGCATCAGCCTGAACATCGGCGTCGCCAACAGCGTGTCGGATCAGGCTGCATCGGTGTCGCAGATGCTCGGACTGGCGGCGGCGCGTGCCGACATGGCGCAGCGTGACGGCGGCAACGCGGTGCGGAGTTCCGGCGGCGAGCCGCAGAAATTCGCGTGGACTGCGGGCATCGTGAGCATCGAACGCGCGCTGCTGCTGATCAAGTCGGGCGCACAGGATGAAATCGATCCGCAGCTGCCGGCGCTGATTTACCGCCTGCTGCCGCTGCTTGAATTGATTGCAGTCAAATACGACTGCGACATTCCGCTTGATTGCTTGCGCCGGCATGCAGGCAGCGCGGATACTTCGATTGTTGGCAAATAAAAAATCATTCATCAGACGGTGCAGGGCTGGAGGAGTTGAATGTCTGCAAGCAAGGATTTCCACAAACGTTCCATCACGCAACGTGATGATTTCTGGGCCGAACAGGCTCGTCTGATCGACTGGCAGGCACCCGCGCAACAGATCTGCGATTACTCGCGGCCGCCATTTGCCCGCTGGTTCGTCGGTGGCACGACGAACCTCTGCCACAACGCCGTCGACCGCCATGCCGCGACGCGCCCCGACGCGCCGGCGCTGATCTTCGTGTCGACCGAAACCGGCATCGAGAAGACCTACACCTTCGGCGAGCTGCAGCGCGAGACCGAGCGCATGGCGGAGATCCTTCTGTCGCTCGGCGTCACGCGCGGCGATCGCGTGCTGATCTACATGCCGATGATTGCCGAGGCTGCCTTCGCGATGCTCGCCTGCGCGCGCATCGGTGCCATCCATTCGGTGGTGTTCGGCGGTTTCGCGTCGGGCTCGCTGGCCACCCGCATCGACGACGCAAAGCCGCGCGTCATCGTGTCGGCCGAAGCCGGCATGCGCGGCGGCAAGGTCGTACCGTACAAGCACCTGCTCGACGAAGCGTGCTCGCTCGCCGAGTTCCCGCCCGAAAAAGTGCTGATGGTCGACCGTGGCCTGGAAAAGGGTTTCCCCGTGGTGGCCGGTCGCGACCTCGATTACGCGACGCTGCGCGCGCAGCACATGGAGGCGAAAGTGCCCTGCGTCTGGCTGGAGTCGAGCGAGCCGTCCTACATTCTGTACACCTCGGGCACGACCGGCAAACCCAAGGGCGTGCAGCGCGACACCGGTGGCTACGCGGTCGCGCTGGCCGCATCGATGAAGCACATCTATTGCGGCAACCCGGGCGAAACGATGTTCACCACGTCGGACATCGGCTGGGTGGTCGGTCATTCCTACATCATCTACGGTCCGCTGATCGCCGGCATGGCGACGCTGATGTACGAGGGCACGCCGCTGCGTCCCGATCCGGGCATCTGGTGGAGTCTGG
>JAGNYW010000036.1 GCA_017984755.1 Methyloversatilis sp.
TAGCGGCGACGCGCCTCGGCCGGATCACGCGGCTCGCCCAGACCATCTTCGGCAAGAATGCCCAGATTGAACCAGGCTTCACCGCTGCCGCGTTCGGCCAGCACTGTCCAGATCCGCTTTGCGTCATCGTAATGCGCCATCTTGAACTCGGCATAGCCCTTGTAGAGGCCCCAGGACGGCTTGCGTATGGCTTCGTCGATGTCGGCTTCGGTCAACGCGAACGCCGATACGGGCAGCATGCCGAGTGCCACGGCGGCACGCAGCAGCAGGGATGAGCGGGTAGCACTGATTTTCATCTTCTGCGGATCTCCATGTGGTGTCACCCATTCAGTCCCGTGAATATCTGACGGCTGAAACAGGGTGCCGGCACCAGACAGACCCGATATGGCCAGTCTAGTTTCATAGCGCGCAATGTTTCGCATCCGCGTGCATGTGCTAGCGTCGCGCTCCATCGCCTCACTCATGGCTCGTCATGCGGCCCCTTCCATTTCATCTCATCCGCTTCGGGCTGCTGCTGGCAGTCCTGTTCATGCAGCCGGCGCGGGCCGGCGACATGACGCTCGAAAGCCTGTCGAGCCGGTTTCCGCCGCCGCTGCATGTACAGCCGAAGCTGAGCGACATTCCTGCGTGGCCCATCACCAGCGAGCTGGAGCCGGAAGGCGGACCGATCGGCTACGTGTTCGAATCCATCGATCTGGCGCCGATTCCCGGTTTCGAAGGCACGCCGATGAATCTGCTGGTCGCCATCGATCGCAAGGGCAATTTCATCGATGTGGCGGTGCTGCGCCAGCACGAGCCGGTTTTCCTGAGCGGGCTGGGCGAAGTGCCACTGAACGAATTCGTGCGCCAGTACGCCGGCAGGAACCTGCGCCAGGACTTCACCGTGGCGTCTGCGTATGGCAATGCCAGGGCGGGTGCCGGCGACAATCGCGTGGTGCTCGACGGCGTCACCAAGGCAACCGCCTCGGTGCGCATCGTGAATCAGACGGTACTGGCTGCCGGGCTGGCCGTGGCGCGCTCGAAACTCGGTTTCGCCGATCCGGGTTCGCGCGGACCGCCGGCTGAACTGCGCCACGACATAGCCGAAACACTCGACTTCGCGACGCTGGTCGAACGCGGCCTGATCGGCACACTCAGGGTGACGCACGGCGAAGCGGAAAAGCTGTTCGCCGGCACCGAAGGCGAAGGCGTCGACGACGAAGCACTGGCGACCCCCGACGGCGCGCTGATCGAACTTTACGTCGGCTACCTGAACCTGCCTGCGGTCGGCCGCACCGTTCTCGGTGATGCGCGCTACGACGATCTGATGAAGAAGCTGGAACCCGGGCAGCACGCGCTGTGGGTCGCCAGCACCGGTCGCGACAGGCTGCTCGACGACAGCTTCGTGCCGGGTACTGCACCGCCCAGGCTGCAGCTGACGCAGGGTGGCTATCCGGCGGAAATGCGCGATCTCGTGTTCGAGCATCCTGCGCCTGCGGGTGCGCCCGAATTCAACTCATCGGGAGTATTCAGGGTCTATGCCGCATCGAACCTCGACCCGGCGCAGACGATGCAGCTCACGCTGACACTGACCCGCGCGAAGGGCATCATGCTGCCGCGCATCACGAACAAGAGCGTGTCGGTCGACTACACGCTGCCCGACCGTTACTTCGTCTATCCGCCCAAACCGCTGCCGGAATGGTTGATCGCATGGCAGGGACGCTGGCCCGATCTGGCGCTCATCGGTGCCGCACTCGTGCTGCTGTCGGTCGTGCTCGCGAAGCCGCAGTGGATGGCGAAGGACGCACGGCGGCTTGTGATCTTCCGCAGTACCTTCCTGCTGTTCACGCTGGTGTTCATCGGCTGGTATGCGCAGGGTCAGCTGTCCATCGTGCAGATCACCGGCGCCATC
Source organism: Methyloversatilis sp. (assembly GCA_017984755.1). Taxonomy (GTDB): domain Bacteria; phylum Pseudomonadota; class Gammaproteobacteria; order Burkholderiales; family Rhodocyclaceae; genus Methyloversatilis. The sequence goes on from JAGNYW010000036.1 coordinate 1,892, forward strand.
AAGACGCTGATGGCCGGACAGAACCTGGCCAGCTTCCTCTACGACCCGGTATCGCTGCTCATCATCGCCTTCACGCTGGTTAGCTTCTTCATCTGGGGTCGCGGCACTTTCTGCGGCTGGCTGTGTCCGTTCGGCGCGTTGCAGGAATTCGTCGCGATGGCGGCGCACAAATTGCGCGTGCCACAGATCCGTCTGCCGGCGAAACTTGCGCGCCTGCTCGACCGCGGCCGTTACGTGATCCTGCTGGGTCTGGTCGGCAGCGCCGCCTTTGCCCCTGATCTGGCCGGCAGCCTGGTCGAGGTCGAGCCGTTCAAGACGGCCATCACGGTCGGCTTCGACCGCACCTGGCCCTACGTGGCCTGGGCGGTCGGCCTGCTGCTGGCGGGCGCCTTCAGCTACAAGTTCTTCTGCCGCTTCGTGTGCCCGCTCGGCGCTGCCATGGTGCTCGGCGGCAAGCTGCGCCGCTTCGACTGGCTCGCACGGCGCGCCGAATGCGGCAAGCCGTGCCAGACCTGCCGCCATCGCTGCGAATACGATGCCATCGACCGCAGCGGCGAAATCCGCTACGACGACTGCTTCCAGTGCCTGGACTGCGTCGGCATTCACGCGGACGAAAAGCGCTGCGCGCCGCAGTTGCTGTATGCACGGAAGGGCCGCACCGTCAAACCCTTCCCGATTCCCGTTCAGGTGCAGGGCGCCGAACGCTGACTGCCGCTTTGCGACGCCGCAGAAAGAAGCCGGCTCAGTTCCAGCGCTGCGCAGCGCTGTCGTCGGCGTCGCGCGCGTCCACCCAGCGGCTGCCTTCGGGCGTGTCTTCACGCTTCCAGAACGGTGCGCGCGTCTTCAGGTAGTCCATGATGAATTCGCAGGCGGCGAAGGCTTCGCCCCGGTGACTGCCGGCGACGATGACCAGCACGATGCGGTCGGCCGGCTTGAGTAACCCGACGCGATGGATGACGCGCACGGCCAGGATGTCCCAACGCGACTTCGCCTCGACGACGATGTCTTCCAGCGCCGCTTCGGTCATGCCCGGATAGTGTTCCAGCGTCATGCCCTGCACGCCGCTGCCATCGTTGCTGTCGCGTACCAGACCGCTGAAGGTGGCCACGGCGCCAACATCCGTGCGACCCGCCAGCAGCGCGTCGATCTCGGCGCCGATGTCGAAATCGGCTTCCTGCACGCTTACGGTCATGGCTGCACCGCCCGGCCGCCCGAAGCTGCTGCCACGCCCCTGCGGGAGGGGAAGGCAGGGATTTCGCAGCGCATCGCGCGGCGCTTGCCGAACGGGCCTGCTGTGCCGAGCGGGCCCTCATCACGAGAAATGAGCCTGGGGAGCATCATTCAGCCTCCGGTGACCGGCGGGAAAAACGCCACTTCGTCGCCATCGGCCACCGCGCTCGATGGATCGGCCATGCGCTGATTGACGGCGGCCCGCAGATTCTTCATCTGCGCCAGCTTTTCCCAGTCGCCGCCACGTGCGGCGATCAGCGCCCGCACCGCCGACAGCGTGGCGCATCCGGCCGGCAGTGCGATCGTTTCGCCCGACGTGCCCAGCGCTTCGCGCAGCGCAGCAAAATAAAGCACCTTGATGTTCATGTGCAGCTCCACGTCCTGCTCAGAAGAGCAGTGAGTCGAAAGGAATGAAGGTGATGAGATCGCCGCGCGCCACCGTCTGCCCCGGCGCAAGATCGGCAAGACCATGGCCCCAGACGGTTGAGGTCAGCACGCCCGAACTCTGATTTTCGAACAGTTCGAGCCCACCTTCGGTGTTTCGCCTCACTCGCAGGAATTCGCGTCTGCGGTCAGCCTTGGGCCAGTCGAAGTCGGCACGCACCGTGAAGGTCGCCACGGAGACATCCGTCACCCCCATGCGACTCAGGATGAACGGGCGCACCAGCAGCAGGAAGGTGACGAAGCTGGACACCGGATTGCCGGGCAGGCCGATGAAATCGGCCCGGTCGCCGTGCTCGCCATGGCGCACGTGACCGTGCGCCAGCGGCTTGCCCGGCTTGATCGCGATCTTCCATGTTTCGAGCACGCCTTCGGCCGTGAGTGCCGGCTTGATGTGATCCTCTTCGCCGACGCCGACGCCGCCGCTGGTCAGGATCAGATCGCAAGTGGCGGCGGCCTCGCGCAGCGCTTCGCGGGTGGCGTCGAGCCGGTCCGGCACGATGCCCAGATCGAGCACTTCACAGCCCAGCGACTCGCACAGCGCGCGCAGCAGATAGCGGTTCGAGTTGTAGATGGCGCCGGGCGGCAGCGGCTGCCCCGGCATCACCAGTTCATCGCCGGTGGAAAACAGCGCGACCCGCAGGCGACGCCGTACCGGCAGTTCCGCCAGACCCACCGATGCCGCCAGACCGACTTCCTGCGCGCGCAGCCGCGTGCCGGCCGCGAGCACCGTATCGCCGGCGCGGATGTCCTCGCCGGCACGGCGTATCCAAGCGCCGGGACGGGGGATTTCGTCGAAGCACACGCCCGCGTCGGTGGTGCGCGTAGCTTCCTGCATCACGATGGTGTCGGCACCGGGCGGCACCGGCGCACCGGTGAAGATGCGCGCGCAGGTACCGGGCTCCAGCGGCTGACCGACATGACCGGCCGGTATGCGCTGGCTGACCTGCATGCAGTCGCCGGCCGATTCGATGTCGGACGAACGCACGGCATAACCGTCCATGCTGCTGTTGTCGAGCGGCGGCACGGTGATGGCCGAAGATTGATCGACCGCCAGCACACGGCCGGCGGCGTGAAAGGTGCTGACGATTTCGGCGTCGGCGACCGGACGGGCGGCCGCCAGCAGTCTGGCGAGGGCGGCATCGAGCGAGAGCATTTCGTTCATCGGAACCCCTGGTGGCGAAGAATGAAGCCTGCGATGGCTTCGACATCGTTCAGGTCGAGCCGCGGCAGTGGAAGTTCCATCGGCACATCGGTCGCGACCGCGACCACGTGAGGATTTTCCGGATACATCAGCGGGCGGTCATGCGACGGGCGGTGCACTTCGAGCTTCGGAATGGCCGACGCCTTGAAGCCCTCGACCAACACAAGATCACACGGGCTGAGCGCGGCGATCTGGTCTTCCAGCGACGGCTCGGGCCCACCACGCAACTCGTGCATCAGCACCCAGCGATTGTTCGATGTGAGCAGCACCTCGGTGCAGCCGGCTTCGCGCAGACGGAAGGAATCCTTGCCCGGCCGGTCGATGTCGAAACCGGCATGCGCGTGCTTGATCAGCGACACGGTGAGCCCTTCCAGCACGAAGTGCGGGATGAGCTGCTCGATCAGCGTCGTCTTGCCGGAACCGCTGTAGCCGGCAAATCCGAAAACTTTCATGGGAGGTGGCGCGGGCGGTTAAAGCGTGATTATCGCCCAAGCGAGCAACGGGTTGGCACGCCTTGATCGCGGTGGGGGCGCTGCGCCCCGAATCCATCGCACAATGCGATGGATTCGGGCGGGCGACCCCCCTTCGCGCCACGAAAACGCGACTTCGACCGCGAAGGGAACCGGTCAGGCGGCCTTCTTTACCTGCTTCTGGTAAAGGAATTCGAGCAGCGCAGCACGCGATTCGACGAAATCATGGTCATGCGCGAGTTTGAGACGGTCACGCGGACGCGGCAGCTTCACGTCGAGGATTTCACCGATGGTCGCCGCCGGGCCGTTCGTCATCATCACGATGCGGTCCGACAGCAGCACGGCCTCGTCCACATCGTGCGTCACCATCACGACCGTGGCACCGGTCTTGCCCATAACGCCGTTGAGTTCGTCCTGCAGGCTGGCGCGAGTCAGTGCATCGAGCGCCCCGAAAGGCTCGTCCATCAGCAGGATCTTCGGCTCCATGGCAAAGGCGCGCGCGATGCCGACACGCTGCTTCATGCCGCCGGAGATCTCGTGCGGCAGCTTGTCCAGCGCATGATCCATATGCACCATTTCGAGTGCTGCCTCGGCACGCGCCTTGAGCTTGGCCTTGCCCTCCTTCCTGCCGAACACGCGTTCGACCGCGAGCAGCACATTGTCGCGGCAGGTCAGCCAGGGCAGCAGCGAATGATTCTGGAACACTACGGCGCGCTCCGGTCCCGGGCCGGCGATTTCGCGACCGTCGCAGAACAGATTGCCCGACGTGGGCAGCGTGAGCCCTGCGATCAGGTTCAGCAGCGTCGACTTGCCGCAGCCGGAATGCCCGATCAGGGTGACGAATTCGCCTTCGGCGATGGTGAGGTCGATGTCGCGCAGCGCGACGAACTTGCCCTTCTTGGTATCGAAGGTCATGCCGGCGTTTTCAACCTTGACGATGGTCTTCTTCATGGCGCTCTCCTGAGGCGCCGACTGCACGGGCAGCCGGCGCGCAATGTGATGGACGATCAGCTGTTGCCGTACGAGAAGCGGCGCGCCAGCAGCAGCAGCGCCTGCTCGAGCAGCAGGCCGACGATGCCGATGACGAAGATGGCGATGATGATGTGCTCGACCTTCAGGTTGTTCCATTCGTCCCACACCCAGAAGCCGATGCCCACGCCGCCGGTCAGCATTTCCGCTGCGACGATGACCAGCCACGCGGTGCCGATGGACAACCGGATGCCGGTCAGCATGTAGGGCAGCACCGACGGGAACAGGATTTTCGTGACGATCTTCCATTCGTCCAGGTCAAGCACGCGCGCGACGTTCATGTAGTCCTGCGGCACCCGCTGCACGCCGACCGCGGTGTTGATGATCATCGGCCAGATGGAGCAGATGAAGATCGTCCATGTCGCGGCCGGATCGGCCTGCTTGAACACCAGCAGACCGATCGGCAGCCAGGCCAGCGGGCTGACCGGACGCAGCAGCGAAATGATCGGGTCCAGCATCGCATTCATGAAGGCGAAGCGCCCGATGATGAAGCCGAGCGGTATGCCCACCAGGGCGGCGAAACCGAAGCCGATGCCGACGCGCTGCAACGAGGAAAGAACGTTCCAGCCGATGCCCATGTCGTTCGGTCCGTTGTTGTAGAACGGATCGGCGAACAGCACCTTGGCCGCCTCCCACACCGGAAGCGGCCCGGGAATGCTGCCACCGCCCGACGCGAGCAGCGCCCAGATGCCGATCAGCAGCGCCATGCCGGCGACCGGCGGAAAGACGGCCTTGAAGATGCCGAGCAGGATGTCCGACACCGGCGTGCGCGGCTCGCGCGGTGCGGCGGCAACGACCGGCGCGGCCGGGCGCACCGGTTCATTGGCCGCCGAAGCCGGCGGGGACGCAGACGTGGCATGCATGGAAATGACCTTGTCGGAAGCGATGATGGCTGCACTCATGAATGTCTCCTTTCGTTGCAGTCCGGCACGGAGGACATTCCGCGCCGGACGTCCTCACGCGGCGTTGATCTTGAAACCGGCGGCGTACTTCTGCGGATCCTTGCCATCCCACACGACGCCGTCGATCAGCTTGTGCGAACGCATGTCGCTCTTCGGCAGCGGCGCACCGGCAGCCGCAGCCGCCTGCTTGTAGATGTCGATGCGGTTGATGGCCTTGGCAACGGCCAGGTAATCGGGGTCGGACTTCAGCAGACCCCAGCGCCTGTGCTGGGTCAGGAACCACATGCCGTCCGACAGATAGAGGAAATTCACCGCACCGTCATTGAAGAATTTCATCGCATTCTTGTCGTCCCAGCTCTTGCCGAGACCGTTCTGGTAGCGGCCCAGCATGCGTTCGAGGATGACGTCCATGTCGGTGTTAATGTAGGACTTTGCAGCAACCGTTTCCGCCGTCTTGCGCCGGTTCGCCAGCGAAGCATCGATCCACTTGCCGGCTTCCAGGATGGCGGCCGTCATGGCCCGCGCGGTGTTCGGGTTCCTGCTGACCCAGTCCGCAGTGGTGCCGAGCACCTTTTCCGGGTGATCGGTCCAGATGTCCTGTGTGGTCACGGCGGTGAAGCCGATCTTGTCGATGATGGCGCGGTTGTTCCACGGCTCTCCGACGCAGAATCCGTCCATGTTGCCGACACGCATGTTGGCCACCATCTGCGGCGGCGGCACGGTGATGACCTTCACGTCCTTCATCGGATTGATGTCGTGCGCGGCCAGCCAGTAATACAGCCACATGGCGTGCGTGCCGGTCGGGAAGGTCTGCGCAAAGGTGTAATCGCCGGGCTTGGCGGTCAGCAGCTTCTTCAGGCTGGCGCCATCGGTCACGCCCTGATCCTTGAGCTTGTTGGCGAGCGTGATGGCCTGACCGTTGTTGTTCAGGCTCATCAGCACGGCCATGTCCTTCTTCGGGCCTCCGATACCCAGATGCACGCCATAGACAAGGCCATACAGCACGTGAGCCGCGTCGAGCTCACCATTCACCAGCTTGTCGCGCACCGAAGCCCACGACGCTTCCTTCGACGGGATGATCTTGATGCCGTACTTCTCGTCGAACTTCTGCACCGCAGCCATGACCACGCTGGAACAGTCGGTCAGCGGAATGAAGCCGATGCGCACCTCCTTCTTTTCCGGTGCGTCGGAACCGGCAGCCCATGCGCCGGATCGTACGCCGGGCGGGACCATGCTCATGAGCGCGGCGCCTCCGGCAAGGGCAGCGCCCTGTCTGAGAAATGAGCGGCGCCGGTCTGATGTTTCGATAACGCTGTGCGCCTGTTCGGGATGCTCGGCCATGATGTTCTCCGTTCGTTCATTTTCGAATTCCAGAATGCAGAAAGGGCGTACATCCTCGGCTGAGAAAGCCGACCGGATGGACGCCCCTGTCCCTGTAGGAGGCCTTCACGCCTCGCTGGCCGCAACATCGTTGTCGCGCCTTGACTTACCATCAGCACGCTGCGTGCCAGCGACCACACTCCCAATTTAATATTTTGTTTTAATTGAATTTTTATTCATTTTTTGCGCTGATGAGATCTTCTGGAAACTGCCCCTCGCACTTGTGCGGTGCAACAGCGGCACTTCACGCACCATCACGAACAAACCTGCAGGCAGCCGCCGATCAACCGAGCAGACGTGCCGTCGCAAGGAGATCTTCCGACACGGCAGCGATGGTCTTGCCCCGTTCCATCGCAAGCTTGCGCAGCGTGTGATAGGCGGCATCTTCGTCGATGCCGCGCAGCTTCATCAGCACGCCCTTGGCGCGATCGACGGTGATGCGGTCGGATAGTTTCTGCCGCGCTTCGTCGCGCGCACGACGCAATTCCTGATGTTCTTCGAAGCGCGCGAGCGCGACGTCGATGATGGGCTTGATGCGTCGGAAATCCAGGCCATCGACCACGTAGGCCGATACACCGGCCTTCATGGCGCGACGTATCGTCTTGCTGTCCGAGTCATTGGCGAAAACGATGACCGGCCGCGGCTTTTCGCGATCCATTGCAGCCATGTGTTCCAGCGTGTCGCGAGACGGTGATTCCGTCTGGATCAGGATGACGTCGGGTTTCAGCTCTTCGACCCGAAGATGCAGGTCGTAGGCGCTGGACAGCACGGCAGCGACCTGATAGCCGGCGCAGGCGAGCCCGGCGCAGATCTCCGCTGCGCGCTTGCGTGATTCGTCCACCACCAGAACATTGAGCACGGCCATCGGAATGCGGAATCGGGATGAATACGTGTTCAGGCATGCAATCGCTGTGCCAACCCGGGCAGAGACGCACTGCAGTGAAGACCACGGGCGATTCGCCCGTGATTTCAGTCGAGATCCATCACCATGAGCGACACATCATCGTGGGCCGACGCCCCGTCCAGATGCATCGCGAGCGCCCTGCGCACCGAATCATGGCGCTCGGTGGGAGCGCAGCTGCGCAGTACATCTTCAAGTCGCTGAATGCCGAACGGATCGCCCAGCGCGTTCTGTGCTTCGATCAAGCCGTCGGAACAGAGCACCAGCTGATCACCCGGCGTCCAGCGGAAGTGTCTCGGCGGGACGCTCATCGCATCGTCACCATCGATGCCGAGCGGCAGATTCGAGGATATGAAGCGTTCCTTCACCACTCCGTTGCTGTCCAGCCAGAGTACGTCCGGCGTCCCGCCGACCCACAGCTCGCCGAAACCATCGCCCAGGCGGACCATGCTGGCTGCGACGAAGCGGCCGATCGGCAGTGTGCTCATGAGGTGGCGATTCATTTCGCCGGCCATCAACTGCAGCGTCAGATTCTTTGCCGCCATTCCGAAGAACACCTGCAGCACGGGCAGCGCGCTGATGGCAGCGGCCATGCCGTGCCCTGTGGCATCGGCCAGCAACGCATACCGGGCACCGGAAGGCGCCTGCGACAGGGCCACGATATCGCCGGAGAACTTGGTGGTCGGCGTCACCGAATGGCGAACGCGCGGATCGTCGAACATCTTGCCCTGCACCTGGCGTTCGATGACCTTGTGTGCGAACTCGATTTCCGCTTCCTGCTCGGCACGATAGACAGCCATGCTGGCCTGCATCGAGAGCTGTCGCGCGCAGGCCGACAGCTTGGCAACCAGGATGGCGCGCCGGATCGGCTTGGCGAGATAGTCGTCGGCACCCGCCTCGAGCCCCGCAATCATGTCTTCGTCGTCCGATCGTGCCGACAGCAGCAGTATCGGCAGCCAGGTGCCCGAACTCAGTCGACGCAGCTCGCGCGTCGCCTCCAGTCCGTCCATGCCCGGCATCTCGACGTCCATCAGCACGATGTCCGGCTTGTAGGTACGGAAGGCTCTGATGGCCGCATTGCCGTCGGCCGCCTCGATGTAGCGGATACCGAGCCTGCGCAGCAGCGCGGTGACCGTCGCCCGGCCGATCAGCGTGTCGTCGACGACCAGCACCGTGAGCTTGCGGATGTGGCTGCGCACCGCATCCTGTCCGGCATCCTGCATGACGGCGTCCGGCGTAGTCATGCAATGGCCACCGTCGCGTGGACAACGTTTCCGCAGCCGATGTACTCAAGGCTCTGGAAACACAGCTGACGCGCCATCGAAATGCCGCGTCCGTTCGGATCGAATGCGCGTTCCGGATCGAAATCGAGGTAGCGGCCGAAGTCGAAACCAACGCCCTGGTCGGTCACGACATAGCGGACTTCATCGGCAGAACGCAGGACAAGAAGATGAGCGCGCCTGTTCCGGTACTCGGGCAGCAGCAGGCGGGCTTCGACTTCTTCCTGCCAGCGGTCTTCCATGCGCAGCCTGGATTTTTCCTCGTAGGTGATGCCCAGGTTGCCGTGTTCCACCGCGTTGATGAGCAACTCGCTCAGTCCCATCACGATGTTTTCGGGCTGCGGTGCCGCCAGTGACGCGAGACTGGAAAGCTGGGTCGCCTGAGCGAGCGTGGCGAATTCGAACTCGGCGCTGATCAGCGTGATCATCGCACGACGCATGTCGTCGACCCTGAGCTGGGTTTCGCGCGTGCGCCGGACCTCGTCCAGCGCAGTCTTCGCAATGGCGAGCAGCGCGTCCGGCTCGTAGGGCTTGGTCAGGTAGTAACGCGCGCCCGCCTGCAGACCCTCTCGCACCTGATCCGGAGTGGCCGCCGCCGTCTGCATGATGACCGGCAGCGCGCGGAGCCTCGGCGTGCGGCGGATCCGGCGCAGCACTTCCATGCCGTCCAGCCGCGGCATCATGCGATCGAGGATGATCAGTTCGTATTCCTGCTCGACGTCTTCGAGCAGCGACCACGCCTGAAGCCCGTCGTGCGCCACGACGATTTCGATATCCGGCGCCTCGAGGTAGGCCCGGATGATCTCGATGTTGCCGGGCTCATCGTCAACGACCAGCATTCTTACTTTTGATGGAAAGCCAAGCATTGACAGCTCCGGAGTTTCACGCCGACCGTCCCAGCAAACCTGAGAGCACCCGACCAATCCGTCGGGTAACGGCTTTCTGCGCCCAGTCTTGAATCCTCCGTCAGTCGGCAAACGCGGAGAGGGCGACTTCAGCCATCATCGACTGGACGCGCGCGTCCTCTCCGACTGCCACCGAAAGGTCTATCCGTATCTGCGGATGAAGGGCCCGCACCGCCTCGATCCGGGCAGGAAGATCGCGACGCACGTGACCGCTCTGCGCAATGAACATCGGTACCACCGAAATCCGCGTGACGCCCCTTGCAGCCAGACCGGCACACGCCTGTCCGAGATCCGGTTCGAGAAACTCGAGAAAGGCAAGCTCCACACAGGGCGCCGCAGGCGCTGCGGCGACCAGGGCTGCGACTTCGCGCAGCGGCCGGGCCCATTCCGGATCGCGGGATCCGTGTCCAAACAGTATCAGGCCGTGCTTCAACGTATTTTCTCCTTGCTGTAGCATGAATTGAAATGGCTCTGCTTGCACGCCACCGACAAACCCCATCGATTGCTACCCGGCACAACATTCTCATGCAGGTCATGATCATCGAAGATCAGCCGCTGGTCGTGGAAGGCCTGCGCAGCGTGCTGGCAGGCATCGACAGCGCCCCCGACGTCCGATGCGCCCTTCTGGCAGCGCGCGCGCTGTCCATGCTGCGCGGTGGCCTGCGCCCGGATCTGGTCATGCTGGACCTGAATCTGCCCGATTCCGAAGGCACTTCGCTGCTGGTGCAACTGCGCAGTGAATTTCCGGACGTACCGGTGGTCGTCATTTCAGCACAGGACGACCGCGAGACGATCACCTGTTCGATCGATCAGGGCGCCATGGGGTTCATTTCCAAAAGTTCGACCACGTCCGTGCTGATCAGTGCGCTTCAGCTGGTCATGAAGGGCGGCATCTATGTACCTCAGCAGATACTGAACGACGTCCGCGACGCCCGTCCGCCGAGACCGAGCGTGCAGGACGTTGCAGACATCGGACTCACGCCCCGCCAGATTCAGGTTCTGACGCTGATGATCGAAGGCATGCCCAACAAGCTCATCTGCCGCGAACTGGGCATTTCGGACGGCACCGCAAAAACTCACATTTCAACCATCCTGCGCCTTCTCGGGGTCAAGAACCGCACGCAGGCGCTGTTCGCCCTGTCGGAAATGGGCATACGGCTGCCGCGACGCGTTCCGAAACAGTAGGGCGTGTCTCGGCAGGTCTTGCCGCCAGCACGCCGCGGTCATTCATGGACGTCTTCGGCGGCATCGAGCATGCCGCCGATCACCGCATCGAGCACCACCGGACGCACCGGCTTCGCCACCAGCGGAATGCCGTGCCCCTCGAGTTCGATCTCCAGCTCGCGCGTGGCGGCCAGCCCGGTCATCACGAGCGCGGGAATATCCTCTCCCAGTTCGCGTCGCAGAGAGAGCACGGCGGCCAGCCCGTCGGTCCCCTCCCCCAACTGGTAATCGCTGATGATGAAGGCGGGAGCACCGGCCTGCCGCAATTGTCGCAGTACGAAATCGGCAGAGGTGCCGGCCACCACGTCTATGCCCACCGAAAGCAGCAAGGCCTGCACTGACTGAAGCACGATTTCGTCATCGTCGATCAGCGCCACCCGGTATCCCGCCAGACGCTGCAGACCGGGCAGCGTCTGCGTGACCGGGGGCTGCACGATGGCCTGCACGCGCGGAAGGTCGACACTGAAGGTCGAACCGCGACCAGGTGCCGAGCGGACAGTGAGTTCGTGCCCGAGCAGCGCGCACAGACGCCTGACGATGGCCAGCCCCAGACCCATGCCGCGACCGGCGGCACCCGCGTCGGTGCCGGGCAGGCGGACGAATTCGTCGAACACGTCGTTGATGCGATCGGCCGGAATGCCCTGCCCGCTGTCACGCACTTCTACCCGCATGCGTCCGCCCTTCAGGAGCCGGACACCGGCCAGTACCGTCCCGTGCGGCGTGTAGCGCAGCGCATTGGACACGAGGTTGGCCAGCACGCGTTCGAGCAGCAGCGGATCGGACCGACACCATGCGGACGTGCGGCGTACCTGAAAGCGCAACCCCTTTTCCGCCGCCTGCGCATCGAAGGTCACACGCAGGCTTTCCAGCACGCGTTCGAGCGGGAAGTCGGTGATGCGCGGCTGCGTCGCACCGGATTCCAGGCGGGCCACGTCGAGCAGCACGTCGCGCATGTTCTCCAGCTTGAGTGACGATCGCTCGAGCCGCGACAGCAGGCTGAGGCTTTCGTCATCGCGCAGTCGCAGCTTGAGCGTGCGGATGTCCAGACCCATCGCCATCAGCGGCTGACTCAGGTCGTGCAGCAGCGCATCGACGAACTGCGTCTTCGCGCGACTTGCCTGTTCCGCTACTTCCTTCTGTTCCTTCATCCGGGCCGTCGCATCGCGCACCCGCTGCTCAAGACTTGCGCGCGCGGTTTCGAGCGCAACCGCCATCCGGTTGATCCCGTGCTCGAGTACCTGCAGGATGCCCTGGGCGCCGGTACGTGCCCGCACCGAGAAGTCGCCCCGCTCGATGCGCTGGACCGTATCGGCCAGCGCTCGCACGGGTGCGGTCACGCCGTCCGACAGAAAGCGTGCGAACAGACCGGCCATCAACAATCCACCCAGGGTGATGAGCACGGCGCTGGTGATCAGCTCGCGCCGCGCCTGGGCGCTGCCGAAACGCGACACCTGCACCACCACGGTGCCGATGCGCTTCATGCCCGATGTTCCGGCGCCGTCGTCGAGCAGCACATCGGCCGCCGCCTGAATGCTGAACACCGGCGCAGCGAACTGATGAAAGGTTTCTCCACTCGCCACAAGCGTGGGCGCGGCGACCGCTTCGATCCGGGACAGGGCCACCTCGCTCAGCAAGCCAGCCCGGGCAAGAACGACATGGTCGCGATCGAATATGAGCACACCATCCACGCCGCGCTCGCGCGTGGTCGAATCAGCCAGCGACTGCAGGACGTCGAGATTGCCTGCGAACAGACCGTATTCCGACGCGGGTGCCAGGCTGCCGGAAAGCAGCATGGCGCGATCGATGAGCGATCGCTCGATGTCGGCTATTCGCGTACTGGTGAAGTGGATGGCCAGCGCGAGAGCGATGGCCACCGAAGGGAGCAGGGCAGCAACCAGCACCCGGCTGCGAAAGCCGAGGCGACTGAGTCCGAAGCGACTCCGCACCCTGTTTTCTCCCTGACGGTGATCGCCTGTTTATATGGTCATCATGATACGGGATAGGGCGCCGGAGCCTCAGAACCAGCTTGCGCGCAGCGTCAGCATGGTCTGACGCGCGACGGTATTGAAAGGAACACGTCTGCGGTTGTCATTGAAGGTCTCGTAACCCGGACCGATGTCCGTGAATGACAGCGCCGCCTCCCAGACCGCATCCGCTGTGCGGAATTTCTTCGAGATGCGGGCATCGAGTGACTGATGTGCTTCGGTTTTCTCGCTGCCGTTGAGGAACTGCGCTGCATTCACGCCGAACAGCGTTGCCGACACCGACCAGTCCCGCGGCAGTTGCTCAAGCCAGGTGAGCGACCAGCTCGAAGTCGGGACGGTGGTCGAGAAACAGGTCTGCCCCGGATCGCAGACCGGTTCGGAACTGATGCGCGGCAAGGCATGCGCCCACCAGATTTCCCGGACATCGTTGCGGTACCGGTACTGATACTCGATGCCCGAAATGCGCACCCCTTCGCTTTCGGCATAAGTGCGGCCGTCCAGCGGAAATGCCGGATCGGAAAATTCCGTCTCGGTGATCAGGTGATTGAAGCGCTCGTAGAAGGCGCGGACGTCAAGCGTCGCGTGACCGAACTGTCCCACATAGCCGAACTCTGCCGAATCCAGCCGCTCCGGCTGCAGGCTCGGGTTACCCACGTAGGTGCGCTGGATGCGCCCGCCGGGCAATGGCAAGCGGGTGTCAACAAAACGCGAATCGCCACGTGCCTCGATCAGGGCCGGCTGACGGAAAGCCCGGCTCACGCCGGCCTTCAGTGCGTGCTGCGGCGACACGTGCAAGGTGGCGAAAGCACGCGGCGAAGCCTGCGGGCTCTGCCCCTGGAAACGCTCGATCATGTTGCCGAAGTTGAGCGTCCACAATGCATTCGGATGCCACTCCGCATTCAGCGATACGCGGAACAGTCCCTGCGATTCACGTCCGCTCAGCGCAAACATCCGCTCGGACTTCAGTTCGTCGCGGCGCAGTTCCAAACCCCACGCCAACCGCCAGTCGGCGACGGGGACGAACTGGTGCTGGAAATCCAGGTTCTGCCGGGTCGCTGTGCGGTTGTAGTCGATCGGAATGGGCGCAAATACGCCGACCGGGGCACCGAAGAAAGGCCCCGCTTCGCCGAACCACTCTTCGCGGCCGCGATCCTCATTGCGGTAATAGCCGACCGACCACTCATTGTCGGAGGCGACGAGACGCCGGAAACGCAGATGTGCAAACCAGTTGTCGGTGCTCACATCGCGAAAGCCGTTGCTGTTGTCGCGATTGCCGGACACGCCGAACGGGTAGCCGACGCCGCGGGAGCCGGAGCTCTGTCCGGCCATCAGGTTGATCTCGTCCGAACCGTTGAGTGCGAGATCGGCCCTCAGCGTCGATGCATTCAGCCGTGCGTCGTCGTTGCGCTGCTCGAAACCTTCGTCACCCATGCTCCGGGCATTGATGGCGATGCTCAATGGACCGAAGCTGCGATGCACTCGCGCCGACACATCGACGATGTTGCGATTTCCGAGCGTCGTCGACACGCTGGCCGCAGGTCCCTCATTGCTTGAACGGGTGACGATATTCACCACCCCAGCCACGGCATTCGATCCGTAGGTCGCGGCATTGGAGCCGCGCACGACTTCGATGCGCTCGATTTCATCCATCGTCAGCGGCAGGGCATCCCAATCGACGTAGCCATACAGGTAGGGCGAGTAGACGGAGCGGCCGTCGATCAGCACCTGCATGCGGTTGGGATTCAGCGTACCGAGACCGTGATAGAACAGTGCCGGTGAGTGGCCGGTATCGTTCATCACGTTCATGCCGGGAACCAGTCTCAGCAGTTGCGGCAGGCGCCGGTAGCCCAGGCGTTCGATGTCAGCCCGCGTGAACAGGGTGACCGCGCCCGGTGCGTCATCGATGCGCTGCGGCAGTCGTGTCAGCGACAGCACCACCGGCAGGTTGTCGTCCAGGAAGGGCGACTCGGGTTGTACCTGCGCCTGCGCCGGCAGCACGATCAGCGCTGTCAGTTGCACACATCGCGTGCCAAGGCGCCAACACGTGGGCAGACGTCTGCCGGAGCGTTTCCTGCTCCGCTGCGATTCGGTCAATTCTTCAGACTCCGGAGTACCGACGGTTGCCGACGCGGCTTCTCAGTGCGAGGGGCGGACGCTTCGCCAGCCCGGCGGAGAAAGCTCATCATCCGACGATCACCAGATGCACGCGATAAGGACCATGCGCGCCGAGTACGATGGTCTGTTCGATGTCGGCCGTTCGCGACGGCCCGGAGACCAGATTGACCGCGCGCGGCCAGCGCGCGAGTTCGCGGCGCGCATCGTGCCACGCTGCTTCCATGTCGGCCACGATGTGCGCCCGCTGAACCACCGCAATGTGGGTCTCGGGCAGCAGGCTGTTGACGGCGGGAGAGCCTGCGCCGGAACAGAGCATCAACGTACCGGTTTCGGCGATAGCGCGGAAGCAGCCGGTGACACCCACCAGATCGCTGCCCGTAGCCGGTCCGACCCGCGTCGCCAGGCCGGCGCCAAGCCAGTCGAGGTGAGCGAGTCCCGGCGCCACGACAATGTCGCCGCCCAGCCCCTGTGCCCGCAACCACTCGGCACAACGCCGTGGCACATCGGTCGCCAGCGGGCACTCGTCTACGGTTGAGATCAGGGCCCGGGCGCGCTCGATGAAGCGCGCGGCGAGATCGCCGGCATACGAGGGGCGCGGACCGGACTGCGGGTGTGCGATCGTGCGCGCGACGCGTTCCTGTGCGCCCGCCCGGTCAGCCGGATCGCGCCCGATGCGCTGCCGGACACGGCCGAGAATGTCATCCCGTGCGCTGCTCATCGCCCGCTCCCGCGCTGCTGCTCGGCATACAGATCGCGGAAGGTCCGCTCAGCCGGCGCCGGAAAGTCGCGCTGCGATGTCCAGCCCGGCGCCACGCCCATCGCCTGGATGCGGTCGCGTCCATCGGCCAGCCATCCGAGATAACGCACGGCGACACGAGCACCGATTGCATACAGCCGCGGCCGTGCGGCCACCCAGGCCCAGAGACGCAGCGAAAGGCGTTCGGTCCATGGACGCAGCCCCTGCTCGACCTGCTTTTCACGCAGCTTGCGCATCAGGTCGGGCAGCGGAATCGAGACCGGACACACCACACCGCACTGATTGCACAGCGTGGCAGCCTGCGGCAGATCCTTCGCCTTCTCCAGACCCTGATAGAGCGGTGTCAGCACCGACCCCATCGGCCCCGGATACACCCAGCCGTAGGAATGTCCGCCCACGGTTTGATAGACCGGACAATGGTTCATGCAGGCGCCGCAGCGGATGCAGCGCAGCATCGGTTCGAAGTCGCCGGCGATCAGATCGGAACGGCCGCCGTCGACGAGCACGAAGTACATGTGCTGCGGACCGTCGGCGTCGCCTTCGTGCCTGGGTCCGGTCAGCAGCGAAACGTAATTCGATATGGCCTGCCCGGTGGCCGAGCGCGGCAGGATGCGCATCAGCGTGGCCAGATCGTCGAGCGTGGGGATCACCTTCTCGATGCCGGTGAGCGCGACGTGCACGCGCGGCATCGTGGTGCACATTCGGCCGTTGCCTTCGTTCGTCACGATGGCCACCGACCCGGTTTCGGCAACCAGGAAGTTGCCGCCGGAAATGCCCATTTCGGCAGACAGGAAATCCGGCCGCAGCCTTTCGCGTGCTTCGCGCGTCAGTTCGACGATATCGGTCTTGAGCGGCGTGCCGTGGATGCGCGCGAACAGTTCCGACACCTGCTCCTTCGACTTGTGAATCACCGGCATGATGATGTGCGAAGGTGGTTCGTTGTCGTTGATCTGCAGGATGTACTCGCCCAGATCCGTCTCGACCGGCCGGATGCCCGCCGCCTCGAGCGCCGCGTTCAGGCCGGCTTCTTCCGACACCATCGACTTTGCCTTCACGACGGTGCGTACATCATGGCGACGCGCGATGTCTATCACCAGCCGGCATGCCTCGTCGCCGTCACGCGCCCAAAGCACCGTGGCGCCGCGGCGGATCGCTTCCTGCTCGAACCGCTCGAGCCAGAGATCGAGGTCGCGCAGTACCGATGCGCGAATTTCGGTGGCGCGCGAACGTACCGCGTCGAAGTCGTCCAGCGAATCGAGCGAAGCGGCACGGGCTGCAGCATTGCGGCCGCGCGTCCGGGTCAGGTTGCGCTGCAGTTCCGGGTCATCGAGCCGCTGCCGTACCCGGTCGACGAAGTGCATGGAGCGGATTTCCATGACGTGCCCTATTTGCCGGCCAGCAGTTCGGCGACGTGGATGACCTGCGTGACCTCGTCGCCGTTGCGGCGCAGGCGCCCCTCGATGTTCATCATGCAGCCGAGATCGCCCAGCACCACCGCCTGAGCACCGGCGGCGCGGATGTTGTCGCACTTGCGCTGCACGATGGCCCCCGAAATATCGGGATACTTGACCGAGAAGAGGCCGCCGAACCCGCAGCATTCCTCGCATTCATTCAGATCAACGCGATCGACCCCTGGCATGCCATCGATCAGCGCGCGCGGCTGGCGCTTGACGCCCAGTTCGCGCAGCCCGGCGCAGCTGTCGTGATAGGTGACCGAGCCTGCGAAATCGGACGGTACGACGGTCATGCCTGCCACGTCGACCAGAAATTGCGTCAGCTCCAAGGTGCGCGTTGCAAGCGCATTTGCCCGACCCAGCCATTCGGGATCGTCTGCGAAAAGATCGGGATAATGCGTGCGGATCATGCCGGCACAGGAACCGGACGGCGCGACCACGAAGGAGAAGTTTTCGAACTCAGCGATCGCCTTGCGCGCCAGCGTGCGCGCGGCCACTGCGTCACCGGCGTTGTAGCCGGGCTGCCCGCAGCAGGTCTGGCTGGTCGGCACGACCGCCTTGTAGCCGGCTGCTTCGATGAGTCTGAGCGCCGCAAAGGCGATCGACGGACGCATGAGATCGACCAGACAGGTCACGAACAGGCCGACCTCGCCGCGACCGCCCGGCAGTGCTTCACGCATGACTGTCAGCCCGCTCCGGCACCCTGCAGCGCCAGCTGTTCGACCCACTTGCGGATGCGATTGGCGTCGCCGATACGCGTCAGCCGGCCCCACGAATCAAGGAGAACGATGACAACCGGCTTCTGGTTGAGCCATGCCTGCATGACGAGACACTTGCCGGCTTCATTGGTGAACCCCGTCTTCTGCAGGCCGATTTCCCAGTCCGAACTCGACACCAGCGCATTGGTGTTGTTGTAGTGCAGCGTCTTCCCCTTCACGGCGAACGAACCGTCGCGCGTGGTCGAAAATTCGCGGATCAGCGGATAGCGGGACGACGCCGCAACAAGCTTGGCCAGATCGCGCGCCGACGACACGTTGCTGGGGTTGAGGCCCGTGCTGTCGAAGAACTGCGTATCAGCCAGACCGAGGTCGTGAGCCTTGAGGTTCATCGCGGCGATGAACGCCTGCTGACCACCCGGATAGTGACGAGCCAGTGCCGATGCAGCACGGTTCTCCGAAGACATCAGTGCGAGATGCAGCAACTCCTCGCGGGAAAGACGCGTGCCGATCGACAGGCGCGAGCGGGTGTTCTTGAGATGATCGACGTCGTCCTCACTCACCTCGAGCGTTTCATCGAGCGCCGGACGGGCATCCAGCGCAACCATGGCGGTCATGAGCTTGGTGATCGATGCGATCGGCACGATCGCATCGGAATTGCGTTCGAACAGCACTTCGCCGGAACTCTGATCCTGAACAAGTACCGATGCCGACTTCACGTTCGGCAGTCCGAGCGGGTCGAGATCCGGGTCGCTGACCGCGCGCATGGCAACGTGTTTCGTCGCCTTCTTCTTCGCGTAGGTCTGCTTTATGCGCTTGGACTGAACGGCCTTTGCAAGCTTTTTCTTGCTGGGTTTGGCTTGCGCGGACCTTTCGGTGCCGGCCGCCTCGACATGGAACGAAGCGCCAAGGCTGACGATGAAAGCCACGCAACTGACCGTCAGGTACTTCAGGAACATATTCGTTTCCCCGGCTGGTGAATCAATTGAAAATAGTCTACCTCTCGACGTCATTTTTTCAAACGAAAATAAGAGCATGGAAGGCATTCTTATGGCGGTTTCGCGATCGTGACGCAGTTATTCACGGCGCCACGCCGGCTTGCTTGAGGCCGAGAAAAGCCACGACATCCCCTGCGCGCGCCATCGTATCGCGATAGCCGAGGTCGATCAGCGCCCGGGTATAGGGCTTCTCGAACAGCAGGTAGCTGGCCAGCCCGCCACCGGCACGCTTGGTTCCGCCGACGCCACCGAGCAGGGTTCGCACCGCGAACGGCAGCGCATCGACGTGACGCGCAGCAATATCGTCCAGCCGTTCCGAGGGAGAGATCACCAGCGTTTCGATCGGCCGCAGCGGCAGCCCCATTCCGGCGATGACGTGGTCCGGGACGCGGCCGAGAATTTCATTGACGCGCTGCAACTGCTCGATGTCCACCATCAACTGGTCGAGGAAAATGCTGGCCAGCGCATGACCGGCAACCTGGGCCAGTGACGGGTAGAGGTCGCCGCGGCGGCGTTGGTCCTTCTCGTTCATGCGACCGACACCGACGATGAAGATGCGCTCGGCACCGAGGTGCACCGCCGGACTGATCGGCGCGAGCTGCCGCATCGATCCGTCGCCGAAGTATTCTCGATTGATTCTCGTGGCCGGAAAGATGAATGGCAGGGCGCTCGATGCCAGCAGGTGCTCGACCTTGAGCGGCGTTCGCGAAGCGGCACGCTGCATGCGCTTCCAGGGCTCGATGTGTTCGCCGCCCTCGAAGAAAGCCACGCTATCGCCCGACGTGTAACCCGAGGCCGTGACTGACAGCGCGTACAGCGCCCCGCGATCGATGGCCCGCTGTATGCGGCTGAAATCCAGTCTTTCCGTCAGCAGTTCGCGCAGCGGCGTGTTGTCGAGCAGAGACTGCGGGTAGCGGTCAACCGCCCAGCCGAACATCAGCGCCAGCAGCCAGCGCCCGCTGGTGCGGGCAATGCCGATGTTGTCGGCGCGATAGACCTGCCCGGCGTGGAAGTTGCGCCAGATGCTCAGCAGATTGTCGACAGCGTCGCCGAAATCCTCGCTGTATACGCCCAGCGACACCGCATTGATGGCGCCGGCGGAGGTACCGCACAGGATGGGAAAGGGATTTATGCGCGTGTCGGGCAGCAGGTCACGCACGGCAGACAGCACACCGACCTGGTAAGCAGCCCGCGCGCCACCTCCGGACAACACCAGCGCCGTCCTTGCTTGCTGCACCGCGCCCCCCTTCCGATCGCACGCCGGCAGTAACCGGCGCGCGGATTTCAACTTGCTGCGAACGTACTCAGCGGGTCTGGCTCGCTTCGACCACCGTCAGCGCGGTCATGTTGACGATGCGCCTCACCGTCGCCGTCGGCGTGAGGATGTGCACCGGGCGCTGGGCACCCAGCAGGATGGGACCGATAGTCATGCCCTCGCCAGCCGCCGTCTTCAGGAGATTGTAGGAAATGTTCGCTGCGTCCAGCGTCGGGAAGATGAGCAGGTTGGCCTGATCCCGCAGCCTGGAATTGGGGAAGATGCGGGTCCGGATATCCGTATCGAGCGCCGCATCTCCGTGCATTTCACCCTCGACTTCGAGATGCGGGTAGTCGGCGTGCAGCGTCTGCAGGGCGCGGCGCATCTTTTCGGCGGTCGGCGTGTTGTCCGAGCCGAAATTCGAGTGCGACAGCAACGCGATCTTGGGTTCAATGCCGAAACGACGCGCTTCCTCAGCAGCCAGCACTGTCATCTCGACCACCTGTTCTGCGGTCGGATCGTAATTGACGTACGTGTCGCAAAGCATGACCGTGCGGCCGGGAAGGTTCAGCAGGTTCATCGCGTAGAAGTTGCTGAGGCCCTCTTTCAGACCTAGCACATTGCGAACGAAGCCGAGGTGCCGCCCGAAATGGCCGAACGTGCCGCAGATCAGCCCGTCGGCATACCCCAGACGGGTCAGCAATGCGCCGATCAGCGTGGTACGGCGACGCGCCTCGAGCTTGGCGTAGTCGACGGAAATGCCCTTGCGCTGCGTAAGGCTGTAATAAAGCGACCACAGCTCCTTGTAGCGCGGATCGTTGTCCGGCGTCACCAGTTCGAAATCCACCTCGGGTCGCAGTCGCAGGCCAAGCTTCTGGATGCGCGACAGCACCACATCGCGCCGGCCGATCAGGATGGGGCGCGCAAGCCCCTCATCCACCACGTTGCGCACCGCGCTCAGCACGCGTTCATCTTCACCTTCCGCGTAGATGATGCGTTTCGGATTGCGCTTCGCTTCGGCAAACACCGGCTTCATCACGAGGCCCGAAATCCAGACCAGATTGTTCAGTTGCTGGCGATAGGCCTCGAAATCCTCGATCGGCCGCGTTGCCACGCCGGAATCCATGGCCGCCTGCGCCACGGCAGGTGCGATCTTCACGATGAGACGCGGATCGAACGGCTTCGGGATGAGGTACTCGGGGCCGAATGAAATGGGCTGCTCGCCGTAGGCCGCGCGCACGATTTCGCTTTGTTCGACCTGCGCAAGCTCGGCAATCGCGAGTACCGCTGCCAGCTTCATCTCTTCGGTGATCGTCGTCGCGCCGACATCGAGCGCACCGCGGAAGATGAAGGGAAAGCACAGGACGTTATTGACCTGATTCGGATAGTCCGAACGCCCTGTCGCAATGACCGCATCGTCGCGCACCGCCTTGACTTCCTCCGGCAGGATTTCCGGCGTCGGATTGGCCAGCGCGAAAATCAGCGGGCGCGGGCCCATGCGGACAACCATGTCGGGCTTCAGCACACCACCTGCCGACAATCCGAGGAAGACGTCGGCATCATGGATGACATCACCCAGCGTGCGCGCGTCGGTTACCTTGGCATAGCGCGCCTTCAGCGGCTCCATGTCCTCGATGCGCCCCTCGTAGACGACGCCCTTGATGTCGGTGACCCAGATGTTCTCCACGGGCATGCCGAGCAGCACGAGCAGATCGAGGCAGGCCAGCGCGGCGGCACCGGCACCCGACGTCACCAGCTTGACGTCCCGGATGTCCTTGCCGACAGCCTTCAGGCCATTCAGCACGGCCGCTCCCACCACGATTGCCGTACCGTGCTGGTCGTCGTGGAATACCGGAATCTTCATCCGTTCGCGCAGCTTGCGCTCGATGTAGAAACACTCCGGTGCCTTGATGTCCTCGAGATTGATGCCGCCGAACGTCGGCTCCATGCTGGCGATGATGTCAACCAGCTTGTCCGGGTCGCGCTCGTCGAGCTCGATGTCGAAAACGTCGATGTTCGCGAACTTCTTGAACAGCACGGCCTTGCCTTCCATCACCGGCTTGGCGGCGAGCGGGCCGATCGGGCCGAGGCCCAGCACTGCAGTGCCGTTGGTGATGACACCGATCAGATTGCCGCGGGCCGTGAGCGAACTGACTTCAAGCGGATTGGCAACGATTTCTTCGCAGGCGGCGGCTACCCCGGGCGAGTAGGCAAGGGATAGATCCTGCTGGTTGGTCAGCGCCTTGGTCGGCACCACCGAAATCTTGCCCGGCTGCGGCTTGCGGTGATATTCCAGTGCAGCACTGCGAATGTGTTCGTCCATGATGAACAGCAGCTCCTTCGATCGAGTGGCTTCGCCTGCGCCTGATGCATACCGGACAGATATGCATGGTGCAGTGCGAAAAGACTGGATTTTAGCTGTTCGGCGGGACTCGCGTGCTGTGGTTTACCGACGCGGCCCGCTTAAATGCGACGTGGCACCCGCGCCACGCGGAATCAGATGTCTGCCTGCGCAGTCTGGAGGTGGGGCGCGAAGATCGACTGCAGGCGGCGGTACTCGTTCAACACCTTGTTCGAGTAGATCAGATCCGGGTCTTCGACCGAACCGACATACCTCTGAAGGCCGGCTTCGACCGATCCTGCGGACCGAATGTATTCGCGCAGCACCTGGGCACCGACGAAAATGCTTGTCTTCGGATCAAGCAGCGTGGCGTCTGCACCGTGCAGTGCGAGCTTTTCCGGGTGATAGCGCGGAATGACCTGCGTCAGACCCTGCGCACCCCACACGCTTTCAGCGGTCGGATTGAACGCGGACTCGACCGAAATCAGCGCAACCAGGAGAAGCGGGTCGAGACGGTATTGTTCCGACGCCGAGTAGATGTGCGTCACGTAATGCTCGACCACCGCACGCGCCACACGATGACGGCGCGAAACCTGATCAATGAGCCCCTTCTGCTGCGACGTCAGGTTCGAGCCAGTCCGAGCGGGGATGAAATCCGCCGCAGCAGCATCCGGCCCGCTGGCCGGATCGATTGCATTTACCAGTGAAAACTCTGGCAATGCCGGCAACATCCTGGGCGTCAACCCAGCCTCCGACACCCGCATGCCGACGAACACGCAGACCATCAGGCCGACTGCAAGCAGACCACCGTGCGCAAAGTGCAGCACGACCGCAAAAATTCCTTTGAAAACCGAAACCAGCTTGTTCATGCAGTACTCCTTTCGAACGTCCGAAGGTCGCCTCTCGCGGAGACCATCAGGATGTCTGAGGGATCCGTGCAAACGGATCAGTGCCGATTCGCGCAGTCGGACTGAGCGAACAAGGACTTTGCGATCGCACGATTCGCGGCATGGGGGACATGCCGGAACATATTGACGATTCGACGGGGCCATGCGGACCTGTCGAACCACGCTGAAACTGCGGATGACGCCGTCTTTTTGCAGGACGTCATGGGAGGGCGATCAGTCAACCCGGTCGCGATAGTGCTTACTCGGACGAACTTCGTCAAGTAAAGCTTGGTAAAACAGTGGGGGTAAGACCGCCTGACTCACGTTCGGCAGCAGAACGAACATGGAAAAAAATACGTGGGGGCAAGACGTGCCCCCACGTCAAACAAAACGACTCAGGACGGACGCGAACCCGTCGGAAAAGGCCACGCGGCAGCCGGATTGAGCGAGGACTTGATGCCCGGCGTTGCTGCGGTAGAAGGCGGGCTTGCCGTCGGTGCCGAAGACACGGGCGCCGATTCCGGCGCCTTTGCAACGACCTTGCTCGCAGCCGGTGCAGCAACCTTCTTTGCAGCCGGCTTTGCAGCAGCCTTTGCCGGTGCCGCCTTCTTCGCAGCAGGCTTGGCGGCCGGCTTTGCAGCAGCCTTCGCCGGCGCTGCCTTCTTCGCAGCAGGCTTGGCGGCCGGCTTCGCAGCAGCCTTCGCCGGCGCTGCCTTCTTCGCAGCAGGCTTGGCGGCCGGCTTCGCAGCAGCCTTCGCCGGCGCTGCCTTCTTCGCAGCAGGCTTGGCGGCCGGCTTTGCAGCAGCCTTCGCCGGCGCTGCCTTCTTCGCAGCAGGCTTGGCGGCCGGCTTTGCAGCAGCCTTCGCCGGCGCTGCCTTCTTCGCAGCGGCCTTGGCAGCCGGCTTCGCAGCAGCCTTCGCCGGCGCTGCCTTCTTCGCAGCAGGCTTGGCGGCCGGCTTTGCAGCAGCCTTCGCCGGCGCTGCCTTCTTCGCAGCGGCCTTGGCGGCCGGCTTTGCAGCAGCCTTCGCCGGCGCTGCCTTCTTCGCAGCGGCCTTGGCGGCCGGCTTTGCAGCAGCCTTTGCCGGTACCGCCTTCTTCGCAGCGGCCTTGGCGGCCGGCTTTGCAGCAGCCTTTGCCGGTGCCGCCTTCTTCGCAGCGGGTTTGGCAGCGGCCTTCACAGGCGCGGCCTTCTTGGCCGCCGGTTTGGCAACGACAGGTTTACTCGGGGCACTCGCCTTCTTCGCCCCCTTCTTTGCATCAGCTTCAGCCATGACTACTCTCCTCCAGGTAAAAGGAATTGACAGCACCTCAGCCCCTCCGGTGGCGGAAGGTCCGCTCGCGCGAAATCACGCTTCACGTGCTCCGCGACGAACACTGTTCGACACATGCATGCATCGCGCATGTATCTCGCGGATCCAGGACCCGCAAAACATCCCGACCGCGCCGCGATCCGGATGTCAGGTTTGCGATCGCATGCAGCCCGAGGCTGCTTACGACATTCAAAAGGACTAATGAAGGTTTGCCCGTCCCATACCGTGAAATCCTTCGCCTGTCGCAGGCGCAAACGATCGGCGCGGACGGACGGCACAAGATATGCAAGCAGATTCGGGGCCGGATTCAATGGCCGCGATGCGTACCCCGCCGGCAGCGATTGCACCGCTCGAAAATGCCGGGCGACGACACCATGCGGCGACAGCGCCCGCATGGGTACGCAAGCCGATGCGCGTACGCAACGGAGACGATTTTTTCGGGGAAATGATTTCCTGCGTGCCGCGCATGTCGGCAACTGAGGTGCGGCTTGAAGAGGTCGTCACAAAGGACTGATTCATGGGCCGAAAGTATTACATAACCATCAGCTTTTAAAGCAGCAACGACTGCAAAAGTCCAGTTTTTTTTAGCCTTGCCGCACGCAAATTGACTGATCGCGCGAATCGATTACTGCGGAGCCCCACGCATGGCCTCTCCGAAACGCTTTGCACACGCGGGTTTCCGGGCATCGTGCCTTTGACGGAAAGGCTCGGGCAGGCTTTCGTCGAAGCCGCGAGAGGTGTTGCGTGCATACCATCGAAGGGCACCACCGAACCGTACCCGTAGTGTCCGGGAGTCCCGAAACTACTAGATGCAGTGTCCGTTTCCTGCATCCGGATGACTTGCCGGGACGGCAGCTTAGGATGGCATCGACGCTTGCGCGCAGGTATGTCTCAAGCGACCATGAACCGTTGCGACAGCGCAGTCATGAATCTCCGTGACGACGCATCGCATGCACTCACTGCCACATCGCACGCATCTTCGCGGCGATGTCGATGCGCACCTGCTCGACCGACACCGATGACGCCGCATCGCCATCGACACGAGGCCAGCTGTGCTGTTCGAACCGGGCGAGCAGCCGGTTGGGAATGAAGCGCGTGCGACCGGCATACACGTGGCGATCACCGGTCGACGCCTGCCCCGTGATGTAGAAGCGCTGCGGCACGAGCAGTTCGAGATGATCCTTCGCACGCGTCATCGCGACGTAAAGCAGCCGCCGCTCTTCGTCGATGCCGGTTTCGTTGCCGGTCGACATTTCCGATGGAATGCAGCCGTCGACCACGTTGAGCACCGACACGGCTGTCCACTCGCGCCCCTTCGCGGAATGAATGGTCGACAGGATGAGGTAGTCCTCGTCGAGCAGCGGCGCACCAGGCTGATCGCTGGTGACCTCCGGCGGGTCGAGCGTCAGTTCGGTCAGGAAGCGCTCGCGACTCGGGTAGGTCGACGCCAGGCGTGCGAGCTGCTGGATGTCGGCCGTGCGGATCACGGCGTCTTCATACAGGCGATCCATCTGCGTCTCGTACCAGCGCGCGATCTGTTCGGCGCAGGCCGGCCATTCGGCCCTGCCCACGCCCGCAGCTTCGACCAGTTCCGCGAATTCGACCCATGCCGCGCGCACGCCTTCCGGAACCGGCTGTTCGGCAAGCAGTGCTG
>JAGNYW010000071.1 GCA_017984755.1 Methyloversatilis sp.
TCGACGTGGCCTTCTCGCGGCGGATGTGCTGCTCGCGCGTCTGCAGCGCGAGCCGCAACGCCGGTGCGCCGTGCGCATCGACGCTGACGCCGACCAGCCGTCCCGGCATCGATCGCTTGAACTCGTCGCGGCACGCGAGGTAGGCGGCGTGCGGGCCGCCGGCGCCCATCGGCACGCCGAAGCGCTGCGTGGTGCCCAGCGCGATGTCGGCGCCGAACTCGCCCGGCGGGGTGATCAGCGTCAGCGCGAGCAGGTCGGCCGCCACGATGAAGGCGGCCTGGTGTCGGTGGATGCGTTCGGCATCGGTGCGCAGGTCGTGAATCTGTCCGCTGGTGCTCGGTAGTTGCTCCAGGGCCGCAAAGTAATCGCCGCCGGCGATCAGCGCGTCCCATTCGGCGGCCGAGTTGGCCAGCACGACCTTGAGCCCGAGCGGCGCGGCTCGGGTGCGGATCACCTCGATGGTCTGCGGATGGCAGTCGCCGGCCACCACGAAGGTATCGCTCTTCGACTTGACGCTGCGCCTGGCGAGCGTCATCGCCTCGGCGGCGGCGGTGGCTTCGTCGAGCATTGACGCGTTGGCGATCGCCATGCCTGTCAGGTCGCAGACCATGGTCTGGAAGTTCAGCAGCGCTTCGAGCCGGCCCTGCGATATCTCGGCCTGGTACGGGGTGTAGGCGGTGTACCAGGCGGGGTTCTCGAGGATGTTGCGCAGGATGACGCCCGGCGTGTGCGTGCCGTGGTATCCCTGGCCGATGCAGCTCTTCAGCACGCGGTTCTTCGCCGCGATGGCCTTCAGCTCGGCCAGCGCCTGCGCTTCACTGAGTGGTGCGGGCAGCACCATCGGCCGGGCGCGTGCGATCGAGCGTGGAACGATCGCATCGATCAGCGCGCGGCGCGTGAAGTGCGGTGTGCCGGGGGCGATCACCGACAGCATCCGCTGTTCGTCGATCGGGGTGATGCCGATATGGCGTGCAACGAACTCGCTGGAGTTCTCGAGCGCGGTCAGCGTCGCGAAGGCGGAGGCAGGAGGGGCGGACATCAACATGGTTGCGACCTTTTTGGGGCGAACCTCGTCGTCAGCATGCAGTCAACGCAGCCACGGACGAGTCGCCATGTACGGAGGTGCAGTCCCTGCAGCGCAGGGGTGCGTGAAAAATCAGGAACGACAGTCAGAGGCTCTTGAGCAGCGCGTCGTAGGCAACGCTGTCCATCAGGCCGCCGAGCTGCGACGCATCGGACAACCGGACCTTGAAGAACCAGCCGCTGGCCAGCGGATCGCTGTTGGCCAGCGCCGGGTCGGCGCGCAGCGCCTCGTTGACTTCAATCACTTCGCCGCTGACCGGCATGTACAGGTCGGCCGCGGCCTTGACCGATTCAACGACGCCGGCGACGTCGCCCTGGGCGAACGTGGCGCCGACCTCGGGCAGTTCGACGAACACGACGTCACCCAGCGCGTCCTGCGCATGGACGGTGATGCCGACGATCGCGGCGGTCGGGTCGGTGGCATCGATCCACTCGTGTTCGGCGGTGTAGAGGAGGGGCATCGGGGACTCCGGTAGAAAAAAGGGTTGAGGAAGTGAAAAGCAGGTTGCGAGCGATCAGCGCACGGGTGTTCTGACGTAACGGTTCGGCACGAAGGGCAGCGCTGTCACCCGCATCGGCAGGCGCTTGCCGCGCACCTCGGCGTACACCTCGTGATCGATCGCGAGGTGGTCTTTCGGCAGGTAGGCGATCGCGATCGGTCGGTTCGCGGTCGGTGCCAGCGTGCCGCTGGTGACGGTGCCCAGCGGTGCACCGCCGGCATCGACGAGGGCGGTGCCGGCGCGCACCGGGGCGCGATCCAGGCCGACCAGGCCGACGCGGCGACGCGTCGTGCCGTTGGCCAACTGCGCGTCGATGATCGCCGCGCCCGGGTAGCCCCCAGCGCGGGCGCCACCGGCGCGGCGCACCTTCTGGATCGCCCAGGCCAGACCGGCTTCGATCGGTGTCGTGCTCGTGTCGATGTCGTTGCCGTGCAGGCACAGCCCGGCTTCCAGGCGCAGCGTGTCGCGGGCGCCCAGACCGGCGGGTTGCACCTCGGGCTGGGCCAGCAGCGCGCGCGCCAGCGCTTCGGCCTGGGCCGCCGGCACCGAGATCTCGAAGCCGTCCTCGCCGGTGTAGCCGGAGCGGGTGGCGAAACAGGACGCGCCGTTCAACGTGACGGCCGCGCCGGTCATGAAGGTCAGGTTGGCGACGGCGGGATTCAACCGAGCGAGTGCGGTCACGGCCTGCGGGCCCTGCAGCGCCAGCAGCGCCAGATCGGGGCGCGGCTGCACCGTGCAGCGACCGCCGATGCGCGAGTGCAGCAGCGCGATATCGGCGTCCTTGTTCGCGGCGTTGACGACCAGCAGCCACTCGGTGGCTTCGCCCACGCCATGGCGCGTCAGCATCAGGTCGTCGAGGATGCCGCCCTGCTCGTCGGTCAGGAAACCGTAGCGCTGCTGACCGTCGGCCAGGCCGGCCACGTCGATCGGCAGCATCGATTCGAGCGCAGCGGCGGTGTCGCCGCCGGTCAGCCGAAGCTGGCCCATGTGCGACACGTCGAACAGCGCCGCCGAGGCGCGGCAGCGCAGGTGTTCGGCCATCAGGCCGGCGGGGTACTGCACCGGCATGCTGTAGCCGGCGAAGGGCACCATGCGTGCGCCCAGTTCGAGGTGCAGGTCGTGCAGCGGAGTTTTCAGCAGATCGGTTGCGGACGAGGAGGCGGACATCAACATTCCCAGGGGGCCATGACAATCAGCTGCGCATCCGATGGATGCACAGCCGCCGATGCCCTCTCTGTCCGCTTTACCTGAGAGATTGACGTCGGCCACAACGCGGCCGAACGCTTGCCCCTTCGGTGGACCCACTCGGGGTGGGCCTCTCTTCAGCGAGGAACGCCGTCCATTCGGTCGACGTGTTGCCAGTCCTTTTGCCTGAGCGTTGGAGCGGCCCGTTTCCGGGTCGCCTTGCGCCTTCGGCGGCCCGATCGAAACACCGGGCTCTCTCCTGACGGCCGCGAGTGTATCGCAGCGATTTCGCGTGCCGGTGCTACATGCCAGCGTAGTTGGGGCCGCCACCGCCCTCCGGCGTGACCCACACGATGTTCTGCGTCGGGTCCTTGATGTCGCAGGTCTTGCAGTGAACGCAGTTCTGCGCGTTGATCTGCAGGCGATCGCTGTTATCGGGGTTCTTCACGAACTCGTACACCCCGGCCGGACAGTACCGGCTTTCCGGGCCGGCGTACTTCGCGAGGTTGAAGGACACCGGCACGCCGGTGTCCTTCAGCGTCAGGTGAGCAGGCTGGTTCTCTTCGTGGTTGGTATTGCTGAGAAACACGCTGCTGAGGCGGTCGAAGGTCAGCCGGCCGTCGGGCTTCGGGTAATCGATCTGCGGGCACTCGGCCGCTGGCTTCAACGTCTGGTGATCGGCCGCTTGACGGTGCAGCGTCCACGGAGGCGCCTTGAAGCCGATCCTCGGCAGCAGCCACTGTTCGATACCGGTCATCAGCGTGGCCAAGCGCAGGCCCTTCTTGAACCACTGCTTGAAGTTGCGCGCCCGATCGAGCTCCTCGTGGAGCCAGCTGCGCTCGAAGGCTTCCGGGTAGGCCGTCAGCTCGTCGTGCTGACGGCCGTTTTGCACCGCATCGAAGATCGCATCGGCGGCCAGCATGCCGCTCTTGATCGCCGCATGGCTGCCTTTGATTCGGCTGACGTTCAGGTAGCCGGCCTCGCAGCCGACCAGTGCGCCGCCCGGGAACACGGTCTTCGGCAGGCTCAACAGCCCGCCTGCTGTGATGGCACGTGCTCCGTATCCGACCCGCTTCCCGCCTTCGAGCACACCGCGGATGGCGGGGTGCGTCTTCCAGCGTTGCATTTCCTCGAAAGGACTCAGCCACGGGTTGCTGTAATCGAGGCCGGTGATGAAACCCAGCGTGACCTGGTTGTTGGGCAGGTGGTACAGGAACGCGCCGCCGTAGGTCTGGCTGTCCAGCGGCCAGCCGGCGGTATGCACGACGCGTCCGGGCCGGTGTCGGGCCGGGTCGATTTCCCACAGCTCCTTGATGCCGAGTCCGTAGGCTTGCGGATCGCGCCCGGCATCCAGCTTGAAGCGTGAAATGAGCTGTCGTCCGAGGTGGCCGCGCGAGCCTTCGGCGAACACGGTGTACTTGGCGTGCAGTGCCATGCCGAGCTGGAAGTTCGCGGTCGGCTCGCCGTCCTTGCCGATGCCGAGATCGCCGGTGGCGACGCCTTTCACCGATCCGTCCTCGCCGTACAGAACCTCGGCCGCCGCGAAGCCTGGAAAGATTTCCACGCCCAGCGCCTCGGCCTGCTGGCCGAGCCAGCGCGTCAGGCTGCCCAGGCTGATGACGTAGTTGCCCCGGTTGTGGAAGCAGTCCGGCAGCAGGGCAGGCGGCGTCCGGGTTGCCCCGTCACGGGTCAGGAAAAGGAACTCGTCGTCGGTGACCGGCTGGTCAACGGGCGCGCCCAGCGCCTTCCAGTCCGGCAGCAGTTCGTCAAGTGCCCGCGGGTCCATCACTGCGCCACTGAGAATGTGCGCGCCCGGTTCGGAGCCTTTTTCGAGCACCACGACCGACATCTCGCTGCCCTGCACCAGGGCAAGCTGCTTGATGCGGATCGCGGTTGCCAGTCCCGCCGGGCCGCCGCCGACGACCAGCACGTCGTATTCCATGGCCTCGCGCGGACCGTGTTGTTCGAGGAGGTGGATCGGGGTCATCTGAGGCACTTTCGCGGCATCGAAAACAGAGTTGGAGTCTAGCGGGAGGCATCGGGTCGAACCCTGATGCGGGTCTTGCCGCCACGGGCCGGATCGATCGAGTCGGAAAGGTCGGAAAGCACCGCTTCGACGGGGCTGATGCGCCAAGCAGCGCAAAGTCAGCGTGCTATCTTCAGTTCACTTCTTAGAACGGGATCGACACACATGAGTTACCAAATCGACCTGTCCGGCCGCGTTGCGCTGGTTACCGGGGCCTCCAGCGGCCTGGGCACGCAGTTCGCCAAGACCCTGGCCTCGGCCGGCGCCGGCGTGGTGCTGGCCGGACGCAACATGGAGCGCCTCAAGACGCTTCGCGCCGAGATCGAAGGCGACGGCGGCGATGCACACGTGGTTGCGCTCGACGTCACCGACGTCGGCAGCATCAAGGCGGCGGTGGCGCACGCCGAGACCGAGATGGGCACCATCGACATCCTGGTCAACAACTCGGGTGTCAGCACGTCGCAGAAGCTGACCGAGGTGACCGAGGACGACTACGACTTCGTGTTCGATATCAACACCCGCGGCGCGTTTTTCGTGGCGCAGGAAGTGGGCAAGCGGATGCTTGCGCGCGCCAAGGGGTCGGCGCCGGGGACGTTCACCGGCGGTCGCATCGTCAACATCGCGTCGATGGCCGGGCTGAAGGTGCTGAGCAAGATCGGTGTCTACAGCATGAGCAAGGCGGCGGTGATCCACATGACGCGCGCCATGGCCCTCGAGTGGGGCAAGCACGGCATCAATGTCAACGCGATCTGTCCGGGCTACATCGACACCGAGATGAACCACCACGAGTGGCTCACCGATGCTGGCAAGCGGCTGATCGAGACCTTGCCGCGCAAGCGCATCGGTCAGCCGAAGGATCTGGATTCGGTGCTGATGATGCTGTGCGCCAACGAGAGCCATTTCATCAACGGCGCCGTGATCCAGGCGGACGACGGCTACGCGCTTTGATTCGGCCCGCCCGTCTTCTGCCACGATGAGAGAACTGTCTTTGCTCGAAGCGCGGGTGCTCGGCGTTCTGGTGGAAAAGGCGCACACCGTGCCCGACAGCTACCCGTTGTCGCTGAACGCGCTGGTCGCCGGCTGCAACCAGAAGACGGCGCGCGACCCGGTCATCAATGCCACCGAGGCCGAAGTGCAGGTCGCTGTCGATGCCTTGAAGGCGCTCCACCTGGCGGCTGAAAGCAGTGGGTCGCGGGTCACGCGCTATGAACACAACATGGGTCGCGCGATGGCGTTGCCGACCCAATCGGTGGCGCTGCTGGCCGTCCTGATGTTGCGCGGTCCGCAGACCGTGGCCGAGTTGCGCGGCAGCACCGAACGACTGCACCGGTTCGCCGATCTTTCCGCGGTCGAGGGCTTCCTGAACGAGTTGGCCGAACGTCCGGGCGAGAAGGGCGGGCCGCTCGCGATCAAGATGCCACGCGCACCAGGCTCGCGTGAATCGCGCTGGGCTCAGCTGTTGTGCGGTGCGGTGGACATGTCGGCGCAACCGGGCGACAGCGGGTCCGACGATTTCATCGCAGCCAGCGAACTGGCCACGCTGAAATGCCAGCAACAGGATCTGCGCGCCGAGGTCGACACCTTGCGCGCACTGGTCGATCGCCTGTACGACGAGCTGGGTGTGAGCCGTAACTGAACGACTCCGACCGTCGAAACGGCTGCTCTCAGAGCAGAAAACCAGTATTTACCCTGACGTTGCGAGTGAAAACCCTAAGGTTTGCACGGGTACAATGCTGGGTTTGCGGTCGCCGCGGTGCGGGTGAGCGCGTCCCTAGGTCCTGGAGAGGAACGCAATGAACAAGGTGTATCCGAGCGCGGTGGACGCGCTCAAGGGGGTCGTCGCTGACGGTCAATTGCTGGCAGTGGGCGGTTTCGGCCTCTGCGGCATTCCCGAAGCGCTGATCGCGGCGCTGCGCGACAGCGGCGTCAAGAACCTGACAGTGATCTCGAACAACGCCGGCGTCGACGGCTTCGGCCTCGGCCAGTTGCTCGAGACCCGCCAGATCAAGAAAATGATCTCGAGCTACGTCGGCGAGAACAAGGAATTCGAGCGCCAGTACCTGTCCGGCGAACTGGAACTGGAATTCACACCCCAGGGCACGCTGGCCGAGAAGCTGCGCGCTGGCGGCGCGGGCATCCCGGCGTTCTTCACGAAGACCGGTGTCGGCACTCTGGTCGCCGAAGGCAAGGAAACCCGCGAATTCGACGGTGCGATCTACGTGATGGAACGCTCGCTGTGCCCCGAGGTCAGCCTGGTCAAGGCCTGGAAGGCCGACGAAAGCGGCAACCTGCTGTTCCGCCGCACCGCACGCAACTTCAACCCGGCCGCCGCGATGGCCGGCCGCATCACCATCGCAGAGGTCGAGGAGATCGTGCCGACCGGCACATTCGACCCGGATTCGGTGCACCTGCCCGGCATCTATGTGCACCGCCTGGTGCTGAACAAGAACCCCGAGAAGCGCATCGAGA
>JAGNYW010000072.1 GCA_017984755.1 Methyloversatilis sp.
GCTTCGGCCATGGTGTTACTCCCTCGGGTTAGCGGTCGGCGGATTGCCGGTTGTAATTGGTTATCGACCGAAATCGAGCGCGCTTTAGGGGAAGATATATTGCATGGCAAAATGACTGCAACACCTTGTTGAAAAATGAAAAAACCCGCTCTCCTTGCGGTGGAGCGGGTCTTTTCGGCGGGCGCCGGGAGAAATCAGGCGGCGCGCGGCACCTGGCTGATCAGGCTCGACCGCGAAACACCGCGTGATTCGCCAAGCGAACCGAGCAGCTCCTTCATGTCGAGAATGAGCACGATCTGGCCGTTGGACAGCGTGGTCACGCCAGCCACACCCTTCGGACGGAAGTCATCGAGGCTCTTGATCACGGCGTCTTCACGACCGGCGAAGTTGTCGATCGCCAGAA
Organism: Methyloversatilis sp.; assembly: GCA_017984755.1. Taxonomy (GTDB): domain Bacteria; phylum Pseudomonadota; class Gammaproteobacteria; order Burkholderiales; family Rhodocyclaceae; genus Methyloversatilis. The sequence goes on from JAGNYW010000072.1 coordinate 404, forward strand.
TGAAGGAGGATTCCGCCGACTGCATCAACACGCCGTACTGCGGGTAATTCTTCTGCGGCCAGCCAAGCAGGCGGGCCAGCGGCAGCACCGGCATCACCTCGCCCCGCACGACCATGGTCGCGCGGCCACCGACTTCCTGGATGTCCACCGGCTGGATCGGGAGGATTTCGCGCACCATCGACAGCGGAACGGCGAAATGCTGCTCCGCCAGTCGGACCAGCAGGACCGGCAGGATGGCCAGCGTCAGCGGCAGCGAAATGATGAAGGTCGTGCCCTTGCCCTGTTCGGAACGGATTTCGATCGAGCCGTTGAGCTTCTGGATGTTGGTTTTCACCACGTCCATGCCCACCCCGCGGCCGGACACGTCCGATACGGTTGCAGCGGTCGAGAAGCCCGGCAGGAACACCAGATTCAGGCTGGCGCGCTCATCGAGCGTGTTGGCCTCTTCGTCGGTGATCAGACCCTTTTCGAGTGCCTTGGCACGCAGGCGCTCCGCATTCATGCCGCGACCGTCGTCTGCCACGATGATGACGATGTGGTCGCCTTCCTGGCGCGCTTCGAGCCGTACCACCGACTTGCCGGGCTTGCCCTGGGCGATGCGGTCGGCCGGCACTTCGACGCCGTGGTCAACCGCGTTGCGGATCAGGTGGATGATGGGATCCGACAGATCCTCGATCATCGTCTTGTCGATTTCGGTTTCTTCGCCGACCAGCGCCAGCTCTACGTCCTTGCCGAGGTTGCGGGCGAGATCGCGGGCGATGCGCGGATACTTCTGGAACAGTCGGCCGATTGGCTGCATGCGGGTCTTCATCACCGCGTTCTGCAGATCCGACACCAGCAGGTCGAGCTGGCTCACTGCAGCGTCGAGCGCATGCAGCGTTTCGTTATCGTTCTTGCCGGCGAGGATATCTGCGCGCAGCGAGGTCAGACGATTCTTGGTCAGGCCGATTTCGCCCGACAGATTGAGTACCTGGTCGAGTCGCGACGTATCGACGCGGATCGAATTGTCGCGCCCCTTCTCGGCATCGCGCCGACCGCTCGGCGCCGCATTCCCGGGACGATCTGCCGAACGCCGGCCGAACGCTGCATTCACGACCGCCGCCACTTCGCCGTCGTTGGCCGAGCGGGCCGCTGCCGGTTCCGGCACCGCCTGCGGCGCCACCGGGACAACGCCGGTCACGGCCTGATGCAACGACGCCCAGTCTGGCTCATCGGTGCTCTTGCCTGCAGCCGGTGCAGTCTTGGCCGGAGCGGGAACCCCTTCATCGAGCTCACCTGCCAGCGCAGCACGCAGTCGCGTCATGACATGGGGCTCGGCCGCCGCGGGCAGCATGCCGCGCTCGAGCGCGCCGAACATGTCGCGCACGATACCCGTCGCATCGAGGATGACGTCCATCAGAATCGGCGAGATGGCCATCTCGCCATTGCGCAGCTTGTCGAAAAGATTTTCGGTCAGGTGGCAAAGCGCGACGAGCTCCGCCGCATTCAGGAACCCGGCGCCCCCCTTGATGGTGTGAAAGCCGCGGAAGATCTCGTTCAGCAGACCGCGGTCGTTCGGCGTCTTCTCAAGATCGACCAGCTTGTTGTCGACGCCGGACAAGAGGTCGGTCGCCTCGACAAGAAAGTCCTGCAGCAGATCTTCCATTCCCTGAAAGTCACTCATCTTTTGCTCCTGTGGCGGGCGGAAGCTTCAACGCACCGCGCGCCGTCCTGCACCTGTTGTTCCGGCCTTGCGGATCAATGCCCCGCGCAACCGACCTTTTCGTGCGTTTGCTGCCTTGCCGTTCCGCCGCCTCAGAAGCCGAGGCTTTCGAGCAGATCGTCGACCTGTTCCTGGCTGGTCACGACATCGTTGCGTCCTTCTGCACTGATCACCGGACCATTCAGCAGCCCTTCCGGCGCTACCGCGCGTTTCTCGGCGGGCATGGACTCGATCAGAACCTGCAGCAGACCGTTCTCAAGCTTTTGCGACATCTCCACGACTTTCTTGATCACCTGTCCGGTCAGATCCTGAAAATCCTGGGCCATCATGATTTCGTTGAGCTGCGAGCGCGTATCACGCGCAAAGCCGGGCACATCGCCCAGGAAGCCCCGGGTTTCGGCAGCCAGCGCCTTGAACTCTTCGACCGACAGCTCATTGCGGAAGAGCTTTTCCCAGCGGCCGTGCAGCACGCTGGACCGCTTTTCCACATCATCCTGAAGCGGTATCGCGATATCGGTTGCATTGAGCACGCGGCTGGCCGCGTTCTCCGTCATCTGCGCGATGTAGTTCAGCCGGCTGCGGGCGTCCGGCATCTGGTTCGCGACGTCTTCCAGTGCGTGGTCGTAGCCGAGTTCGCGCAGGGTGTCGTGCAGCTGGCGAGCCAGATGACCGACCTTGTTGAACACGTTGTCGCAGCTGTGTTCTTCGTCGTGCGCGTCGCGCTGGTCGTCGGCATGCGAGGTGACGTATTCACCCGATACGGATTCGAACAGCGCTTCCAGATCGGCGCAGTCACCACTGTTGTTGGCCGCCTCCGGCACGACTTCGAGCCGTACCTTCTGGGGTGCTTCCGATGCGATGCTGTCGAAGAGCGCCTGCAAGTCATCGGAATCGCCAGTTTCATCAAGCTTCAACTTCTTCACGGTGTCATCTCCCGATGCAGGCTCAGGCAGCCTTCTGGTTCATCTTTTCAAAGATCTTGGTCAGCTTTTCGCTGAGCGTACCGGCGGTGAAGGGTTTCACGATGTAGCCGGATGCGCCCGCCTGAGCCGCTTCGATGATGTTTTCCTTCTTCGCTTCGGCGGTGATCATCAGCAGCGGCAGATGTTTCAGTCCGGCATCCGCGCGGATCGCACGCAGCAGCTCGATGCCGGTCATGTTCGGCATGTTCCAGTCCGACACGACGAAATCGAAATCGCCTGCCTTCAGCTTCTGCAGCGCGATCACGCCGTCTTCTGCCTCATCGACGTTGGTGAAGCCGAGTTCCTTCAGCAGATTGCGCACGATCCGGCGCATGGTGGAGAAATCGTCGACAACGAGAAACTTCATCTTGGGATCTGACATGGCCTACCTCTCAGGCTTTGTGTGTTTGCAGCAACGGGCGCAGCGTGTCGGCCAGCACTTCGGCATCGAACTTCGCCACGTAGGCATCGACGCCCACGCTCTTGCCCATGGCCCGATTCGCTTCCGACGACAGCGATGAATGCATCACTACCGGAATGTCGGCAAATCTGGGGTCATTCTTTATGTGCCGGGTCAGCACGTAGCCATCCATTTCCGGCATTTCGGCGTCGACCAGAATCAGGTCGATCTCGTCGGTCAGGAGCTGGCCGGTCTGAGTCGTGTGGGCCGCCATGCCGAGCAGGCGCGCCCAAGCTTCAGCGCCGTTGGTCGCGTGCTTGTGGCGGATGTTGAGCTTGTCCAGCACCTCGGCAATTTTCTTGCGGGCGACCGCCGAGTCATCGACGAAGAACACGTTCGGATCGTAGTTGCCGCCCAGCGGCGGGATCTCGCCGACAACCGCGTCGCCGAATGTACCGGCCAGGATGCTTTCGACATCGAGGATCGATACCAGGCGACCGTCGTCGAGTTCGGTGATGGCCGTGATGTAGAGCTGCTCGCTGGTCACCACGGACTCGGGCGCGCGCACGCGGTCCCAGTCGACGCGGATGATGCGGTCGACCTCATGCACCAGGAAGCCGAGCGTGCGCTTGCTGTATTCGGTCACCATCATCGCACCGCCCATGCCTTCGGGCGCGTCTTCGAGGTTCATGATGCGTGCCAGCGAAAGCACCGGGATCACGTTGCCGCGCAGCGAAATCAGTCCTTCCACGCCGCTCGGCATGTTGGGGGTTGGCGTCACGATCGGGGTGCGGCTGACTTCGCGCACCTTGAATACGTTGATGCCGAACAATTCGTGCGTTCCGAGCGAGAACAACAGGATTTCCATCTTGTTGGAGCCTGCCAGCTTGGTGCGGGCATCGACCTGTTCGAGCAGGTTTTGATCGGTTCTGTCCATCGTTATGTCTCCTGTCTCTTCAGGCCGCGACGCGATCGATGCCACTGCTGCGGCGGATCAGGCGGGTGATCGTTTCGGCCAGGCGCTGCGCTTCGAACTTCGAAACGTATTCATCCACACCGACCGACCGGCCAAGCTGCTGGTTCGAGCCGGACGACAGCGACGAGTGCATCACCACCGGAATGCCGGCGAAACGCGGGTCGGCCTTGATGTGCTTGGTCAGGATGTAGCCATCCATTTCAGGCATTTCGACGTCGGTGAGAATCATGCTGACCAGCTCGCTCACCTTGCGTCCGCTGGACTCGGCATAGGACGCGACCTTGCTCAGCTCGGCCCACATCTGTCCGCCATTGATCGCGCTCACATAACGGACGCCCATCAGGTCGAGCGTGCGGGTGATCTGGTTGCGGGCAACCGGGGAGTCGTCGCAGAAGAAGACGGTGGCACCGTCGATGCCGAGCGGCTCGATGTCCTTGAAAGCAAGGTCGTTGTCGATGTCCGCCGTTTCAGACAGGATCTTTTCGACGTCGAGCATCATCACCAGCCGGTTGTCGGCAAGTTCGGTCACCGCCGTCACGAGGCCGCCTAGATTGGCCGTCAGCATCGCAGGCGGGACGCGCATCTGCGCCCAGTCGAGGCGCAGGATGGTGTCGACCGACTCGACCAGGAAGCCCTGCGTATGGCCGTTGTATTCAGTCACGATCATCACGTCGCGCGGCGTGTCGCTCGGGAACTGCGCGAACTTGGCCAGATCGACCACCGGCACCAGCGCACCGCGCAGGCTCACCATGCCTTCGACCGCAGTCGGCATCTCCGGCGCTGCGGTGATGATGGGGGTGCGCATGACCTCCCGTACCTTGAATACATTGATGCCGAATGTTTCTCGACGCCCGGTGCGGCTGTCCACACCCAGCGAAAACATCAGTATTTCGAGCTTGTTGGTACCCGCGAGTTTGGTGCGGGCATCGATATTCTTGAGTAACTCTGACATGTCGGCCTCGTCTGTCTGATCAGTGGCACGAAAACAATCGGTGTGCTGAAAGATTTACGGCTGCACCGGAGAACTCTTGAATGCAGGGAGCGGCGTTGCCGGAATCTGAATGGAGCCGGCCGATCACCGCTGCGGGCTGATTGGCCGCCCCGAATCGGGACGCCCGGACGCGTCGCATGCGGGTCGTGATCAAGGTATCGCCGGTGCCGCCGGAACGGCTCGGGATGTAACGGTCAGTGGGTACGTTAGTGATCGATCGCAGATATGGCCGTCGGGCACCGGGGCCACGTGGCCATCCTGCCGATCGCGATCAATAGATCGTCCCCGGGCAGCCGGGCTCCGATTCGCGGATCACCCGGTGCCAGGGCAGCACGCAGCCTGCGCCCGGATCAGATGCGGAAACGTGCGCCGGCTTCTTCCAGCGTGAGTGCGAGCGCGCTCAGGTTCTGGGCCTCATTGGCCATGGCAACGATGGCATTGCTGTTCTCTTCGGTCATCTGCGCGATCTGTTCGACCTTGCGTGCGACTTCGTGACTGGCCGTCGTCTGTTCGCTTACGGATTCGGCAATCCCGCTGATGCCCGCCGACGTTGACGAGGCCGCCTCGGCCGCCCGCCCCAGCGCGCCGATGACCTGCGCCAGCTGTTCGCGAGACGTTTCGATGGACTGCGTACCGCGACGCACCACGCTGTCTACCCCGGCGGCGCGATCATCTAGCGTGCGCGTGATCGCTTCGATCTGCAGCGCGGATGCGGCCGATTTTTCGGCCAGCTTGCGCACTTCATCGGCCACCACGGCGAATCCCCTGCCCTGCTCGCCGGCGCGGGCGGCTTCGATTGCCGCATTCAGCGCAAGCAGGTTGGTCTGTTCCGCGATGTCCTTGACCTGACGGGTCATGCCGCTGATCTCGCGGGTACTGTCGACGAACGCGCCGGCCGCCTGTGCCATCTCGCCCACCACCTGACCGACCTCGTCGAGTTCCGCGCTGACCGAGTCGATCGCACGACGCCCCTGATCTGCCTCGTCGCGGCTGGCTTCGGCGTGCTGCCGCATGTCTGCTGCACTGTCCGACACGCTGTTGATGGAGACGGACAGTTGTTCGATGGTCGCCGCCATGGCCGAAGCCGACTGACTTTGCTGGGTCGATGCTTCGCTGACCTGCTGCGTGCCGCTGGCCAGCGCGTGCGTCACGGCACTGACTTCGTTCGCCGAGGACTTCACGCGGGAAATGAGCGCCGAAAGGCTGTCCGCCATCTGGTTGAAGCTGCCCGCGATATCGCCGAATTCGTCGCGGCTGGTGACGTCGATGCGTGCGGTCAGATCACCTTCCGCGAGGCGGCGCCCGCCGTCGATGGTACGTACGATGGTCTCCTGCATGGAGAAATACAGGCCGAGTGCCAGATAAAGGCTGATCAGGAATCCCGCGATCAGGCCTGCGCCGATCATTACCTGATCCGCGATGAGCTGACTACGATGCGCCGCGAGCGCCGCATCGAGACTGTCGAGCAAGGTCGCCATCACGTGTACAGACGCTTCAATCGGCTTGGTAGCCTGTGCAAAGACCTCAGCCGGCGTCAGATCGAATTTCTGGGACAGGATCGAGTTCTTTATCATGAGTGCAGACGATGCATGGGCATCCCGCATCGTCACAATGGCATCCTTGACTGCAGCTGCGTGAGCGGGTGCGTACTTGGTGACGCGTTCCACCAGGCGTTCGTTGGCAGTAACCCGGTCATTTGCAACCTGCATGAGCGTGCCCAGTGTGACAGCCGCTTCCGGTGACAGCGCTTTCGCTGCACTGATCGAGGCTGCCATTCCACGCAATTGCCCGAGCGATTCGATGGTCTGCGGCGTGATGCCGGTACTG
>JAGNYW010000037.1 GCA_017984755.1 Methyloversatilis sp.
CCGCCGCCGACGCAGACGAAAACGACGTCGATCGGCTTCGGATGCTGACGCAGGATTTCCACGCCGATGGTGCCCTGCCCGGCAATCACGTCCGGATCGTCGAACGGATGCACGAACGTGAGACCCTGCTCGGCTTCGAGCTTGCGCGCATGGGTATGGGCTTCGTCGTACGACTCGCCCGCCAGCACCACTTCGCCGCCGCGCGCAGCCACCGCGTCAACCTTGATGCGCGGCGTGGTGGTCGGCATGACGATGACGGCGCGGCAGCCCAGCTTTGCCGCTGCCAGCGCAACACCCTGCGCATGGTTGCCGGCCGACGCACAGATGACGCCGCGCGCACGGACCTCTTCGGACAGCTGTGCGATCTTGTTGTAGGCACCGCGCAGCTTGAAGGAGAACACCGGCTGCATGTCTTCCCGCTTGAACAGCACGGTGTTGCCGATGCGCCGCGACAGGTTGGGCGCAAGTTCGAGCGGCGTTTCGATCGCCACGTCGTACACTTGTGCGTTGAGGATCTTTTCGAGGTAGTCGATGTGCATGATGTGGAAGCAGCCAGACGCGCGCCGTCGCGGGAATGGCCGGTACGCAGGTCCGCTAGCCTAGCAGCGCGGCCCTGCCCGCTGCAAACGGAGCCCCGCCGGACAACGACACCATGGAATTCATGCCGGACGCCGAGACCAGCCTGACGGGTTTGCTGATCGCCAGCTTTCTCGCCGCCACCCTGCTGCCTGGCGGCTCGGAAGCCGTGCTGCTCGCCGTGCTCGCCGCCTATCCCGAACAGCGCGACACGGCGCTGCTGCTCGCCACGGCCGGCAACACGGCCGGTGGCATGGCGAGCTACTGGATGGGACGTTTCATTCCGCCGCACACGCTGCCGCCCCGGCTGGACCTGATGCGCCGGCACGGCACGCCCGCCCTGCTGCTGTCGTGGGTGCCGCTGATCGGCGACGCAATGTGCGTGGCAGCCGGCTGGCTGCGACTGCCGCCCTGGCGGAGCGCCGCCATGATGGCCGCCGGCAAGGGGGCACGCTATGCCGCCGTGGCAGGATTGATGACATGACCCGGAAGCGCCCGAATCCGCCCGCCACTCACCTTGCCCGCCATCTTGCACTGGCCTGGGCTTTGCTGATCGGCTACGCCAGCCTGCATCCGCTGGCCGCCTTTCGCGACATGGGCGGCGAACTGCTGTCTTTCCTGACCGCCCCCTGGCCGCGCTACTACACGCGCTTCGATGTGGTCACGAATGCCATTGGCTACCTACCGCTGGGTTTTCTGCTGGTACCCGCTGCTTCGCCGTGGCTGCGCCGAAGCTTCGCGCTGCCTCTGGCCATCGTGCTGGCCACCGCCCTGTCGATCGGACTGGAGGTGCTGCAGCACTACCTGCCCTCGCGCGTCCCCTCCAATCTGGATGTGCTGTCGAATGCACTGGGCGCAGCCGTGGGCGCGCTGCTCGGATGGCGCTGGGGCGCGGTGCTGAACGACGGCGGTGCGCTGGCCCGCTGGCGCACGCGCAGGATCGTGCGCGGCCAAACCGGCGAAATGGCACTGGTTCTGCTTTTCCTGTGGTGGCTGGCGCAGATCAACCCGGACACGCCGCTGTTCGGACTGGGCGACCTGCGCGGTCTGCTCGACCTGCCGACGCCGGTCGACTTCACCGAACGCCGCTATCGCGCAGTCGAGATCGGCGCCTGCGTATGCGCCATGATCGGCGTCGGCGCGATCGGCTGGCACAGCATGCGGGCAAGAAGCCGGTGGCTGCTCGCCACGGTTTTTGCGGTCGCACTCTTCATCAAGACCGGGTCGGGCGCGGTGCTGGTGCCGGACGGAGGTGCATGGCTATGGGCAACACCGGGCGCGCTGGCCGGTCTGGTTGCCGGAGCGCTGGCGCTCGGCGTGGTGCTCCTGCTGCCGCCGGCGCTCCGGTTCGGCGTCGCGGCACTGGCCTTGCTGGCCGGCGTGGCCCTGGTCAACCTCGCCCCCGACAACCCTTATCCTTCAGCCGTGTCGGATGCATGGAGCGCAGGACACTTTTTCAATTTCAGCGGTCTGACGCGCCTGGCATCGGCGCTTTGGCCGTATTTCGCGCTGCCCTATCTGATGGCACTGCAGGCACGCGAAGGTCGCAGCCACCATGCGGCGCACGATCATCGATAATCGCCGAATGACGACGATTCGCGACCATTGATCACCTTTCACACGGAGACCGGCCGATGAGCCACTTCAAGCACCACGTCTTTTTCTGCTGCAACCAGCGCACCGAAGGCGAACAGTGCTGCAACAATCTAGGGGCAGCCGCCCTGCGGGACTACGCCAAGAAGAAGGTGAAGGCCCTCGGCCTGTCCGGCGAGGGCAAGACCCGGGTGAACATGGCGGGCTGTCTGGACCGCTGCAGCGAAGGCCCGGTCATGGTCATCTACCCTGAAGCCATCTGGTACACCTATGTCGATCAGGAAGACATCGACGAAATCATCGACGAACACCTGATGAACGACCGCGTGGTCGAACGGCTGAAACTCTGATGAGCGCACGCATACCGTCCGAACGCAGCCTGATCGCCGGCCCGGTCGGCAACATCGAGGTGCTGACCGAACTGCCCGACGGCGCACCGCGCTGCATCGCGCTGGTCGGACATCCGCATCCGCTGTTCGGCGGCACGATGGACAACAAGGTCGTGCTGACCGTCGCACGCGCACTGCGCGAACTGGGATGCATCGCGCTGCGCCCGCAATTTCGCGGAGTGGGCCGGACCGAAGGTACGCATGACGAAGGGCGGGGCGAAACCGAAGATCAGCTGGCAGTGATCGATCATGCCCGGGCGACGTACGGTGACCTGCCGGTCATCGTGGCGGGTTTTTCATTTGGCGCCTTCGTGGCGACGCGTGTTGCCGATGCCCTGTCCGCGCGCGGCCGGCCGGTCGCCGGCATGGTCCTGGTAGGTCTGGCGACGGGTGCGGTGGAAGGCATCCGTCATTACGAAACCGGCACGGTGCGCGACGACGCACTGGTGATCCACGGCGAGAATGATCAGGTCGTGCCGCTGGCGCATGTTCTGGCCTGGGCCGCACCGCAGAATCTGCCGGTGAACGTGCTGGGCGACACCGGCCACTTCTTCCACGGCAAGCTGCATGTGCTGCGCGTGATGATCGAGCGCTGGTGGCGCGCCAGCACGCCGGCCGGGCAATGACGGCGACCAGCATGCTGCTGGTCCTCACGACGCTGCCCGATGACGACACGGCGCAGCGCATCGCCAACGACCTGGTGGAAGCCGGCCTCGCCGCCTGTGTCAGCATCGGCGCGCCGGTCCGGTCGGTGTACCGGTGGCAGGGCGCGGTCGAGCAGGCAGTCGAAGTGCCGCTGGCGATCAAGACGACAGCCGACCGTTACGACGCACTCGAGCAGGCGCTTTGCACGGCTCACCCATATGAACTGCCCGAAATCATCGCACTGCCGGTCGAACGCGGCCTCGAAGGCTATCTGAGATGGATGGCCGAAATGACTGCAGATACACCGACCGAATGACCGCTGCACCGATTCGCCTGATGACTGGACACCCATGATCCGAATACTGCTGGGCTGGATGGCCCTGCTGACCTTGCTGGTCACTGCACCGCTGCGCGCCGAACCCGACCTGCTGCCGCTGGAGCAGGCATTCCGGCTGTCCGCCCGGGTTGTGGATGCCGGCACGGTGGAAGTCCGTTTCGACATCGCCGACGGCTACTACCTCTACCGCAACAAGCTCTCCTTTGCCGCCGGACAGGCGGCGCTGGGCGCGCCCGACATTCCGCCCGGCAAGATGAAGCGGGACGAAATCTTCGGCGACGTGGAAGTGCATCGGGGCCGTCTCCCCATCCTGATGCCGCTGACCGCCGCAGCGGGCGCACCGATCACGCTGAAAGTCAGTTCGCAGGGCTGCGCCGATGTCGGCATCTGCTACCCGCCAACCGAACAGACACTCGTGCTCGACCCTGCGAAACCGGGAGAACGCGTCATGGCTGCAGGTTTCGACAATGAGGCGCCGGGCGGCAGCCTGTTCGACCGACTGCGCGGACCGACACCGGAACCACCGGACGTGACACCTGCAGCCGAGACAGCGCCTCCGGACGTTTCCGCGATGCCCGCAGCCCCGGTCGCACAGGACGAATCTTCGTTCATCGCCGGCCTGCTGCAGGGTGGCAACCTGTGGCTCATCGCCGCCAGTTTCTTCGGCTTCGGCCTGCTGCTCAGCTTCACGCCATGCGTGTTGCCGATGGTACCCATCCTGTCCGGGATCATCGTCGGTCACGGCGCACACATTTCGCGCAGCCGCGCACTGCTGCTGTCGGCGGCTTACGTGCTGGGCATGGCTGTGACCTACGCGCTGGCCGGCGTCGCGGCAGGCCTCTCCGGCACGCTGCTGTCGGCTGCGCTGCAGAACGCATGGGTGCTCGGCGGCTTCGCACTGGTGTTCGTGCTGCTGTCGCTGTCGATGTTCGGTTTCTACGAGCTGCAGCTGCCGGTCGCGCTGCAGTCGCGCCTGTCCGACGCGGCCAACCACCGGCGCGGCTCGGTCGGCGGCCTGGTGCTCATGGGGGCGGCGTCGGCACTCATCGTCGGTCCGTGCGTCGCGGCACCACTGGCTGGCGCCCTGCTCTACATCGCTCAGAGCGGCGACGCACTGCTCGGCGGACTGGCGCTGTTCGCGATGGCGATCGGCATGGGCGTACCGCTGATCGCGGTCGGCATCGCCTCGCGCTCGCTGCTGCCGCACACCGGTCCGTGGATGGAGGGCGTCAAGCGCTTCTTCGGCGTGCTGCTGCTGGGCACCGCCATCTGGATCGCTTCGCCCGTGCTGCCCGCCCTGCTGACGATGCTGGCCTGGGCTGCGCTGCTCATCGCATCCAGCGTCTATCTGCACGCCCTTGATCCGCTGCCGGCTCACGCCGGTGGCTGGCACAAGCTGTGGAAGGGTGTCGGCGTGATCGCGCTGCTGGCTGGCGCCAGCCTGCTGATCGGTGCAGCGGCGGGTTCGCGCGATGTGCTGCAGCCGCTGGGCGTGCTGCGGGGTGACGTGGCGTCAGCGCCGGCTGCACCGACGTTCCAGCTGGTGGGCAGCAGCGCCGAACTGGACGCACGGCTGGCGCAGGCAACGCGCCCGATCATGCTGGATTTCTATGCCGACTGGTGCGTGAGCTGCAAGGAAATGGAGCGTTTCACCTTCACCGACCCGGCTGTGGCGTCGCAGATGGCCGGTATGACGCTGCTCAAGGCCGACGTGACGGCAAACAATGAAGCGCATCAGGCGCTGCTAAAGCGGTTCGGCCTGTTCGGGCCACCCGGAATCCTGTTTTTCGACCGCAAGGGACAGGAGATCGCGGGCAGCCGCGTCGTCGGCTTCGTGCCGGCCGAACGGTTCAGCTCGGTACTGGCCGGTGCAATCGCTGCCAGCGCAACGCCCTGATCGCGTAAAATCGTTCTTCTTTCGCTGCGCATCCCCTTCTCATGTTTTCCGGCATCGTGGCCTCCATCGGCCATATCACTCATATCGAGCCGCTCGAACAGGGCGTGCGCCTGACGGTCGACACCGGTCGTCTCGGCCTCGAAGACGTCGTGATCGGCGATTCGATCGCCAGCAACGGTGTGTGCCTGACCGTGGTCGGCATGGCCGGCGGCGACGTCATGTTCGACGTTTCGAAGGAAACGCTGAACTGCACGGTCGGACTGGATGCGCCGGGCGAAGTGAATCTTGAAAAGGCGCTGCGCCTGTCCGACAGGCTGGGTGGCCACCTGGTCAGCGGACATGTGGATGGCGTGGGCCGGGTACGCAGCTTCACTCAGGTGGGCGAGTCGCATGAACTGGTGATCGTGGCACCCCGACCGCTCGCGCGCTACATCGCCCGCAAAGGCTCGATCACGGTGCAGGGCGTCAGCCTGACGGTGAATCGCGTTGCCGACGTCGAGGATGGTTGCGAGTTTTCGATCAACCTGATCCCCCACACCGTTGCCGTCACCACGCTGCGCAATCTTGCCGCGGACAGCCTGGTCAATCTGGAAATCGATCTCATCGCGCGCTACGCCGAACGCATGATGATCGCAGGAGAGCACGCATGAGCGCACTGGCCCCGGTCAAGGACATCATCGCCGACATCGCCGCCGGCCGCATGGTCGTGCTGGTCGACGAGGAAGACCGCGAGAACGAAGGCGACCTCGTGATGGCGGCGGAGCACATTTCCCCCGAAGCGATCAATTTCATGGCGCGTTACGGCCGCGGGCTGATCTGTCTGACTCTGTCACCCGAACGCGCGAAGCAGCTCGGACTCGAACTGATGGTGCGCGACAACCGCAGCCCGCACGGCACGGCTTTCACGGTTTCGATCGAGGCAGCCACCGGCGTGACCACGGGCATTTCGGCACACGACCGCTCGCGCACGGTGCAGGCTGCAGTGGCGCGCCAAGCCAGACCCGCGGATATCGTGCAGCCGGGTCACATCTTTCCGCTGATCGCACAGAAAGGTGGCGTGCTGATGCGCGCCGGCCACACGGAGGCCGCGAGCGACCTGGCCGGACTGGCCGGGCTGGAACCGGCTGGCGTCATCTGCGAAATCCTGAAGGACGACGGCACGATGGCGCGCCTGCCTGATCTGATCGAATTCGCATCGGAACACGGCCTGAAGATCGGCGCCATCCGCGACCTGATCGCCTACCGTGCAGCCACCGAGGCTCTGGTGCGCGAAGTGTCGCGACGCGAGGTGACCTGCGCCTACGGCAACTTCATGCTGCACGGCTTCGAAGACACGACCAGCGGCGAAATCCATCTGGCGATGGTCCGCGGCGACATCGACCCCGACACGGAAACGCTGGTACGTGTGCATGAGCCGATTTCGGTGCTCGACTTTCTCGACGCCAACAACCCGCGCCACAGTTTCAGCATCGATCGCGCGATGCAGATCATCAACGACAACGGTCGTGGCGTCATTGTGATGCTGCGCCGCACGGAAACCGATGCCGATCTGCTGCGCCACCTGTCGGATCCGGCTTCTCATACACCGGCCGCCCGCTGGGACGCGCGAACCTTCGGCATCGGCGCACAGATCCTGCGCGCACTCAATGTGCGCAAGATGCGGCTGCTCGCCAGCCCGCGCAAGATACCCAGCATGGCCGGTTTCGATCTGGAACTGACCGGCTACATGACAGACTGAACGAGCGATCAAGGACTCCATGCCCCGCTTCAACGACATCCCCGAAATCGGGGAAAACCTCGATGGCAAAGGCCTGCGCGTCGCCATCGCACTGAGCCGCTTCAACCCCGACGTCGGCAACGGCCTGCTCTCCGCCTGCTGCGAAGAACTGCGCAAGTGCGGCGTGGCGCCCGCCGATACGCTGATCGTGACGGTACCCGGTGCGCTGGAACTGCCGCTGACGCTGCAGCGCCTCGCGCTGTCGGGCAAATACGATGCACTGGTGGCGCTGGGCGCGGTCATCCGCGGCGAGACCTACCACTTCGAAATCGTGTCGAATGAAATGGCGCGCGGCGTCGCCGACGTACAACTCAAGACCGGCGTGCCGATCGCCAACGGCGTGCTGACGACGGAAGACGACGATCAGGCTTTGGCGCGCATGCGCGAAAAGGGCAGCGACTGCGCCCGGGCAGCAGTCGAAATGGCCCGCCTGCTGGCGCGGCTGACGGATTGAGCCATGGACAACACAACCGAAGCACCTCGCAAGTCGGGCCGGCGTCTTGCCCGCGAATTTGCGGTTCAGGGCATCTATCAATGGCTGGTGTCGGGCAACGACATGCCCGCCATCGATGCACACCTGAGTGAAGAGGACGGATTCACGAAGGTCGACCGCAAGCTGTTCCGCACGCTGCTCAATGGTGCGTCCGACAACGCCGAAGCGCTGCGCGTACATTTCGCCGCCCATCTCGACCGCCCGGTAGGCGAGTTGTCGCCGGTGGAACACGCCATCCTGCTCGTCGCGACCTTCGAGCTGGCCCATCAGATCGAGACGCCTTACCGCGTGGTCATCAACGAGGCGATCGAACTGGCAAAGGACTTCGGCGGCGCCGACGGCCACAAGTTCGTCAACGGCGTGCTGGACAAGCTCGCACCGCAACTGCGCGCGGTCGAGGTCGAGGCGGCGCGCCTGCGCCCACGCCGCTGAGCCACGCCACGGCGTTTCGTTCCGGACCCGGCACACCTCGATGAGCCCGGAATTCGACCTGATCCGGCGGCATTTCGTCCGCCCCATGCTGCACACGCGGGTCGGGCCGGGCGATGACTGCGCGCTGGTCAGACCGTCGCCGGGCTGCGAGCTGGCCATCACCAGCGACATGCTGGTCAGCGGCACTCACTTCCTTGCGAACACCGATCCGCATCGGCTCGGCTGGAAAAGCATGGCGGTCAATCTGTCCGACCTTGCCGCAATGGGCGCGACCCCCCGCTGGGTCACGCTCGCGCTGTCGCTGCCGGACGCGGACGACGGCTGGCTGTCGTCATTTGCAGCCGGTTTCTTCGATTGTGCTGCGCGTTTCGGCGTCGACCTCATAGGCGGCGATACCACGCGCGGGCCGCTCAACCTGTGTATCACCGCGTTTGGTGAAGTGCCGGAGGACGCTGCCATCCGCCGCAGCGGTGCCCGCGCGGACGACGACATCTGGATTTCCGGCCAGCCCGGGCGCGCATCCCTCGGGCTGGCTTGTCTGCAAGGCAAACTGCATATCGATACCAAAGCACACGACGCTTTCATCGGCGCACTCGAACAGCCGCTGCCCAGAGTCTCGCTCGGCACCGCCCTGCGCGGGATCGCAAGCGCCATGATCGACGTGTCCGACGGGCTGCTGGCCGACCTCGGACATATCGCAGGCGCAAGCGCGCTGTGCGCCACGGTCGAGAACGAAGCCCTGCCCTGGCAGCCCCTTCACGCGGCATGCGATGACCGCGACGCCGTATGCAATGCACTGCTGGCCGGAGGCGACGACTACGAATTGCTGTTCTGTGCACCGAAGAGCGCGCACGATGCGCTGCGTGCGTTGTCCGACACACTGTTGCTCCCGCTGACACGCATCGGCTCAATGCAGAGCGGCAACCCCGGCCACGTCGGTCTGGTCGATGCGGCAGGCCGGGAAATTCCGGTGGCCCGACGCGGATTCGACCATTTTTCCTGAACGCATGATCAAGACTTCGACCTCACCCGGCTTCGGTTTTCTCGCGCACCCGGCTCACATGCTGGCCTGCGGCTTCGGCAGCGGCCTCGCGCCGGTGGCTTCCGGCACCTTCGGCACGCTGGCGGCCTGGCCGCTGTATCTACTCATCAAGCCTTCAATGACGGACGGCGTGTTTGCAATCTTCCTGCTGCTCGCCTTCGCGATCGGGTCGCTTGCATGCCACCGCACAGGTCGCGATCTGGGCGTGCCGGATCACGGCGCGATCGTATGGGATGAAATCGTCGCTTTCTGGCTGGTGCTGTGGGTGACGCCGCCCGAATGGATGTGGCAACTGGCCGCCTTCTTCGCCTTTCGCCTGTTCGACGTGTTCAAGCCGCCGCCGGCACGCTGGGTGGACATCAACATGAAGAACGGCTTCGGTGTCATGCTCGACGACCTGATCGCCGCAATCTTCGCGATGGTTTCGCTGGCGCTGGGCAAGCTGCTGCTGGAGTACGTCGCATGATGGACGACGAGCTGAATGCGCTGTCTGTCAAAGTGGGCAGTACGCTGAGGGCGACCGGACACCTGCTGGCCACGGCCGAATCGTGCACCGGAGGCTGGGTGGCGGAGGTCGTGACAGCCACCGCAGGCAGTTCCGCATGGTTCGACTGCGGCTTCATCACCTATTCGAATACCGCAAAACAGCGCCTGCTCGGCGTGCTTCCCGCAACGCTGGCCACGCATGGTGCTGTGAGCGAACCCGTAGCGCTGGAACTGGTTCGCGGCGCATTGCTCAATTCCAGCGCCACAGTCGCGATATCGATAACCGGCATTGCCGGCCCGGGTGGCGCCGTTCCGGGCAAACCAGTCGGTACGGTGTGTTTCGGCTGGGCAGTGAAGGACGGCGCGGAACGTGCGGAAACCTGTCACTTCGACGGTGATCGCGAAGCGGTTCGCAGATCATCCGTATGTCATACACTGGCGGTGCTTCTGGCGTTGCCGGGAGTGCAGCCCTGAAATTGCATGGCAAGAACTGTGCCATAATTGAGTCAAAGCAAACGAGAGGATTTCCGCATGGACGACAGCAAGGCAAAGGCGCTCGCAGCTGCGCTGGCCCAGATCGAAAAGCAGTTCGGCAAGGGTTCGATCATGCGCATGAGCGATGGTCAGCTTGAGAACGACATTCAGGCCGTCTCCACCGGCTCGCTCGGGCTGGATATCGCACTCGGCATCGGTGGCCTGCCGCGCGGACGCGTGGTCGAGATCTACGGCCCGGAGTCGTCCGGCAAGACGACCCTGACATTGCAGGTGATCGCCGAGATGCAGAAGATCGGCGGCACTGCAGCCTTCATCGACGCCGAGCACGCACTCGACGTGCAGTACGCTGGCAAGCTCGGCGTGAACGTCAGTGATCTGCTCATTTCGCAACCGGATACCGGTGAACAGGCGCTGGAAATCGTCGACATGCTGGTGCGCTCGGGTGGCGTGGATGTGATCGTCATCGACTCTGTCGCTGCGCTGACGCCCAAGGCTGAAATCGAGGGTGAAATGGGCGATTCGCTGCCCGGTCTGCAGGCACGCCTGATGAGTCAGGCTCTGCGCAAGCTCACCGCGAGCATCAAGCGCACGAACACGATGGTCATCTTCATCAACCAGATCCGGATGAAGATAGGCGTGATGTTCGGCAATCCGGAGACCACCACGGGCGGCAATGCGCTCAAGTTCTATGCCTCGGTACGGCTCGACATCCGGCGCACCGGCGCAATCAAGAAGGGCGAGGAGGTGGTGGGTTCGGAAACGCGCGTAAAGGTGGTGAAGAACAAGGTTGCCCCGCCCTTCAAGCAGGCCGAATTCGACATCCTCTACGGTGAAGGCATTTCCCGCGAAGGTGAAATCATCGAGTTGGGCGTGCTGCACAAATTCATCGAAAAGTCGGGCGCCTGGTACTCCTACGGCACCGAACGCATCGGTCAGGGCAAGGACAACGTGCGTGAATTCCTGCGCGCCAATCCGGTCATGGCACGAGAGATCGAGAACAAGGTACGCGTGGCCTGCGGCATGCCGGAATTGCCCGTTGCCACAGCCGGTCGTGAAGAGGCTGCGTGAGCAACAGCCTGCGCGAGAAGGCCTTGCGCCTGCTCGCGCGGCGCGATCACAGCCGTGCCGAGATGGTGCGCAAGCTCGGCGAGGACGGCAATGAAGAAACCCTCGCGGCGCTGCTGACCCGCTTGGAGGAATGCGGTCTGCTGTCGGACGCACGCTTCGCCGAACAATTCGTATCCGCACGCTCCGGACGCTTCGGGACCCGTCGACTGCAACACGAAATGAGGTTGCGCGGCGTGCCGGAAGAAGATGCTGGCGCGGCGCTGGCATCGGTGCAGCAGGACGAGACGGCGCGCGCGCGCGCCGTGTGGGCCCGAAAATTCGATGCTGCGCCGCATGATGCGAAGTCCTGGGCACGCCAGGCAAGATTTCTTCAATCAAGAGGCTTTTCCGCCGATAGCATTCACAAGGTATTGCGCGAACAACCCGACGACGATGAATGAAAACCGGACTGCGAGTCGGCTCAGGGTGGAGCGGCTGCGCAAGAAATACAAATCGCGCCCGGTGGTGAAGGATGTGTCCTTCGATGTCGGCAGTGGCGAAGTGATCGGCTTGCTCGGACCGAACGGTGCCGGCAAGACGACATGCTTCTACATGATCGTCGGGCTCGTGAGCGCCGATGGCGGCGAGATTCACCTGGATGGCGAACGTCTGACGCATCTGCCGATACACAGGCGGGCAAATCGGGGCCTGTCCTATCTGCCACAGGAGAACTCGGTGTTCCGCAAGCTGAATGTCGAGGAAAACATCCTCGCCATACTCGAGCTGAACGAACCCGATCCGACCGCATGCAACCGCCGGCTCGACGAACTGCTCGAAGAGCTGGGCATCGCACACCTGCGGAAGAGCGCCGCCGTCGCGCTTTCCGGCGGCGAACGCCGTCGAGTAGAGATCGCCCGCGCGCTTGCCACATCGCCCCGATTCATACTGCTCGACGAACCGTTTGCCGGGGTCGATCCGATCGCCGTGATCGACATCCAGAAGACCATCCGTTTCCTGAAGGAACGTGGCATCGGCGTACTGATCACCGACCATAACGTGCGCGAAACACTGGGCATTTGCGACCGCGCCTACATCATCAATGAAGGTGAGGTACTGGCCAGCGGACGCCCCGACGAAATCGTGTATAACGAAAGCGTCAGGAAGGTGTATCTGGGCGAGCATTTCCGCCTGTAGCCCACCGAAATTTGCACATCATGAAGCAGTCTCTGCAGCTCAAACTTTCCCAGCATCTTGCGCTCACGCCGCAGTTGCAGCAGTCGATCCGGCTGCTGCAACTGTCGACGCTTGAATTCAATCAGGAAATCGAGCGCTTCCTCGACGAAAATCCGATGCTTGAGCGTGACGAGGCCGACACCGGCGCATCGTTCCAGCCGCCACCGGAGAGTGTCGTCGAGGTCCGCGACGCTCCGCAGGAAAGCACGCAGGCCAGCGCCGACGAACGGGCACCGGAAGGTACCGGCAGCGCCGACATGGACGAGTGGTCCGGCGAAGGCGGCAATTACGGCACCCGCAGTGGCGGCGACGACGAAGACGGCGATTATCAGGACGTGCAGGCGGCCGGCACTTCGTTGCGTGACCACCTTTGCGGTCAGCTTGCGCTGTCGCAGATGAGCGAGCGGGACCGCTATCTGGTCCGCCTTCTCATCGAAGCGCTGGACGATGATGGCTACCTCAACCAGGGACTCGACGAACTGGTCGAACTTTTGCCGGAAGAGGCGGACATCGATCTTGACGATTTGTCGATCGCCCTGCGCCAGTTGCAGAACTTCGACCCACCGGGCGTGGCGGCGCGCGACCCGCGCGAATGTCTGCTCATCCAGCTGAACATGCTTCCGACAGATGAGGTGTCGGTTCTCGCGCGCGTCATCATCGACCAGCACATCGACCTGCTCGCCGCACGCGATTTTGCCAAGATCCGCCGCGCAGTAGGTTGCGACGAGGAATTGCTGCGCTCGGCACAAACCCTCATCCGCTCGCTCAACCCGCGACCCGGCTCGCAATTTGCGCCGATCGATGCGCGCTACATCGTGCCGGACGTGGTGGTTCGCAAGGTCCGCGGGCAATGGACTGCGCTGCTCAATCCCGACGCCATGCCGCGTCTGCGCATCAATCGCCTGTACGCCGAAATCCTGCAGGGGCAACGCGGTAGCGGATTGTCTGGCCAGTTGCAGGAAGCAAAGTGGCTGATCAAGAACGTTCAGCAGCGGTTCGACACCATCCTTCGCGTGTCGCAGGCCATCGTCGAGCGGCAGCGACAATTTTTCGAGTTCGGCGAGGTGGCGATGCGGCCGCTCACATTGCGCGAGATCGCCGAAACGCTCGAACTGCACGAGTCGACCATTTCGCGTGTGACCTCGCAGAAATACATGGCCACCACACGCGGTCTTTTCGAACTTAAGTATTTCTTCGGAAGCCATGTGGCAACCGAAAGCGGCGGGGCCTGCTCGGCTACCGCGATACGAGCGCTCATCCGCCAGTTGGTGAGCGCCGAAGATGCGAAACGTCCGTTGTCCGACTCTCGCATTGCGGAAATTCTGGGGCAGCAAGGCATCGTGGTTGCGCGGCGCACCATTGCGAAATACCGCGAGTCACTCAACATCCCGCCGGTCAGCGTGCGCAAGGCAATCTAGAGCGATTCACCATGAACACTCCTGATTGCCACGCATTTTTCGTCCCGTAACGAAAGGAGGCAGCATGAATCTGACCATCACCGGCCATCATCTGGAGGTCACCCCGGCAATACGTGACTACATCGAATCCAAGCTCGACAGGGTGATTCGCCATTTCGACCACGTGACGAGCGTTTCCGTGATTCTGTCGGTGGAAAAGCTGCGACAGAAGGCTGAAGTCACGCTGCATGTACGCGGCAAGGACATCTTCGTGGAAGCCGACAGCGAGGACATGTACGCAACGCTCGACAACCTGATGGACAAGCTGGACAGGCAAGTCCTCAAACACAAGGAAAAATCGGGTGAGCACACGCGCGAGGCACTGAAGCACCAAGCGGCAGAATGACACGATTGCCGCCTGTCACGAGCGTATAATCCGACGTCTTGTTGCAGTGCAATCAACTTTTTGGCGCGGTCACCGTTAATTCGGTACCCGCGCCTGCCGCGTGTTCGGAGCAGCCCCTGACATGACGCTTATCGCGAAGCTTCTGCCCGTTTCAAACATTTGCCTCGGCCTCGAGGCCAGTAGCAAGAAACGCGTATTCGAGCAGGCGGGTCTGCTGTTCGAGAACAATCAGGGCATTGCCCGGAGTCAGGTTTTCGACAGCCTGTTCGCCCGGGAAAAACTGGGTTCCACAGGTCTCGGGCAGGGCGTTGCCATTCCTCACGGACGCATCAAGGGATTGCGCGAAGCGATGGGCGGTTTTGTTCGGCTTGAAACGCCGGTCGCCTTCGACGCGCCGGACGGACGTCCGGTAAATCTCCTGTTCGTCCTGCTGGTACCGGAACAAGCCACCGAACTGCACTTGCAGATATTGTCCGAACTGGCGCAGATGTTTGCCGACAAAGCCTTCCGCGAACAGCTTCTGCAGGCGGACGACGCGCCGGCCATCCATTCGCTGTTCACCACCTGGCAACCCGTGCATGCGGAAACTCAGCGTCGCGCGGCTGTTTGAGGACAACCGCGATCGCCTGCGTCTGCAGTGGCAGTGCGGCAATGGCGACACTCTCATTGTTGCGGACCAGATCGGACTTTCGCCTGCGGATCTCGTCGGTCACCTGAACACGATTCACACGCGGCGCATCCAGGTCATCGGTGTGCCGGAAATCCTCTGGTTCGAAAGCGTGACCCCGCGCAAGGTCGACGATATCGTCGGCGCTCTGATCGACGCTCACCCACCGGCATTCATCGTGGCTGACAGCGCACTGCCTCCGGCAACGATTCGCGCTGGCTGCAGCAGCAACGGCATTCCCCTGATCACCACCCAGCGCAGCGCAGCGTCGGTGATTGATCAGTTGCGTGCCTACCTCGCGCGTGAACTGGCAGACCAGACCACGCTGCACGGCGTATCCATGGACGTGCTCGGAATGGGCGTTCTGATCACCGGGGATTCAGGCGTCGGAAAGAGCGAACTTGCGCTGGAGCTGATTTCGCGTGGACACGGTCTGGTCGCAGACGACTGTGTGGAGATTTCGCGCATTGCGCCGACCGTCCTCGAAGGCCGCTGCCCCGAACTGCTGAAGGACTTCCTCGAAGTACGCGGACTCGGTGTGCTGAACATCCGCACTGTGTTCGGTGAAACCGCGTGCCGGCGGAAAATGAAGCTGCAACTGGTCGTCCACCTGCAGAAGCAGGTCATCGGCCTGCCGGAAGCCACCCGTATGCCGCTGGACAACGAAATGATGGACATCCTCGGCGTGAAAATCCGCAAGGTCGTCATTCCCGTGGCCGCCGGGCGCAATCTCGCCGTACTGGTGGAAGCGGCCGTACGCGCCACGATCCTGCACTTCCGGGGCATCGACTCCACGCTGGAGTTCGTCGAAAGACAGCGTCGCGCCCTCGGTGGCGAAGACACCTAGCCCTGCCGGGCCGCACTTCCGCGCCAGCAAAGACATTGCAGCGGATTCGCCGCAACGGCAAGTCAATACCCTCTGCATATACTGACGCCCGATCGTCCGACCGGAGCGGCGGCTTCGCCTGCCGTGGCGCCCGATGCGCACTCCGCCAATGCCCTGCTTCGCCCTCCGTACACCCGAGCCCCGGTTCCAGACAGTTGATCGATCTGCATCGACCTGAACAGCACGCAAAAAATTCTGAGCTCACTTCGGATTCAGACAAAGTGCTCGGAGCTGAGCTTCCCAACAAGATGACATGAGAATAGTATGACAATCGACTGGTTATTCCAGTCTATTGTCATTTCCATCTCAATTCGTATCTTCAGGAGGTTCATCATGTCGAGTATCCACGCCACCCGCGTCACTGGTGCGCTGATCGCCCTTGTCGGTCTTGCGCTCTCCGCACATGTCGTTGCCGGTCCTCAGCAGGACAAGATGAAATCCTGCAATGCAGAAGCGAAAGAGAAGGCACTCAAGGGAGATGAGCGCAGTGCGTTCATGAGCGGCTGCCTGTCGGCCGACAAGGCGCCGGACACCGAAGCGACGGCCGCCCTGAAGGAGCGCAAGAAGGTCTGCCGGGCTGAAGCGAAGGAAAAGTCGCTCAAGGGCGACGAACGCAAATCCTTCATATCGGAATGCGTAAAGGCCTGATTGACCACTTGTCGTCCGTTGCGACGCAAGGGCTGTGGCAACGGACGATGGGCACCACATCGGCGCATGCGGGGCCGTCAAAGCCCTCGCACCGCGCACGGCCCCGACACGGGGAATCAGGTCAGCCGAGTACCTCGAAACGCATCAGGTCGATGCCCTGTTCGAGCGCGCTGTGGCCGAAACCAATGGTGCCGTTGCCGCGCAGCGTGATTTCCTCGCGCTTGAGGATGACCTCACTCTCTCCCTCGATACGCAGGAAAGTGCCGTTGGTGCTCTGATCGACCAGTACGAACCGGTCGCGCCGACGTTCGATGCGGGCATGGTTGCGCGATGCGCGCTGATCCTTGATCACCACTTCGTTGCCGATATCCCGACCGAGCGTCAGAAGGCCTCGCATGGAATCGAGCGTGACCTCCATATCCCGGTAACTGATGAAAAGGCGGGCGAGCACGAACTGCGGTGCAGTGCTCACGGCCTTCATCGTCAGGTCTGCGCCGTCCTGCCAGAGTACTTCGCAGACACGTACGTCTTCCGCCTTGCCCTTGACCGTGAGCGCATCGATCTCGCGCATCGCAGGTGCCACCGACAATGTCAGCGATGACAGGGTTTCGATCGTCGTGATGATCTGGCCAGCCTGCGCAAGGCCGACCATGCGGGCTGCCGTATTGACCGTATCGCCGAATACGTCGTCGTTCTCTTCTATCGCGGGGCCGAAGTGAAATCCGACGCGAATCGCAAGCTTGACGCCCGATACCGGTGGCAGATCAGTAATGCGATGCTGCATTTCGCAAGCTGCTTGTATGCCCTCATCCGCTGACGGGAACGTGGTCATCACTTCATCACCGATAGTCTTGATGACCTTGCCGCCATGCCCATCGATGACCCTGCGTATGCGGTTGAGACAGCGCTCGACAGCGCGCAACGCCTCGGCATCACCAAGCTTTTCATATAGCCGGGTGCTGCCTGAAACGTCTGCGAACAACACGCACAGTGATTTTTGTTGGGAACTCATGGGTGATTGAGTGGCATTCATCTGTAATGCCATTTTACAAACGCGCGCGCCTTCTGTCCGATCTTTGAGCGCCAATCAGCCAACAGGCTGATGTATGCGTCACAGGTGTACGCTGCGCCCGCCGTCAACTGCGATGATCTGACCCGTGATGTAGGGCGCGTCGTCGATCAGGAAGCGTACCGTGCGGGCGATGTCCTGCGGACATCCCTCCCGACGCAGCAGCGTGTGCTCGATGATTCGCGCACGCTCCGCCTCGTCGAACAGTTGGTTCTCGGGCCACTTGATCGGACCGGGAGCCACGCCATTCACGCGCACTTCTGGCGCCAGCTCGATCGCCAGGGCCCGGGTGAGCGTTGCCAGCGCACCTTTCGACGCACTGTACAGCGCATAACCGGGAAGCGGTCGCTCGGCGTGGATGTCGGCGATGTTCACGATACATCCACCGCGCGCCTTGAGTTCGGGTGCGACCGCCTGCGACAGGAAAAGCGGCGCCCTGAAATTGCTGCCGACGAGACTGTCCCAATCCTGATTCGTGATGCTGCCGAGCGGTGTCGGATAGAAACTGGATGCGTTGTTGACCAGCGCATCCAGGCGGCCCCAGCGGCCGATCGCCGCATCCGCCAGATCCGCCAGACCTGCGATGTCGAGAATGTCGGCCTGCAGGCAGACCGCACTGTCCGGACGGATGGTGTTCAGTGCATCGGTCAATCGCCGGGCGTCTAGCGTCGAGCGATGGCAGTGAATCGCCACCCGCCAGCCGGCGCCATGCAGCTCGCGCGCCGTTTGCGCCCCGACACGTCTCGCCGCGCCGGTGATCATCACTACCCGCTCATCGTCCATCTTCATCACGCAGCCCCCTGTCTGCCCGCGCGGCTGATTGTGCCGCGGGTGCCAGTTGCCGCATCATGCGCGGCTAACGAAATTCGTTTTCATCATGTCACTGCCCGTACCCGACGCCGAAGCCAGCACCCACAGCGCCCGCCTGCAGGCACTCATCCGCGCCGAAATCACCGACCGGGGATGGATGCCCTTCAGCCGGTACATGGAGTGCGCGCTCTACTCACCCGGACTGGGCTACTACAGCAGCGCGCTGCAAAAGTTCGGCAGCGGTGGCGACTTCATTACCGCGCCAGAGCTGTCGCCCCTGTTCGGCCAGTGCCTCGCGACGCAGATCGCCCAGTTGATGACCTTGTCGGCACCCCAAGTTCTGGAGGCAGGAGCCGGCAGTGGCCGGCTTGCTGCGGATCTGCTCCAGGCACTCGACCGGATGGGCTGCGCGCCCGAAAGTTACCGCATCCTGGAACTGTCGGCAGACCTTCGTGAGCGCCAGCGCAGCCTGATCGGACGTGAAGTCCCGGCGCTGGCAGGGCGAGTCGTCTGGCTGGATGCGCTTCCGGAGCGTTTCAGCGGGGTGGTGTTCGGAAACGAACTGCTGGACGCCATGCCGGTCGAGCGCATCCGTACGGCGCATCACGGCATCGAGGAAGCCGGGCTGAGCCTCGATGCGGGCGGCCGGATCGGGTTGTCGTGGCGCCCCGCGAAACCGGCGCTGGCAGAGGCGGCGCACGCGCTCAACCTGCCGATGACCTTCGAGACCGAGATAGGACTTGCCGGCCGCGCATGGATGGCCGAACTGGCGAGGCGAATCGAACGCGGCGCGCTTCTGCTGATCGATTACGGCTTTCCGCAATCCGAGTATTACCATCACGACCGACGCGCCGGTACGCTGATGTGTCACTACCGTCACCACTCGCATACCGACCCGCTCTGGATGCCCGGCCTGTGCGACATCACCGCTCACGTGGACTTCACTGCCATGGCGCAGGCGGCTTTCGACGCGGGCATGTCGCTCGCCGGCTACACATCTCAGGCCAACTTCCTGCTCAACTGCGGCATTCTCGAACATCTGACGCCGGAGGCCGATGCGCTGACCAGAAACCGGCAGAATACCGGCCTGAACCAGCTCACATCGCCTGCCGAGATGGGCGAACTGTTCAAGGTGATATGCATGACACGGAGTATCGACGAACCGCTCGTCGGGTTCGCGCGCGGCGACCGCAGTCATGCGCTTTAGGCAGCGCGACCGCAGAAGTGCTGGCACACCACGGGCAGATCACACCGCCGGATCGTCGGCACTTTCCCTCGAGCCAGTGGCTGGCAGTTCCGATGCCGTCGGCGTGATTCCGTAAGCCCCAACCAGCTTCCATACATGGGCCGGCACCATGCTTTTCAGTCTCTGCGGCTTTGCGCGCCTCAGATGCACGATGGTTTCGACTGCCTTCATTTCCACGCGCGCCCGGGCGAATTCCAGCCCCTTCGGGCCGATGCGCGGCATCAGCCACCCCACGATGGGGCGCAGCCACTGCGGCATGCGGCGCAATGGAAGGCCGCCGGCCGCCCGCTCCACGTTGGCGAGAAAGCCCTTGACCGGTCCCTGCCGCTTGCCCGCGCTGCCCGGCGCACGCGTCACGACCTCGTTGCCGAGCAGACCGAGCAGCTCTTCGCCCCGTTCATTGCGCACCAGCAGCCACTGCTCGCCTTCGCCGCCCATGTAACCCACCGTGATGTCGGCCAGCACGTTGGTGTAATCGACGCAGGTGCGACAGGTCAGCGGGAAAAAGTCATTCGGGAGCTGCGACAACGGCAGCATCAGAAACGGTACCGCGCGTTTTCGGCCATCCCGATAGCGCAGTTCGACGTGGTAGTCAGCGCGGAATTCGAGGTAGGTGATGTCATCCGCTGCATCATCGGTCTCGCGCGCAAGCAATTCGAGAAACTCGTGGAAGCGCTCGGTCGTGGTGTTGTCCGAGCATGGCGTACCGATCACGTACAGACGCTCGAAGCCGAGCTCGGCCTCCAGGGCACGCAGCGCATACACCTGACAGGGAATGCCGATCACCGCCAGCCGCTTGTAGCCTTGCTGCAGCGCCGGCTCCAGCAGGGCAAGCAGCGGTGCGTAGCCCATGCGCATGCCGCGGCACTGCGCCATGCCTTCCGGCCTCGTCACAAGAACGGGCACCGGACGCCAGCGGTCCTGCGGATCCGCGGCCATGGTGAGCACCGCATCGACCGCCCCGGTTTCCAGCAATCTTTCGGCAATGCGTGTCGTGATGCCTGTCCACTGCGCATCGGCACGCGCCGGATCGAGCGCTGCCCGCACCATGCGCCGGTGCGGGCCGAAGTGCACCTCATCCGGCCGCTGAGGGTCACGTGCGCGGCCATGCACACGCATTTCCAGGCTGGCGTAATCTGGCTTGATGAACTGGCAAGCCTGGCCACAGCGCCGCGCGTCGTCACTGCGCGAAATGCCGCAGTCTGTACACAGATCACGGTGCACCGCAGGGCCGACCATCGGCACCCATACTGGATCAGTCGGACTGCTGCTCTGGCTCACGGTGATGCACGCTCAGGCTGTTGCGGACGCGGCCGAGCGTAACAGAGCGTCGGGTGCCGCAGCACCTGGCGCTCAGAAGCCGATCTTTTTCTGGCGGGTTGCACGCCCTGCCTCGAGGTCGGCCGGCGCAAGATGGTCGCGCCGTTCCAGCTTTGCGTTGCCGAATGCAGCCATCAGAACCTTGCGCATATCGCGCGGCGGCACGCTTGCCAGCCCGTCGATCACCTCATCAGGTGCTTCCCGTGCAAATCCCCAGTCGTGGGCGGTGACGATTTCCTCGTAAAGCGTGCGTGCGATGGCGCATGCCTGATCGTAGTCCGGGCGGGGCACGGCATAGACGTTCATGCGGCTGAGTATGGGTTCGGGAATCGACCGCTCGTCGTTGGCCGTGGACACCCACATGATGTGGCTGGCATCCATGTCGACCTCGATGAACTCATCCTTGAACTGCCGCGCGGTATCCTGTTCCAGCAGGCCGTAAAGCGCGCCCATCGGATCGTAGCGCGGATCACCACCTGCCTTGTCCACCTCATCCAGCACCAGCAGCGGATTGGCGTAGTCGCCACTGACCAGGGCCTGTGCGACCTTGCCGGGCCGGGCGTGCGACCACTGCGACGAAGTACCGCTCAGTATCCAGCCGGCGGTCAGTGAAGACATTGAGACGAATTCGAAGCCGGTACCCAGAACATTCGCCAGTTGTCGGGCGAAGTGCGTCTTGCCTATGCCCGGGTCGCCGAGCAGGAGGATGGGCGTGAAGTGCATCGGCTCGTTGCCCGCGACGGCCAGCGCCAGATAGCGCTTGAGATCGTCGAGCACCGGCGAGAAATTGGGGCAGCGCGCGTACAGCGGATCCAGACCTTCGAACGATGACGGCTTCACGACGTAGCGAACGCCACCAAGCTGTTTCATCTTTTCGTAGTACGCGACCAGCGACTCGTTGCGCGCGGTGGCACCGGACTCCATGGCCCGGTCCACATCGCTCACGCTGTATATCTCCCGGCACTCGGCCAGCGGAATCCGGATTTCGGAACCTTGCATGATCGCCTCCAGCTGAACTTACGATAAGTCTAACGTCGCACCCCGCAGGAAGTTAAGGCCCCTGCAGGTCAGTCCGTCAGACGACGCAACGCTCGTTCCAGCTTCATCAGGGCGTGGGCACGACAAGCCTCGCCAGTGTTGCGAAGCGACTCGGCTGACCGAGGATCAGACGGGCCAGTTCATCGAGCCATTCCGTACCGGCGTCCTCCGGCGGCGGCTGATAGTCGACGACGCCGAAGCGTTCCACGTTCTGCAAGGTCAAGCGTATGGTCAGATTTGCGTAATCGGCATTGAATTCGACTCTGCCGCGCACCTCCGGGGCAACGTCGAAGACCTGCGCGCGCAGGCGGTTCTGCTCGTCACGCGCCGCCTGCTCTTCAAAACGCAGCCCGTATTCCCGCAGCGTCACACGCAGGGCATGGGCCGCCTGGGGGTCACGTTCGCAGCGCATGAGTGCCTGTCCGCGCAGCAGATAGGCAAGCGACACGCGGACCAGCTGGTCCGGGCCTTCACTCCCCCGGTTGCGCGTATTCACATCGGATGCCTGCCAGGCGAGGCCGCGCAGCTCGCCGAGACCGAACAGCGGGTAATCGCGCGCAACCTGCGGCTTGATCACGTTCAGCTGCGCCGCGAACTGGGTGAAATAGTCGCGCACCAGAAGCATGCGCCCGGCCAGCGTATTTTCCGCTTCGGTGCGCACCGCTCGTTCACCGCGCTGCATCTGCGCGTTGCGTGTCCGGATGAGTTGCGCCTCGCCCGCCAGATCGGCCAGCAGCGAAGACGCCCCGGCACCGGCCCTCACGGGCGTCGTCGAAGGTGAGCCCGACGCAGACGGGCTTGCGCTGGCCGCGGGCATTTCGCGATGCAGGGTCGGAAACGCCGGGACAGCGGCTGGCGCCACCGACTCACGCAAGGGCCGCTTGTTCGATTCACCGGCTGCCTTCCCGATCGACGGCTCCGGGGCACCGCGTGCCGCGAATGCATCGATATCGGCTACCAGCTCGGCTAGCACATCATCAACCGGCATGACCGGTCGCTGCGACTGCCCGCGGCGAAGACTTTGCGGGCCACCGGACTCAGGCGACGGCTGCACCGGCGGGGGCGCCACAGCGACCGGAGCAGCAGGCAATCCAGGGGCAGCAGGCGCAAGCTGCGCCCTTCGGAGCGCTGCCGCAAGTTCGGCCGCGCCATGAAAACGATCGACCGGCGACTTGGCGAGCGCCTTCATCACGAGCAGATCGAGATCGGGCGGTACATCGGAGTCGATGGCGCTCGGCGTCGGCGTGGGCGCACAGGCGATGTTCTCCAGTACGCTGGACAGCGATCCGGTGAGCGGAGACCCGAACGGCGGACGCCCGACCAGCATTTCGAACAACAGTGCTCCGAGCGAGAACACATCCGAGCGGGCATCCGGCGGCACGCCCCGCACCTGCTCAGGAGAAAGATACTGAGGCATCGCCGGTAACGCATCAGGTGCAGGCGCCGGCAGTGCAAAATCGGTGACTGCCACCCGGCCGGCACCATCGATCAGCAGGTTGGAAGCCGTCAGACCACCATGCGTGACACCATTTGCATGCGCGTGGGCAAGCGCTTCGGCCGCCTGAAGGCCGATGCTTCGCACCCATTCGAAGGACAGCCGGGGCAGCGCGTCGAGGAGCTGACGGAGCGAACGCGCGTCGACGCGTTCCATGGCGACCCACGGCATGCCGTCATCGGCGCCGACGCCCTGCTCGATGATGCGAACGATGCCTGGATGATGCAGCTGAGATACGTCAAGCAGCCGCTCACCGAGCTTGCGCACATACGCGTGCGGATCGTTCGCCAGATCGATTCGGAAAGTCTTGATGGCAAGCAGTCGGCCACTGCCCGCTTCGGTCGCTTCGAAAACCACGCCATGTTCGCCACGACCGATCTCGCGGCCAAGCAGATAGCGTCCGAGATGACGGGTAGCGTCGCTCATGAAATACGCTCCGAGAGCGTGAAGACGTGGCGTCCTGCCTGCCGTAACGAGAAAGGGGATGGGTAGTTGCAACACATCTTTGCAATCTTACCCAAGCCGCCGGCACAGAGCACACCACAAAGTGCCCCGGCGACGGTTACCGCGGATTATTCCTGCAGGCGATAGACGTCGCGCAGAAATGCGTCCGGATCATCCACCGCGCTGCGCGGGCGGTTCGACTGCGTGCGTACGCCACCGGTTGCGGCTTCAGGCTGCGGGAGCCAACCGGCATTGAGCACTTCGTCGCCATAGTCCTGATCGGCGCCCAGCGACTTTCCGGTCATGAAATCGAACAGATTCATGCTTGTCTTCCTGAACATGCGTTGAGGTGCCTTCGGCGCAGTCACCTGCAACTTGAGTCATGGATGTCCCGCGAGAGACGTTGTCTGCAAATTCGCCTGTCGGGCCGGCAAGCGGTTTGTCCAACTGGTCGGGAAAGGTCTGACCTCCTCCCCACGCGCATGTTTCGCTGCCTCACTCCGGCGCAGCTCCCTGTACGCCGCCGCAAAGGCCGCAGCGAACGAAATGCACTGATGGGAAGGATGATGAGAGGAGTCGCCGCACGGAACGAGGAAGAAGTACACAAGGCGGCCGGCGACTTGAGACGTAATGCACGGAAGCCGGTCGACGCCGGTGCGCCATCGCCTGGCCCGATGCATTGCGAGCGCCAGCCTCGTCATCCGGCTCTCGCCAAAATGGAAAGGCGTTACGGCACGCTGCAGATGAGCAATGCCGCAACGGCGAAGCGAGGTTCAGACGCGGCGAGGACATCCCTGCCGACACGAACGATGCCCTACCCGGAGCCGGGTCAGGCTCAGACCACGCCGACGTCCCGAGGGGAAACCCCAGCCGTCGAGGCGAACGCACCCGGCAGCCATTCGAGCACGTGCTGCACGACCGAGCGCCAGTCCGCTTCCAGCATCATGCCGTGCCCCATGCCGGGAAATATGCCGGCTTCAACCCCAAGCGTGCGTGCGGTCATTGCGGTCAATGATGGCGGAATGATGGGGTCGCACTCGGCGCCCAGCACCAGCATGGGTGCCCGATGCATGCGCGCGGGATTCGGCAGGTTGAACAGCGTCATGTCCCAGATCACACGGGCGGATTCAGGCTGGATGCGGTTGGCCATCCGCTGCAGCCGTTCCATCGATACAGGTTGTGCGAACAGCGCCTCCCGCACCGCCTCGGTGGAGGTGGAACCACCGGAGAACAGGTTGTTCAGTTCCGACATCAGGTCCGGCTTGCGCATGGCAAGCCCCACCGCTGACGCCCACAACCCCTGCGGCGGCACCGATGCCATGAAGACGGCAGCGGGCACCTGTCTCACCTCGAGACACTTCTGTACCACCATGCCGCCCATCGAATGCCCCACGAGCACCGGTGGCGTATCGAAACTGTCCATCACTTCGAGCACGTCTCGCACATAGTCGTCGAGGCTCAGAAGATCGAGAAATTCGCGGCCGGGACTGTCGCCGTGGCCGGACAGCGACAACGCCGTCGCTTCATAGCCAGCTTCTGCGAAGCTCGGCAGAAAATGCTCGTCCCAGCACCATGCTGCGGTGTAGGCGCCATGCACGAACAATACGGGTGTTTCCCTGCGTGCCCCGGCCGGTCTGCGCGTGATGATTTCCAGCGGACCCTGGCGCTTGATCATTTTCTGTTGCTCCGATCTGTTATCGACACGGAAAACCAAGCAGGTATCGCGCCTGGAGCAGGTTGCATTGCACATCAAACCGCGCCGGCGAGAACCGGCTCGCGGAAGGACGCATCATTCATGACTTGGGGAGTATGCGGGCCGATGGGCGCGTTTGCCCACCGCGAGTCCCGAAACCAGCTTTCAAGCGCCTCTACGCCAATCGGCTTGCTGATCAGGTAACCCTGTACGAGGTCGCAACCGAGCTCGCGCAGGCGTTCCAGCACGGCTTCCGTCTCCACGCCCTCGGCGGTGACTTTCAGACCCATGTTGTGCGCGAGTTCGATTGTCGAACGTACGATTATTTCGTCGTTCGGATTTTCGACAAGGTTCATGACGAAGCTTCGATCAATTTTCATTTCGCTGACCGGCATTCGTTTCAGATATGAAAGCGACGAATAACCCGTGCCGTAATCGTCGATCGACAACAGGCAGCCCGTGTCGCGCAGGGCCTGCAGGTTGGCCAGCGCCCGCAGGGGATCATCGAGCACGGCACTTTCGGTGATTTCAAGCGTGATCAACCGAGGCTCGCAGCCGTGGCGTTCGAGCATTTCGATGAAGCGCGCAGGCAGCTC
Organism: Methyloversatilis sp.; assembly: GCA_017984755.1. Lineage (GTDB taxonomy): Bacteria > Pseudomonadota > Gammaproteobacteria > Burkholderiales > Rhodocyclaceae > Methyloversatilis. The sequence continues at coordinate 26,158 of JAGNYW010000037.1, forward strand.
CGGATTGAGCAGGTCACGTGCGGAAATGTTCAACGACACGTTCACTTCGAGACCGCTGCGCAGCCACAACCCGCACTGACGGATGGCTGCGTTCATGACCCAGAGCGTGATCGCCTTGATGTAGCCGGTCTGTTCGGCAAACGGAATGAAATCGAAAGGCGGGATGAAACCGCGTGTCGGATGTATCCAGCGCACCAGCGCCTCGACATGCTGCTGCGAACAGGGCGAGAACGACACCTTGGGTTGGTAATACAGCACCAGTTCGTCATGTTCCACGGCATGGCGCAGTTCTGTCAGCATCGACAGGCGTTCGACATTGCGCTCGTGCTGTTTCGGGTCGTATATCTCGTAGCCGCTGTTGTGGCGCTTGGCCTGATACATGGCAACGTCGGCATGACGCATCAGTGCCTGCACATCCGTGCCGTGTTCGGGAAAGGATGAGATACCCATGCTCGCGCTGACATCGATGATCTGGCCCTCGAGGCTCATCGGCTGATCGAGGGCATCCGCGATGCGCTTTGCGACGCTGCATGCCATGCGCGCATCGGCACCGGGCAGCAACACCGCGAATTCGTCGCCGCCCAGGCGTACCACCTGATCGCGCGCGTCGCGGAGCGTATGGCGCAGACGCTTGCCCACTTCGATCAGCAGCAGGTCGCCCAGATCGTGCCCCAGCGCATCATTGACCATCTTGAAGCGGTCCATGTCCAGTGTGAGTACTGCAAGCGGCTCACCGCACTTGCCCGCCGAGGCAACACCATCCTGCAGGCGCTCGGTGAAGAACGCCCGGTTGGGCAGGCCGGTCAGCGCATCACGATAAGCAAGCTCGGAAATGTGCGCCTCGCGCGTCGCGATCGCCTCGCTCATGTGTGAGAAGGCATCGGCCAGCTGACCGATTTCGTCGCCCCGTTTCATGACCGG
>JAGNYW010000073.1 GCA_017984755.1 Methyloversatilis sp.
GGCTGCAGCACTTCGTAAAGCGCATCGGCAATCTGCACGGTCATTTTTTCCTGAATCTGCAGGCGCTTGCCGAATACCTCGACCAGTCGCGCCAGCTTGGAAATGCCGACCACCCGGCGGTCGGGCAGGTAGGCGATGTGCGCCTTGCCGATGATGGGCACCATGTGGTGCTCGCAGTGGCTCTCGAAGCGGATGCCGGTCAGCGCAATCACTTCGTCGTAGCCTTCGACCTCTTCGAAGGTGCGCGACAGCACCTCGCGCGGTTCGATCGAATAGCCTGCGAAGAACTCCTCGTAGGATTTGACGACGCGCGACGGCGTGTCGAGCAGGCCTTCACGTGATGGATCATCTCCGGCCCAGCGGATCAGGGTGCGAACGGCCGCTTCGGCCTCTTCGCGGCTGGGGTGCGAGTTGTCGGTACTCTTCTTGGTCATTCTGTACTCGCTTATATATAGGTGGGGGCGCGCAAACGGATACGCCCACTCGATTCACGGGCCCGGCCTGAGCATGTTGGCGACACACCCCCCGGTTTTCAAGTGCCAGACGGTGCAGAGACACTTGATATGGTGGTTTAGCTCCCCAAACTCACGCACGAGGCGCATCGAACCCCCATTGTTTCGGAATGTAAACCGCCGGAACAGCTCGCCGATTCTGCGTATCCACCGTTCGCTCACAAGGCTCGCCACGCCGTATCGCGGCGGGCAACAACTCTTCAGGAGAGGACATTCGATGAAGATCACCCTGTCACGCACGACGCTGGCAGCCGTGGCTGCGACAGCTTTCGGTCTCGGCGCCACCGCAACCACGACTGACTGGATGAGCAGCGCAGAGGCCGCTGCAAACAGCAAGCCCATTGTGATGGCTCAGGCCGCATCCCCCCCGGCAAGCAGTGGCAACCTCGTTTCCGGCCTGCCTGACTTCAGCGCGCTGGTCGAGCAGACCTCGGCATCGGTGGTGAACATCAGCGTGGTCGGCAAGACTGCGCGCACCACGATCAATCCGAACGACCCGATGTACGAGTTCTTCCGTCGCTTCGGCATTCCGGTGCCGCAGACGCCGCAGCGCAACGGCGAAAGCCCGGTGCCGCGCGGCATCGGCTCGGGCTTCGTGATCAGCGAAGACGGCTACATCCTGACCAACGCGCACGTGGTGGCCGAGGCGGCCGAGGTGACCGTGAAATTCACCGACAAGCGTGAATTCAAGGCGCGCGTGATCGGCAGCGACAAGCGTACCGATGTCGCGCTGATCAAGGTGGAAGCGAAAAACCTGCCCGCCGTCCGGCTGGGCAATGCCGACCAGATCCGCGTGGGCGAGTGGGTGGCGGCCATCGGCGCGCCGTTCGGCTTCGAGAACACCGTCACGGCCGGCATCGTGAGCGCCAAGTCGCGCGCGTTGCCGGATGAATCGCTGGTGCCGTTCATCCAGACCGACGTCGCGATCAACCCCGGCAATTCAGGTGGACCGCTGTTCAACCTCAAGGGTGAGGTGATAGGCATCAATTCGCAGATCTATTCGCGCACGGGGGGTTTCATGGGCCTGTCGTTCGCGATTCCGATAGACGTGGCGATGCGCGTGGCGGATCAGATCAAGCAATACGGGCGCGCCAAGCATGCGCGACTCGGCATCAGCATCCAGCCGATCACTCGCGAACTGGCCGACAGTTTCGGCCTTGATCGCACGCGCGGCGCGCTGGTCGCCAATGTCGAACCGGGTGGTCCGGCGGACCGTGCGGGCATGCAGGCCGGCGATGTGGTGCTGTCGGTGGACAGCCGCGAGGTTGCCGATTCCTTCGACCTGCCCAAGGTGATCGGCAACCTGCCCCCGGGAAAACCGGTGAAGCTGAAGGTTTGGCGTCAGGGCGCGGAGCGCAACCTGACGGCTACGCTGGGTGAGCAGTCCGACGGCGAGGTGGTTGCCCAGAACGATGCCGGCAAGGACAGCGGCCCGGTACGCGACCGGCTGGGGCTGGTGGTGCGTCCGCTGAGCGGCAGCGAGGCGCAGCAACTTGGAGTCAGTCGCGGTCTGATCGTGGCGGACGTCGCCGGACCGGCGGCCCAGGCCGGCATACAGCCGGGTGATGCAATTCTTGCGGTAAATGGTCAGCCGGTCGGCAGCGCAGAGGAAATGGCCAGGCTCGTGGAACGCGCGAAAGGTCGCCTCGCGTTGCTGATCCAGCGCGGCGACACCCGCTTGTTCGTGCCGATCCGCCTTGGATGACGCAAAGCGGCGGGCGTTCCGCGCGGAACGCCCTCCCTTGATCGCGGCGCGGACGCCGTGATCCGCGTGCCGACCTATTGACGGTTCAACCGCGCCAGCACACGCCAGTCGCGTCCCACGGCCCGCACGTCGCGGATGTCTATATCGATGCGCTGTGCCAGCGAATCGAAGGGGCCAAGGTTAAACAGGCCCATGCCGCGCCCCAGCACTGTCGGCGCGAGATACATCAGCAATTCGTCCACACACCCTTCCCGCAGCAGCGAACCGTTGAGTTTCTGACCCGATTCGGCGTGCAGTTCGTTGATACCGCGCGCACCGAGCGCCTGCAGCATGGCCGGCAGATCGACCTTGCCACCGTCGTTGGGCAACACCAGCAGTTCGGCCCCTGCATCGCACAGCGCGCGGGCATTCGGCATGTCGTCCGACGCGCATGCCACCAGCACCGGCGCGCGATCGATGTCGGCGAACAGCCGTGCGCGGGGTGACAGCGCGAGCTTCGCATCGACGATGACGCGCAAGGGCTGCCTTTCAGTCGCCACCTCGCGGACGGTGAGCGACGGGTCGTCTTCCTGCACGGTGCCGATGCCGGACAGGATGGCGCAGGCCCGGGCGCGCCAGCGATGACCGTCACGTCGCGCGGCGGGGCCGGTGATCCACTGACTCACGCCGTTGTCGAGCGCGGTGATGCCGTCCAGCGTGGACGCGGTCTTGAGCCGCACCCACGGGCGGCCGTGCGTCATGCGCGACACAAAGCCGATGTTCAGTTCGTGCGCTTCGGTTTCAAGCACACCGCAACGGACAGCGATGCCGGACGCCGACAGTCGTGCCAGCCCCTGTCCGGCCACCTGCGGATTGGGGTCGGACATCGCCGCGACGACGCGTGCCACGCCGGCGGCGACCAGCGCATCAGCGCATGGCGGTGTACGGCCGTGATGGCTGCAGGGTTCGAGCGTCACATAGACGGTTGCACCACGCGCCGCTTCGCCGGCTGCCCGCAACGCGTGCACCTCGGCGTGCGGTTCGCCGGCGCGCACATGCCAGCCCTCGCCGACCACCCGGTTGTCGCGCACGATGACGCAACCGACCCGCGGATTGGGCGTGGTCGTCCACAACCCCCGCGCGGCGAGCCTGAGCGCACGCGCCATGAATTCGTGGTCGGCACTTTCACTGCTGCCCAACGAATGCCCCGATGACGTGCCCAACGCTCAGCCTCCGGCCTTGCGCGGCGCACGCGTCGGCTTGGTCACCTCGCGCACCACTTCGGAAAATTCATCGACGTCCTCGAAATTGCGATAGACACTGGCGAAACGGATGTAGCCGATCTTGTCGAGCTTCTTCAACTCGCGCATGACCAGTTCGCCCAGACGATCGGTCGCGATCTCGCGCACACCCATGGTGAGCAAGCGCTCCTCGATGCGGTCCATCGCCATGTCGACCGCCTCGGTGGTGACCGGGCGCTTGCGCAGTGCCAGCATCATGCTGGCGCACAATTTCTCGCGGTCGTAGTCGGCGCGCCGGCCATCCTTCTTCACGACCTGCGGCATTTTCAGATCGACCCGCTCATAGGTCGTGAAGCGCTTGTCACAGGCCGCACAGCGGCGACGGCGGCGAATGATGTCTCCATCCTCGCTTTCGCGGGTCTCGACCACCTGGGTATCGGGCGAACTGCAGAAGGGGCATTTCATCACGGCGCTCCATTCGTTATCCGCGGCGATGGTACGCCTAGGCGGGGAGCACGGCACCTGGCACGCCCGCAGGCGCGTGATTCACCGTCTCAGCCGCCTTCGTGGGCGATGATGAGCTTGTGATAGATGAACGCCGTCACGGCAAGCCGGTCCTGGTCGGGGATGTCGGTGAATTCGATTCCGTGATTGAGCAGACCGGTCTCGGTCTCCGACTCACCGGCATGGGTGACGGAACGGATGGTGCCTCCGATCTGGACAAACTGATCGATGTCGTCGAACTGCAGCCGGAATTTGCAACGTATCGAGTCGCCGACGGCACCGAGCGCGGCCTTGCATGCCAGCAGCGCCCCCCCCTTGCTGATATCAATCAGCGTGGCGGCATGGGATCCGCCGGCCGCGTCTGTGACCGACGCGATGATGCGCACCGCGGCCCGCTGCGCCTGACGCACGCGCATGCCGCTGACCTTCTTCGGATAACTCAGATGGAGGTAGGGAAACGGCGTGTTCGCCATCTTCAGCACGTGTGCCTGAAAGGCATACACACTCTTGCCGGAAAAGAAACGCACGACGAACGCGGCATCCTGCTTCACGATGGCGTAGCTGCCATCGATCATGGGGGCAGTCACCATGACGCTTCTTCCCCTCGAGTATCCGAGCAGCCTGAGAGTGTATCGCTGCGCATCATCACCGGCACCCTGGAGTTGAAAGATGTCGCCGACCTGCAGGCGAATCTCCTCGAAATCGAGTTGTACGCCGTTCTTCTCGCTTTCCCGCTTCGTTTCGCCCTCCTGCGCTGCGCGCGCGGTCACCGATGGCAGGCTGGTGGCGACGTGATCGCGATACAGACCACGCTCGCTCAGAACATCCAGCTGGTTCTGCGTCTGCACGATGACGCCGGCCTTCAGCAGCAACTTGTTGTTGCTGTCGAACAACGAATAAGGAAGCGGCTTTCCGAGAGCCACGTCGGTTTTGCGCACGGGAATCATCTGCTCGCCCTGAAGATCGTTTGACTGAGGGCTTATCGGCCCCCGAAATCCGAACTTGATGACAAATTCCTAGCGATGACCGCGCAAGTCCGGGATACGTATCGGTTATCCACGACTGGCAGCAAAACCCGGCTCTGGCCATAATGACTGCTTGCCGGAGCGGGCGATCCCTGCACCCGGCATTGCCATGGCAGCCACCCGCTGCCGATCGAGAACCGCTGTAACCAGCATCATCCATGCGCAGACGGTCAGGTGTCCGGGGATATCCACCCGCACCGGACGTTTCCAGCCCGGCGGGGGCCATGCCCCGTCCGTGCGCGCACAGGAGACGGCCGGCGACGGCGGCTCATATAAAAGGAGATGACCTGGATGTCTGCACTACCCCACCCCCTGCTGGTATCGGATCCGGACGCCGTCGAGACGCAGGAATGGCTCGATGCACTGGAAGGCGTGATCGAGCACGCGGGCGAACAGCGTGCGCATTACCTGATCGAGCGACTGTCCGAGCAGGCGCGTCGCGCCGGCATCAATCTGCCCTACTCGGCCACCACCGCCTACGTGAATTCCATTCCGGCCGGCAAGCAGGTGCAGGCGCCCGGCGACCACGAAATCGAACATCGCATCCGCAACTACATCCGCTGGAATGCGATGGCCATGGTGCTGCGCGCCAACAAGGACACCAATGTGGGCGGGCACATCGCCAGCTTCGCCTCGAGCGCGACGCTGTATGACGTGGGTTTCAACTGGTTCTGGCATGCACCGAGCCCGACGCACGGTGGCGACCTGATCTACTTCCAGGGCCATTCGGCGCCCGGCGTCTATGCCCGTGCCTTCCTGCTGGACCGCATCAGCGAGTCGCAGCTCGACAATTACCGGCAGGAAGTGGGCGGCGAGGGACTGTCGAGTTATCCGCACCCGTGGCTGATGCCTGACTTCTGGCAGTTCCCGACGGTATCGATGGGACTCGGCCCGCTGCAGGCCATCTACCAGGCCCGCTTCATGAAGTATCTGCAGGACCGCGGCATTGCCAATACCGAAGGCCGCAAGGTGTGGTGCTTCATCGGCGACGGCGAAACCGACGAACCGGAAACGCTGGGTGAGATCGCCATGGCGGCGCGCGAGAAACTGGACAATCTCGTGTTCGTCGTGAACTGCAATCTGCAACGCCTCGACGGCCCGGTGCGCGGCAACGGCAAGATCATCCAGGAGCTGGAAGGCGATTTCCGCGGCGCCGGCTGGAACGTGATCAAGCTGCTGTGGGGCGGCTACTGGGACCCGCTGCTGGCGCAGGACAAGAACGGCCTGCTGGCCCAGCGCATGATGGAAGTGGTCGACGGCGAATACCAGACCATGAAGGCACGCGACGGCGCCTACGTGCGCGAGCAGTTCTTCGGCAAATACCCGGAACTGGCTGCCATGGTCGCCAACTGGAGCAACGAGGACATCTTCCGCCTGAACCGCGGCGGGCATGATCCGCACAAGGTCTACGCCGCCTATGACGCGGCGGTCAAGCACAACGGCCAGCCGACGGTCATTCTGGCCAAGACCATCAAGGGCTACGGCATGGGGGGATCGGGCGAGGCGCAGAACATTTCGCACCAGCAGAAGAAGGTCGACCTGGAATCGCTGCGCGGTTTCCGCGACCGCTTCGACCTGCCCATCAGTGACGCCGACATCGAAAACCTGCCCTACCTGAAGTTCGAGGAAGGCTCGAAGGAGCTGCAGTACATGCGCGAACGGCGCATGGCGCTCGGCGGCTACCTGCCGAGCCGCCGCACGAAGGCAGAGCCGCTCGAGGTGCCGCCGCTGTCCGCCTTCGACGCCCTGCTCAAGGCGTCCGGCGACGGGCGCGAACTGTCGACCACGATGGCGTTCGTGCGCATCATGAACATCCTGCTGCGCGACCCGCACGTCGGCAAGCGCGTGGTGCCCATCGTGCCGGACGAATCGCGCACCTTCGGCATGGAAGGCATGTTCAGGCAGATCGGCATCTGGAATCAGGAGGGCCAGAAGTACGTTCCGCAGGACGCCGACCAGCTGATGTTCTACAAGGAATCGAAAACCGGCCAGATCCTGCAGGAAGGCATCAACGAGGCGGGCGGCATGAGCGACTGGATCGCTGCAGCGACCAGCTATTCGGTGCACGGCGTCGCCACGATCCCGATCTATCTCTTCTATTCGATGTTCGGATTCCAGCGCGTCGGCGACCTGATCTGGGCGGCCGGCGACCAGCGTTCGCGCGGCTTCCTGATCGGCGGCACGGC
>JAGNYW010000038.1 GCA_017984755.1 Methyloversatilis sp.
CGGGCCGATATATCCCTGCGTCGTGAAAATTCGAAGTCTTCGGTCAGGTATCGACAATCCTGTCGGTCAGTTCATCATCACTTCGGGAGAGCGGTATGGAAGCCTTGATGTCGGTGTTCCAGGTCAGTCTCGGCGTCGGGCTGGTGATCGCGCTCGGGCTTCTCGTGCTCTACCGCTACATCCAGGACAGCACGCAGAAGAAGCACACCATTCTGCGCAACTACCCGGTCGTGGGACATCTGCGCTATTTCTTCGAGCAGCTCGGCGAATACTTCCGCCAGTACTTCTTCATCGGCGACCGCGACGAGATGCCGTTCAACCGCGCCACGCGCGGCTGGGTCTACCGGCTGGCCAAGAACGAAGGCGGCATCATCGGTTTCGGGTCGACCTATTCGCTGCACGAGCCGGGCGCGCTGATCTTCGTGAATGCACCGTTCCCGGTGCTCGACGAAGATCGTGAAACCACGCCGCCGCTGATTCTCGGCGATGGTTTCTGCGACAAGCCCTTCACCGCGCGCTCCATCGTCAACGTCAGCGGCATGAGCTTCGGCGCGATTTCCGCGCCGGCCGTGCAGGCACTGTCGCGCGGTGCCGCGCATGCCGGTTGCTGGATGAGTACCGGCGAGGGCGGCCTGTCGCCGCATCACCTGGAAGGCAATTGCGACGTGATCATGCAGATCGGCACTGCCAAGTATGGCGTGCGCGATGCGCAGGGATTACTGTCGGAGGTCCGGCTGCGTGAGCTTGCAGCCATCGAATCGGTGCGCGCCTTCGAAATCAAGTTGTCGCAGGGCGCCAAGCCGGGCAAGGGCGGTGTGCTGCCGGCAGCCAAGGTTACGGCGGAAATCGCGCGCATCCGCGGCATTCCGCAGGGCGTGGATTCCATCAGTCCGAACCGTCATCCGGAAGTGTCGAATGTCGATCAGCTGCTCGACCGCATTGCGCTGATCCGAGATGTCACCGGCAAGCCGGTCGGCATCAAGACGGCGCTGGGCGGCTGGCACTTCATGAACGACCTGTGCGAGGCGGTGCTGCGCCGTGGTATCGCGTCGGCGCCCGATTTCATCGCGATCGACGGCGGGGAAGGCGGTTCTGGCGCGGCGCCGCAGGCACTGGCCGATCACGTGGCGCTGTCGATCGACGAGGCGCTGCCGCGTGCGGTGGATGCGCTGATCGAGGCGGGATTGCGCGAGCGGGTGAAAGTGATTGCCGCCGGCAAGCTGGTGACGTCGGCGCGGGCCGCCTGGGCCTTGTCGGCCGGTGCCGACTTCGTCAATACGGCGCGCGGCTTCATGTTCTCGCTCGGCTGCATACAGGCGCTGCGTTGCCATTCCAACACCTGTCCGACCGGCATCACGACGCACAATCCGAAGCTGCATCGCGGACTGGATGTGGAGGACAAGGCCGGGCGCGTGGCCAATTACTGCCTCAACATGAACCAGGAAATCGACATGATCGCCCACTCCTGCGGGCTGAGACATGCGCGGGAATTCAGGCGGGAACACACGCGGATCGTGCAGCCGAACGGCCAGAGCATCGCGTTGAACATGCTTTATCCGTATCCGCCGGCGCGATCGGGGTGAAACGCGACGGGCGGCCGGGCCGCCCGCAACATGCGTGTTACTTTTTCAATGTGACGCCGACGCGGCTCAGTCCGCCGTCGTAGATGCCGCCTATCACCTTCTTCGCTTCGTCGTCGCTGGCACCGTTCGCGTCGAAGGTCGATGACCACTTCACCAGCGTCTTGCCTTCGCCTGCCTTGCTAAGGGTCAGTGTCGACACGTAGTTCTTCACCGGCAGCGGGCTGCTCAGGATGGCGTAGCTGTAGGTGTGCTTGACGCTGCTGTAGGCCGTCAGCTTTTCTTCGATCTTCGCGCCATTGCCCAGAGTCAGCGAGCGCGTTGCGCCGGCCTTGGTGCCTGCGCCCTTCATCGTGCTCGACACCACAGCCGGATGCCATACGTCGAGCGCGTTGAAATTGCCCACGAGCTTCCAGACCGTGTCCGGCGAACCGTCTACCGTGGCTTCGCGTTCGACCGTCAGTGCGCCGGCGGCGAAAGCGCTGGTTGCGATCATCAGGAGGCTGGCGCCGGCGATGAGCTTGCGGATGCTGTTCATCAGATGTTCCCTTTATTTGTCCTGGATTGCGCACCGGTATGGCGCGCCGCCGGATTATCCGGTCTGGACGCGGGCGCAACAACACTTTCACGGATGCCCTTGCCGCCCGGTGCAAAGCTGCCTGGCGTCAGCCCGGTGGCCGGCGCGTGCGGAGTGCTTCACCGGTGGTCGTCGCCAGATCGCGCAGCATCCGCTCGGTGGTGGGCCAGTCGACGCAGCCATCGGTGACGGAGCAGCCGTAGCGCAGCTGCGACAGGTCTTTCGGTATGGGCTGGTTGCCGGCTTCAAGATGGCTTTCGATCATGACGCCGATGATGGAGCGGTTGCCGTCGCGGATCTGCCCGGCAATGTCGGTCAGCACCAGGGGCTGCATGTCCGGTTTCTTGAAGGAGTTGGCGTGCGAACAATCGACCATGATGTTCGGCGCGAGGCTGGCCCGCGCGAGTGCCTGTTCGGCCAGCTTGATGCTGACCGAGTCGTAGTTCGGTCGCCCGGCCCCGCCGCGCAGTACCAGATGGCCGTGCGGGTTGCCGCGCGTGCGGATGATGCTGGAACGTCCATGTCGGCTGATGCCGAGAAAGCTGTGCGGACGCGACGCTGAAATGATGGCGTTGATCGCTGCGTCGAGGTCGCCGTCGGTCGCGTTCTTGAAGCCCACCGGCGTTGACAGTCCGCTCGCCATTTCCCGGTGCGTCTGTGATTCCGAGGTGCGTGCACCGATGGCCGTCCACGACACCAGATCGCCGAGGTATTGCGGCGAGATCGGATCGAGCGCTTCGGTGGCGGCAGGCAGGCCGAGTGCCGCAATGTCGAGCAGGAAGCGGCGCGCTCGCCGCATGCCTTCCTCGATGCGGAAGCTGTCGTCCATGAAGGGGTCGTTGATGTAGCCCTTCCAGCCGGTGGTGGTGCGCGGTTTCTCGAAATAGACCCGCATCACCAGCAGCAGCGTGTCGGCGAGTTCCCGTGAGAGCGCACGCAGGCGGCGGGCGTATTCCATGCAGGCGACCGGGTCGTGCATCGAGCACGGCCCGACAACCACCAGCAGCCGGTGATCGCTGCGATCGAGGATGTCGCGCACCGCGGTCCGCCCGGCATTGACGGTCTCAGCCTCGATCGGGCCGAGTGGCGCCTCACCCTTGATGTCAATCGGCGGCGCCATGGCGCCGAAGCTTTCGATCCGCCCGTCTTCGAGCGTTGTGTCGTTGTCCATGATCACACCCCCGTGATGCCTGAATGGGGCAGTGAACGCCTGTGCGGCGGTCAAGTCAATCAGGGGGCATTCGGCGGCAGCGCTCCTGCATGCCGCGTGCCGATCCAGCGCACGCGGTAGATCGCGTCCGACTGGTCGTCCGACACCAGCAGCGAGCCGTCGGGCAGCACCAGAACATCCGCCGGGCGGCCGAACACGGCATTGTTGCTGCCGAGAAAGCCTTCCACGAACGGCGTGTAACTCGCGATCCGGTTGCCGTCGAGTCGCGCCACCATGACGCGGTAACCGTCGGGCTGACTGCGGTTCCACGAACCGTGCTCGGCGATGAACACCGCGCCCCGGTAGTCGTCGGGGAACTGCTCGCCGGTATAGAAGCGCATGCCGAGCGGTGCCACGTGTGCGCCCAGTCGAAGTGCCGGAGAGGTGTAGTCCCGGCACGACTTGCCGGAGCCGAATTCGGGGTCGGCGATGTCGCCGCCGTGGCAATACGGGTAGCCGAAGTGCATGCCGGCCTTTTCCGCCCGGTTGAGTTCGCACGGAGGCTCGTTTTCGCCCAGCCAGTCTCGGCCGTTGTCGGTGAACCACAATTCGCGGCTCTGCGGATGCCAGTCGAAGCCGACCGAGTTGCGTACCCCGCGTGCGAACACCTCGAGCGCGCTGCCATCCGGGTTCATGCGCATGATGTTGGCGTACCCGTCGCGGTCGCGGTCACAGATGTTGCACGGCGCGCCGACCGGAACATAAAGCTTGTCATCCGGCCCGAAGGCGATGAATTTCCAGCCATGTGACCGGTCCTTCGGGAAGCGATCGCTGATCACCCGCGGTTTCGGAGGTGCATGCAGCAGGCTGTCGATACCCGGCAGCTTGACGATGCGATCGAGCGACGACACGTACAGATCGCCCTTGCGCCACGCAACGCCGACCGGCATGTTCAGCCCGCTGGCCACGCGTACCGTCCTGCCAGCCTTCATGGTCGTGCTGTCGAAAGGTACTGCGCTGACGTGACCCTTGCGCGAACCGACGTAAAGGCGCCCTGCCTCGCCAAGGGTCATCGCACGCGGGTTGTCCACTTCGGCCCACAGTTCAATGCTGAAACCGGGGGGCACGCGCAGGTGTTCTATCGCGCTTTCAGCCTGTGCGGCGACCGCGCAGAGCGCAAGCACGCCGGCAGCCAGCAGTGTTCGGATCATCGGGTTCTCCCGTGGCAGCATGAGGGGCATTCTGTGTAATCGACCGATGCGGCGGGCCGGTGTTCCGCGAGCGTCGTTTGCGGGAGGAACAGGCGATGAGGGTGGTCAGCTGGAACATACAGTGGGCGCGCGGTTGCGATGGGGTGGTCAGCACGCAGCGGATTGCCGACGTGCTGCGCAGCCGGGGTGGTGCAGACGTGATCTGCCTGCAGGAGGTGGCGCGGGGCTTCGACAGCCTGCCCGGCCTGCAGGGCGAGGATCAGGTGGCGCAGTTCGCGGCGCTGTTTCCGGACCATCAGGCCGTGTATGCGCCGGGGACGGATCGTCTGCGGCACGACGGCGCCCGCATGCAGTTCGGCAACCTCACGCTGAGTCGGCGCCCGGTGCTCGCTGCCTGGCGCCATCTGCTTCCATGGCCGGCCGATGCGTCGGTGCCGAGCATGCAGCGTGCCTGTGCCGAAGCGGTGATCGAGACGGCGCCGGGTGTCTGTCTGCGCGTGCTCAACACCCACCTCGAGTATTACTCGCCGACACAGCGCATGACGCAGATCGATGCGCTGCGCACACTGAATGCCGAAGCGCTCGGTCATGCGCGCAATCCTCCCTCCCGGCGGGAATCCAGCCCGGCGTTCGCGCCGGCCCCCCGTCCGGCGGCCGGTCTGCTGTGCGGTGACTTCAACTGCGAACCGCACAGCACGGAGATACGGTGGCTGCAGGCGAAGGGAGACGACCCGGAAGCGACCTGGTGCGACATTCAGACGCACCTTCATCCGGGAGTCGCTCATGCGGACACGGTCGGACTGCACGGCTGCGAATGGCCGGACCGCGCCTACTGCTGTGATTTTGCGTTCGCCACGCCTGCGCTGCTGCCGCGCGTCCTCTCGATCGGCGTCGATCAGGACACTGCGGCATCCGACCATCAGCCTTTGTGGGTGGAGTTGTCGGACTGAACGGTCCGCTTGCCGTCAGGCAAGATCGTCCGGTTCGAGCATCCGCTCGAGCTGGTCGATGCGGTCACGCAGCATGAGCTTGCGTTTCTTCAGTCGGCGCAGCAGCAACTCGTCGCCGGCCTGCACCGCATGAAGGTCGGCGATGGCCTGATCGAGATCGCGGTGCTCAGTCCGCAGCAGTTCGAGCGATGCGCGCAGTTCGGTGTCTTCCATGTCTTCGCCTGATCGTGACAACGGGCGCGCGCCTCGGGTCGTTAAGGGATGTGCGATGGTAGGTGCGTCACGCAGGGCGCGCAACTTTCCTTCAGCAGCAAGCTGGGCCGGCCGTTAGATCACTTGAAAGGCGGCCTTTTCGCCCCACCTGCATTGCAGAGGTTTGCAGTGCTGAATCGACGCCGGGACAATCGTCCTGCCGTGTGTTGCACAGCCGCACAAGCCATGGAGAGACATCATGCACATCATGTTCAACAATCCGCTGGTTTACGTGGTCGAGTATGCAGGCCTGGAAGCCGTGGAGGTGATCGACAAGCGCATCGGTCGTGGTGCGCTCATCCGTGACGATGCAGCGAAGCGTTTTCGCGAGGAGTTGAAGGGGCTTGTGGACCACGAAGTCGGTCCGGAAGAGTTCGACGCCTTCATGGTGCCCTGGGAAGCACTGATGACACAGCCTGCGATCTATCACTGATTGGGTAAGATGCGTGCTCGTTCAACGAGCACGCGGTTTTTCAGCACCCGGATGAGCAAGGCCTTCACGAAGGAAACCGAGACCGACGAAGACGATCCCGAATCGGTCAGCGCGCTGCCTCCGGGCAGCAGGAACTACATGACGCTGACCGGCTACGGCCGGCTGCGTTCCGAACTCGACCAACTGGTGCGCGATGAACGTCCGCGCATCGTCGAAACCGTCGCGTGGGCGGCATCCAACGGTGACCGCTCGGAAAACGGCGACTACATCTACGGCAAGAAACGGCTGCGCGAAATCGATCGCCGCATCCGCTTTCTGATCAAACGCCTCGAATCCGCCACTGTCGTCGACCCGCAGGACCAGCAGAACACCGATCAGGTGTTCTTCGGTGCCACGGTCAGTTACAAGGATGACGATGGCAGCGAACATACGGTGCAGATCGTCGGTGTCGACGAGGCCAATGCCTCCGAAGGTCGCATTTCGTGGATATCGCCCCTGGCGCGCGCACTGCTCAAGGCGCGTGAAGGCGACACCGTGCGCGTGCAGAGTCCGTCCGGGCTGCGCGAGATCGAGGTCGTCGACGTCCGGTACCGTTGATCGCGCGTACTCTTGCGGCATCCACCTGCGTTATGTAATCCATCCCCGATTTTCCAAGCAAAAGGACTGACCATGAATCGCACGTCGAAGGCCACCCTGGCCACTTTCCTGTTCGCCCTGACCGCAAGTGGCGCGATGGCAGATGTGAGTGTCAAGGAGCCCTGGGTTCGCGCCACCGTTCCGCAGCAGACTGCGACCGGCGCCTTCATGCAGATCACTGCCCCCCGGGCGGCGCGTCTTGTCGAAGCCCGCTCGCCGGTTGCCGGCGTGACCGAAATCCATGAAATGACGATGGACAACAACGTGATGCGCATGCGCGCCATCCCGGGCATCGACCTGCCGGCCGGCAAGGTGGTGGAACTGAAGCCGGGTGGTTACCACGTGATGCTGATGGATCTGAAGGCGCCGATCACCGAGGGGCAGGAGGTGCCGGTAACCCTGGTGGTGGAACATGCCGACAGAAAGCGCGAAACCATCGAACTGAAGGCGACGGCCCGCGGCCTGGGCGCGGCCGGCGGCATGCAGCACAAGCACTGATCATCGCACTGCAGTCGCTACAGCAGCCACTCGGGGTGCAGCAGCAAGGTGGCCCCGAGTGCGATCATCACCAATCCGCTCAGCAGTTTGAGCCCGCGGCCGGCGCGCTCGGTCAGCTTGCCGCTGCCCAGTGCCCAGACCGCGAGGCCGACCATGAGTGCATCGTCGGCAAGGTAGCCGGCGATGTACAGGCCCAGGTAAAGATGGTGGGCGAGTGGCGTCAGCGACTGCTGGGCCAGCACTGCGGTGTAGACCGCCGGAAAACCCGCGGTACAAAGCAGTTCGACGAAGTTCACGACTACTGCGAGCGCGGCGACACCAAGCAGTGAAGCAGGCAGGGTGGGCGCCTGGATGACGCCGCGAATGCGGGCGTACAGCCCCGGTTTGGCGGCGTCCGGAATGCGCAGTGACGGTCCGCGCCCCCAGGCGACGAAATCCTTCATGTTGATCAGACCGATCAGCAATGCGGTCGTGCCGAGCAGCACGCGCACGACTTTCGACAGGCCGACCGCGAGAAAGACGTTGAGCCAGGCCGCCATGAATGCGTAATACACCGCCCCGCTGACCAGCACGAAGGTGCCGGCGATCAGCGCCATGCGCTTGCGGTCGCGCAGCCTCACCAGCAGCGACAGCAGGAACAGCAGCACCCACATGGCGCACGGGTTGAAGCCGTCAAGCAAACCCAGGGCGAGCGTGAACAGGGGCAAACCCAGTTCGCCGGCGTTCAATGCGGCGGGCAGCGCACCTTCCCCGGTGGTTCGGGCTGCGCCTTGCGGGTCAATGAGTGCACGCAGGTCCTTCCCGCTGTGCGCGGTGTCGTCGAAGCCGATCAGGATGCGGTCGTCGATGACGAATGTCGGCACGCCCGGTGGCCAGACACCGGCGGCGCGGGACAGCGCCACCAGATCATCGACCGCCTGCGGTTCCGTGTCGACCGGGCGATATAGGATCTGCAGAGCCGGTTGCTCGCGTGCGAGTTGCGTCAGAAAGATCTTTGCATCGGCGCAGTGCGGGCACCCGTCGCGCACGTACACCTGCAGCACGCCGCGTGGTGACGTGACGGGCGCAGCGCTGTCCGGTGAATCGATGTGCTGTGCAGAGGTGCCGGACGCGCCGAGCAGACAAAGCACGAGCATCAGCCGGTACGTGAAGTTCAGCAGGGGAATGGTCAGGGTCATCCCTCGATTCGATCCCGTGTGACGCGTGGACCAGCGTCACGTAGCGCTTGACCGCGGGACACTCACGATCACTTCCGGTCGGAGCGGTACATCTTGTCCGGATTCATCTTCATGCTCCACGGCAGGCCGGAGTTCTGCCAGCCGTTCTGCAGGCGGAATCCGGCCTGCGGGCCGTCCTTGATCACCGCGCCCTGGAAGCCGTGTTCGACGAAGCGGGCATTCGGGAAGCCGTTGTTGCGCAGGAAGCTCGCGCTCGGCTCTCCCCGCTCGCTGCCCGAGCGGCACATGGTGATGATTTCGGTATCGACACCCCAGCCCCGCTTGTCCAGTTCGGCCTTGATCCGTGCAGCGAATTCCGGATTCTGGTAGGTCTTGAAAACGCCCTTTTCCGCATTCCAGGCGTTGCGATCGACGATCAGATACGGAACGTTCACGTGGACCGCATCGGTAAACCCGACGAACATGATTTCGACCGGGTCGCGTACGTCGACGAAAAGCACCCGGCTGTCGGCCTGCCGGACCTTGGCGAAGGTGTCGGCCGCCGTGATGGCGAGATCCGCTGCCGATGCAGTCAGGGATGCCAGGGCGATGGCTGCTGCAATGATCACGTTCTTCATGATGTTTCTCCGATGTTGAAATTGTTGAAACGTTTGCCCGCGTCATTCGTGGCGGCGAGTGACCGATGTCGCCAGCGGCCAGATCAGCGCAAACGCGACGCCTCCAATGGCGGCGGCGATGCCGGCCAGATTCGCCCAGTCGATCCAGTATCCCATCTCGGCCATCGATGACTTCGTCATTGTCGGTACCGCGAAGAAGGCGCTGATCGCGATCAGCAGGGCGATGATGACCGATGGCCGCAGGGCCGGGCGCCACGCAGCCCTGCCGCGCGTGGATGCGGTCGCCAGCAGCGCGACCCACAATGCGAGCAGGCCGCCTATCAAGGGCAGGGCGGTCAGCGCGAGTTCGAACAGGATGTTCAGGGCAAGCCAGATTTCGTACATGTCGTCTCTCCTCAGACCCTGCCTTTGGCGACCGCCATGTAGGCGGGCTTGAGCAGCCGGTATTTCATCAGCCATGCGAAGTAGCTGTCCTGCAGCGGCTCGACCATCGGCAGCGACGGGACAAGTCGTCCTTCGTAGTCGAACTCGACCAGCAGCGCCGCGCCTTCGCGCAGCAGAAGCGGGCAGGAGGTGTAGCCATCGAAGCGCTGCGATGGCTCTCCGCCACCGATCACGTCGATCAGGTTGCGTGCCACCAGCGGCGCGCTCTTCTTGATCGTCGCGGCGGTCTTGCCGCGTGGCGTGCCATTGATGTCGCCCAGCCCGAACACGTTCGGATATCGGCGGTGCTGCAGGGTCTCCTTGTCGACTTCGAGCCAGCCGCCGGCGGCGAACGGGCCTTCCTGCCACGCAAGCGGGCTGTTCTTCACGGCGTCGGGCGCGCGCATCGGCGGCACTACGTGAATGAAGTCGTAATCCAGCTCGCTGCGCTCGCCTTTCGGCGCCTCGAAGGTGGCACGGCGGGCGCCGATGTCGATCGCAACGAGCTTGCTGTGGAAGGTGACCGGCACGTCCAGTTCCGCCCAGCGACGGAGCACATCGTCGTTGACCGGCTTCACGCTGAAGATATTGTCCAGCGCCGAATGGAAGTTCACTTTCGAGGCGCCACGGGTCCCCGCCTCGCGAAGGCGGTCCACCAGCATGAAGGTCATCTTGAGCGGAGCGCCGGCACACTTGAGCGGCGTCGCCGGCAAGGTCATCAGCGCCTCGCCGCCCTTCTGCCTGAAGGCGTCCATCGCCAGCCAGGTTGCCTGGGCTGCGGAGTGATCGGGATAGACGCTGGTCATGCCGTTGGCACCGACGGCACTGACATCCATGCCCTCGATCTGCGCGAAGTCGAGATGCAGGCCCGTGGCGACCACGAGAAAGTCATAGCGGATGCGCTGGCCGCCTTCGGTGATCACCGTGTTCGCATCGGGATCGAAACCGGTCGCCATGTCCTTGATCCACTCGACCTTGCCGGGCACAAGGTCGGCATTCCGGTCGATCACCTTGTCGATCGGCCAGATACCCGTCGCCACCAGCGTGTAGCCCGGCTGATAGTTGTGCATTTCCTTGCGGTCGATGAGGGTGATCTTCGCGCCATCCAGTTCGCGCGACAGTCGGTTGGCGATGGCCAGACCGCCCAGCCCGCTGCCGGCGATCACGATGTGCGCCGAGGTCCGGATTGCGGCACGCGTGTCGCCCGATGACGCCAGAGCCAGCGCGCCCGCGGCCAGCGGCAGTGTCGATGCGCCGAACAGCATGCGGCGCCGCGTGATGTTGCAGTCGGCTGCGGCTTCTTCATCCATTGATGTCATGATTCGTCTCCTCCCGGCTTTCCGCCGTATGTTCTCGTCAGTGCAGGGTCAGCATCCGCAGCGCGGCAAGCGCTGTACAGGCAAGGCAGGCCAGACCCGAAAAGCCTGCACGCCACAACCAGAAATGCGGGCGGAAACCGACGCCCGACACGAAACCCGCGCTCATGGCCCAGAACACGGCGCTGGCTGCCCAGTGATCGGCTCTGCCGGCCGGCGACGACAGTGCATGCGGCCATGCGGTGATGCCGAGCATGATGGTGATGGCGGTCAGCAACGGAAGCAGCCGGATGCGGCCTGTTGCGGCTTCAGCCGACGTGTGCGTCATGGCCATCGCTGTTCTCCCTGAATGTGCGGATTGCATCCAGACGGGCATCCTCGCGCGCGTCCTCGTTCTCGCCCCACAAGGTATTCAATATGGCGAACAGCACGGCGAAGCCGATGCCCAGTACCCAGGCGAAGTACCACATGAACCATTGCCCCCTAGTAAGCCGAGTGTTCGTTTTCGCGGATGTAGGCCGCGGTGACCTTGCCCGACATGACCTTGTAGGCCCAGCTCGTGTAGGCGACGATGATCGGCATCAAAAGAAGCGTCGCCCACAGCATGATTCCGAGCGTGCGCTGGCTCGACACGCTGTCCCAGACAGTGAGGCTGGAACCAGGCATGGTCGATGACGGCATCAGGAAGGGGAACATCGACACGCCGGCGGTGCCGATGACGCCGACGATGGCGAATGACGACGCCGCGAATGCAGCCAGCGTGCGTCCTCGCGCCACAAGCAGCATGGCAAGCGCCGCGCCGAGATAGGCCAGTGCGGGCACGATCAGGGTGGCCGGCATGGCAGCATAGTTGGCCAGCCAGGCACCGGACTGCCGGATGACCGTCTTCGCAAGCGGGTCGGGCTGGGCGGCGCTGTCGATCACCGACGTGATGACGTAGCCGAAGTCACCCAGTGCGATCCAGATGCCGGCTGCGGTGAAGCCGGCCAGCATCAGCGGGCCGAATATCAGCGCAGCCGTGCGCGCTCGCCGCTGGATGTCGCCTTCGGTGCGGTGTGCCAGATAGATTGCGCCGTGAAAGGTGATCATCGACGTGCTGACGACACCGGTCAGCAGCGCGAACGGATTGAGCAGCCCCCGGAAGTCGCCCGTGTAGTGCGACACCAGCGTGCTTTCGAAATGAAACGGAACGCCCTGCAGCAGGTTGCCGAAGGCCACGCCGAAGATGAGCGGCGGCACGGCACTGCCGATGAAGAGGCCCCAGTCCCAGACGCTGCGCCACGTTGCGTCGTGGATCTTGCTGCGGTAGTCGAAGCCGACCGGCCGGAAGAACAGCGCCCACAGCACGGCCAGCATGGCCCAGTAGAAGCCGGAAAATGCCGTTGCGTACACCAGGGGCCAGGCGGCGAAGATCGCGCCGCCGCCGGTGATGAACCACACCTGGTTGCCGTCCCAGTGCGGGCCGACGGTATTGATGATGACGCGTCGTTCCTCGTCGTCCCGGCCGGCAAAGGGCAGCAATGTGCCCACGCCCATGTCGTGGCCGTCCATCACGGCGAAGCCGACCAGAAGCACGCCGACCAGCAGCCACCAGATCAGTTTCAGTGTGTCGTATTCGAAAGGCATGAGGGTTCTTCCTTCCGTTCAGGCGTGCGCCGGGGCGGCTTGCGCAGCTTCGCGGTCGTAGCGGCCGGTGCCGAGACTGCCCGGGCCCTGGCGTGCGAACTTCACCATCAGATACATCTCGACGATGAGCAGCACGGTGTAGAACACGATGAATCCGGCGAGCGAGCCGTACAGGCTTTCGACACTCAGCGTGGACACCGACAGATGCGTGGGCAGCACGCCGTAGATGGTCCAGGGCTGACGTCCGTACTCGGCGACGAACCAGCCGGTCTCGCAGGCGATCCACGGTGCCGGCAGGAACCACAGCGCCCACTTCAGCAACCACGGCCGCTGTGCGAAATCGCCCTTGACCGAGTACCAGAGCGCAAGGCCGAACAGCGCCAGCATGGCAAAGCCGAGCGCCACCATGAGGCGGAAAGTCCAGAACAGTGGCGTGACGCGGGGCAGCGTGTCGCGTGCGGCCCGGTCGATGAGCTCGGGCATCACATCATCCATCGACACCACGTACTTCTTCAGCAGCAATCCGAAGCCGAGGTCCGCCTTCACCTTGTCGAACGCTGCACGCGCTGCGACGTCCTTCGGATCTGCACGCAGCCTTTCGAGCAGCTTCACCGCTTCGATGCCGACCACTACGCGCTCGCGGTTCTTGACCAGGATGTCCTTCAGGCCGGGCAGTTCCTTGTCCAGCGAGCGGGTGCCGATGATGCCCATGACCCACGGGATGTGGAGCGCCCAGTCGTTCTTCATTTCCGCCTCGTTCGGCGCGGCGATCAGATTGAAGCCGGCCGGCGCGGGCTCGGTTTCCCACATGGCTTCCATGGCCGCGAGCTTGGTCTGCTGCGCTTCGCCCACCGTGTAGCCGGATTCGTCACCGAGCACGATGACCGAACAGACCGAAGCGAAGCCGAAGGCGGCCGCGATGCGGAAGCTGCGCTTGGCGAATTCGACGTCACGCCCGCGCAGCAGGTACCAGGACGAGATCGACAGCACGAACATGGCGCCGGTCACATAGCCTGCCGACACGGTGTGCACGAATTTGGCCTGGGCGTCCGGGTTGAACACGATGGCCCGGAAGTCGGTCATTTCCATGCGCATGGTTTCGAAACTGAATTCGGCGCCGACCGGGTTCTGCATCCAGCCGTTGGCGATCAGGATCCACAGTGCCGACAGATTGGTGCCGACCGCCATCAGCAGCGTGACCAGCAGGTGCTGCCGTTTCGACAGGCGATCCCAGCCGAAGAAGAACAGGCCGATCATCGTCGACTCGAGGAAGAAGGCCATCAGTCCTTCGATCGCCAGCGGTGCGCCGAAAATGTCGCCGACGTAGTGCGAGTAATAGGCCCAGTTGGTCCCGAACTGGAATTCCAGGGTGATGCCTGTGGTCACGCCGAGCGCGAAATTGATGCCGAACAGCTTGCCCCAGAAGCGGGTCATGTCCTTGTAGATCACCTTGCCGGTCATGACGTACGCGCTTTCCATGATGACCAGCAGCCACACCATGCCCAGCGTCAGCGGCACGAACAGGAAGTGGTACATCGCGGTGGCGGCAAACTGCAACCGTGACAGATCGACGAGTTGTTCACTGATCATCGCGTTCTCCGGTGTGCGTCGAGTGTCCGGGCCGGGCCGGTGCCGCCATCTGCGATGCCATCGTGCCGGCATCTACACTGACCTTCGCGTCGCGGATGAAGGCCCACCACAGCGCGGCGATGAAGATGAGCTTGATCACGATCACGAAGGTGATGTCCCGCACCAGTTTCCGGTCTGCCAGATTCATCGCGTACTCCGCTTGTCCGATCACTCCCTATCAAGTCCCGTGCCACGCGCCCATTTTTTAATCAAATGTTTATGAATCAATTGGTTGGGATTTTTCTTCTCAGCGCCCGAGGTGGCGTTCGATGTGACAAGCAGGCAGACTGCCGCCATCGCTTCGCCATTTCTGACAGACCATGACAGACGACATCCGCCCGTTGCCCGAACTCGTGTCCTTCATCGACATGGCGCCCGAACCCCACATCCTGTTCGACCGCGACTACCGGGTGATCGCCGCCAACAAGGCCTACCGCGCCCAGTACGGTGGCGGGCGTAGCGTGATCGGCCGCACCTGTTACGACGTATCGCACCACTACAGCGTGCCGTGCGACCGTGCCGGCGAGGCCTGTCCTCTGGCGCGCAGTCTGGAATCGGAACAGCGCGAGCGCGTCGTCCACCTGCACCAGACACCGCGCGGCGAGGAATACGTGAATATCGAACTGTCGCCGGTGCGCAACGGCGCCGGCGAGATCGCATGGTTCATCGAAAAGATGGAACCGCTCAAGGTGGCGCGCGGCGTGTCCGAGCGCAGCGGTCTCATCGGCCGGTCGCCCGCCTTCCAGCGCATGCTCGAACTGGTGGCGCGGGTGGCGCCGTCGGGCGCCAGCGTGCTGCTGCAGGGTGAGTCGGGCACCGGCAAGGAGCTGGTGGCTCAGGCGGTGCATGACGCCAGCAAGCGTGCTGCCCATCCGTTCGTGACCGTGGATTGTTCGGGGCTGCCGGAAACCCTGTTCGAGAGCGAACTGTTCGGCCACGAAAAGGGCGCCTTCACGGGTGCCATCGCGCGCAAGGAAGGGCTGATCGAAGCCGCCAGCGGTGGCACGCTGTTCCTCGACGAACTGGGTGACATTCCGCTGACCATGCAGGTGAAGCTGCTGCGCCTGCTGGAAACCGGCACCTATCGACGCGTCGGTTCGAACGAACTGCGGCGCGCCGACGTCCGCCTGGTGTCGGCCACCCACCGGCCGCTGAAGCAGATGGTTGCCGAAGGCCGGTTCCGCCAGGATCTGTTTTTCCGGGTCAACACTTTCCCCATCACCGTGCCGTCACTGCGCGAGCGCAGCGAAGATCTGCCGCTGCTTATCGAATCCCTGCTCGAAAGGGTCGCGCCCGAGCGGCGATTGACCGTGTCGCAGCCGGCGATGCGTGCCCTCGCCGCCTACCCGTTCCCCGGCAACGTGCGCGAATTGCGCAATGTGCTGGAGCGCGCCAGTCTGATGTGTGATGGCGACGAGATCAGTCTGCCGCATCTCGACGAGGAAGTCTGCAGCGGCTGCGCAGGTGGCGCGCAGGCAGCAGCCGTACCAGTGCCCGCAGGCAGCGCCGAGCCTTTGCCGGACCTCGATGAAGCGCAGCGGCAGGCGCTGTTGCGCGCGGTACGGGGGCATCGAGGCAGCCGTCAGGAACTGGCGCGCCGACTGGGCATCAGCGAACGCACGCTGTACCGGCGGCTGCGCGCCTTCGGCATCGAAGAGGGCTGAAGCCCCGGGCCCGGCGAGGACTGGCGGGAAGAAGGGGCTGCCATTGGCCATGGGCAGACTGTCACTGGTGGCAGTCCGGGCAGCATTTTTCTGGCAGTCATTGCCACAGGATGGCGTGCTGTCGCGCTTCGGCTTCGTGGCATGACGCTTGCGAAGAATCGGCTGCGAAGCCGCACGGCGGCAGCAGTCATCCCCGAACGCATGGCGCCGCGTTCCATTGGGAACGCAGCGCGCGTCCAGGCAGGACGCCGCGCACGGCCCCGATGAATATGCCGCTTCCGGCTTCGCTTCTTTCAACCCTGATGCCCATCAGGAACGGATCCCGGGAGTGGCCATGTCTGAAATGTCTGAAAATCGTCGCAAGTTGCTGCTCGCCACCGCAGGTGCCGGTGGCGCGGCAGGCATCGCGACGGCATTCCCTTTCCTCGCCAGCCTGGCGCCCTCGCAGCGGGCACAGGCGGCCGGTGCGCCGGTCGATGCCGACGTCGGCAAACTGCCGCCTGGCCAGATGATGACCGTCGAATGGCGCGGCAAGCCTGTCTGGGTGCTGCGTCGCACGCCTGAAATGCTGGCAGCGCTGGCGCTCGAGACCCACGAGGGCAGGCTGGCCGACCCTGCGTCGGCGGTCGCGCAGCAACCCGACTACGCCGCCAACCGTGTGCGCTCGATCAACCCCGAATATCTCGTGGTCGTGGGCATCTGCACCCACCTCGGTTGCTCGCCGACCGAGAAACTCGCCGACGGCGCGACAAGCGGTCTGGGCGACGACTGGCCGGGGGGATTCCTGTGTCCCTGCCACGGTTCGATCTTCGATCTGGCCGGCCGCGTGTTCTCGAATCAGCCGGCGCCGACCAATCTCGAAGTGCCCCCGCACCGGTGGCAGTCCGCCACCCAGCTGGTCATCGGCGAAGACGATGGTGCCGCGACCGCCTGAGTGACGCTCGCCGCGGCGATTCGGTTTCGCTCAGTGGCGACCGAAATCGAACCACGCGATGGTGGCGATGCCTGCGAGAAGCAGCAGCAACTGGCGCAGTGAGTCCAGTGGCGCGGTCCGTCGATGCAGCGAAGGAATCAGGTCGGCGACCGCAATGTAGATGAAGCTGGCGGCGGACAGGCCAAGTATGTAAGGCACTCCCGCACGGGTTTCATCGAGCCAGAAATAGGCAGCGAGGGCGCCGGGCAGCGTCGCTGCGGCCGACAGCCCGTTGAGCAGCAGCGCCTTGCCGCGACGGTAGCCATTGCCGAGCAGGATGGCGAAGTCGCCGAGTTCCTGCGGGATTTCATGGGCGATCACGGCCAGTGCAGTTGCAACGCCCAGCGTGGGCGACGTCAGGAAGGCGGCTGCGATGACCACACCATCGACGAAGTTGTGGAACGCATCGCCGATCAGGATCAGCGGTCCGCCACGGCCATGTGCTTCGCAGGCGTCATCATGGCAGTGTCGCCAGAGTACCCATTTCTCCAGCAGGAAGAACAGCACGATCCCGGCGAGTACGGTCGAGGTGACGGCAAGCGCGGGGGCCTTTTCGAGACTGGCCGGAATCATGCCCAGAAACGCCGCGCCGAGCAGGGTGCCTGTGGCATAACTTGTCAGGCACGGAATGAGGGCAGTGCGGACGCGATCATCGAACAGCAGCAGCGTCGCAGACCCGGCGATCGCGCCCAGACTGCCGAGTGCACTGAACAGGAGGATCTGCGCAAGCATGTGTGGGGTTTTCTGCCCGTCCGGGACCGGCACAGTGTCTGATGCATCAGGATGTCGCAGCGGTTGCTCGAACCTGCGGCGCTACTCTCCCTGCCGGGCTCATGCCCGTCCGCCCCGATGTCGCCGGCCTCCGCTGCCAGCTTTGCCCATGCCTTGGGCACATCGTTCGAAAGCCGGCAGATGCTGCTCCTGCGACGCTTGCTGAAGGTTGTGCAGGACGATGAGAATGTCCGGTCGTGCGGTCATGCCGAGCAAACGCCTGTACATGTCGCCGTTGCGGAATTCCGCGGCGAC
The DNA here is from genome assembly GCA_017984755.1 of Methyloversatilis sp. GTDB lineage: Bacteria > Pseudomonadota > Gammaproteobacteria > Burkholderiales > Rhodocyclaceae > Methyloversatilis. Next base: position 17,740 of record JAGNYW010000038.1, read on the forward strand.
GCCGGCATTGCAGGCTGCCTGCAGACTTTCATGCCGCGTGACCTTGCCTGGCCAGCGGTTTTCCGGAATCGCCAGACCGCAGTGCAGGAACGGGGCGCGCAGCGCATCGATGTGACGTGCTTCGGCGTCGCGGATGTTGCTGAACGGCGGCATTTCGCCGAAGTCCGCGATGACTTGATCGTAGGCCACCCAAGCGTGGTATTCGTCGTCGAGCGCCTCGTTGAGCGCCTCGACTTCGAGGGAGGTCAGTTCATCCATGAGCTTGCATCCGGGTTGAATCGATGGATTTCGTGCCTGCCGGCACTCATCAGGTTCTCCCTGTAGCTGGGTGCTGTCGTTGATGTTCGTCAACGGACAACGGCACCCGGGGACGCCGCTGCCTGAAGTGGCCAGCCGAGGGCTCAGAAAGCCATGACCTTGCGTCCCGGTTCGAGCAGCGAGCGACCCATCGCGTCCGGCTTGGCTGCGGCGATACCGTCCTTCAACGCATCCGGCGTGTGGCCGGTGTTGGGCAGATAGAGAGCGCAGACCGAAGCGGTGGCGCCCTTCTTGATGGCGGCATCGAGCAGTTGCGCCGGCGTCACGTTCTGTGGCTTCAGCGCTTCGCCGCCGGCCGTCTTCAGCGCCAGATCGCCCGCCTTGTCGCACAGCAGGATGTCGACCTGACCGCCCTGCGCCTGCATCTGGTTGGCCAGCACCATGGCCATGCCCTGCGTCATGTTGCTGGATGAAGTGACGACGACCGTGACGGCCTGCTTGTCGGCGAATGCGGTGGTCGACAGAACGGCAAGTGCGGCGGCGATGAATGCCTTTTTCATGATGAGACCTCTGTGGTGGGTTGAAGAGTCGTGTGGCGTGTGCAATGCAACGGTCACCGTGCCTTCGCGGCAAGCAGCGTGCGCGCGGGTCTGGTGAGTGCAACGCGTTTTGAAATCATGTCGGTGATGAAGGCTTCGCGGCTGCCACTCATGGCGCGCGCAAAGCGCTGGCGCAACTCAAGCAGCGTTGCGACGCGCCGGCCCTGCAGCGGATGGGCCGGGAATACGAGCGTCTGTTCGGGCAGCATGAAAAGCCGGGTGTTCAGGCTGTCGTACATCAGCCCGGGATCGGCGTCGTCCTCCGCGTCGGCACAACTGAGCAGATCGAAAGCGTCACCGCAGAACAGACGGTCGCGCCACAGGTAGCTGACGCAATGTGCGGTATGCCCGGGTGTGGCGAAGACGCGCAGCACTTCATGACCGAAGGCTACCGTGCTGTCCTGCGCCGCGCGCTGCAGCCGGGCCGGACAGAACGTATTGATTCCGACCGCCTCCGGCAGCACGAGGGTGGCACCGGTGAGTTCGCACAATGCGTTGCAGTTGACCGGGTGGCTCGCATGGACATGCGTGCGCAGGACGTGACTCATCGTCAGCTGTCGCTCGGCCAGCAGCGCCAGCAGCAGTTCGGTCGTGCGAGGTGGCGGATCGATCACGATGGCAACCTGCGTATCGGCGTCTGCCAGCAGGTAGCCGATCTGGCCGGTATCTGGATCTTCGATCGGATGGAAATACACGAGTGCGGTCTTCGGTCGTGGTGCTCAAGATGAATGGCCTGACAGAAATCATCAGGAGGTCTGCATCATCCTTATCAAGAGCCATGCCAGCATCGGGGGTGGGGTATATTAGTTATTTAAATCAATGGATTGTCGGAGTCTGTCATCTGTCTTCACAGCCCTCGGGTTCTGACGCTGGCAGGCGGGCTGCCAGATCACTGCCTTTTCTGGCGGTGCGCATGCCGTGCGCTGCAGCGGAGATCGGATATTGATGACTGTCAGAACTGGCGGTAAGCCAGGGTGGCAGGCTCTGCCAGGACAGTGCCGCCGCGCGCGATCTGGGGGAGTGGTGGGTTTGCAAGCCTCTGATCAGAATGAATATTTCTTCCGGCGCTCGCGACATTCTCGCCTGGCATGCAACTTGTTATGAAGGAATGTCGGCAGCGAATCCTGCTGCCAGCGGATTGCTCCGCGGCCGGACACATCCGGCGGGCGGCCGACACTTCAAGGGAGACACACCATGGATCAGATGCAGCAATCGAACTTTCCCCGCCTCAATGAACCTGCTCCGGCGTTCAGCGCCCGCACGACGCATGGCGAGCGCACGCTGGAGGATTACCGCGGCAAGTGGCTCATCCTGTTTTCCCATCCGGCCGACTTCACGCCGGTGTGTACCACCGAATTCATCGGCTTCGCCAAGGCGGCGCCGAAATTTGCCGAAATGGGTTGCGAACTCCTCGGTCTGTCGATCGACAGCCTGTTCTCGCATCTCGCCTGGGTGCGCAACATCAAGGATAAGTTCGGCGTCGACATTCCGTTCCCGATCATCGAAGACCTGAAGATGGATGTCGCGCGTGCCTACGGCATGGTGCACCCGGGGGCAGCCGATACGCAGGCAGTACGTGCCACTTTCTTCATCGATCCGAATGGCGTGCTGCGCGCCATGGTGTATTACCCGATGAGCAATGGCCGCAGCATCGACGAGTTCGTCCGACTGCTGACCGCGCTGCAGACGTCTGATGCCAATGGCGTTGCGACGCCGGAGAACTGGTGCCCGGGCAAGCCGGTCATCGTGCCGCCGCCGAAGACCGCCGAAGCCGCCGAAAAGCGCGCATCGGAAGGTTACGACACGGTTGACTGGTACTTTTCGACCAAGTCGCTGTAACAACGCCTGGCAGCATGAAATCGCCCTCGCCGCATGGCGGCTTCATGCCTGATACATTCCATAAGGAGCGTCACGCATGAAGTCTGGTTTCGAAACCGAAGTCGCCATCATTGGTGCCGGTACCGCTGGTTTGTATGCATTGCGAGAGGTGCGCCGCGCGCGGCGGGATTTCGTGCTGATCGATGGCGGGCCGCTGGGCACCACCTGCGCGCGGGTCGGGTGCATGCCGTCGAAGATCGCGCTGCATGCCGGAGCCCTGTGGGCTGCGCGTGCCGACATGGCGCACATGGGCGTGAAGGGCATCGATGCACTCACGCTGGACATCGCCGAAACGTGGTCGGCGCTGCGCACGCAGCGCGATCATTTTTCAGGTAACACGGCTGACAAGACACGCAGTGCTGCCGGTGATCGATTGATCGAAGGCCGGGCACGCTTCATCGAACCGACCGTACTGCAGGTCGATACCCCCGAGGGGACAAGGATCGTCCGCGCCAGGGCGGTCGTCATCGCCACCGGATCCCGCCCCGTGATGCCGGGATGGCTCGAGCCGCTGGCCTCACGTGCAGTCAGCACCGACGATTTGTTCGAACTGCCGACACTGCCGCCGCGGATCGGCGTGCTCGGCCTCGGCGCCATCGGGCTCGAAATGGGACTGGCGCTGTCGCGGCTCGGTATCGAGGTGGTGGCTGTCGACGTGGCGCATACCGTCGCCGGTCTCACCGATCCGGAACTGTCGTCTCGATCGATCGATCGCTTCGGCCGTGAAATGACGATGTGGCTCGGCGCAGCAGCCAGTGTCGCGCCGGCCGGCGACGGCGTGCTGCTCAGGAGCGGCGAACGCGAGACGAAGGTCGATCTGCTGCTCGCCGCGATGGGGCGCCGCGCCAATACGGACGCGCTCGGTCTGGCCGAAGCCGGTTTTTCCATGGGTGCGCGTGGCGAGCCACTGTTCGATGCGGCCACGATGCAGCTCGGTGAGCACCCGGTCTTCATCGCCGGTGACGCAAACGCATTGCGGCCCCTGATGCATGAAGCGGCAGACGAGGGCGCCATCGCCGGCTACAACGCCGCGCGGGGTCTCGCCACGCGCTTCCGCCGCCGCGTGTCGCTGGGTGTCGCGTTTTCCGATCCGGATGTCTGCGCAGTCGGCGCGCGGTTCGACGAACTGGATCCGGATGCCGTGCTGATCGGCACCGCCACCGGCGAGGCCAACGGACGCTCGCGCATCCTCGGCGGCGAAGCGAGCCTGCTGCGTGTCTATGCCGACCGTATGGACGGTCGTCTTCTGGGGGCCGCCATGATGGCGACCGGCGGCGAACATCTGGCGCATCTGCTGGCGTGGGCAATACAGCGCGGAGAGACGGTGCATTCGCTGCTCGCGATGCCCTTCTACCATCCCGTGATCGAGGAAATGCTGCAGTCGGCGCTGCAGGACATGGCACGCCATGTCGAACGCGATACGCCTGTGCCGCTCGGCCTGATGACTGAGCCGGGTGCATGAGGACGTGCTATGCCGGTCTTCGGGCGCGGCCCGTGCGGGCATTCGTCATACCAATGAAGTATCGAACGAGGTTCCAGCCATGAACGTTGCCACTTCACCGTCGGACATACCGGCCAGCCGTCTGGCTCATTTCCCCGTTTCGCTGTTCGCCATCGTGATGGGGCTGTCCGGCCTGACCATTGCGTGGATGAAGGCGCATCACGTCGCCGGCGCGTCCGCCGACATCTCCATGGTGCTGCGCTGGATTGCCGGTGCGGTGTTCGCGTTTCTGGCGGTTTCCTACGCAGCGAAGATCCTGCGCCACCCGGACGAGGTCGCGGCCGAGATCCGGCACCCGGTGCGCATCAACTTCTTTCCCGCAATTTCGATCGGTCTGATTCTGCTCGCCATCAGCTGGGTACCCGATGCACCGGCTGCAGCGCGCTGGATGTGGGGCATCGGTACGGCGCTGCATCTCGGTTTCACGCTGTTCGTGATGAGCAGCTGGCTGCACCATACGCACTACACGATCCAGCACGCCAACCCGGCATGGTTCATCCCTGTGGTGGGCAATATTCTGGTGCCCATCGCCGGCGTGCGTTTCGCGCCGCCCGATCTGAGCTGGTTCTTCTTCAGCATCGGCATCGTCTACTGGCTGGTGCTCATGACCATCGTGCTGTACCGGCTGTTTTTCCACGACCCCCTGCCGGCAAGGCTGGCGCCGACGCTGTTCATCCTCATCGCGCCGCCCGCGGTGGGTTTTCTTTCGTATGTCTCCCTGATCGACGGTGTCGATGCGTTCGCACGCATCCTGTATTTCAGCGCGCTGTTCCTGACCCTGCTGCTGGCCAGCAATGCGCTGCGCTTCTTCCGTCTGCCCTTCTTCATTTCCGCGTGGGCCTATTCGTTTCCGCTGGCGGCGATGACCATCGCCACCTTCGAAATGAGCGTGCGCAGCGGCGCCGGCTTTTACGGCGGATTGGCGGGGGGGCTGCTGGCGCTGCTCACGCTGCTGCTTGCCCTGCTGGTGGTCAAGACGATCGGGGCCGCGTTGCAACACAGGATCTGTGTGCCGGAGTGAATGCCGTCGCGATTCCGCTGCTGCACAGGTGGCTGCTGCGCCGCCTCGCTGCGCCGCGCATTGCCCATCGCACCTCGCCCGCGGCGTTGGGCGTACCGGCGCAGGCGGTGCGCATTGCTGCATCGGGGGGCAAGACGCTGTTCGGCTGGTTCGTGCCGTCGCGGCATCCTGCAACCGCACCCGCAGTGCTGGTCATGCACGGCTGGGGGGCAAACGCGGCACTGATGCTTCCGGTACTGCCACCGCTGCATGAGGCCGGCCACGCCGTTTTGCTGCTCGACGCGCGATGCCACGGCGAAAGCGATGGCGAAGATTTCAGCTCGATGCCGCGCTTTGCCGAAGATATCGCGAGCGGACTCGACTGGCTGGCTGCGCAGGGCGGGGTCGACCCGACACGGCTGGCACTGGTCGGCCATTCAGTCGGAGCAGGGGCCGCGCTGCTGTGCGCCAGTCGCCGTGACGATGTGCGCGCGGTGGTCAGTCTGGCTGCGTTTGCGCATCCGGAAGACATGATGCGGCGGTTTCTGTCCGGTATTCATGTGCCCTGGTGGCCATTGGGCTGGGCGATCACTCACTATGTTTCGCATATCATCGGCGCGCGCTTCGACGACATCGCGCCGGTCAACACGATTGCCCGGCTGAACTGCCCCGTGCTGCTGGTGCACGGGCTGCGCGACGACACCGTACCGTTCGACGATGCGCGCCGCCTGCTGGCTGCGGCCGGTCCCGATGTGCGTCTTCTCGCGGTGGACGCCGATCATGACCTGTCTTCGGCCATGGCGACGGGACACCATGCCATCATCGGTTTTCTTCAGGCGAGCGAGGAATAGGCTCTTCATCCCCGCCAACGGGCGATCGGTGCACAAGTCTGTAGTGTCGCGATCAGTCGTCCATTCTTCGAACAGGCTGCTGCGCAGCAGCCACGCTGTTTCTTTCCCGCACTTCGACTCTCCGGGCCAGCAGATCGACCGTCCGCTGGTCGTTCGCATCCGCCGCGACGGGGGCAGCCGGCCCGCCGGTAAATCGACCGTTTCAACCGTACGGTGCCGACGCAGCGCAGCGTCGAGATGACTTATCCGCATTTTCACGAAGGCGCCGTCAGCACGCTGCCGGCAGCTGTCCGTGCGATGCGGCGTCGTTCGTATGGGCGATGCGGCAAAACGCTTATATAGTCCGCGCGTTCCATACACGGATTCTCGCGCCACCATGCCTCTGGAGCCCTTCAGTTCGACTGCCGTCGGCGCGTTCTTCATCCTTCTGCTCGGTCTGCTGTTCGGTGCGGCCATAGCGTTTGCATGGCTGCGCAGCCGCACGGCGCTGGCGGTGCAGCAGTCGCTGGCCACCCGGGCGGCCGAACTGCTCAGCGCGCAGGAGCGCCTGCATTTCTCGATGGTCGATGCAGAGCGGTTGCGCGCCGAACTGAAGGTGCTGCGGGTCGACCAGGAGGCGCTCGAAAGGCAGCAGCAGAAGGAAGGCGAAGCCCGCGCGCGGGCCGAAGCTCATGCCCAGCGGGTGCCCGAACTCGAGCAGGCGCTGCTCGATGCGCGGGCCACGCACGAACGTGTGCAGTCGGAGGCTGCAGCGCAGCGGCAGCTGCTGGGCGAACTCGGCAGCCGCATCGAAGGCCTGCAGCAGCGGGTCGCCGAACTGCAGCAGGATGTGCAGGCGGTTGTGGCTCAGCGCGATGCCGCCTTGTCAGAGTCGGCACTCAAGGGCGAAGCACTCGCCGAGACGCGTGCCCAGCTCGATGCGGAGAAGTCGCAGTCGGTGGAGAAGCTGGCGCTGCTCAATGGCGCGCGCGAACAGCTCGGCCTGCAGTTTCAGGACCTGGCCAACCGCATCCTCGAAGAAAAGAGCCTGCGCTTCACGCAGCAGAATCAGGACAATCTCGGCCTGCTGCTCAATCCGCTGAACGAGAAGATAAAGGCCTTCCAGGACCAGGTGGCGCAGACCTACGACAAGGAATCGAAGGAGCGGCTGACGCTGAAGAACGAAATCGAGCGTCTGGCCGCGCTCAACAGCCGCATCAGCGAAGATGCGGTCAACCTGACGCAGGCGCTCAAGGGCAGCAACAAATCGCAGGGCATCTGGGGCGAAATGGTGCTCGAAAAGGTGCTCGAGTCATCGGGGCTGCGCAAGGGGCACGAATACCTCGTCGAAGAGAGCTACGCCGCCGAAGGCGGGAATCAACGCCGGCCCGATGTCGTGATCAACCTGCCCGAAGGCAAGCACATGGTGGTCGATTCCAAGATGTCGCTGCTGGCCTACGATCGCTTCTGCAGTGCCGACAGCGAGGCAGCGAGGGCGGTCGCGCAGCGCGAGCATGTTGCGTCCATCCGCAGTCACATCAAGGGCCTGTCGGACAAGAACTACCAGACGCTGCATGGCCTGAAATCGCTCGATTTCGTGCTCATGTTCATCCCGGTCGAGCCCGCTTTCATGCTGGCGGCCACCAGCGACAACACGCTGTTCGAAGAGGCCTTCGCGCGCAATGTGCTGCTGGTCAGTCCGAGCACGCTGCTCGCCGTGCTGCGTACCGTTGCCAACATCTGGCGGCAGGAGAACCAGAGCCGCAATGCTCAGCTGATCGCCGATCAATGTGCCCGGCTGTACGACAAGTTCGTCGGTTTCGTCGATGATCTCGAAGCGGTCGGCAAGCGCATCGAACAGACGCAGCGGGCCTATGCCGACGCCCATGCCAAGCTCGTGTCCGGTCGCGGAAATCTGGTCGCGCAGGTGGAACGGGTCAGGGCGCTGGGCGTGAAACCGGCCAGGCGCCTGCGTGCCGATCTGCTGCCCGGGCATGAACCGGATGACGGCGGCACTGTGATGCCCGACCCGGCTGACTGAGCTCCTGCTGGTTGCGCCGGCGCAGTTGCCCGGCGGCCATGCTCGACCCTGCCGAATCGACGGTCTGCGTTGTTTTATTGCCGATCGCGGAAACCCATGGTCCGTTTCGAGGACCAATGACCACAAGCACATACGATCTCGGGCGGTTCGCGCTACGCCCGCGTCATTACTCCCTGTGGCGCAAGGTCCGTGATTTGGGTGGCGTGCCGCCTGCATTGGAGATCGGCGATGAAGAATGGAGTGGTTGTCTTGATCCTTGCTTCGGCTCTGGCAGGCTGTGCGATGCCATCCGCCACCGGCTTGGCGGACGACATGTCTTTCAAGGTCGCGCCGGACAAGGCCGGCGTGTACGTCTTCCGCACCGGAACGGCGGGTGCCGCGATCCGCATCGGCGTCGAACTCGACGGCACACCGATCGGCAGCACCGTTGCGCAGACGCACGTCTATCGCGACATCGAACCCGGGCGGCACACCCTCAGTTCGGCTGTGCACAACCGCGCAACGCTGCAATTCGACGCCGAACCGGGTGAAATAGTCTTCATTCGGCAGGATTTCCAGCTCGGTTACCTGCAGGCCCACACGCGGCTGCACAGGGTGCCGCCATCGGAAGGAATGCTCGGCGTACGCCAGACTTCGGCAGCGAAGCCTGGCGCGCGGTGAGGCGAATGACGTAAATGATCGTCGCCGGTATCGAATTGCGTCGGGGCTGACGAAGGATCGGCTCGAAGCGCACGGTCACGTTGCCATTCGTTCGACCGGGTCGTTGATGCCGCGACGTGGGTCGCAGGCAAGAGAGGCGGAGAGGCCTGCCCGCCTGTCGCGAGGCGAGCGCTACTGACCTGAAAATCTGCGCCGAGCCGATACCGCAAGCAGAAAACACATAGCCCACTTTGCGAGTGGGCTATGAGCTTGATTCTTGTGGCTCCCCGACCTGGGCTCGAACCAGGGACCTACGGATTAACAGTCCG
>JAGNYW010000074.1 GCA_017984755.1 Methyloversatilis sp.
TTCTTCATAAGGTGCTCTCCTCGTTTTCGTATCAGTCGGTAGATTTTTCGCTGATGTACCGCGTACGCGGCCAGTGGATGCTCGCAAGAGGCATGCCATTCGCAGCTGCAGGGCGCAGAAAAATCCGGGTCGACGCGACGATGCAGGGAGTGCGGCGGAAACTTTTTCGGCAGGTGACGGTGGTGTGCTGTCGGCAAAGCCTTGGCAGGTCAGGCTTTTGGCGTGCCGCGAATCTGCGGCCCTCGATCGGATACCTGCGCGTCAGCACCTGCGAAGCAGTCGGGCCGTACCTTGAAAAGGGCCGGAATCGGCGTTTTCGAGTCGGTGGGCTTTGTGAATTCGGGTAAAAATCCGTCCGGTTTTCAGACCCCGTCGGTCTTCGTTCGTACAGATTTCGAACCTTTGCAAGGGACTATGTCCCCGTGAAATCGGGATGCGGAGCGGGTATGCATGAGGGCTTTTCAATGCGTGTCCATGCTTCGCCGTCGCGACGGATGGCCGGAAAGCGGAATGCCGGCTGCGGCAATCCGCCGGTCGCCGGTGAGCAAGTCAGTCGTACAGGAAATGGGGGCACGGCGGGCGCCGCAGCGAGCGTGCGGCGCCGGGGGAAAACCGTACCGCGGAGCCGGCATGTCCGAATGGGACATGCCGCGCCCGGCGCGACGTTCAGCGCTTGCCGTTGCCGCCCAGCAGGGCTGCGACCTGGCGCTTCGCGCGCTTGCCGGCTGCGGCAGCCGATTCAGTCTGAGTACCAGTACCGGCCGGCTGATCCGGCGAAGCAGATTCGTAGGGCTTGTTGAAGTCGAAGCCGTCGGCGGCCACCGAACTCGATGCGCGCGGTGCGCGGGCAGGGCGTGGTGCATCGCTGCCGGATGACGAAGCCGAAGGACGGCTGCGTCGCGGCGCATCGTCCGATCGTGCGGCAGGCCGCTCGGACGGACGCCCCGGACGGCTGTGGCGGCCTTCCCGCCCTTCCCGCCCTTCGCGGGGCTCGCGCGGGCGTACGGCCCCCGGGTCGAAGCCTTCCGGCGTCGCTGCTGGCTCGATCGCCTTGTGAATCAGCTTTTCGATGTCGGCCACGCGGCCGCGTTCGTCAGGTGCCATCAGCGAAATGGCTTCGCCGCTGCGACCTGCGCGGCCGGTGCGGCCGATGCGGTGTACGTAGTCTTCCGCGTTGTGAGGCAGTTCGAAATTGATGACGAAAGGCAGGTCTTCGATGTCCAGACCGCGGGCTGCCACGTCGGTGGCGACCAGCACGCGCACGGCGCCGCTCTTGAACGCCTCGAGCGCCTCGGTGCGCTGCTGCTGGCTCTTGTCGCCGTGGATGGCGTCCGCCGCGATGCCCTGACGCGCCAGATGCACGGCCAGCCGGCTCGCACCGAACTTGGTGTTCACGAACACCAGCGCCTGCCTGTCGATGTAGTCGGGCTGCGTCAGCAGATGGGTGAGCAGGGCGCGCTTGTCGTCGGTCGCGCAGTTGTGCATGCGGTGCGTGATCGTTTCGGCGGTGGCATTGCGGCGCGCCACTTCGATCAGTTGCGGGTCGCGCAGCATGGCCTGAGCCAGCTTCTTGATCTCTTCCGAGAAGGTCGCCGAAAACAGCAGGCTCTGCCGCTGCGTCGGCAGCAGTGCGAGGATGCGCTTGATGTCCGGGATGAAACCCATGTCGAGCATGCGGTCGGCTTCGTCCAGCACCAGCATCTGCACCTGGCCCAGATTCACCGACTTGCCCTCGACGTGATCGAGCAGGCGACCCGGCGTGGCGACGACGATTTCGCGGCCCTGGCGCAGTTCGGCGACCTGGGCCTTCATGTCGACACCGCCGTAGATGCAGACCGAACGCAGCGGCAGGTGCTTCGAATAGGTCTTCACGCTTTCATGCACCTGCATGGCCAGCTCGCGTGTCGGGCAGACGATCAGCGCACGCACCGGGTGGCGCGCCGGAGAAGGCGAGCTGCTGGCGTGCGGTGCAAGCCGCTGCAGCAGCGGCAGCGTGAAGCTGGCGGTCTTGCCGGTGCCGGTCTGGGCACCGCCCATGACGTCACGGCCGGCGAGCACGATGGGAATGGCCTGTGCCTGGATGGGGGTCGGCGTGGTGTAGCCGGTGTCTGCGACAGCGCGCAGCAATTCGGGGATGAGCCCGAGTTCTTCAAACGACATGTATTAGAAGCTCTTTGTAAGGACTTCCGCCTGGCATGCCGGTTCAGGCTGGGGAAATCGGTTCCGGAAAACCCGGCGCGAGAGCGCGCAACCTGAAGGTCAGCGCGGGTATCGAGCCCGGGGCGCAGGCGCCTGGGCGGAGGAAGCAGGGTCGGGAGAGGAATCAGCGGGACCACAGGCTTCGCGTCGCGCCATAACCGGCGAGGCGACTGCGCGCACATTATCGCACAGTGCAGGGCCGGGCCTTCGGACCATGCGGATTCGGGGTGCAGGGAACGGTCCCGCCCCGCGCTCCTCCTAGCGCTGCGACCGCCGCTTGGCCGACGCCGACTTGCCGGGCACGCCGAGGTAGCCGGTCACTTCCTCGCGGTCGTGATAGAGCTGGCGGAAACGCAGTTCGTGCTTCTTGTCGACCGATTCGAGTGCCTCGGCGATCAGGTCGGTGCACAGCTGCAGTTCTTCGTAGCGCCGCTTCATGGGCAGCTTCAGGTTGAAGATCGCGTGCTGGCACAGCCCCTGTGCCACCCACCGCGCCACCAGTGCGGCCACGCGGCGCGGCTGTTCGACCATGTCGCACACCAGCCAGTCGACCGGCTTGCGCGGCACGAAGCGGAAGCCGTCCTCCTTCTTGTGGCGAACCAGGCCGGTTTCCAGCAGCTCCGGCTTCATCGGACCGTTGTCGACCGCGGTCACTTCCATGTGGCGCGACACCAGATGCCAGGTCCACCCGCCGGGGGCCGCGCCGAGGTCCACGGCGGTCATGCCGGGCTTGAGCAGGCGCTCCTGCTCGTCTTCGGTCAGCAGGCTGTGGAAAGCTTCGGCCAGCTTCAGCGTCGAACGCGAAGGTGCCTCGCGCGGCATGCGCAGGCGCGGAATGCCGCCCGGCCACTCGCAGCGCCTGCCTGGCCACGACAGCGCCACGATGGCGCGGTCCGCCGCAGTGAAGAACACATGCAGGCGCGGCGCGGTGCGGTCGTCCGTGAAGGCGCCGGCCTGCTCGAGCGCATCGTTCATGAAGGGTTCCAGCGTCCGGCTCAGTGAAGACAGCGACTTCACCTTGTCCGTGTCGGGCGTTTCGATCAGGAAATCGGTGTAGCCGGGGGCCAGTTCCAGCGCCGCTTCGACCACCGGCGTCACGCGGTCGCGCAGCGACATGCCTTCGACCGTGCGGCCGGCCCACAGCAGCTGGCGCGAGAAGGCCAGCGACTGCCAGCTCAGCTTGCGCGCCAGATTGACGAGCCCCCGCGCATCGGCGGTGACCTCGACGTAGCCGTTTCCGGCTTCGGCGTGGCAATCGACGCCCTGGCCTTCGTCAGCGCAGCGATCGATGATTTCCTGCGCGCATTCGCGTTCGAAGCCGGGCCTGCAATAAAGAAGCAGGCCCCGGGTATTTGTTTTCAAGGTGTGTCCGATCAGGGTGAATCCGTGCCCGACTATCCGGACTGTGATACATGTGCCGTCCTTGACGACGCAATCCGGCTGGGCAAATGAACAATTGCAAGGATATCGCGCGTCGCGTGCTGGGGCGCTCGACGCTCGAAGTGCCGGGCATCGGTCTGGGCACCATGACCTTCGGCCAGCAGGTGGACGCGCGCACCGCGCATGCCATCATGGACGAAGCCTTCGACGCCGGCATCGATTTCCTCGATGCGGCCGAAATGTACCCGGTACCGGCGCGCGCGGAAACCTTTGGCGACACCGAACGCATCGTCGGCAGCTGGCTTGCGCGCAAGCCGCGCGCCGCGGTGACCATAGCGACCAAGGTGGCCGGGCCTGCCCGCGGCATCGAGTGGATACGCGGCGGACCGCTGGCGCTCGACGAAAGGAACATCCGCGAGGCGGTCGAAGGGTCGCTGCGCCGGCTGCAGACCGACTACATCGATCTGTACCAGATCCACTGGCCGGCCCGCAATGTGCCGATGTTCGGCCAGTACGAATACGACCCGGGCGGCGAGCGCGAAGCCGAATCGCTGCGCAGCCAGCTCGAAGCGCTGGGCAGGCTGATCGACGAGGGCAAGATCCGCCACATCGGCGTGTCGAACGAAACGCCGTGGGGACTCATGACCTGCCTGCGCCTGGCCAACGAAGGCCTGCCGCGCGTGGTCAGCATCCAGAACGCCTACCACCTGATGAACCGCACGTTCGACGTGGGCCTGTCCGAGGCGTGCATGCGCGAACAGGTGTCGCTGCTCGCCTACTCGCCCCTCGGCTTCGGTCATCTGACCGGCAAGTACGTCGAGCGGGCCGATGCGCCGGGGCGCATCAACGAATTTCCGCAGTTCGGCCAGCGTTACTTCAAGGAAAACGTGGCGCCGGCGTCGCGCGCCTACGCTGCGCTGGCGCGCGAACACGGTCTCACACCGTCGCAGCTCGCACTCGCCTTCTGCTACCGGCGCCAGGCTGTTGCGAGCACGCTCATCGGTGTTACATCGTCGGCCCAATTGCGCGAAAATATCGATGCGTGGGCTGTGCAACTGGCCGACGATGTCGTCGACGCGATCGACGCGCTGCATCTTCGCTACACCAACCCGGCGCCCTGACCGGGACGTACCAGGACCGACAACAAGCAGCAACAGACAAACGCAGCCACGCTGCGGACAGGAGATCAAGGATGTTCATCAAGCCGTTGGCCGCATTCATCGCGGCGAGCGTCATGCTCACCCCCCTGACCACGTTTTCCGCCACATCGTCGAGCACCGAAAAGGCATCGAAACCCGCTGCGAAGGCCGCGAAGTCGTCTTCGAAGTCACCCGCGAAGACAGCGAAGAAACCTGCCGCACCGCAGGAAGTTGCCGAACTCGAGCTGGCACATGGTCTGGACGAAGCTGCGGCGCAGGCCCTGCAGTCGCTGGTCGACGAATTCAACGCAGGCGGCACGGCGAAGCAGAAGATCGTGCTGAGCACCCGCAACTGGGAAGAGCCGCCGGCCGAAGGTGCGGCTGCCGCAGGTCTGCCCGCCATGCTGGTGCTCGACGACGGTGCCCGTCAGCGTTTCCTGGAGGGCCAGCCGCGCTTCACGCCGCTGCATCAGGTCATGACCAGCGCGAAGGAGAAATTCGCCGCCGCGCCCATTCCGGCGCCGATGCCGCCTTACCTGAATGGTGCGAAGGGCCGTCTGAACGCACTGCCCATCGGCCTGACCACGCCGGTCATGTTCTACAACAAGGACGCCTTCACCCGCGTGGGTCTCGACCCGGCCGTGCCGCCGACCCACTGGTTCTCGCTGCAGGCTGCGCTCGGTACGCTGCGCGACGGCGGCTACGCCTGCCCCTATACCAGCGCGCGTCCGACGCTCATCCATGTCGACAATCTCACCGCCTGGCACAACGAACCGTTCGCGCGCAAGTCGGGCAAGTCCGGCGAGTCGCTGGCGATCAACGGTCTGGTGCAGGTGAAGCATCTGGCGCTCATGTCGTCCTGGTACAAGAGCCGCTATCTGCACATCTTCGGCCGCGGCGACGAAGCAGTGCCGATGTTCTCCGGCGGCCAGTGCCAGGTACTCACCGCGCGCTCGTCGGCCTGGCCGCAGATCCAGCGCGATGCAAAGTTCGATGTCGGCGTCGCGGCGCTGCCCTTCCATGACGACATCCGCGATGCGCCGCGCCACACGCTGGCCGATGGCGCAAGCCTCTGGGTGACCGCCGGTCGCAGCGCCACCGAAACGCAGACCATCGCGCGCTTCGTCAGCTTCATGCTCGACCCCGACCGTCAGGCCAAGTGGGCGCTGGCCACCGGCTTCATTCCGCTGAACCGCGCCGGCATGGTTGCCGTCAGCCCGGTCGATGCGCCGACGGTCGATGGCGTGGTGCGCGTGGCGCTGCGCCAGCTGGCCGGCAAGGTCGGCGCGCGGGAGGCACAGGTCAGTGCATCCGCCGGCAACCCCCGCGTGCGTGCGCTGCTCGATGAGGAACTCGAGGAGCTGTGGGCCGATCGCAAGCCGGCAAAGGCGGTGCTCGACACCGCTGTCATGAGGGCGGGCCCGTGTGCGGCGTCGACCAACTCGTCCTGCTGATCCGTACGGCGCGTGAAGACGCGTCGGTGCGCGAGCCGCTGCGCCAGTTGCTGGCGCTCGATGACGCCGGCCGCATCAAGGCCATCGAGCGCTGGGTGAAGGAGGGGGTCGCGGCCGGGCAGTCGGTCGAGTTGCTGTCGGCCATCGCCTTCCTGAGCGACGACGACATCGCCCGCCAGGCGCGCGAGCTGCTCGAACCGTCCTGACGCGCTGAAGCCATGACCCCGCAGCCTTGGACCTATCCCTTGTGGATCGCCCATCGCGGCGGCGGCGCGGCCGCCCCCGAAAACACGCTGTCCGCCTTGCGCACCGGCGCAGCAGCGGGTTTCCGCATGGTTGAATTCGACGTCATGCTGAGCCGCGATGGCGTACCCGTGCTCATCCACGACGAAACCCTCGAACGCACCACCGATGGCACGGGCCCGGTCAGCGCGCGCGACTGCGCCGATCTGCTGACGCTCGATGCCGGCGCCTGGCACAGCCCCGCGTTTGCCGGCGAACGGATTCCGTCGCTGGCGCAGGCGATCGACTGCCTGCTGTCGCTGCAGCTCACCGCCAACATCGAAATCAAGCCGGCCACCGGTTTCGAACGCCGCACCGGCGAAGCCGCTGCCCAACTCATCGCGGCGCGCTGGCCGTCCGATCTGCGGCCGCCGCTGCTTTCGTCCTTTTCGATGGAGGCGCTCGTCGCGGCGCGCGAGGTGGCGCCGCATCTGCCGCGCGGCCTGCTGTTCGAGCGCGTGCCAGACGACTGGGCGGGGCAGATGAAGGCGCATGACGCCGTATCGCTCCACTGCGACCAGGCGCTGCTGACGCCCGCGCGACTGGCTGAATTGCGCGCCGCCGGCGTGCCGGTGCTCTG
>JAGNYW010000075.1 GCA_017984755.1 Methyloversatilis sp.
GCTTTCGACGAACGCGACCCCGCGGTGAAGAGCCTGCTGTCGATGGCGATCCGCACCGCCAACCGCCTCGGCAAATATGTCGGCATCTGCGGGCAGGGGCCGTCGGACCACGTTGATTTCGCGCTTTGGCTCATGGATGAAGGTATTCAGAGCATGTCGCTCAACCCGGATACGGTTGTCGATACGTGGCTCAAGCTGGCGGCCCACGCCAAGGAAACGTAATTCCGGCCGCGTGTGTGCGACAGCGGCTGAGATTGCTGCCGCTGTCGCGCCGGACCTTTCCGGCAGGTCATCCGCCTGCCGAACTGCGGTGGTGCTGATTGCACTTGGCGGCAACGCCCGGGGTGCAAAGTACAGACGAAAAAAAAGCGCACTTTGCAGTGCGCTTTTTCTATCGGGTGTCGCCTCTCGGCGACATCACGCTGCCTGAATGATCAGAGCGGCTTGATTTCCGAGGCTTGCAGACCCTTCGGGCCGCGCGTCACTTCGAAGGAAACCTTCTGGTTTTCCTGGAGCGACTTGAAGCCGTTGCCTTGAATGGCGGAGAAGTGCGCGAACAGGTCTTCACCACCGTCGTCCGGCGAAATAAAACCAAAACCCTTGGCGTCGTTGAACCACTTGACAGTACCAGTTGCCATTTTCTAATTCCTTTGAATACAGATTTAAACAGGCCATCGCATTTGACGATGACCGTAGTGCAGGGAAACCTCAAGGGGAATATGGCAAGCGGAGTACTGACTTGAAAATCGAGAACCGACGCACAACACGTTCATGCTTGAAATCACCTACAGGAGCTCTTATACGGGAATTAACGTTGCGACGCAAACTCTATTTGAAAAAATTTCACCTGTGCCTTCCGGCTGCGCTGCACGCGGTGCAGCAGGTTTGCCCCGATGCTGAGGTGGGTCGGCCTAAAAGAGGTGTTTTCACGCACCGGAATTGCAGTTCATGGAATAACCGCATTCGTCGAAGAACGAGACTGGATGAGGCTGTGCCGGTCATTTCGACGTCCATCCAACGTGCGTTCGCGAGCGGGAAGCCCTCCTTCGGAACTGCCTGAAATCGCAGGCCCTGCAGCACCTGGTTTGACGGATGTGCATTTCACCGACGTCGGCCCCGGCAATACGCGGGAAACTCCGTCCATCATGCAGCCTGACCGGCACACCAGCCGGATGCCCAAGCCCACTGAAAGTTGTAGCCGCCGAGCCAGCCGGTTACATCCACCACCTCGCCGACGAAGTACAGCCCCGGTACATGTCGCGCTGCCATGGTGCGCTGATCGAGTTCCCTGGTATCCACGCCACCCAGTGTGACTTCGGCCTTGTTGTAGCCGAGTGTGCCGGAAGGCTGGATCGGCCAGCATTTGAGGCGTCGTGCAATGTCCGTGAGCGCAGCACGCGGGAGTTCCACCAGTGCGGCATTCCATTTGCCGGCACCTTCGACATCGATCCATTGCTGCGCGAAGCGCTTCGGCAGATGTTCGGACAGCAGTGCGACCAGTGTCTGCCTGCCGCTGCGGGCCGCCTGCAGCCACCCCTCGACATCGTGCACGTCGGGCAGCAGATCGATGAGGACGGGCTCGTTCCCGTCTGCCTGCTGCCAGTAGCTCGACGCCTGAAGGATTGCCGGACCGGACAGGCCGCGGTGCGTCAGCAAGGTCTGCTCGCGAAACTTCGGACCGGCGCAGGATGCGATCGAATCGAAGGAAGCGCCCGACAGTTCGCCGAAGCGCGCCAGCCAGGCCGGATCGAGCGCGAGCGGCACCAGCGCGGGCCGGGGTGGGACCACTTTCAGACCGAACTGCTCCGCGATGTGGTATCCGAAAGGCGTCGCACCGATCTTGGGGACGGTCAATCCACCGGTGGCAATCACCAGCGACTCTGCTGTGTGCTCGCCCTGATCGGTGTTGACGCGGAATCCCCCCGCATCGTGCTGCGTTACGCCAAGCACCACCGAAGGGCGCTGCCATGCCACGCCTGTGCTGTCGCATTCCGCCTTAAGCATGTCGATGATCTGCTGCGAGCTGTCGTCGCAGAACAACTGGCCCAGCGTCTTTTCGTGATGCGCGATGCCGTGGCTGTCGACCAGCGCGATGAAATGCTGCGGTGTGTAGCGTGAAAGCGCCGAGCGGCAGAAATGCGGGTTGTCGGACAGGAAGTTGTCCGGCTTCAGGTCACGGTTGGTGAAGTTGCAGCGTCCTCCGCCGGAAATGCGGATCTTTTCAGCCAGCTTTGCAGCATGGTCGATCAGCAGCACACGTCTGCCGCGTGCGCCCGCAGTCGCGGCACACATCATGCCTGCCGCCCCGGCGCCGATCACGATCACATCGAATTGCATACGGAGGCCATCATTTTGTCGCGACGCGCGAGTGTATCTGCACGATGGGAGCGGTGAAGCGTCGGCCTTGCTATGTGATGCGCCGGTGCAGCGATTCGCGACAGGGCGACCATTCGTTCACGAACCGCGGAGCAGCCCCGGCAGGGTCACCGCGCCTGCAGTAGCATCGCGCCATGACATTTCCTTCCAGACTGCACTGCGGTTCGGTGCGTGCGCGATTGCTGCTGCTGGTGCTGGCGCCGCCGCTGCTCATGCTGCCGCTGCTGATCGGGCTGGTGGTCTATTGGGGCAATACCGCCTATGACCGGCTGCTGATCTACAAGGTCAATGCCGAACTGACCATTGCGCGCCAGTATCTCGACCGGGTGCTGCAGGCGCAGCAGTTCGAAGTCTCCGGGCTGGCGGGTTCGAGCGTGTTGCACGCGGCCATGGTTGACTCGGCGCAGGTCGGCGACATGCTGTCGCAACAGGTTCAGTCACGCCGATTCGATTATCTGCATCTGCTCGACATGGAGGGTCACGTCGTTGCGAGCTCGGCCCGTCAGTCCGGCTCGCCTCCGCTGCCCGGCGATGCGTCGCCGCGCAGTCGCTGGCCTGTCGTTGCGGCCGCATTGCGCGGTCAGGCGGCGGTCGCGCTGTCCATCTTCGATGCGCCGGACCTGGAGCTGATCGGCCCGCCCCTGCGCGAGCGCGCGCGTCTGGCCATCGTACCGACCGAGAACGCACGACCCGATCCGCGTGTGGAAGAAGAACGCGGGATGGTGATCCATGTCGCCAGCCCGGTGTTCGATGCGCAGGGCAGGCAGACCGGCGTGCTCGAAGGCGGGCAGTTGCTTAACCGCAATCTCGATTTTGTCGACACCATCAATGACCTTGTCTACAACGACGGCGCGCTGCCGCTGGGGTCGCGCGGTACGGCGACACTCTTTCTCGACGACGTGCGCATTGCCACCAATGTGCGGATGTTCGGTGGCGATCGCGCGCTCGGCACCCGTGTGTCGGCAGAGGTGCGCCACCGCGTGCTCGACAGCGGTGAGCGCTGGCTCGACCGTGCTTTCGTGGTCAATGACTGGTACGTCTCGGGCTACGAGCCGGTGATCGATGGCGACATGCAACGTGTCGGCATGCTCTACGTCGGCTTCCTTGAAGCCCCGTTCCGCGAGGTGAAGCAGAACATCCTGGCGGCGCTGATCGCGCTGTTCGCACTGATCATGGCAACCGGCGTGGTCCTTTCGCTGCGTGGTGCGCGCAGCATCTTCCGGCCGATCGAGCGCATGGACGCCACGATCAGCGCGGTCGAGCAGGGCGATGCGCAGGCGCGTACCGGGCCTGTTGCCGGCGGGGAAGAGGTGGCACGCCTGGCGGCGCACCTCGACACGCTGCTCGATACGGTCGCCGCGCGCGAGGCTGAACTGAAGCAGCTCAATGCCGATCTTGACCAGAAGGTCGTCGAACGTACCGCCGAACTGCGTGCCACGCAACGACAGCTGGCGCGCACGGAAAAGCTTGCTGCCGTCGGAGAACTGACGGCCGGCGTGGCGCACGAGATAAACAATCCGATCGCCGTGATGCAGGGGAATCTGGACCTGATGCGCGAACTGCTCGGACCCGCTGCGGGCGAGGTGTCGACCGAAATCCGGCTGCTCGACGAGCAGATCAACCGCATCCGCCTGATCGTCACCAAACTGCTGCAATACGCGCGTCCTGATGAATTCGCCGGTTACATCGACGAACTCGATACCTCGGCCGTACTGACCGATACGTGGCCGCTGGTGCAGCACGAAGCGCGCAAGCCGGGCGTCAAGGTAGCATTCGACCTGCGGGCGAATACCCGCGTGCGCATGAATCGCGACGAACTGCAGCAGGTGCTGGTGAACCTGATCGTCAATTCGCTGCACGCCATGTCCCATGGCGGTACCCTGACGCTGGCCACACGTGACTGCGTCGATCCGCCCGGCGCCGACATTCTGGTGCGCGATACCGGCCACGGCATCTCGCCGGAAAACATCGGCCGGGTGTTCGACCCCTTTTTCACCACAAAGCGCAGCGAGGGGACGGGTCTGGGCCTGTCCGTGTCGCTCGGGTTGATCGAGCGCTACGGCGGCAACATCACCGTCACCAGTAGGCCCGGCGAAGGCAGTTGCTTCACCGTGCATCTGCTGGCCGAACCGGTGTTCAGACAAACCGGTGAAGGCCCGCTTTACGAGTGACCGGGCTGGTCAACGCACGATCGATACCCCGATCCTGAACTGCGCGGGGTCGCTGCGGTTGTAATCGATGAGGCTTTCACCGTAGCCATTGAAATATTGAAAGTGCAGGAAGCCGCCCGCGTCCGACAGCAGCAGGCGCTTCAGGCGATATGACAGATCGAGCTGGAGCGAGCCCTTGTCGCCGGGGTAGCCCTCGGCCTGCAGCAGCCAGCCATCGTCGTTGCCGTAGCGCATGTTGACCAGCGCGAAACCGCGGTACTCGCGGATGTCGCGATTATTCGGGTCCTTCGACATGAAATCGAACACCTTCAGCGACGCCGCCAGGTGCGTGTTCGGGTCGATGTCCCAGCGCCAGGCCGGTTTGATGAACAGGGTGTCGATCGAACGCGAGTCCGCGCCATCGCGGCCGTTCGACTGATGCTCGTAGCCAGCCTGTGCCGAAAACGCATGACGCGAGCCGATCTGTCGGTAGGGCCCGAGCTGATAGAAGAAGCTGGGCTTGTAGCTGGTGTCGCGGAAGGGCTTGGATTCATCGCCCAGATCCCAGATCGAGGTTTGCGTGTAGCCGAAGTGCAGTCCGGTCATCGCGGGACCCAGACCGAGGTCGGCCACCCAGCCGTCCGGGTCGAAGATACGGTACTTGAAGGAAAGCTGGAAGCGGGCGGTCGTCGGTCCGCGCGAGCCGGCCACGAAATACATGGGCTCGTACTCGCTCAGCGCCGCCTTGCGACGGGCGAGGTTCACCACGCCGGTCGTTTCTTCCCGACCCTGTATGCGGGCGAGGTTATCCACCATTTCAGCGGCGCGTAGACCGGCCTTCAACTGCACGAGCAGCACGCTCGAGGCCTGCTGCGCCAGCTCGATGCGGCCGGTGCCCTCCAGTTCCGGCGGGAATGCGGTGCTGTAGTCGCGCCGCCCGTCCTTTGCTGGCGCCGCAGCCCGCAGTGGCAGGGCAACGACGCGCGCGCCGATCACGATGCGTGCGGGCAATGCGTCGGGAAGTTGCTCACCGGCTGTCGAAATGGCCGTCAGCGTCAGTGGCAGACCGGGTTCGACCAGTGTTTGCCGCGATGCCAGCAGGATGTCGGCACGTGCGGGCTGGTTGGTCAGCAGGCCGATGAAAAAACCGGCGAGCAGACCGAGCGTCGGGCCGGGTTGCGCGCGGGTCGGGGTGCGGGGCGTTGCATGCATTCTTCGGGCCTCCGGTGATCAGCCGTCCATTGTGGGGGTGGGGACCGGTTTGCGCTGTCGGTCGCAACCGACCCCGCTTGTATCGCATCGCGGCGCTGCCGTCGCGATGACCGATCGAACACGCTCCAGAACTTATCCGACTTCCGTCACTCTGCAGACATCGATACCTCCACTCACCGCGCAACATGATTTCGACCTTGAGCCGCACCGCCTCGATGCTGATCGCGGCAGCGTTGATTCCCGTGCTGACGCCGGCCGATGCCCTTGCGCAGTACGCGCGCTATGCCGAGCGCCCGCCCAGCATCGACGGCATCGGCAGGACTTACATGGGCCGCGAGATTTCGGCGGTGATGGGCTGGCAGGGCGCTGCCTGGCTGGAGCGGGACGAGCGTGAACGGGAAGAGCGCACCGATCTCCTGCTCGACGCGCTGGCGCTGAAGCCGGGCATGGTTGTCGCAGACATCGGCGCCGGCACGGGTTACCTGTCGAGGCGCATGGCGGGTGCAGTGCTGCCGGGCGGGAAGATTCTGGCGGTCGATGTGCAGCCGGAAATGGTGAGCATGCTCGAGCGCTTCGTGAAACGGCTCAAGCTTGAGAACATCGAGCCGCGCCTCGGCGGCGAGAAGGACGTCGGTCTGGCGCCCGAATCAGTCGATCTGGCCATCATGGTCGATGTTTACCATGAACTGACGCACCCGCATGAGGTGCTGGCCAGCATCCTGCGCGCGCTGAAGCCCGGCGGTCAGGTGGTGTTCGTGGAGTACAAGGCCGAGGACCCTAACGTGCCGATCAAGCCGCTGCACAAGATGAGCGAGGCACAGATCAGGCGTGAGGCGGAGCAGCATGCGCTGCGCTGGGAACGCACGGAACGCGGCCTGCCGTGGCAGCATGTGGTGGTGTTCAGGAAG
>JAGNYW010000076.1 GCA_017984755.1 Methyloversatilis sp.
CCGTCGCACACCATGTTGTACAGGCCCCAGTATTCCTTTTCCAGCAGCTGAGCGACATTCGCAGCGAAGTCGTGCGTGTAGGTCGGCGTGCCGAGCTTGTCGGACACGATGTTGAGCTCCTGCTTCCCGGCCTTGATCTGCTTCATCAGCTTGGCGATGAATTTCTTGTCCTTGCGCGGCCCGCCGCCCATCATCCAGCCGGCGCGGCAGATCAGGTGACGGCGCGCGTGTGCCTGAACGAAGCGCTCGCCGGCGTATTTCGAGCGGGCGTAGTGGCCGAGCGGGTTGGGCGTGTCCCAGTCGTCGAAGGTGTCCTTGCTGCCGTCGAAAATGCCGGCCGTGCTGATGTACAGCAGCGGGATGTCGAGTTCGTTGGCGAGATAAACGGCATTCTCGACCGACATCGTATTGGTCGCGTACGCGTCTTCGATGTTGCCTTCGCAGTACTCGAGGTCGGTGTGTGCACCCAGGTGGAACAGTACGTCGGGCCGGAAGGCGGTGACGTCACGCCGATAGGCGTCAAGGTCACGGAAGTCGAGAAAGGACAGCCAGTTCTCGTTGACGTCCTTGTCCGTGCATTTGAGTTCGTGGGTTTGCGAAAAGCGCTTCTGGAAGGCTTCGCCCAACATGCCGCCGCAACCGGCGATATAGATTTTTTTCATCGGTGAAGGTCAGTTGTGTTCAGGGGGCATGCGCTGTCGATGACGCTGCGCAATGGTTTCACGTTCGCCTCCGCGCTGCGGGAAACTAGATCACGATTCAGGCGAATTCCCGGCCGGGTGGTCGTTTCGGATCGCTGTGAGTGATCCGGGCCGGCTTGCACAGCGACAGGAGTCGCCGTGAGTGCATTCGCAGCATCGATGAAAGTCGGCGGTTCAAAAATCAAAGTAAATGAAACGCTGCACGCTGCCGCCGAGTACGACTATGGAAACAATGATGAAGGCGTAGGTCGTGCCGCGCAGCAGGGGGGAGGTCCTGGACCAGTCGTCCTGCAGCGCTTCAGCCTTGTTCACGAGCCAGGGTTCCAGCAAGACCAGCACGGATGTGGCAGCGGTCAGGGCCCAGACATAGCTTCGCACTGCGGGTGGTGCGTCGCTGCCGTCGGCCAGGCCGAACATTCGTGCGCAGATGAGCAGTGCCGAGTCGGTACTCGTCGCGCGAAAGAACACCCAGGTCACCCAGACGACGGTCAGGCTGACTGCCCAACTGGCGAACACGTAAGCGGCTCTTGCGGGTGATGACTGCGGCTTGGGAAGCCATGGTTTGGCCACGCGGTGTGCGGCGAGCCAGCTGCCGTGCAGGAAACCCCAGATCACGAAGTTCCATGCCGCGCCGTGCCACAGGCCACCGAGCACCATGGTGATCATCAGGTTGATGATGGTGCGCGCCTGCCCGGACCTGCTTCCGCCGAGCGACACATAGAGATAATCACGCAACCAGCGCGACAGCGTGATGTGCCAGCGTTGCCAGAACTCCTGTGGATTGCGGCTGATGTACGGGTACAGGAAGTTTCGCGGCAGCGTCACCCCGAAACCCCGTGCGAGGCCGATCGCCATTTCGCTGTAGCCCGAGAAGTCGAAATAGATCTGCAGGGCAAACGCGGTGACCGCCAGCCATGCGGTAGCCGTGTCGAGTTGTTCCGGGTTGGCCCACAGTTCGTCGGCGAGGCCTGCGAAGTTGTCGGCGAACAGCACCTTCTTGATCAGCCCGCCCATGAAGATGAGGGCACCCAGCTTCAGATCGCGCGCCTGCAGCGGCCCGAGACGCTCCAGCTGCTCCACCAGTTCGGATGCCCGCAGGATGGGGCCCGCCACCATGTGCGGGAAAAAGCTGATGTAAAGCCACCAGGCACGGAAGGAAATGCGCGTATTCCACTCGCCCCGATACACGTCGATCATCACGGACAGCATGTGGAAGGTATAGAAGCTGATGCCAAGCGGCAATGCCCAGTGCGTCCAGCTGCTGTCCAGTCCGGTGTCTGCATGACCGGCAAGAGCGGCGACGGAAATGACGCTGTCGATCAGCATGCCGAGATACTTGATCGACCCGAGCAGGGCGAGGTTGATGACCAGAGCAGTCACCAGGAGCCGCTTGCTGCGCGTGCGCGCCAGGCCGCTGTAGAACAGGTAATTCAGGCTGACCGACAAGACCAGCAGGATGAGGTAAGCCGGTTTCCACGAGGCGTAGAAGATCAGGCTGCCGACAAGCAGTGTCACGGCGCGCTCGGTCTGCGTGCGACAAAGGCTATAGACGCAGAGCAGGGCTGCGAGGAATACGAAGAAGATCGGTTGGCTGAAGATCATCGCTTGCCAGCCGTCTTCTGCCAGACGTCTCCAAGTGCAGAACTGAACAGCACTGCGCCGCCGTCATTCAGATGGCCCGGGTCGGCGAAATGCTCGGGCTCCAGGCGCCGGGTGAGCGGCACTTCGAGCCAACGGGCGCCGCCTGCCTCCAGTCGCGACAAGACTTTCGAGTACTCACTGGGTACGGCGGCAGACCCGAAGGCCGGTGTACGCTCGAACATTGGTATGGCAACAAGGTAGACACGGCTGCCCGAGCCGACCAGCCGTTCGACGAGGGCGACAAGTGCCTTCACCAATCGCGGGTCGGGCGGCGCACGGGTGCCCGCCTCCTGTGCCCTGAGCTGTTCGCGGGTCTGAAAGCCGCCGCTGATACCTTTGCGATACCCGCGGGTCTGCTCTGCGCTGCCACCAACGGGGTCGATGCTCGACACTGTTGCACGCATGAAACGCAGCAACTTCTCCGGTTCGCGCAGTTGTCGCAGATTACCGCTGTAGTACCACGTGCGCAGCCATGAACCGAACAAGGCGCCATGGAAACCGTGTTCGAGCAGATCGCTGCGCGAGGCCAGGAAACCGTAGTAGCCAAGGGAGTCTTCGTTCTGGAACAGCGTTTCGTCGAGCGCGATGAAGACATGCGCAGGTGCAGTCATTCCGCCATCGAGCAGGCGCTCGATGGTCCCTTTGAGTACCAGCGTATTGGCACCGGGCATGCCAAGGTTGAAAATCTTCGAAGCCGGATTCAGCCCGGCGCCAGCGGCGAACGCCTCCGGCGACAGGCCGTTGTCTGCACGGCTGTTCCCGACAAAAAGCACCTCTGTCGGCTGCCTGGCCACAAAATCAACTTTATCGCTGGCGCGCCCGACGGCAAAAACAGATCGATAGCGCAGTAACCATGCATCGCTGTGGAGTACCAACTCGAAGACGAAGAGGATTGCCAGGGTTATCCATGGGGCCGCTCCAAGTTCGAACGGAAGCCGTTTTGTTCTGATGCCGTTCATCGTTCAGTCGTTTTTTTGACTACGAGGGTACATGCCTCGCGAATCGTGTCATCCGCAAAACATTCAGGGCCGTGCCCGATCGCGTTGCTTTCGCGGAAGCGGGCCGCGGCCGTGTCGCGAGTGTCTTCGACCTAGGTCATGGGGTGCCCAGCACTGGATCACAATCGGGCGCGATCGATGACGGATTCAGAGAAAATTTCGGATTTTCTGCAGTATTTCGGGTATCCATCCCTCTGATTCGATGGGGGCGCCATCTCCGAAAACGTGATGCCTCGAGGTCTTGCCGCCACGTGAAATATCAATTGTCGTTCCGAGGCGTCCGGGCTCGAAGGTAAAGCGCAGCGTACGTTCGGGGGTTCGTATCTCGGCTCCGATTCCATCTTTCACTGGTGCCACGGTCGCCGGCACCTGATCGCCCAGTGTCGGTTGCAGCACGACAAGAAAATGATCGTCCTTGCGCGCTTGGTCGGGGCTCAGTTCGAGCCGCCAGTTGCCGGCTTCGAGTTCTCCCTGTTTGCGCTTGGCGAGATCGCGCTGAACGCCGCCGCCGTTGTCGTAATTCTGTCCGTCAACGAAGAACTCGAAGCCGGGGCCGCCGAGCGGCAACAGGGTATGCGCAGAGGGATGGAACACGGTGCCGGTCAGACGTGCCGGGCCGGACGTGGTCGCGCGGTCGATCGTGAAGGTATTGCCGGACACCCGCGGCATCGCCTGACTGTGCAGCAGCCAGCGCTTGGTGAATTCGGCGCGGCTTGCACGCACGTCGTCGTAGATGACAATCGTGTCGCTCGGCCGGTCGTAGGCGAACACCCTCCAGGCACGCTCGACGCGCCGGGTGCGTTCGGTGAAGCGACCTTCGCCGGATGCGGCGTTGGTGTATGCGGCGGTGATGTCTGCGACGGCGACCACGAGGCCGTCTTCATCGAGCAGGCGCTCGATGCGGCCGGTGTGGTAGGTGTCAAGCATGGCTTCCCATTCCATGCGGTCGAGCGGGGCCGGATCGGCGCCCCAGCCTGAGCCGACACGTCGCTGGCCGCCATCGTTGGCGATGAGGCGTGCGGGCTTTTCCTTGCGCGGCGGCATCGGCGCCGTGTCGGCCGGGTCGGTCACCGTCAGCGTGTTGTGCGCAATGGTCTGGTAGGTGTAGTTCAGGTGGTG
Source organism: Methyloversatilis sp. (assembly GCA_017984755.1). Classification (GTDB taxonomy): domain Bacteria; phylum Pseudomonadota; class Gammaproteobacteria; order Burkholderiales; family Rhodocyclaceae; genus Methyloversatilis. Next base: position 4,460 of record JAGNYW010000076.1, read on the forward strand.
GTCGCTGGCGTAACCACCACAGTAGCAACCGCTGTCGAGTGCCAGATCGGCGCCTTTGTAGATCATGAAGGCGCCTTGGTCGAGGTGCGAATGCGACCAGTAGTTGTCGCCGGCCTTGAAGCTGAAATAGGTTGCGTCAGCGCCCCAGCCGCTGCGCGCAACGACCAGCCCCAGCCCGTCGAAGTGACGGGTGAGCGGCATGCTGCGCACCGCTGACGGATCGAGAAAGGCGTTATCGGTCAGCGGGCCCCACGGCCATGAAGTGGGTTCCGGCGGGCGCTTCGTTGCCCAGACGGCGTAGGCGGCGGAATGGCGCAGTTCCAGCGCCAGCGCAACGGCGTCATGCGGCTTTCGATTGGTGAAGGCGATGTCGCCCCAACTGAATGCCGCGTTATCCGGGCGCTGTCGATAGACGATGAAGTCGAGGAAGCCGCGGATGGCGGGCTCTCTGGAGATGTAGTCCTCGCCGGTCGCAGAACGCCACATGGCGGGCAGCTGGTAGATGGCCTGGCCGATGCTGATGCCCACGTATTCGCCGCCTTCGTGCCACCCGCCGTTCTTGCCGCCCACCTGCCGCCACACCGGCAGTACGCGGTTGATCCAGTAGTCGTGGGTGAAGGCCATGACGGACGCCGCTCGCGGGTCATCCTTGTAGATGGCCAGCGCGCAGGCCATCAGGGCCTGCAGCGGCGAGTTGTAGAGGTAGACGTTGTAGGGCGACATCCGCTCGACGCGGATGACGTTGATCTGGTAATTGCAGGCTTCGATCACCTTGTCCCGGAGTTTGGGCATCAGATCGGGTGGGATGCGGTGGTGCAGCCAGTCGTAGGCCAGCGCGATGGGTTTGGTCTGTGCGTGGCCGCGCCATGTGGGCTGGAGTCGAAGCACTTGTTCGACGATGGTGCGGACATCCTGGCTACCGGGCGAAAGTGCTTCCGCGAGGATCGCGTCGTCCAGTTTTCCGCGCCCGCCGTCGGCCCGCTTGAGAACTTCACGGATGTAATCCGGGTTTTCTGCCCGCAGGCGGGCGATGTCGCGTGCGTCGGGATGCGGCAGGCGTGGATGGCCGCTGCGGAAGCCGGGCAGATCCGGTTCCCGCAGGGTTTCGGGAGCGGGCAGCATCGGCTTCGACTGGGATGTGATGACCGTCTCGTCGGGGCTGCGGCCGAGCGACCATGCCGTGGTCAGCCCCGAGGCGAACACGATCACGGCGAGGCTTGCGGCAAGATTTGAGGCGCGGTTTGCTTCCAGGCGCCCGGAACGCGGCGCAGTGGATGGCGTCTCGCTGCCGCGCAGATATCTGACGGCAACCGCCGCAGTGATCAGCGCGATGACCGCCGTGGTGACGTCAGGCGTGCGCCCCGGGACGTACTGCTGCAGCCACTCCAGCGCAAAGGCGAAAGCCGCGCACAGCGCGACGACGGTCGCGGACCAGGCGTTTGACGCAGGCCTGAGCCGGCAAAGCGCCGCGACGATGAGCAGATAGGGCCACACCGTATCGGCGATGACGCTCAGTCCGAGCATCGGGTTTTCCATGTGTGCCGCGAACGGCACGTAGTTCAGCACGCGCAGCGCACCGTTCTCGGGGGCCAGTTCGCTGATGATGAGCGACATCAGGACGGCCAGCAGACTGATTGCCGGACGATGCGGCTTGAGTGCCCGGGGCGAAGCGAGGGCGATCAGCAGGCCGACGGCTGCCCCCGTCAGTGCCTCGGCGGACAGCTGCCGGCTGACGACGACCACCTTGAGCGCAAGCACGCCGAAGATGATCCGGCGCAGGGCGCGACCCACCGGTACCGGGTGCTTGCGCACATCGCGCACCAGCAGCGCGAGCGCCAGTATTTCCAGTGCGGTGGTCAAAGCACGCGATGAAGAGAAGCGCGACGGGTCCGTGAGCACGGCTGCAAGCGGCGCAAGCCCGAACCGGATCGAACCGACGTCGAGGGATGGCACGAAGGGTGAAAGCTGAGAAAGTGACCACCCGAAAAGCGCGGCGAGTACCAGGTTGGCTTCGTAACCAGGCTGGAAGCTGCGCACGCGCCACCCATGCGCAAGCGCATAGAGATGTCCCCGCGGGTTCAGCAGCCCGACCAGCACGGCGCCGAAGAGCGCGCCGCTGGTGTTGAGGATGAAGTCCG
>JAGNYW010000010.1 GCA_017984755.1 Methyloversatilis sp.
TCCAGAACCGCCCGGACATCGGCGATGACGGCTACAAGGCAGTGATGCCCGTGATCGGTCACATCATCGACGTCAAGCGTGGTCACGCCACCAACTGGTCGTCGAACATGAAGTCCAACCCGGCGGGTGTCAAGGAAGCCGACGTGTCGCTGAACGTGCTCGAAGAAGTCGCAACCGGCAAGTAAGAACGAGGCCGGCATCCCGTTCCCGCGAGCGACGGGAGCGGGATGCCGCTTCGCCTGGCGTTCCGTTCCGATGCCTTTGTCGTCCTGTCCAGATATCGGTCGATCCGATCGGACGGGGTCCGACTTTCGATCATTCACCTGCCGGCAACACTTCCAATTCGCCCGCACGCGAACGTTTCACACATTGGCATGGTCCGTGCTGAGCTGAATTCGTTTTGATGATCGACATCGGCGCGAATTCGCGTGCCGATGAACAAGGAGGATTTGCATGTACACGAGAGAATTCCACGCCGACACGATCGCATGGCAGCCCAGCGGCATCGATGGCGTACATTTCAAGGTACTTGACGGAGACCCGGCCACCACGGCATCGGTCGTCGTCTACAAGTTCGACCCGGGTTCCACGGTTCCTGCCCACATGCACACACACGCCGACGAAGTGGCGTATGTGCTCGAAGGCAACTTCATCGAGAACGACAAGAGTTACGGACCGGGTTCCGTGTTCGCAGCGCCCGCCGGCACTTCGCACGGCCCGCATAATACGCAGACCGGCAGCACCGTCATGTTCGTGCTGTCGCGCGAACTGGACTTCGTCACGACCTGACCCGAATCGATTCCAGCACCCGCGCTTCGACTGGCGGGCGCATCAGGCTGAAAAAGCCGCTGCCGTGCGAAACGACAGCGGCTTCTTCATTTTCAGGGCCCGAAAACACGCAGTTCAGAACATCTGTGCGACGAGCTGCACATGCACGTAGTAGCCGCGCGGCTCCTGCACCCGGTCGCGGATCGGCAGGCCCAGCGTCACCCGCGCCGACACCCTCTGGTTGATGTTCGCATTCACCCCCCACCCATACCCCGCAAGCGTGTCCGTCCCGCGCGTCGAACCCACCGGCCTGAACGGCTCCGCCGCTCCGTAATCCACAAACACGAAGCCGCTCGTCTTCATCGCAACCACCGGCGGCTGCGGCAGCGGGTGATGCAGTTCCACCGACCCGATCACTCCCTTGTCGCCACTGAACAAACCCGTCTGGTACCCCCGAACGCTCCCTTCCCCTCCGATCAGAAACTGCTCGCTCGAGGTCAGGTTCTCGTCCCGCGAGTACTGGAACGCCGCATTCGTGTGCAGCGACCAACCCTCGCTGAAGTCCTGCACCCGACGCACCGAACCCCGCCAGATCCGGAACGACGTGCTCACCACGTCGCCGATCGGCTTCGCCTTCCCGTCCGAGTACGTCAGCGATCCGCTCCAGATCCGGTCCGTCTCCCACCACTGTCCGTCCATCCCCACCGACACGTCGTCGATGTCCGTCGACTGGAACTTGCGCCCCTCGATCCAGCTCTCCGTCTTGCGCGTCTTCGCCCCGCCCAGCACGTCCACCTGGTAGTTCTTCCCCAGCGCCACCGGGTGGCGCACCAGCGCCGTCCACGCCGTCGATTCGCCACGGATGCGCAGCGGCGCGAACGGGCCATTCCTGATCCGCGTGTGGTCTTCGAACCACGACAGCGTCAGCCGTGTCCCCAGCGTCCCCAGCGGAAGGCTGTACGACAGCGCCCGCCCTTCGTGCCCACCACTCTCCGCGCCGATCAGCGACGCGCTCAGCGCGTCCCGGAATCCGAACAGGCTGCGGTTCTGGTAGAAAACCCCCGCCCGATACACACCCGTGGCGTAACTCCCGCTCGTGTCCGCAAACACCCGCATTTCGTGTTTCGGCGGCTCCGCCACCGACAGCAACACGTCCGTCTCCCCGAACTTCGCCCCAGGCTTGAGTTCCGCCCGCAGCTGCACGTCCTGGCTCCGGTTGAAACGCATCATGCTGCGCTCCAGCGCACCCACATCCGCCAGCTCACCCTTGCCCTGCCCCAGCCTCGACAGAATGAAGCTGTCCGCCGTGCTCGCATTCCCTTCGAGCACAATGTCACCCACCCGCCCTTCCACCAGCTTGATCGTCACCGCGCCGTCGGCCACTTCCTGCGCCGGCAGCACCGCCTGTGCCGTCGGGATCCCCCGCTCCCGATACATCGCGTTGATCCGTTCAACCACCTCCACCACTTCGGCAAGCGTCACTTCCCGACCTTCGACCGTGGCCGCCAGACCGCGCAGCGTCTCCTCCGTCAGCAGCTCCGATTTCGTGAAGTCGATCCGCCTGAGCAGGAACTTTGAGGTCACCACCGGCTTCTTCGACGGCGCCGGCTGCAGCGCCTCGCCCTCGATCGACGGCGCAGCATCCGGGCTGCGTTCCCGCTCCTCGCGCAGCCGACGCTCCCTCTCCCGCTCCTGCTCCAGCGAGCGCTGCTGGATGCTGCCCGGATCCACCGACGGGGGCAGCTGCGGCACCACCTGCGCCAGCGCCGGCAGCGACGACGCCGCAAGCCCGCCGCACACCACGTACCACCCGATGTTCCGAATCTGCCTGCGCTTCACTGCGTCACCTCCCCTGCTGCTTCATCCTCTGCCTGGCGCCGCGCTTCGGCTTCTTCTTCCGTCTCTTCCTCGCCCGAATTCACCGCCGGGATGTCCAGCGGGATGTTGATCGCGATCGACTGCAACGGCGGCACCTGCCCTCCAGCCGTCTGCTTCTCCGGCGTATCCACCCGTGTCACGATCAGCTCCCGCGACTGCTCTCGCCCGCTGTAGTCCAGCATCGTGCCCGCCACCACCTCGTGCAGCGGGTCACGCGTCACCACCTTCGAATCCGTCTCCAGCCTCCACTGATCCAGCCTCATGTTCCGGAACGCCTTGCCCGGCTCGTGCAGCTGAACGTCCGACGCCTCCACCACCGTCGTCACGTTGTCCATATACACATCGCTCACCGGGTTGATGAAGCGCGCGCGGTTCTCGATCCGTCCGTCCAGTACTTCCAGCCAACCCCGCTCCGTCTCGATCCGTGCGTCCTGCGAATACAGCCGCTCGAAGCGCGTACCGACCCCACTGTCGAACGTCAGATCCACCCACCTCGCAACGCCTCCCTTCGGTCCCGTCACGTTCATCAGCAACGGACCGCTCGTCCCTGTGTGAATCACCTTCGCAGTGATCGATTCGATGGCGAACGACAGCTTCGATTTCACGTTGAGCGTACCCAGATCGATGTCGCCCTTGCCGGAAATGTCGAACGTATCCCCGGCCAGACGCTTCACGCTGACGCGGCCGTTGATGGCCTCCAGCTTCACGCCCCGCCCGGCCACCACAGAATCCATGATGATGTCCTGCTCGGCGATCACCGTTGCGTTGCCGCTCGCTGCCGTCGCTTCCAGCACGGTCACGCTGTTGCCGGACAGCAGGTCGAGGTTGCCGCGTGCGGTGTAGGCGCTGTTGCCGCTGATCGTGCCGCCCGCCTTGACCGACAGGTCACCGTCGGTCCTGACGGTGACGATCGCGACATCGTCCTTCTCGTCGATCAGCACGCCGCCGGCGGTCGACACCGCATCGAGCATCGCGATGTCGGTTTCCAGCGCATCGGCCACCGGCAGCGGCGAGCCCTTGTTCCAGCTCGCACTGCCGATGCCGTCGGTCGCCTCGAGCACCACGCCGGCGCCCGGCGTGGCGGCCACGAGGTCGTACGTCCCGAGGTCGCCGCCGTCGTAGATGCTGCCGCCGGCCACGATGCGCAGCGCCTGCGCGGTCGCATTGTTCGTCGCCTCGATGCGCCCGACCACCACATCACCGGGGGTGGCGATGTCGATGCGGCCGTCACGCGCCCGCAGCGTGGCGCCGTCGTCCATCACATAACTCGCGGCAGATACGTCGATGTTGCCGACCGCTTGCGCCGTGTGTGCCGACTGCGTCAGATCGCCGTCCGCATCGAGCAGCAGATTGCCACCGGCTTCGATGGTGCCGATGCGCAGGTCGCCACTCGAATTCAGTGCGACATCACCGGCGCTGGCGCGGGCGCTGCCCACGTCGAGCCGGGTATCGGACGTGCGTACGAAGATGCCTTGCGCCGCTTCCAGTTCCACCGTGCCACCCAGCGTGGTCGCGATGTCCAGATAGTCGAGTTCGCTGGTGCCGCTGCCGATCGAGGTCGCTGCGAAGAGCTGCAGATGACGTGCCTGCAGGTCGCGCCGCAGGTCGGACGACACTTCGACCAGCGCGCCGGCGGAGCGGATGCGCGCCAGACCGGTGGCGTACACCTGTTCGATGCGCAGGTCGCCGCTCAGGCTGGACAGGAACAGGTCACCGCCGGCACGCGCGGTGACGGTGGCGTTGTTCGCCACACGGACGATCATGTCGCGGGTGCTTTCGCCCAGATCGCCCTTGCCGGCTTCCAGCGTGACGTTGCGCGACTGCACCACCTCCTGGCCCGCCGCTGCGCTCAGCAATGCGCCGGCCGTCTTGAGCCTGACGTCGGCAGGCGTCGAGATCGACGCCACGCGAACGTCTTCTTCCGAGCCGAGGTAGATGCTGTCGGTGGCCGACGCGGTGATCGCACCGCCGTTCTGCAGCGTGAAATCGACGTCGTCCTTGCGCAGGATGGTGATGGTCTTCGTCGTCGTATCGATCCGCACGTCGGCACGTTCGGCGGCGATCAGCGCGAGCTGGTCGTCTTCCGACCAGGCGCCCGGACTGGTGCCTATCGTCAGCGACTCGCTGTCCTTGCCGATGCCGCGCGCGGCGATCAGCTGCACGTTGCGGCCGGTGACGTTGGCTTCCTCGATCAGCACTTCGGTGTCGGAGGTGTCCTTGAACAGGCCGGCGGCAACACGGTTGGTCACCTCGCCTTCGGTCCAGGTGCCGCCGTCCTTCAGCGCTGCGGCGCGCGTGCTGTCCTGTGCGGCAACGTCGTATGCGAAGTCCTTGTCGAAGGTCGCGACATCGCCGGTGCCGAATTCGGCGGCCGCCTGATGGAAGAAGGCGGTGCGCTGGTTCTGGTAGGCGGCGATCTCGGCATCACCCCAGCCGTTGGCGGTACGCAGGGCCTGATCGGTCTGCGCATCCAGCACGAAGGAGTAGGCCGCGTCGAAGTCGGCCGCGCTCAGCCCCAGCGACTTGCCGTCGCTGTCGAAGTTTTCCTTCAGGCCGCGCATCTGCCAGTACTGCAGGTAGTCCTGTTCCTTCTGGTCGTTGTAGGCCTCGAGCGTGTTGTCCACGCTCTGGCTGGCGCCGGCCGATGCGGTCAGGCGGGCACGTTGTGCCACCTGCAGCAGCTGCGCCCGGGTTTCCAGATCGACCTGCTGCGCTTCATTCACATCGACGATCGAGCCATTGACCGACTGCAGGCGCACATCGCCACCGATCGACGTGACCGACAGCAGCCGCATGTCGCCGTCGGTTTCGGTCAGCCCGATGTCACCGCCGCCGCTCGCCTCGATCCAGCCGGTCGATGACCTCACGTCGATCTCGAGCGGATCGGCGATGCTGCCGACGCGGGCGTTCTCCGAAGTGAGCCGCACGAAGCCACCGACGATGTTGTTGGCCGAGCCGTTCTCGTCGACCAGATTGGCATCGGCCTTCAAGTCGATCAGGCTGCCGTTGCCGCCGCTGACATTGACGATGCGCATGTCGCCCTTGGTTTCCCACAGGGCGATGCCGCCAGTAGCACTTGCGGTCAGGGCACCCGTGCCCTGAAGGTCGAGCTTGATGTGGTTGCTGCCCGCCATGGCCGGGCCACCGATCGACCCGTTGGTCGCCGTCATCGTCAGATTGCCGGCGACGATCTGGGCAACGTCGCCCGCAGCGATGCCGGTGCCGGACAGCGACGTGTTTCCGGTGAGATTGCGTACAGCGCCCTGCAGTGCCAGCGCGCCGTTGCTGCTGACATTCAGCAGGCCGGTGTCGTGACCGATGAACTGGATGTTGATGCCCTTCGATGCATTCAGGCTGTGGACATAATAATTGCGCTCGGTCCACTCCCACTCCTTGCGCGAAACATAGGTTTTCGAGACGCACAGGTCACCGGCGCAATCGGAACCGTAGCTGTCGACAACCCACAGCGAGTCGACACCCTTGGTCGCGACGCCGCTTCGCGTCTTGGTGAAGTCCATGATGTAGTCAGCGCTGCGGTTGTCCTGCGCCAGCCAGTCACCGCTGATGCGTTCGGTCCGTGTGGTCGTGGTGTCACCGCCCGACCGGCCGCCCGGATCCTTGGACAGTGCGTCCAGGAACGCGGCATCGAACAGCAGGCTCTTCGAATAGGTTTCCCATTTGTAGATGTCGTAGGTTTCGGCATTGATCCACTTGAAGCGTCGCTGGGCCCGCGGGTTGTACGTCGCGAGCCTGCCGGAGGAATCGCCGAGCACATTGACCGTCGGGCGGAGGCCGTCGGACGACGCATTCGTCTGCGTGTAGGTCACCTGTCCGTTCAGGCGCTTGATCACCGTCTCCAGCGGCTTGCCGTTGAGCTTGGTGCTCGTGTCGATGATCTTGATCGTGCCGGCCGCGGCCGAACCGGTATCGAGCCTGTTCAGCGCAAGATTTGCACCCGAGGTGTTGCTGACTTCGATCCGCCCGTAGCCGTCGCGCACCTTCAGCTGACCGTTGCCGGTGCTGAAGATGTCGCCGTAGAACTGCATGTAGCCGCCCTCGACCTGGATCGAGCCCAGCTCGAGGGTGTTGCTGGCGCTGTCCCAGCGCACCTTGGGCCTGAACACATCGGCCAGCGTGCTGCCGGCCGACGGCAGTTCGAGCGCGATCCAGCCGCCATTCGCCACCTTCGCCTGATTGAGCACGGTCGAATTGATCGTCAGCCTGTAGTCGGTCAGCCCGCTCTGGATCAGGCCGTTGATGTTCAGCTTCTCGCCGCTGATGAATACATTGTTGCCGGCGATGGTGCTGCCTTCGGAGGTCAGGCCGGCATTGGCGACCGAATACGCCTTGTAGGTGTTGTACCAGGGGCTGGTCGAGAAGGCGCCGGAGGCGACACCGAATTCCGACTTTGCGATCGCCTCGTACTGCTGCTGGTAGCCGTTGACGAAATTGCCTGCACTGTTGATGTAGCCGGCGACGACGTCGTACAGCGAAGGATCACCCGCGAGGTGGCTGAAACCGAGCGAGAAGGTCTTGATGAAATCGCCCTTCGTCGCGATGTCGATGGTCTGGGCGACGACGTTCGACGCCACCAGCACCGACCCCGTGCTCTCGATCTTGACGATGCCGCGCGCGTTGGACAGGTCGCCATCGACATGGATTTCCGGTTTCAGCGCATTCAGGTTGACCGGATCTTCATAGGTGTTCTTCAGCAGGATCTTCGGGTCGGGCGAATTGGTGCGGTCGACCACGTTGCCGGCGGCGAAACTCGCCACCTGACCGTACTGGTTGCGGGCATTGATTTCGGCCGTAGAACTGACCCGCACCCCGTTGAGCGTGACCAGGCCACCGGCCTCGCCGGGAATGCACAGCGCCGCAGCACAGTCGAGCGCCGCAACACCCGGTTTGATGCGCAGGAACTGGTTGCCGTTGTTGATCACTTCGATGATCGAATCGCCCGGCGCGATCAATTCCGCCGAAGAAGCACCCTTGAGCCAGTCACCGCTGATGCTGATGTTGCCGGTGTAGGCGGCCGCGGGATTCACATCGACGAAATTCACGGTTGCCCCGACACCCAGCTGGGTCTGACGTGCCTGAAGTATCTGGATGTCGTTCAGGAAGCCGTTGGCGACATCGGGGTTGTCGTTGATGTACTCGTTGTACAGCAGTTGCAGCGCGTCGATCCGGCTCTGGATTTCCCGCTGCAGCGACACGTTGCTGCGCCGGCTGAAGCTCATGTTCTCGGACTGGCGCAGCACGCTGCCGTTGGCCGCGAACTCCAGGTACTGGTGGTGGCGCGTACCGGCGAACACCGTGCCATTGACCTCGACACCCGAACGCGAATCCGTGAATTGCGAGCCGCCCTTGATGTCCAGGCTGATGTCGTCGTCGAAGATCTTGCCCAGCGCTTCCAGCGCCTCGCGGTACAGATCGGTGCCGCTGCCGTAGCCGCGCGTGGTGTGGCTGCCTTCGCCGGCCTTCAGATCGATGTCCTTGACCGATGCCACGGCCGCACGGGCGATCTGCTGCTCGCGGATACCGCTGATGCCGGTCAGGTCGGCGCTGTAGGCAGCGATGTCGATCCGGTTGTCCTGACGGATTTCGCCATGCGCATCCGGCACGCTGTTGATCGGGATGACGGTCTTGTTCCACAGCCGGGTTTCGGCATCGGCGACCAGATTGTTGTTGTGGCCGGCCAGCAGGCGGATGTTCTCTTCCGACTCCAGACGTGCGCCATTCAAGTGGATGTCATTGCTGGTGATGATGCGCGACAGCGACTCGCCGGACGGCGCGCCGGCCAGGCCGTAGGTCTTGCTCTGCGCTTCCGTATCGACCACCGCCTCGGTCCGCGCATCGAGCACGATGTCGCCGTCGCTCTGCAGCAGTGTGCCGGCGCCGACCGTGATGTCCGCGTCGTTGCGGTCCGCCTTGATGAAGGATTCGGTGTGCGCGATGGCGATCGCGCCGCCGGTATCGAGCAGCACCGCGTCGTACACATCGACATCGTTCTTCGCGCCGATGCGGATCGCCCCCGCGTTGAGGCCGGCGACACTGCTGCCGATGAAGGCATTGCTGCCGATCACCACATCGGTGTCGTTGCGTATCGTCGATACGCTGGCACCCGATGCACCCGACAGAATGCCGCCCGAAGCCGCCTGCACGGTCCAGTCAGCGCCGGCCGAACCCTTGATGACACGCGTTTCGGCATCGATGTCGACCGTCTGCGCGTTCTCTATCCGGGTGCCGTTCGACAGTTCGACCTTTGTCGTGTTGTCCACCGTGCTGGTGACCCACGCGCCCGAGTAACCAGCCACCGACGCCGACGTGCTGTCGGCCGTGCCCTGGAAGTCGGTGGTGTGCTTCGCGTCGATGTCTACCGTGGCGGCACGCAGCGTGCCCGCGACCTGGGTCGTGGTGATCGCATCGGCGTCATTGACCACGCTCGCTGCCAGCAGCACACCGAGGCCGCCGGCACCCGATTCGGATTGCGCATCCAGCGTGTCGCTGCTTTCGCTGCGGATCACGATGCTGCCGGCCGTGATGTCGCCCGCGCCGATCAGCGCTTCGGTCGTGCTGTCCACCGTCGTTTCCGCACTGTTGCCACCGGCCGCGATGAAGCCGACCGCGATGCCGCTCACGTCGCTGAGCCCGCTCACGATCGATTTCGACAAGACAGTGAATGCGCCGGTCAGATCGATGTCGTGACCGGTTCCCAGCTGGACTCGCGTGCCGGACGTGACCGTGGCGATGGCTTCGGTAGCCGTGGCGCCGACCAGCAGGCCACCGCCCGCTGCCAGTGCATCGGCGGATGCCGTCCGGCGGCCACTGCGCGGCAGTGTTTGCGCCGTGAGGCTCAGACCATGGGCGGTGACGTCGAAGCCGGTGCCGATGGTGACCAGGGAATCCGTATCGACGGTCGCTTCGGCCAGCGATACGCCGATCGACAGGCCGGCCGACACCGCGATGCCCACGGTGACCGCTTCGGCCACCGGATCGCTGTCGGCACGGATCTGCGTCAGGCCGCCGGTGGTCGTCACCTTCACGTTGTCGCCGACGGTCGCCTTCGCCGCGGATACGTCGCTCACATTGGCATCCGCGCCGGCGCCGGCAACGATGCCCCCGGCCGCCGCGATCACCTCGCCCTTCGATGTCGTGCGCGATTGTCCGTACACATCGAGCGACGCAGCGGTGATATCGGCACCGGCGAGCAGTTTTGCCTCGGCCGAACTGGTTTCGTCGACGTAGGCAATCGCAGCGCCGATACCCACCACGCCGACGGCGGCTGCACCGCCTTCTGCATCGAGGTTGTGATCGACCTTGGCATTGACCGTCACGCTGCCCGACGTCGCCGTGACCTTGCCGCCCAGACTGGCAGTGGCGGTCGATGATTTTTCGTGCCATGCAAAACTGGCAGCGAGACTGGCTACCCCTGCGCCGCCCGCGTAGGTGCGCAGCTTCGACACGTCCGGCTGGTCGTCGGTCGCGCGCACCAGCACGGTGCCGTTCGCGCTCGTCGTACTCGCGAGGCTGGCGACCGTACGATCCTCGACCATCGAGATCGCGATGCCACCGCCCAGCGACAAACCACCCGAAACAGCCGCACCGACCGCCTCGGCGTCGGTATCGCTGCGCGTGTGAGCCAGCACCTCGACGTTGCCGCCTGCGGTCAGCGTGGCGCCGCTGGCCACCGTGGCCGCGGCCGACGTGTTGCCGGGCGTGGCATTGAAGTCGCCCGATGCGTTGATGCCGGCACGCGCCGTGTCGGCCCGTGCGGCCGAGTCATCGGCTGCGTCGGTATCGCTGTCGATCTGATTGCCGGTGGCGCTGCGCGACGCGAGTTCGGTCGCCTTGCCGACGGAACCCGACGAGTTTTCGCTGGCATCGCCATCCGGGCGGGTGCCGATCGAAATGACCGATACCGCACCGGCGATGCCGGCGGTCGAGCCGCCTGCCGCTGCCACCGTCGTCGAATGGACGTCGCGCACGCTGTCGGCAGTCACCGAAATGTCGCCGTCTGCGGTGATCTGCACGCCGCTTGCCACGGTGGCAGAGGCGCCACTGCGCACCAGCACGACGTCGACCGCGGCGCCGACCCCGACACCACCCAGGCCCACGCCGAGCCCGCCCACTGCATTCTCGACCGCGATGCGGTCGTCGGCGTCGATGTACACCGCCTGCGCGGCGGTGCCGCCGAAGGCCGTGTCCGAATTGATCTGCACGCCGGTGCCGACCTGCGCATCGGTGGTGCCCTTGGCCAGCACGACATTGATGGTGCCGGCGATGCCGACACCACCCGCAGCGGCCGCCGTGGCGGCATAGACTTCCTGCTCAAATTCCGAGTCGGCGCGTACCGTCGTCGCGCCGTCCGCATCGAGCCGGCTGGTGCCGCTGACCCGGGCCAGCGTGGCCTGCTCGACGACGGTGACGGCTGCCGTGATGCCGACACCGGCCACGCCACTGACCGCGAGCGCACCGGCGTCGATGTCCACCTCGGTGTCCGACGTCGCTTCGATCCGGATCGAGCCCTGCGATTCGAGGTCGCCGTTGTTCACCAGCGCCTGCGTCGTGCCATCGACCAGCAGCACGCCGATGGTGCCCGCCAGACCGGCGTAGGTACCGCCGCCGACGGCGACGATGGCCTGCTCGAACTTGCTGGTCGAACCGGCATCGACCGTGACCGCCCTGTTCGCCTGCAGCTTCGCGTTGTCGATCTTCGCCGTCGTCACATGCGACACGACGGCCGTGTCGGCCGCACCGCCGACGCCCGCGTCGCCGCCGACTGCACCACCACCAGTAATGGAACCGATCTGGTCATGATGGTAGGCCGCGATCCGTGCTTCCTGATCGCTGGTGCCCAGACTGGCATTTAGCTTCGCCCCGCCCGTGACCTGCGCGGTGGTGCTGCCGCCCATCATCGCGATGCCGACCGTTGCCGCGACTGCCGCATTACCCCCACCCGACATGCTCAGGGCGAAGTTCTCGACCATTGCGGTGGACGACGCCACCACGCTGACGCCCTTCACGCTGTCTTTCTGCTGACGGCCGGACAGCGGCTGCTGTGACGGTAACTGGCTAGTGTAGGCGCTCAGCGTACCGTTATCGACCAAGTCCCCCGCACCATTGCCCAGCCCCGTCACCGACGTATTGGCGCCACTTACCTCCGCGGTCGTCGTCGACTGGATGTCGTTGAAGGCGATACCGCCCGCCCCGCCAAATGAGCCCCCGAAAGCAGCGCTGCCGGCACGCGACTTGATGAAATCATCCGCTTCCGCGGTCACCACCGCATTGCCCGTTGTGCTCACCACTGCACCATCGTCGATGCGTGCCGTCGTGGCGCCGCCGGCATTGTTCAGTGCGATCGAGCCGGCAAAGCCGGCGGTGCCCGCAGCCGAGCCCGCGATCGCCCAGACGTCGAGCGTGCCCTTGCGCTCCGCGTCGACCCGCACATTGGCGCCATTGGCACTGCCGCCGGACAGTTCAGCCGTCACCCCACCGCCGATCTCGTTGTAGGAGCCGGCTGCGCCAACGGCCGCGTTGCCTGCACCGCTGGCCGCGCCGGTGATCGACAGGATTTCGGACATATCCGTCGCGCGCAAGCCGACATCGCCCGTCGCCACCAGCGTGGCGGCACTCGACGAAGCCGTGGTCTGGCTGGTGATGGTGTTGATGCCGAGCGAACCACTGACGCCAACCTTGGCCGAACCGCTGCCGGCCGCTGCGATGGCCTGGATGTCGGCGTCCTCGGTGGCTTCGATGCGGACGCTGGCACCGTTCGCGCCGCCGCCCTCGATCTGCGCCAGCGTTTCGTTGCCGATCTCGTTGTAGGCTGCGGCGATGCCGACACCGGCCGAGCTGGTGGACAGCGCCACGCTGCCGGCGATCGACAGGATGGACGACACGTCATCGGCGTCCAGATTGATCGCGCCCGGCGAAGTCAGCAGCACGTTGGTCGATGCCGCCCGCGTGCGATTCGTGATGAGATTGACTGTGACCGAACCGGTCGCCGTGACGCCCTGCGACGCGCCGATGGTGGCGGCGACCGACACGATGTCGTTGTCGCTCAGCGCATGCGCCGACACACCGGCACCGCCGTGCACCGTCTGACCGCTGCCGCGGAATTCGGCCAGCGTGTCGGAATCGACCGTCGAAATCGCCACGCCGGCGCCGATGCCGGCCTTGCCGCCGTAGCTGGCTGCGCCCGCGACGCTGCGGATGTCGGAATCATCCTTCGCCACCAGCGACACGCTGCCGCCGGCGTTGACCACGGCGCCATCCACGGCCGCTTCGGTCGTGTTGTCGACAGTGCTGTACGCGACGGAACCGGCGACACCCGCCTTCTGTCCGTTTGCCGCGCCGGCTGAAACCGACCACATCGGACCGGTGTTGTACGCATCGAGCAGCAGGCTTCCCGTGCCGCCGACGGTGATCTGCGTACCGGTGATCGTCGCGCGGGTGATCTTCTCGAGCTGGTTCCAGGTGAACGCGCCGGCCAGTCCGGCGCTCTTGCCGGTACCCACGGTCAGCGAACCGGCTCCGGACAGGGCGAGGGCATCATTGCGCGCCTTGGCCGTCAGGCCGTGACCGAGCACGAACGTCGAATCGCCGGTGCCGTCGGCATCGGCGTCGATGGACACATTCGATGCCGCCGTGCCGCCCGACGACAGCGACGTCAGCCCGGACACCCCCGCCACCGTCGTGTCGTCGATCAGATTGACGGACACCGACGCGGAAATGCCGACACCGGACTTGCCCTGCTTTCCGCTGTCGGCCGAATTGGTCGACTTGCCGTCGCCGCCCGTCTTGCCGTCGGTCTTTTCCTCACCGGCCGGACCGGAACCGGCGACCGTGAAGGCACCCTGGGTGGCGCCCGAATGCGCTTCGAGCCAGACATTGCCGCGCGCCGTCAGCGTGCCGCCGGTCGTCGATTCAGTCGACCGGTTGCCGATCAGCGCGCGGGTGTCGCGGTCGAGATCGTTGATGGCGATCGAGAAGCCGATGCCCACGCTGCCGGAGCGCGCAACCCCGCCCGCCACGTTGATGAACATGCTGTCGTCGAGCGCCTGCACCACCACATTGCCGGTATTCAGCGTACTGCCCGCAGCGATCTGGGCAATGGTCTCGATGTCGCTGTTGACCAGCGAGAATGCGCCGTTGATCGACACCTTGCCGGCCTTGCCCGCCGCCTCGGCCACCGTCACCTGATCGAAATCGGTGCTGGCAAGCACGACCACGTCATCGGCCCTGACCTGCGCCCCGCCGGCAATCGTCGCGTCGGAACCGCCGGTGAGGTTGAACTGATGGTAAGAACCGCCGAAACCGGCACTGCCGCTGTCGGTGTTGCCCGAGGTGAGGGTCGATGGATCGAATTCGGGGACGCCGACCAGATTCAGGATGCCGTGGCTGGCCTTCGCCGACACGGTCAAGTCCTGGGCCGCTGTCGGCGCCAGTGCATTGGCGTTGATGCTGGCGGCGCCGACGCGCGCGGTCGCCTTGCTGTCCAGCGAGAAGAAATCGACTGCACCGGCGAACGACAGTTTTTCGCTCTCGACCGCGGTCTGCACCCACGAGGTTGCATTGGCCGGGTCCGCCACGAGATCCTTGAGCTTGATGCCCAGATTCAGCCAGGCATTCGGGTCGCTCCAGTTCATCGTGCTCAGCGCACCGTAGGCCGTCACCCACTGATCCCAGAACGGCGTGATGACGGTGCTTGCGGAGACCGTCACCGCGCCGCCGGCATCGATCACCGCGCCGTCGCCGATCAGGGCATCGGCGTGGTGCGTCATGTCGATCACCGCAACCGACGCAGAAATCGCGATCTTCTTCTTTTCGGCCGGAGGATTCGGGTCACCCGGCAACTGGGTGTCGAGTTCGCGCTGATCGACCGCAGCCGACGTTTCGTAGGACACCGACTCTTCGGCCGTGGCCAGCACGCTGAGGCTGCCCGGTGTCGTCAGCCGCGCGCTGCCGGCCACTTCGGCCTTCAGCGCATTGCTGTTCTCGGCCCAGGCGAAGGCGGCCGACAGGCCCAGCTTGCTGCTCGACCCACTGCGTTCATCGGTCGACGGTACGCCGGACACGAAATCGGACAGCTTCTCGAACAGGATTTCATCGACCGGTCGCGCACTGGTGATCGATTCCTGCAGATCGGGCCGGCCACCGGTACCGGCCGCTGCCGACACCTCGGTCTCCGCGTCGTCGGCCAATGCAGCCTTGACCACAACCTGTCCGGCATTGATCTGGCCGCCCAGACTGGCGGTCATCGTGGTGTCGGTGATCGCGACCGATACGCCGGCCGACGCGATGCCATCGCGGAACGAGCCACCGCTGGCCGCGATCGAGTGCGACTTCTCGCCGGTCGCTTCGACCGTCAGCGACGAGGCGCGGCTGATCACGGCATTGCTGCCGACCGTGGTTTCAGCCAGTTGCTTGCCGATGCCGACCGCAAAGGAGAAGTTCGCATACTTGCTGGCCGACGATAGCGCGTTGCTGAAGGCGCCCGTATTCACCGTATCGACCTTGACGGTCAGCGTGCTGTCAGCCTGCGACTTGAGCGTCATCGCGCCATCCGAACCCAGCGAAGCCTGGCCGATGTTCAGCTTTGCCTGCGCATCGGTCTCGCCGTAGCCGAAGCCGACCACCGAACTGACCACGCGCATCGTCGCGTCGGCCTTGGCCACCGACTGCACGTCGAGCGTGCCGCTGGCGTCGATACTGGCGCCATTGATCAGATCGACCGTGGCGTGGGCGGTCGAGAAGGTGATGTTGGCGCCGACGCGCAGGCTGCCGAGAAAATCGAGCACGGTGTCGCCGTACTCGTTGCCGGTCCACACCCACTTGTCGTTGGCTTCCGCCTTGATCTGGACGTCGCCGCCGCGAATGACCGCATTGCTGACGCTGATGGACGCGATCGAGTCCTCGACCGATCCGAATACCGGGGTGGACTGGTTGTCCGTTGCGAGGATGCTGACCTTGCCGGCCGCAAAACCACTGTCGGCATTCGCCAGCACCTGCGTGCCGTTCTTCAGTTCGATCTTCTTCGAAACGAGCCTGATTTCGCCGGACGCCCCGGTCGAGGCAGCCGTCTGGTGGTTGGCCCGCGTTGCACCGCCATCGACCTTGCGCGACGACAGGAACACGTTGTCCAGAATGATTTCCTTTTCGGCCTTCAGTTCCAGCAGCGCGCCGCTGGAGTACATGTCGAAGCCCGATCCGGTCCACAGAAGTTTGTCCGGGTCGATCAGGATGTGGCCGGCGGTGCCGCCTTCACCCGCCGATGCACGGAAGGCAGCGCCGGAAATCGACACCGTATCCTTCGCCGAGAACTCGATGAAGCCGCCGTTGCCGCTCGCACCCGCACTCGCGTCCATCACCGCACCGCTGCGCATCAACGCGTTGCGCTGCGCCAGCGAATCGATGCGCCCGCCGTCCGACCCCTCCCCGTCACCCGCCGCCGTCACCATCGCGTCGATGTCGATCAGGATGTCCCGGCCCGCCCTCAGGCTGATCTCCCCGCCGTCCGTCGATGACCCGCCGCGCGCATCCAGCGTGCCCGCGATCTCGATGTCCTCTTCCGCCGTTATATATATGCGGCCCGCTCGCTCCACCACCCGGCTGCCCGCCGCCAGACCCTGCGCGTTGACCACATCGCCGAAGTCCGGCGCCACGCCCTCGAAGCGCGCACCCGTGAACACCGCGCCAGCCACGCTCACCGTGCCCGCCGCCAGCGCAACGCCATCGACCGCGTTGATCCGACCGTCGATCCGGATCAGCCCGCCCGCGCCCAGCGGGGCGGTGCCGTCGAGCAATTGCCCCACGGCGCCCGCATCCGGCTGACCCGCCGCATTGAAGAAGCGATCCACGAAGCCCTGCGTCGGCGTGCTCACCGACAGCGAACCCACGTTCACGACGCCGCCCGCACCCACCACGAATCCGTGCGGATTGGCGAAATACACATTCCCGCCGATCCGGCCGTCGCGGATCGCGTTCAGCGTGCCCTGGATGTCCGTGCGCGTGTCGCGCACGATGTTGACCAGATTCACCGCTCCGGCCGGCACATGCAGATTCGCCGTGTGCCCCGCATTGACGTTGAAGCTCTTGAAGGAATTGAAGCCCGCGTTGCCCGATATCGTCCCGGTGCGCACGTCCGTCACCGCGCCCGCCGTCGTCACCGTCGTCAGCGTCCGACCGTCCGTCTGGATCGACTGCGACCACGCCGCCTGCGACCACAGCAGCGGGATCCCGCTCAGACCGGCCAGCAGTACTTTCGGTGTGCCCAGTGCGGCGGCCAATGCATGCAGCCGCGGCTGGCTGCGACAGTTTCTGGTGTACTTCATTGTGTACTCCCGGGGAAAATCAATCGCAGCGGTCAACCGCTTGTAAGAATATTTCTGACGCGATTGTAAGCAGTTATTGCTACGGTTTCAGGGGGCTTTCATGTTCCACCGCGGTACAAGGACACGCCGGAAAGAACATGGGGAGGCTTGGGAGTACCTGGCCAGAAAGCCCGCCGGACGCGGCGCAGCAGTCCGTTCGGACATATTCGGACCGTATTGGGGACTTGATCCCGCGCTGCGTAAATACGCACTTGCGCGTAGGAATCAGCAGAAGTGCGTGCGCACTGCGCACAAACTCACGATTCGGACAGACGGTGCCGGAGTGCCCACGCCACCAGTTCGGCTGCATTGCGCAGTCCGAGCTTGCGGGCGATGTTTTCGCGGTGCTTGCGCACCGTATGCTCTGAAATACCCAGTTCGACGCCGATCTGCTTGCTCGACAGGCCGCGACCGACACGGCTGGCGATGTCCATTTCGCGGCTCGTCAGGACTTCGTGTTCGGTCGCCATGCCCTGACCGAACAGCGTGGCCAGTTCCGGGCTGACGTGGTAGCCGCCGTCGCCCACGGTGTGGATGGCCGACACCAGCGCGTCGGCATCGTCGGTCTTCAGCATGTAGCCGTGCGCGCCGAGAGACAACGCAGCCTGCACCGATGCTCCATCCTGTCGCGCCGTCACGACCAGCACGCGCGTCGGTAAACCGGCGGCAGCGATGCCCCGCACCACTTCCAGACCGTCCAGCCGCGGCAGTCCGAGGTCAAGCAGCAGCACGTCGGGCGTCAGTTCGCGGACAAGCCGCAGCGCGCCCTCGCCATCACCGGTTTCACCCAGCCAGCGCAGCCGCGGCACGCGGGACAGCATGAGCCGAAGCCCCTGGCGCACCAGTGCATGGTCCTCGGCAACGACGATGCTAATCTCATGCTCATCCATGCCGCGAAAATACCATGCTGACGAATCCGGTTTTGGCTGACGCCAACGATGTGCCCGCGGACGGCGCCGACGAAAGCACCGACGACAGCGATGCCGTGCGGCGCGACCTGCTCGGCGTGCTGTTCGGGCATACGCCGACCATCGTCGCCGGCAATCTCGCGGTGGCAGGTACCGCAACGGCGGTGCTGGTCAGCGCCGACGGGCATTCTGCAGTCTGGTTCTGGCTGGTGGCGGTATGTGCGCTGATCATCCTTCGCGCCGCTTTCGTACGCCGGGCGCGACCGCGTCTGGCCGGACTGAGCGGCGCCACGCTCGACCGCACCGAACACCTCTACGTGGCGATCGCCGGCGTCACGGGTCTCGCCTGGGGGGTGCTGCCCTGGCTGGGCTTTGAAGGACGCGACCCCTTCATGGACTTCTTCAGCATCGCCATGCTGGTCGGAATGGCCGGAGGCGCAGTGACCGCCACGACCGCATTGCCGGCAGCGCTCAACCTGTATCTGGTCTGCACGCTGGTGCCCTTCATCGTGAAGTCGGCACTGCTCGGCGGCGCCGTCAACATCGCCGGCGGCGTCACCATATTCTTCTATCTGTGCGTACTGGTGTCCTTCGGGCGCAATGCACACGCCACCATGCGCAACGCGCTGCTGCTGACGCGCCAGAACGCGCGTCTTGCCGACACGCTGCGCCGCGAACGCGACGCCGTGCAGACCGCGATGCGCGCCAAGAATCTGTTCATGGCGGGCGTCACGCACGACCTGCGTCAGCCGGTACATGCCGTTGCCCTCCATGTGAACTACCTGAAATCCCTCGACGCGCACGAACTGCACCACGCGGCAGTGCAGGAGGCGTGCGCCGGCGTCGAAGCATCGATACGCGCGATGAGCAGCCAGTTGTCGCGCCTGATCGAACTGTCCCGGCTGGAAGCCGGCGAGGCCCGCGTGCTGCGGCGCACCTTCCCGCTGATGGACGTATTCGCGTCCTGCGCTGCACAGTTCGAGCCGGTCGCACGGGACAAGGGACTGACGCTGCGCATTCGCTCGAGTGCCGCCATGGTGGACAGCGATCCCATGATGCTGCAGTCCGTCCTGGACAATCTCGTTTCGAACGCAGTCCGCTACACCGACGCCGGAGGGGTGCTGCTCGCCGCCCGCGCACGCAGGCACGAAGTCGAACTGCAGGTCTGGGACACGGGCGCGGGCATACCGGAAGATCTGATTCCGCAGATATTCATCCCCTACCGCCGCTTCGATGACCGCCAGAACCGGCATGACGAGGGCCAGGGCCTGGGACTCGCGCTGGCGCGCCGGCAGACCGAACTGCTCGGCCATCCGATGACCTTGCGCTCGCGCGTCGGCCGCGGCAGCGTCTTCTCGCTGCGCCTGCCCCGGATGTAAGGCTCGACGCCTGCTTTCAACGCGTCGATCGGATCACGAATTCGACAGCCCGACGCCCTTCCCTGCCCATGTTGCGGCGCAATCGCGCAAGCGGCCGTGAGCATCGGGCGCAGCGCAAGCGGGCACGCGGTCGACCTGCCGGGCGGCTATCTGTCAAGGCTGTTGCACAACGTTCGCCAAGCGTAAAGTTCCGCGCATTGAAGGCAGGAGGAGCCCAAAACCATGCAACAAATCGATCTGGTCCCGCTGACCGAAGAAGAAAAAATCGCCTGCCTTCCCGAGCAGGAAATATCCGGTGAGGTGCTCATCGAGAAATACGCCAAGGGCGGCGAAACGACGGTCGCCGAAGTGCGTCGCCGCGTGGCGAAAGCGCTCGCGCAGGCGGAAGCCGAAGACCGCCGCGCGCACTGGGAGGCGAAATTCCTCGACGCGCAGGAGCGTGGCTTCGTACCTGCCGGGCGCATCAGTTCCGCCGCCGGCACCCAGCTCACCGCCACGCTGATCAACTGCTTCGTGCAGCCGGTAGGCGACTCGATCACCGAAATCGAAGACCAGCGCCCGGGCATCTACACCGCGCTGGCGCAGGCCGCGGAAACCATGCGTCGCGGTGGCGGCGTCGGTTACGACTTCTCCAGCATCCGCCCGGTCGGCGCGCGCGTTCGCGGCACGCAGTCGCGCGCCTCCGGCCCGGTCAGCTACATGCGCGTGTTCGACCGCTCGTGCGAAACCGTCGAATCGGCGGGCAGCCGTCGCGGCGCGCAGATGGGCGTGCTGCGCTGCGATCACCCGGACATCGAGCAGTTCATCCACGCCAAGGACAGCGGCGACCTGACCAACTTCAACGTGTCGGTCGGCGTGACCGACACCTTCATGAAGGCAGTCGAAGCCGACAGCACGGTCGAACTGGTGCACAAGGCCGAACCGGCCAGCGACATCAAGGCGGCCGGCGCCTGGCAGCGCGAAGACGGCATGTGGGTCTATGCCAAGCCGCGTGCGCGCGAGCTGTGGGACCAGATCATGCGCTCGACCTACGATCACGCCGAACCGGGCATCCTGTTCCTCGACCGCATCAACCGCGACAACAACCTGTACTACTGCGAAAGCATCGAGGCGACCAACCCGTGCGCCGAACAGCCGCTGCCGCCCTACGGCTGCTGCGATCTGGGTTCGATCAACCTGACGCGCTTCGTGAGGAAGCCGTTCAGCGAGGCCGCCGAATTCGACTTCGACGGTTTCGGCGAAGTGTGCGCCGTGGCGATCCGCATGCTGGACAACGTGCTCGAAGTGACCCACTGGCCGCTGCCGCAGCAGCACGACGAAGCCATGGCCAAGCGCCGCGTCGGCCTCGGCTTCACCGGCCTGGGCGACGCGCTCATCATGCTGCGCCAGCGCTACGACACGCAGGAAGCACGCCTGATGGCGTCGCGCATTTCCGAAGTGATGCGCGACGCGTCCTACCTTGCGTCGGTCGAACTGGCGAAGGAGCGCGGCAGCTTCCCGCTGTTCAACGCCGACATGTACCTGTCCGGCGGCAATTTCGCGTCGCGCCTGCCGTCCGAAATCAAGGACGCCATCCGCAAGCACGGCCTGCGCAATTCGCACCTGCTGTCGATCGCGCCGACCGGCACCATTTCGCTGGCATTCGCCGACAACGCCAGCAACGGCATCGAGCCGCCCTTCTCCTGGACCTACACGCGCAAGAAGCGCATGGCCGACGGCACCTTCAAGGAATACGCGGTCGAGGACTACGCCTGGCGCATGTACAGGCACCTCGGCGGCGATGTCACCAAACTGCCGCCCTGGTTCGTGACCGCGCTGGAAATTTCCGCTTCGGCGCACAAGGACATGGTCGCGGCGGTCGCCCCCTATGTGGATACGTCGATCTCCAAGACGGTGAACGTGCCGGCCGACTATCCGTACGCCGACTTCGAGGATCTGTACCTCGCGGCGTGGAAGGCCGGCCTCAAGGGCCTCGCCACCTACCGGCCGAACAGCGTGCTGGGCAGCGTGCTGTCTGTCGACGCACCGAAGACTGAAGAGAAGAAGCAGCCGCACGACGTCGAAATCATCACCGGCGCCAACCAGCGCCTGTCCATCGGCGCGCTGCCTGCACCGGTGCTGTCCAGCCTGCGCTGGCCTGGTCGGCCGGACATGACCGACGGCAATCCGAGCTGGACCTACATGCTGAAGACGCCGGGTGGCGAATTCGCGCTGTTCGTCGGTCACATCGAAAACGAAGGCCCCGACGGCCGCATGCAGCCCCTGCCGTTCGAAGTGTGGGTGAATGGCGCCGACCAGCCGCGCGGTCTGGGCGCCGTCGCCAAGACACTGTCGATGGACATGCGCGCCAACGATCCGGGCTGGCTCAAGCTCAAGCTCGACGTGCTGGCGCGCACCGCCAGCGATCAGGGCTTCGACATGCCGATGCCACCCAGCGGCGAGCACCGCCGCATGCCCGGCGTGGTCGCCGCCTTCGCCAACGTGATCCGCTACCGCTGCGACAAACTCGGTGCGCTCGAACGCGAAGCGCCGACGCCGGTGCTCGACACCCTGTTCGCGCTGCAGGAGCCGAAGACCGGCACCGACGGCACGCTGAGCTGGACGGTGGACATCAGCAACCCGGCCACCGGCGAGGATTTCGTGCTCGGACTGAAGGAAATCACGCTGCCCGGCGGCGAAACCCGCCCGTATTCGGTCTGGCTGTCGGGCAACTACCCGCGTGCGCTCGACGGCCTCACGCGCATCCTTGCACTCGACATGCGCGTGATGGACCCGGCCTGGATCGGCATGAAGCTGCGCAAGCTGATCAGCTACCCGGAACCGCTGGGCGATTTCATGGCCTTCGTGCCCGGCACGCGCCGTCAGCAGAACTGGCCATCGACCGTCGCCTACGTCGCCCGCCTCATCATCCACCGCTACGCCATGCTGGGCATCCTCGACGAAGCCGGCTACCCGATGCGCGAAATGGGCATCCTCGAGGCGCCGCGCGGCGACGACGAACCGAGACTGATGCAGGGCGCGCTGTGCGGCGAATGCGGCAACCAATCCGTCATCCGCAAGGACGGCTGCGACTTCTGCACGGCCTGCGGCGCGGTGGGGAGCTGCGGCTGACGACAGGAGGTCGGCGCGACATCCGACCCGAATTGACTCAGGCCCGTCCATCGACGGGCCTGTCATTCCTCGTTGATCGGATGATTCGGGCGGCCAGACCGGAGAAATCCGGCATGCGGCGTCCTGAGTGAAAAAATCTGTAAATACCTGTACCGCTGTCCGTCGGCCTCTTTCAATATCCTTTCGGCGGATGCACCATTCATTCGTGCAGCAACCGTATTCCAGACACGTTCGACACAACATCTGCGTGGGATATCTTCCCTGACGCGCCTGCAAAGGCATCGCAAGGGATGGACTGCCGGTTTTCACGCACCCTGACCGGAGACAAAGTGCGATGACCAGAACAGACGGCTTCTTCCGCATCAACCGTCACGCAGCGGCAGCGCTGTGCATGGCCGCAGGCATGCTGGGCGCGTCCCTGCCCGCGCAGGCGGTGACCGCGTCGTGCGTCAGTACGGCGGGCTTCCAGCAAGGCTGGAACGGTTTCGACAACAACGGGTTCGCGTACTCGGGTACGCCCTGCACCTACGCGACGCCTCCGGGCGGAACCGGCGGCGCGGTGGTCGAGGCCGATGCCGATCTGGGCGTGCTGCGCGCCAACGCGACCGGCTTCTTCGCCAGCGGCGAAAGCGCCGCCGTCAACGCCATCGCCATCTGGAAGCAGGAGGGCCTGGTGATCGAACATCCGGACACCTCGTTCGCCGGAACCCTCGGTACGCTGTCCTTCGAATACCTCCTCGAGGGCTACCTCGACGCAACGGGTGCCGGACGTGCAGTCGTGGTACTGAACAAGGTGGTGCACCCGCCGAGTGGCAACGGCAACAGCTTGGGCATCGCGAGCGCGTTCGCTACCGCGGCCACCGGACCAAAAGCGGTCAATCTCGCCGGTGAGGACAGCATCAGTTTCCTGTTCGGCACGCCTTTCACGCTCGAACTCCAGCTGAATGCCCGCGTCGATCGTGCAACGGCCGGGTTCGGCAGCTTCGTCACCGGCTCCGGCTCGGCGGAGTCCATCTTCTACGGTACGTCCTACTGGGGCGGCATCAAGGGCGTGACCGACGCCGACGGCAATCAGGTCGCCGGCTTTTCGCTGTCCGCCGCCGGCAACCCGGACTTCGACTTCCAGGCGAGCGCAGTGCCTGCACCGGTTCCGATGCCGGCGGCCATCTGGCTGTTCGCAGCCGGCCTGCCGCTCGTTCATCTGGCCAGACGCCGGCTGGCCTGAACGCTCGTCTCACGCGGACGATCGCTTCGGCGTCCGCGCAGAAGAGGAAAAGGCCCATCCTTCGATGGGCCTTTTCCTCTTCTGGCCGAGATTCCTGCGTACGCGCAGGAATCTCGGGCGGACAGACCGAATCCGTATCTCGAACCGCAGGAGGCGCACCCCCCGGTTTCACGATAACTTTTGTCTCGGTCCACCCGCCGGTCCGGTTCATCCGGCATGCTTGCGCGCCCAGACCTCGAGATGCTCCGAATTCCAAGTCCATGAACACGCTGGATGCGATGCGCAACCGCCCCGACTGGCGGGTTTTCCTGCTGCTGCCGCTGCTGCACTTCGCCAGCGTGAAGCTGACGTTCTCGACCGCGCTGTCGCCCGAAAACGAGGTGGTCATGTGGCTGCCGAATGCGGTGCTGCTGGCGGCGCTTCTGCACTGGCGCGGCCAGCGTGCGGTGCTGCTGGCGCTGCTGTCCTTCAGCTCCGACGTGTTCGCCAACCTGCCGGTGTTTCCGCCGCTGCAGGCGGTGCTGCTGAGCCTGTGCAATCTCGCCGAGATCACGGTCACCTTCCTGCTGATGCGCCGTCTGGGTGCTTCGCCCGGTCTGGAGCGCATCGGTGACTTCGGCCGCTTCCTGCTGGCGGGACCTCTGCTCGGGGCTCTGGGCAGCGCGCTGCTGGCAAGCGCCGTGCTCATGTTCACGCGTGACAGCGTGACGGCGGATTACCCGACACTCGTGATGCTCTGGTGGTTCGGCGACGGACTCGGGCTGCTCATCTGGACACCCCTGCTGCTCGCCTTCCTGCAGCCGGATCGCGAGGCCCTGACGCTGCGCAGGCATGACTTGGCCGTGCTGGCGTTCGCGGTAGCACTGGCCTGCGTGGTATTCCTGCAGGCAGGCGGCGCCGGACCGAATCCGCATGTGCCGCTGACGCCCCACCTGATGCTGCTGCCGGTGCTGTACATCGCCGCGCGCTGCGGCCGGCGCTGGACCGCCCTGTCGGTGGCGCTGGTCGCACTCGCCGCTGCCTGGTCGCAGACCACCGGCCTGCGGCCGTTCGGCGACGCATCGCCGCACGAAATGATCCTGCGCGCGCAGGAATACATCCTGACGCTCAGCATCATCGGCATGGGGCTGTCGATCCTGCTCGGCGAACAGCGCGCGCTCGCGCACGAACTGGAAGACAAGGTGAACGAGCGCACCCGGGCACTGGAGGAATCGAACCGCAAGCTGGCGGAGTTGAGTGCCACCGACAGCCTGACCGGCATCGCCAACCGGCGGCGCTTCGACGAGACGCTGGCCGTCGAATGGGCGCGTGCCCGGCGCAGCGGCGAGCCGCTGGCGCTGTGTCTGCTCGATGTCGACCTTTTCAAGGACTACAACGATCACTACGGCCACCAGGCCGGCGACGAACGGCTGCGGCAGGTGGCCGACGTGATCAGCCAGCATGTGCGGCGTTCGGGTGATCTGGTGGCGCGCTACGGCGGCGAGGAATTCGCCTTCATCAGCCCCGGTGTCGATGCCGACCGAGCGCTGGCGGTCGCGCACACGGTCTGCTCGGCACTGCACGGACGCGGCCTGCCGCACGCGCGCTCGCCGCACGGGGTACTGACTGCCAGCATCGGTGTCGCCGTTCTGGTACCCGGCCGGACCGACACGCCCGAAGAACTGTTCCGGAAGGCGGACGAAGCGCTCTACGAAGCGAAGCGAAAAGGGCGCAACCGCGTGGTGGCGTGGCACCCTGCCGGTGACGACCCGGGTACCGAAGACGCCGTACCGATCGCGCACGAAAGCGAAGCCTGAACCGCCGCCGCGCCGCGCCGCATCCGCTATCCTGTCGCGCCACCTGCATTCGCCGGCCCGCGCCGGCCGGCCGCAGGGCCCGGTTCCGGCACCGTCAGTCTCCCGAGGGTTTTTCGTGTTCGAAGAAATGCAAAGTTATCTGTTGTTCTTTCTGGGCACCTGGTGGATCGCGCTGATCGCGCTGGTCGCCGGTGCCTTCGGTGGCCGCGCGTCGAAGCGCTACGTGGCCGATCCGCTGAACATGGTCATCATCTTCGTGCAGGTGTGGATCGTCGTGGGGCTGGCCAAGCTCGCGTTCGGCTACGTCGGCTACCTGCTGCAGTTCAGCAAGAACGTGCAGACCATCTACCCGGAATTCGTGATGCCGCTGGCCGCGGGTGCATATGTCGCGCGGCAGTTGCTGAAGCTGCATGCCCAGAAGAAATCGGGCCGGCGCATCGAGCACGAGTGAGGCCAGCACCGGACACCATGGACCCGGTGTCCAGCCGACCTACCGCGCTCCGCGTCAGCGCAGGCGCACGACGTGGTCCAGTTCGCCCTTCTTCACTTCGACCACCGCATCGAGCGACTTCAGCATGTCCGAAAAGTCGGCGTAGCCATGGTCTTTCAGGTCGAAGGTGGCATCGAGCCGCTTGATCATCGGCCAGATCGAGGCCTTGTTCACCCACGGCTCGCCCTTGGTTTCTGACAGCAGGCGCACGGCACGCCGCAGGATGTCTGCGGCCGGGTCCGGCGGCAGCGCCGGCGTGGCCGGCTCGCCGGTCGATGACGCGGCATCGGATTCGGATTTGCCCACCAGGCTTTCGTAATACCTGAATTCGTGGCAGCTCTTCGCCCAGTGGCGGTTGGTCGCCTTGCGCGTGCCGACGCCGATCAGCGTGCGGCCGGCGGCCTTGATCTTCTGCGCGACCGGCATGAAATCGCTGTCGCCACCCACGATGATGACGGTGCCGATATGGCCGAAGCGGCTGATGTCTTCCGTGGCGTCGAGACACAGCTTGATGTCGGCACCGTTCTTCGCCGATGCGCCCGGCGGGAACAGCTGTATCAGTTCGACCGCGCTCTGCAGCAGCACATCGCGGTAGCGGCCGAAGTACTGCCAGTTGCAGTAGGCACGGTTGATCGCGATCGGACCGAACGACGCGCCCAGGCCGACGATCGCTTCGATGTCGACCAGCGGCTCCTGCACCTTGAAACGCGAATCGGGTTTGGCGTAATAACCTTCGCCGAAGCGGTCTTCCACCAGACTGGCGTGCAGGTTCTCGAAATCCCAGTAAAGGGCGACCGACCTGCTTTCCTCGCTGTCACTGCGGTTCACATCTGCTCCTGCCGTGTTCGGGGCAGCCATGATAGTGCCTGTCGCGGCGCGCACTAACGGAAATACCGCGATCACCTGCGCTGTGGACGCCTTCGCCGCCTGCGGATCATGGGCGGGAAAGGCCCTTTCCGCGCCGGAAAGACCCGGCTTCGACGCAGCCGTCATCAGGGCACCCGATTCGCTGCGCTATCATCGGTACCGCATGACGACAAAGGCATCGGCCAAGCCTGACCGGCGAGGACCGGGACCGCATCGCGGCGGACCTCGCCGGCGTGATCGAACGGCCCTGCCGGGCGTCGACAATTTGTCTGAACTCACGGCGGCTTCGCAGCGTCGAACCGGCTTCGCACTTTTCCATGCGAGCGGCACACTCCGGTAACCGCCGGACGTGCGACATGCGCAGTCGGAATACAACTCCCTGCCACTTCCTTCAGCTCATCGCAGGAGCACACCAAGAAGATGAATGCACAACAGGACACGCTGTTCCTGCGCTCTCCCCGACTCGATCAACGTGATCCGGACGCCATGCGCGCCGCGCTGCGCGACTACTTCCACGCCACGTTCAGCCGCTACGAGCAGCTGTTCGAAGTGCTGACCTGCGAAGAAGCCTATCTGCGCAAGCCGATCGCGCTGCGTCATCCGCTGATCTTCTACCTCGGCCATACCGCGACCTTCTTCATCAACAAGCTGCTGCTCGCCGGGCTCATTTCCGAACGCATCAATCCGCGCTTCGAATCGATGTTCGCGGTCGGCGTCGATGAAATGAGCTGGGACGACCTGAACGAGGCCAACTACGAATGGCCGGCCGTGCAGGCGGTGCGCGATTACCGCAATGCGGTGCGCCGCGTGGTCGACCGCGTCATCCACGACGCGCCGCTGACCACGCCGATCGGCTGGAGCAAGCCATGGTGGGCGGTCATCATGGGCATCGAGCACGAGCGCATCCATCTGGAAACGTCTTCCGTGCTGATCCGCCAGAGCCGCCTCGACTACGTGCGCACGCACCCGGCGTGGCAGCCCTGCCGCGCGCGGGGCGATGCACCGGCCAACGCGCTGGTGCCGGTGGCCGGCGGCGTCACGACGTCGGGCCGCCGGCGCGACGACCCGATCTACGGCTGGGACAACGAATACGCCACGCGCGAAGCGTCTGTCGGCACCTTCCAGGCCAGCCGCTACGTGGTGAGCAACCGCGAATTCCTCGATTTCGTCGAAGACGGCGGCTACACCGACGAGGCATGGTGGGAAGACGAAGGCCGGGGCTGGCGCACCTATCGTGTCGGGCAGGGGCTGAACGCGGCACACCCGGAATTCTGGGTGCGCAGGGACGACGGCTGGCACCTGCGCCTGATGCTCGAAGAAGTGCCGATGCCGTGGAACTGGCCGGCCGAAACCAACTACCACGAAGCCAAGGCCTTCTGTAACTGGAAGGCCGCACGCACCGGCCAGCCGGTGCGCCTGCCGACCGAAGACGAGTGGTACCGCCTGTACGACGCCGCCGGCGTGACCGAAGTGCCGGCCGACGTGCGGGTGGCCGCCAATCTGCATCTCGACCGCTGGGCCTCGTCCTGTCCGGTCGATGCGTTTGCCCACGGCGACTTCTTCGACGTGGTCGGCAATGTGTGGCAATGGACCGAAACGCCGATCTACCCGTTCGAAGGTTTCGACGTACACCCCATCTACGACGACTTCTCGACACCCACTTTCGACGGCCGCCACAACCTGATCAAGGGCGGTTCGTGGATTTCCTGCGGCAACGAGGCAACGCGCGCATCGCGCTACGCCTTCCGCCGTCACTTCTTCCAGCATGCGGGGTTCAGATACGTGGTGAGCGATACACCGGCCACAGCGCCGAATGTCTATTACGAAAGCGACCGGCAGTTGTCCGAGTATGCCGAATTCCATTACGGCGACGAGTACTTCGGCGTGCCCAACTTCCCGAAGGCACTGGCGCAGATCGCCATCGAAGCCATGGGTGACCGCCCGGCGCGCCGCGCGCTCGATCTGGGCTGCGCGACAGGTCGCTCGACCTTCGAACTGGCGCGTCACTTCGAACACGTCACCGGCGTCGATTTCTCGGCGCGCTTCATCAACGCGGGCGTGCATCTGGCCGAACAGGGCGAACTGCGCTACACGCTGCCGGACGAGGGCGAACTCGTGTCGTACAAGACGCGCCGGCTGGCCGACATGGGTCTGGACGACGTACGCGGCAAGGTCGACTTCATGCAGGGCGACGCGTGCAACCTCAAACCGGTGCTGACCGGCTACGACTTCATGCTCGCCGCCAACCTGATCGACCGCCTGTACGACCCGGCGGCCTTCCTCAAGTCGGTGCATGAACGCCTGAACGTGGGCGGCGTGCTGATGATCACCTCGCCCTACACCTGGCTGGAAGAGCACACGAAGCGCGAGGACTGGCTGGGCGGCTTCAAGAAGGACGGCGAGAGCTGGACCACGCTCGACGGCATGAAAGCCCTCCTCGGCGAGCACTTCCGCATGGTCGGCGCGCCGCGCGACGTACCGTTCGTGATCCGCGAAACGCGTCGCAAGCACCAGCACACGGTGGCCGAAGCGACGCTGTGGGAACGCATCCGCTGAATGGGGCCCGGCGCGTGAGTTTCGATTTCGACCACCCGATCAACCGCGACGGCACGGCCAGCGTCAAGCACGACGGCCGTGCCGCGGTGTTCGGCACCGACGCGGTCACGCCGCTGTGGGTGGCCGACATGGACTTCGCCGCGCCGCCTGCCGTGGTGGAAGCGCTGGCTGCGCGCGCGCTGCACCCGGTCTATGGCTACACGCTCTACCCGGACAGCGCCTTCGACGCACTGACCCGCTGGCTGGCGGCGCGCCACGGCTGGACAGTCGCGCGCGAGCAGGTGTACATGTGTCCGGGCGTGGTGCCGACGCTGTACGCAGCGGTGCAGGCCTTCAGCAAACCCGGCGACAACGTCATCGTGCAGCCGCCGGTGTATCCGCCCTTCTTCTCGGCCATCCGCGACACCGGCCGGCGCATCGTCGAAAACCCGCTGATCGAACGCGACGGCCGCTGGACCATGGATTTCGACCAGCTCGAAAGCTGCGCCGCGCGTGCCGGTTCGAAACTGCTGCTGCTGTGCTCGCCGCACAACCCGGTCGGGCGCGTGTGGTCGCATGAAGAACTCGACACGCTGCTCGCCATCGCACGCCGGCACGGTCTGGTCGTGCTGGCCGACGAAATCCACGCCGACCTCACCTATCCCGGCGTGCGCCACCTGCCGCTCGCCACGCTCGCCCGCGCGGGCGACCGCATCCTGACCACGGTGGCGCCGAGCAAGACCTTCAACGTGCCCGGCCTCGGCCTGTCTGCACTGATCGGCGCAGACGACGACCGCAGGGCGGTCGAGCGCGTATTCGGCGGGCTGCACGTGAGCGCGTCCAACCCGTTCAGCGTCACTGCCTTCGAAGCCGCCTACCGCGACGGCGGCCCCTGGCTCGACGCGCTGATGGCCTATCTCGAAACCACGCGCGACGAAGTCATCGACCGCATCACGCACACGCTGCGCGGCATCCACCCCGTCGCGCCGGAAGGTACCTACCTGATGTGGCTCGACTGCCGCGGGCTGGGCCTGGACGACAGCGCACTGCGCGACTTCTTCATCCACGAAGCCGGCCTCGGGCTGAACCCCGGCATCAGTTTCGGCACCGGCGGCAGCGGCCACATGCGTCTCAACCTCGCCTCGCCTCGCCCGGTCATCCGCACTGCCCTCGATCGCCTCGAAGCGGCGCTGCGCACGCTGCCGCAACCAGCGCCACGTTAGGCGACGCCGCTCGGGTGCAATGCAGTTCGCCGCATCCTGCGGCTCCCGGCTCGGGGTTCAGGACGTGGGTGTAGATCATGGTGGTGCTGACGTCGGCGTGGCCGAGCAATTCCTGAACGGTTCGTATGTCGTAGCCGGCCGCCAGCAGATGGGTGGCGAAGGAGTGGCGCAGCGTGTGCACGGAAACCGGCCTCACGATGACTGCGTTCCGCACCGCGAGCTGAAG
This sequence comes from Methyloversatilis sp., assembly GCA_017984755.1. GTDB lineage: Bacteria > Pseudomonadota > Gammaproteobacteria > Burkholderiales > Rhodocyclaceae > Methyloversatilis. The sequence goes on from JAGNYW010000010.1 coordinate 30,779, forward strand.
CGCGCGCTGCAGCGACTTTTCGTGCATGTGGTGACGCCGAACAACGCCAGTACGCGGATCGACAGAATTCGTGTCGGCCGGGAACACCCGGAACCAGCCCCACGACCGGCTGGCATTGGGGTACTTCCGTTCCAGCGCATGCGGCATATCAACGCCGTTCTCGTTCGCCGCCGGTCGCGCTCGAAGGCGAGTCGCGCCCGGGGCGATTCACCCGACAGAAGCATTATCTATTTAGGGGCATCCCCCGCCTCAATGCAGCTAGTTGAGAATCTCGCCCCTCAGTTGTTCAATCCGGTCATTCTTAACTGGAGTAGCGACGTTCAGGGTGCTATGAGGCTGACCATGCTCACTGGCTCTACTGACTTAACATCTACGCAGGTTGAGGTATGGAACGGCTCCAATTACTTCGCAAGCAATTACTCTTTTAGTCCTTCGCCCGTCCCTGAGCCGAGCTCTGCTCTGTTGTTTGCGTCGGTTGCTCCGCTACTTCTCTGGAGGCTTCGCTCACGTGCGGCCAGGCCCCAACTCGGCGCTCAATCTCGCTCCCTTTTGTCGCTGGACGCTGCGCGATAAAGCCGCGCAGCGCCGGTTAGCTATACGTTAAGCGGCATGAAGGGCCTGCGCGAATTCCAGGTATTTGCTGACTGTCATCAGTTCTATCTCATGGACGCCGGCATTTCGCCAATGATCCCGGACACGGTGACGGAACAGGACATCTTGCTGCGGCTACGCACCGCGCCGCATATCGTCGTCTTTCATACCGAGTCTGCCTCTCAGGTGCCGGTGAAGATTGCGTTCGTTTCCGAGCCTATCGAGGTGGACGGCGTGTGGGACCATCAATCCGACTTCAACCTGTCACTTCCTTCGGGAACGGCGGTTCTTTGCGGTTGTACGGACTACGTGCCCGAGTGCCCCCGGCTAGCCGTAGCGCCGTCGACATACGATGGGCGCGCGTACTTTGCAGGCGCGTCGGTCGGAGAGGAGCGCTACCTCCTCATGCTCTGGCCGTCTACCGCCCAACCGGTTACTCCAGGGGACACGCCGACAAGCGGCGCGCCCCGGAGCTAGCACGTAACGCTCACAAGGAAAGGCTCCATGCGAATTCGCAAAGTCATATCCGCTTGCCTGCTGGCGACCGTCGTCTGTTTCGGGAAGTTTGCGACAGCACAGTCTCGATCAGAAGACGACGCGAGCCGTTGCAGCGACGCCGTCGTAACGCGCCTTGGAAAGCACTTCCGTCTCACTGACTTCGCCTATCCCGCGCAGGGTATGTATCCGAGCGTGGAAAACGGTGGGCTGCTCGTAGCCGGCATATGTAAGCCATGGCCCGCAAACAAGTCCCGAATCATCGCCGCCTTTGCCTACGACGGCGGAATTGAGTACGAGAAGCAGCTCCTGCTTGCAGTCGTCGAGGTTCCAGACAATCGAGTCATCGCTTCCTACAAGGGCGTCATTCCGGAAGATGCTGCAACCGAGGTTTCGAGTTATTCGCTGAGCCTCGATACGGCGCGATACACGCTATCGAAGAGCGCCCGCGCTTTCGGGCTTCGCCTGAATACCTTTCGGGACCGATGTACCTATGAGGGAGGCTTCGACAATGAACTGACGCTTTTTGTCGTCGACGGACAAACGATCCGTCCGGTTCTTACGGAAACCATGTCTCACTGGACTTACGGTGGTGGCAATCGCTGTAGTGAAGAAGAGGTTCCGCGCACTGACGCGAATACTCTGATTGCCGTGGAGCCAACCATATCCAATGGCTTCGCCGATCTGAGACTCACCGCCATACGAAGCGACAACAAGAAGCGCGTCAGCGCCATCGTCAAGTACAACGGAGAGCGCTACGATCTCAAGTCTTGGAGCACCGCATTTGGTGCCTGGTGGGAGTAACCGCGCGGATGTCTGCTCATCACGCGTGAGCCCTGACACTTCGGTCAAGGGGACGGCCCAGAAGCTGCGCTTCTGGGTTCCCTCCCTTCGGTCGGCCACCCCTCACCTCGGACGTCAGTCCACATCATTCATGGTCAGCCAGCTCGCTGAAAGCCTGTCAATTGCAGCCCGTAGAGCTGACGCTTCTTGCCACCCATCCCCAACGGAAAGGCAATGATGACGAAAGCGTCCGACACGCGGCCGGGTCTTGCAAGCCGCATCCTCGGCTCACCGCCAGCGCGCGTGCCGTTGCTCGGGTTCATTCTGGTGATGATGATGACCCTGAACACCGATGTGATGACCAGCTACGCGGAAGAGCCAGTCAAAGCCGTTGCACACATCATCGCGTTGGCCATCGCCGGCTTCGCGGTTTATCTTGGCTATGCATGCCTCATCGAGAAGCGCGTCGTCTCCGAACTCGCCTTGCCCGGCATGGGTCGCGAACTCGGGATCGGCCTGCTCATCGGTGCAAGCTTGTACGCCGCCTGCGAAATGATCCTGATGGCTCTGGGCATCTACCGCATCGATGGCTTGAACCCGTTGAACTACATGGTCCCGGCGATCGCCATGGCAATCAGCTCGAGCGTCTACGAGGAGCTGTTGTTCCGCGGCGTACTGTTCGGCTCAGTCGAGAAGTGGTTTGGCAGCTGGGCAGCACTTGTGGTGTCTTCACTCGTGTTCGGCCTGACCCACCTGATCAACCCGCAGGGTACGATCGAGGGCGCGCTGTTCATCGCCGTCGAGGCCGGCGTCCTGCTGGCTGCGGCCTGCATGCTGACGCGCCGGCTGTGGTTGAGCATCGGCTTCCATATGGCGTGGAACTACACGCAGTCGGCCATTTTCTCGGGCATTGTCTCCGGCAACGATGCTCGACAGGGTCTGATCAGGTCTACCGTGAACGGCCCCGACTGGCTGACCGGAGGCAACTTCGGCGTTGAATCCTCCGTGCTTGCGCTGCTCCTGTGCACCACCACCGGCATAGTGATGTTGGTCATGGCGGCAAAGCGCGGAAGGATCGTTCCGCCAGCCTGGAAACGCCCGGGCTGATTCATCGCCACCCGCAATGCGGTCCCACGATTCATTCATGCCGACGCCGCTTTGCGGAGCGGCTTGATTCAGGCGCTGGACGCCACAAGCGCCCCTCCCTGTCTCTCTGACCCGTTACTGACTTTCCGGACCACTTGGAACTTGAGAGGAAGTCATGCGCAAGCGCTGTTCATCGGAAGGACAGATTGTCAGTACCCTTCGCGAAACCGACTCGCACCGGCACGGCACCCGCCTCAGTGCAGAATGGAGCTCACCATGCGCTTCACAAAATGCCTTCCCGCCCTGATTTCGATGATCGGCCTGTCCGGCTGCTCTTCGCAGCAGTTGTATGGCGTCGGCCAGGCGTGGCAGAAGAATGAGTGCAACAAGATCGTCGACATGCAGGAGAGAAATCGCTGCATGAGTGCTACCGCGACTTCCTACGAAGATTACAAGCGCCAGTCCGACGCCGCCAAGGGCGCCAGGTAGACCGTCTCGTGCCCTGCCGAACCTGCTATCCGACCGCAGAGAGAGGATCGTCATGAGCCACCGGACGCCTGCCCCCTCGATCCCTTCAAGCCGAACTCAACCATGCGAAATAACGACAGGCCGGACGACGATGAAGAAGGGGACATTTCGGATGACCCGGTTCTGAGCGCCATCGACACCGACCTGGAATCGGTCAGCAGGCGGAATGACAATCAACTTCTTGCAATCCTTGTACTGCTGGTCCCGATGGCCGTTCTCTACGAGCGTTCAGACCTGAAAAGCATCTGGCTGGACGCTGCCTTTCTGGGGCTACTTTTCGGGGCCGTCGGGTTTACGATCTTCCGGGTCGTACGCCAGAAGCAGAAGGTTGCCGCGAAGTACGGCCTGGCATGCCGTGTCTGCGGCGGGAAGCCCAGGGCACACATGGTTCTCTCTGCCGCCATGACGCGGCATTGCGCAAGATGCGGAGCAAGACTGAATGGCTGACATGGAGGCGAATATGAACGGACTTGCAGCGAACTTCGCCGGCTCCAGCCAGCTTCAGGTGCCGCAGAACCGGTGGGTCGCCGTTCGAGTCATCGCCATGAATTGCCGGCGCACGATCTGCTTCCTGGCAGCCCTGATCCCGGTCGCCAGCCCGGCACAGGACCGGTGCACAGTGCAGGGCCAGGCCGATCAGGTTCGCATCGAAAGGGAGTTTTCGGGTCAGCGCCCTGCCAGAGGCGACAAGGAGGCCGAGCGGACCTGGTCGAAGAATCTGAATGCTGCGCTGGCTGCTGCCGCCAAGCGCGCCGAGGATTGCTCCCGCGCAAGCAAGCCTGCAGTCGCGCCGGCTGCCAGTGCCAGGGTGGAGGAGTGCCTCGCGGACGTCCGCCGACGCACGGATGATCTCAACCGGCGCGACCGCGGCCGGACGCTGACCCTGCAGGAGCAGACCGCCAGGCGGAGCGAAGATGAACGCCTGCTCGATGAGTACATGGCATGCACGAGGAACACGAAACGGTAGGCGCTGCGCAAGGCAGTGATCGAACGGTTGGCTGCCGCGGGCCTGAAGTCGAAAACACGGGGGCCGCGCACGATCGTGACAGGCGATCATCTCGGAATCCGCCGCTCTGCGGCAAGATCGTCGGTGATTTCGCCGGCGTGCATGGGCGGCGCATCGATATTCAGCGCCGTCCGGTCGACGAATCATTGACCGAGGAGCGCGTCGTCCGGGTGCTCGGGATGTGGCCGCGGTCTGAATGAAGGCAGCTCACCTCATCCTTCCGGCGGACGGCCTGCGCCGACCGCCCGACCCGAATGTCAGACGTCGCGAGTCACGATAGTGCCCCATCAAGCTCTTGCAGATGCAGTCCTGCTCATTCACTTCGGCGTCGTTCTCTTCGTCGTGGGAGGCCTGGCTTATGTCGTGGCGGGAAACATGCGGAACTGGCGCGGCGCCAACAACATCTGGTTCCGCCTGGCGCACTTCGCCACCCTTCTCGTCGTGGTCGCCCAGTCGTGGCTGGGTGAGCGCTGCCCCCTCACCATGCTCGAGGCCTGGCTGCGCGCCAAGGCCGGCTCACCTTTCTACAGCGAGAGCTTCATCGAGCACTGGGTTCAGCGGATCATCTTCCACGAAGCACCGTTCGCTGTCTTCGTACTCGCGTACACAGCCTTCGGTCTGCTTGTGCTGTGGGCCTGGTGGCGCTTTCCGCCTCGTCGCCCGGGACCTCGCAACGGGAGCGACGCCTGAGCCGTCGCTCGAGCCGACCCGCAGCGGCGGCCCGCAATCTCGATTACTTGCCGAAGGGGTCGGAATGGATTTCAGAGCGCTGGGCAGGAACAACCACGACGAGGTAGCGGCTCTCTTTCGTTCTGTCTTCACCTCGTCGGAAGGGGAAAAGGAAGGGGCGTTGATCGGCGATCTGGCTTCGAAACTATGTCTGGCGATGGACGACGAAGAGATCATCTGCTTCGGCGCACATCAGAACGGTGCGCTGGTTGGTGCAATATTCTTTACGCGCCTTCGAAACGGTCAGGATATCCGCATATATATGCTTGCACCGGTGGCCGTGAGTACCCTGCATCAGGGCAAGCGCATCGGTCAGGCGCTCATCAAGTTCGGTCTGAATGCCTTGAAAGGCCGGGCTGTGTCGGTTGTGGTGACATATGGCGACCCGAATTTCTATGCAAAGGTGGGATTCGAAGCCCTCTCGGAGACTGTAATTCCAGCTCCGCTGGAGTTATCGATGCCGATAGGCTGGCTGGGTCAGTCGCTGACGGAAGGTCCGATTCCGACCATCAAGGAGCGCCCGAAGTGCGTTGCAGCGTTCAATGATCCGGCTTACTGGTGAGCGCAGGAACCGAACAATGACTCGTTCGCCCCGGTGGCACATCGAAGTCCGGACGCATTTCGCATTGGGGTGGCTGGTCTGCAGTACGGCCGGGCCGCCCGGGCCGAGCCGCAGCTCACCGAGCCGCAGCTGACGATGACCGGCTGCGTTTCGGCCGGCGATCGCTATCCGGGTGCCACGACAGGACGACGAAGCGAAGGCCGCGTGATTGAATGCCGGAAAGATTCGGGAACCCGCAGACTCAACCATGCCTTGCCTCCGAGTGAGTCCATCGCTTCCATTGCTGATCATCGGCGGCGCCGCGGTCGGGGCGCTCAGCTGGCTCGTGGCCTCTCTCGTTTCCGGCACGTTCGAGCCCTACGACTCCGGGGTGGGCCTGCTGCTGAACCAGATCATCCTGTCGGTGCCGACGGCCGTCCTGGCATGGCGCCATAGAATCACCGTGCCACTCCTGTTCATGGCCAGCGCATACCTGGGCCTGAACGTCCATGCCTGCGCATTCGGCGGATCGGAAGCCAGGGCGTGGGCGCTGCTCGGCGCTTCGGTGAGCGTGCTTCTCTTTCCGGCACCCATGGTGCTCGCGCTCTGCACAGCAGCCATTCGCCGCCGTCGGCGTCCGTCGGCGATTGAAGCCACGAATCCGCCAGTGAAAGAGGCGTGACTTCCGTCGCCTCGACCCCATGCCGCACGGACATTCACGGCGACGCTCATTGCCGGCGCACCTGCACAGTTGCGGGAAATCCCAGACGCAGAAGCCGCTCCCTCGTTCGGTGAAAGACGAACGACGTCGGGGTCACTCATGGGATTTCAACATATGATCCCGACACGTCCGCGGGTTTGCTCACGCGCTGTCCTCGCGGTCGTTCTGCCGAACGCCTGCTGCGCGTACGCATGCCGGGCTTGAACCCACGACCGCACCCCATTGCCGGCAAGGAGAAATCGATGCACCGACGCACCTTCACGCTCGCCCTCCTGCTGGTACCGGCAATCGCCGGAGCCCAGGTGGGCGTCGATGTTCGACTCGCCATCCTCACCGACTTCGTGAAGGCGATCGGTGCGGCCGGCGATGCCATTTCAAAGCTTACGGAAGGCTTCAGGACACTCGTCGTTGCCGGCAAGGATTCGTACAAGTACGTGGCTGCGGAGCGCGAGCAAAGTCGCTTGATCGACATCAGCCGCCGGACCACGGAGCTGATTGCCAAGCACAACATTGCGGTGATCGAAAGCATCGATCAATACATTGCCGCTCCGAAGCGGACGCAGCAGGACTGGACGCGCGTGGTTCTGAACGTCGAGGCAACGCTGGGCGCAGTCCAGCAACTGCTCATGGATGTCGAGCGGGAAGACGGTTCCTTCGTGCTCGAGCCGGCCTACCTCACGCTGAATCAGGTGCTTTCCGGTCGCGCGAGGCTGCTCGGGCAACTGGCCGCGATGCCCGCGCCCGAATCCGCGGAGGAACTTGCACTGCTCGGGCAGGCCAACGAGAAGTACAGGGTGCTCGTCGATCGCGCGACCGCAGCCGTGAGCCAGCTCAATGCCTACGTGAAGACCGGGAAGTGAGGCACCACGCCTGCCTTGCACTGCTCCGGGTGCGCTTCGCGCGCGGATCCGGCCGGCAATCATGAAGCAGGAGGTGGTCTCTTGAAATCGCTGTCGTTCGCCAACACCGCAGCATTCACGGCGCATCTGCTTGCGTCGGTTTCATGGATGCCACCGGCGCACGCTGCCGACAGCCGATGCCCTCCCGGAATGCATTCGCCTGACGGAAATGTCTGCGTGCCGGGTGAAAGCATGCACGACGAGTCGCAAGCCATCCGCAACCGTCCCTACAGCCCGCTGACTTTCCGGGACATGCAGTGGAGTGCGATCGCCATGGACAGGAAGAAGCTGCTTGTCACCGACAAGGAAATGACGTTCATCGGTGTTTCAAGGGGGCACAAGGATATGAAGGTGGCACAGAAGGCAGCGCTGGACATGTGCAGGAGCGACGGCCCCGGAAACTGCGAACTCATCGAGACCGTGGTGAATGCCTGCCTGGCGATCTCGATCTCCCCGGAAGCGAACAAGCTGGAATATGCATACAGCGCAGACCCTCAGTTCGCGATCGACGAGTCGCTGAGAAAGTGCCGCCAGCAATACAAGGGGTGCAGGACGGCTTATGCGGATTGCGTCATGAAATGACCGGCAGCCGGCAACTTTCCCCTCCCCTGCACGGGGGCCGCATGCCCTGTCTGCCGCAGCCGCTGAACGCAACCGTCAGACGACGCGAACGTACAATGCCGGTCTGCCGGGGTTCGCACTCACGCACCGGCAGTTCGGCAGGTGGTCGGATCCTTCATTCCAACTTATGATCCGGTCCGCCCACGGAGCTCGTTTCGGGGCACCACGCAACGCTGATCTGCGCGACAGAGGAGTGCATGCATGGCCGACGGCCTGCGGACATGCCGGCCCTGACGCGCGGCTCGGTTGCCGGGTCGGCAACGCCTGGTGCGGACAAGGCAGCAAACTTGCATCGAGGATGCGTCCGAAAGGGCTGCGCTTCATGCGCACCCCCATATCGAACATCGGGGCCTGAACGCAGAGTTCGGGCGCCTCAGAACAGGAGTTGTCGATGATCTACAGTTTTCCGGCCGAGAAGTTCTCCATCGCCCGTCGTGCATTGATGCTGCCGCACCCCGACGGCCAGCATGCATCGCTGGAAACGGCGCTTACCGAGTGCCGCCTCGGCCTGCACCGGATGAACCGCGCCAAGCTGGACGCAACGATCCGGTCGCAGATCTACACGCTCGAATGCTTCATGGATTCAACGGGTTTCTCCGACGCGGATGGCGACAGCGCCTGGACGATCCGGCTGAAGGGCCTGTCCGATGAAGAGAAGTCGGAAATCTCCCGCCTGGTGGATGAACTGGCGAACTTCTTCGCCAGCCAGGAAGCGTAGCGACGGCCGCCCGGCGCGCTTCAGGACTGCGAGGCCAGACTGCGGCGGAACAGCGCCAGCGACATCAGGAACAGCGCCAGCGCGATCGCCGCCATGGCAAGCAGGCTGGGCCACACCACATCGAGCCCGGCGCCGCGGTACAGCACTGCCTGCGCAAGGCTGACGAAGTGCGTCGTGGGAGCGAACAGCATGATGTTCTGCACCAGCTCCGGCATGCTTTCGCGCGGCGTCATGCCGCCGGACAGCAGTTCCAGCGGCAGCACGACCAGAATCATCATGAGGCCGAGCTGCGGCATGTTGCGCGACAGCGTGCCGATGAAGATGCCCAGCGAGGTGGTCGCGAGCAGCTGCACCAGCGCACCGGCCATGAACAGCGGAATCGAGCCTGCGATCGGCACCGCCAGCGCTCGCTCGACGACGAAGTACAGCGACAGCAGCACCGCCACCCACACCACCAGCGCCATCGCCCACACCTTGGCCAGCATGATTTCGAAGGCACCGATCGGCATGACCATCAGGTGTTCCAGCGTGCCGTGCTCGCGCTCGCGGATCAGCGCGGCACCGGTCAGGATGACCGACAGCATGGTCACGTTGTTGATCATTTCCATCACGCTGCCGAACCACGCGCTGGTCAGGTTGGGATTGAACAGGATGGTCGGCGTCAGCGAAATCGGCGACACGGCCTCTTCACGGCGATGCTGCACGAATTCGGCCACCTCGCCGAGCACGATGTTCTGGATGTAGCCGGCGCCGATGAAGGCCTGGCTGACGCGCATTGCATCGATGTTCAGCTGGATGCCGGGCTGCGTGCCGGCCAGCACGTCGCGCTCGAAATCGGGCGGAATGGTCAGCACGAAGGTGAAGGTGCCGGCGTCGAGCCCGGCGTCCACCTGCGACTCGACGATCATTTCCGGCGTCTTGAAGTACGGGCCGTAGAAGGCCCCTGCGATGCGCGACGACAGCACCGACTGATCTTCATCGACGATAGCGATCGGCGCGTTGTGCAGTTCCTGCGACGTCGCCGTGGCGGCCGAGTAGATGCCGCCGCTGAAGGCCCAGATGATCATGATCAGCAGCACCTTGTCGTTCCACAGGCTGATCAGTTCCTTCACGCCGAGGCGGTAGATGTTGAGCAGGCGACGCATCGGGGCGGGCGATCGGGCGGCCATCAGTCCTCCTGCTTCTTCAGCAGCAGCACGCTGAGCACGGTGAGCACCGGCACGAAGGCGATCAGCGCGAGGAAGTCCGCATGCAGGTCGCGGAATTCGAGCGCCTTGCTGAACACGCCGCGGCTGATGTTCAGGAAGTAGGTGGCCGGGAAGAAGGTGCCGATCAGGCGGCCCGCGCCCTCGAGCGAAGACACCGGGTGCGTGAGGCCGGAAAAGGTGACCGTCGCCAGCATGGTCACGACCGCCGTGGCGGCCAGCGCGGCGATCTGCGTCCGCGCGAAGGACGACATGAGCAGGCCGAGTCCGGTGGTTGCGGTGACGAAGATGAGCGCCGCGCAGCTCAGCGTGAACAGGCTGCCCTTGAGCGGCACCTCGAACACGAAGATCGCCAGCGCAACCAGGCCGTAGAAGCTGATCATGCTGACGACGATGTAGGGCAGCTGCTTGCCGAGCAGGAATTCAAGCCGGGTGACCGGTGTGGCGTGCAGGTTGGTGATCGAACCCAGCTCCTTCTCGCGCACCACGCCGACCGCCATCAGGATGGCCGGAATGAAGGTGAGCAGCAGCGGAATCACCGCCGGCACCATCGCATAGACGCTCCTGAATTCCTGGTTGTAGCGATAGCGCGTGTCGAGCCGGGCCGGTGGCTGCGACGACAGGCCCGGCTGCTGCATGGCCGCCTGCTGCAGGAAGTCCACGTGCAGCCCCTGCACATAGCCGAGCGTCGTTTCCGCCCGGAAAGGCATGGCGCCATCGACCCAGACGCCGATCTCGACCTTGTGACCGCTGCGCAGCGCCCGCCCGAAATCGGGCGGGATTTCCAGCGCCACGCTCAGTTCGCCGGCCCTCATGCGGCGATCGAGTTCGCTGCTGCCGGTGAGCGCAGGCTGCTCCAGAAAGTAGCGCGAGCCGGCCATGTTCTCCACGTAGGCGCGGCTTTCCGGTGACTGGTCGCGATCGAGCACGGCGAATTTGAGATCTTCGACGTCCATCGATATCCCGTAGCCCAGGATGAGCACCAGAAGCACCGATCCGAGCAGCGCGAAGGTGAGGCGCACCGGATCGCGCATCACCTCGAGCGCCTCGCGGCGCGCATAGGCGAACAGCCGCAACGGACTGAAGACACGCGAAACGGCAGCCGACGCAGGCGGCGCCTTGCCCGGTTCGGGTGCGCGTTCCGGCTCATGCACGGGCACGGATACGCCGGCGGTCGCCGCTTCGAGATAGCGGACGAAGGCGTCTTCGAGCTTCCCGCCACCCTGCTTCGCGATGAGCGCGGCGGGCGTGTCGCTCGCCAGCACACGCCCGGCGTGCATCAGCGAAATGCGGTCGCAGCGCTCGCCTTCGTTCATGAAGTGGGTCGACACGAAGATGGTGACGCCGTCCTTGCGCGACAGATCCACCAGCAGGCGCCAGAAATCGTCGCGCGCCACCGGATCGACGCCGGACGTCGGCTCGTCGAGGATGAGCATTTCGGGCTTGTGGATCACCGCCACCGCGAGCGACAGGCGCTGGCGGATGCCCAGCGGGAGCGCCGCCGCTGCCGCGTCGAGATAGTCGGCAAGCCCGAAGCGATCGACCATTTCCTGCACGCGCGGCGCGATGCTTTCGGGCGGCAGGTGGAACAGCTGCGCATGCAGCACGAGGTTCTGCCGCACGCTGAGCTCGCCGTACAGCGAAAAGCCCTGGGTCATGAAGCCCACGCGGCGGCGCGTATCGAGGTCATGCACGTCGACTTCGCTGCCGAACAGCAGCGCCCTGCCCTCGGTCGGCTGCAGCAGACCCGTGAGCATCTTCATGGTGGTCGTCTTGCCGCAGCCATTCGAGCCGAGAAAACCGAAGATCTCGCCGCGGCCGATTTCGAAATCGACATGATCGACCGCGGTGAAGTCGCCGAAACGCATGGTCAGGCCTTCGGCCACGATGGCCGGTCCGTCGCGCTGCATGACACGCGGCGGCACGACCAGCGCCTGGTGGCCCTGCCGCTTGCCTGCGGGCAGGAGCGCGATGAACGCGGCGTCGAGATCGTCCGTCGCGGTGCGTTCCAGCAGTTGTGCCGGCGTGCCGGTGGCCAGCACGCGGCCGTCATCCATCGCAACCAGCCAGTCGAAGCGCTCGGCTTCGCCCATGTAGGCACTGGACACCAGCACGCTCATGCCGGGCCGGCGCGCGCGGATGCGCTCGATGAGCTGCCAGAACTGGCGGCGCGACAGCGGATCGACGCCGGTCGTCGGCTCGTCGAGTATCAGCAGGTCGGGGTCGTGGATCAGCGCGCAGCACAGACCGAGCTTCTGCTTCATGCCGCCGGACAGCTTGCCCGCCGGCCGGTCGCGGAAGGGTGCCAGTCCGGTGCTGTCCAGCAGTTCGGCGATGCGGGCCTCGCGTGCCTGCGCCGAGTGGCCGAAAAGACGACCGAAGAAGTCGACGTTCTCGAACACGGACAGCGTCATGTAGAGGTTCTTGCCCAGCCCCTGCGGCATGTAGGCGATGCGCGGGCACACCGCAGCGCGGTGGCGACGGCTGCCCATGTCGCCGCCCAGTGTTTCGACCGTGCCCTGCCGGATCACGCGCACACCCGCCACCAGCGCCAGCAGGCTGGACTTGCCGACGCCGTCCGGCCCGATCAGCCCGACCATGCGCCCGGCCGGAATGTCGAGGTCGATCGCATCGAGTGCGATCGTGTCGCCGTAGCGCAGACCTACGCCGGCGAGCCGGGCGACGTTGTCTGCGCTCATTCCGGCGCCGGTGTCCCGATCAGGGGCGGCAGGGTGGCGGGCCACGGCGCGGTGGCGTCCAGCCGAACCCAGGCCACGCCGGGCAGACCGGTCTTCACCTGCTTCGCGTACGCCTTCAGCAGCTCGGGCGCGATCTTCACGCGTACGCGGAACATGAGCTTTTCTCGTTCGGCCCGGGTTTCGACCGATTTGGGCGTGAATTGCGCCTGCGGCGACACGAAGCTCACGGTGGCGGGAATCGAAATATCGGGTCGCACGTCGAGCACGATGCGCGCTTCGCTGCCGATGGCCACGCGACCGGCCTGCGAGGTCGGGAGGAAGATCGTCATATAGACATCGGTGATGTCGAGCAGCGTGAGCACCTTGCCGCCGGCCGCCAGCACCTCGCCTGGCTCGGCCAGCCGGTACAGCACGCGGCCATCGGCCGGCGCGACCAGCACCGCGTCCTGCAGGTCCACGCGCATGCGCTCGACGCGTGCCTGCGCCGCCTCGACCGCCGCCGCCGCCTGCACGACGGCCGCACGGGCCACCTCGATCGACGACTGCGCGCCCTGCAACTGCGACGCGGCGGCTCGGGTCACTTCCTGCGCCGTCTGTTTCGCGGTGCGGTCGACGTCGAGCTTCTGCGCTGAAATGAAACCCTTGTCGACCAGCTGCTGCGTGCGCTCGATGTCCTTTTCGGCCAGCGCCAGCTGGCCCTGTCGCTGCGCCACCACCGCGCCGGCGGTGGCGACGTCGCTGCGCCGCTGGGCGACCGCCGCGATCGCGGCCACATGCGCCGCCTTCGCCTGGGCGACCTGGGCTTCGGCCATGTGCAGTTCGGCCTCGAGTGCGCGCACATCCATGCCGGCAAGGGTTTGCCCGGCGCTCACATCATCGCCTTCGCGCACCGTCACGCTGGCCAGCCGCCCGCCCGTCTTGCTGGCGACGTCGATCTCGGTCGCTTCGATGCGACCGTTGCCCGACGCGAAGGGGTCGATCTGCGGTGGCGTCTGGAAGTGCTTCCACGCGAAGAAGGCTGCGATGGCCAGCAAGGCGATGGCGATCGGCACAAGCCAGGGACGTGAACGGGGTTCTGACATTCGGGCGGTCCGGAAACAAGCGAGAGATCACTGCAGGCGACCGGCATACGGCCTCACCGCCCATAGTGCGCGTCTCCGGCGCGCGTGTATTGACCTTCGGCAAGCCGCCGCGACGAATCCGGGTTCAGCCCGGCAGCGACAGCACGAACAACAGGATGATGAGCAGCGGGTAAGGGAAGGCCACCGTCGGCTTCAGCGCACTCTTCGCGTACTCCATCAGCAGCCCGACCGCGCCCGGACGCGTCGCCTGCCACTCGGTGTGCAACTGGCACGCCGCGTACTCCGAAGCCCCGTCGGCGATCAGCGTTTCCACCTTCAGCAATCGCTGACCCAGGCGCCCCTGCACCGTGCGCAGCATCGCCTCGATCACCCAGACGATGGCGATCAGCAGCGCCGCCAGTTCGAACGGAAAACCGAACAGCACAGCGCCGGCGGTCAGCGCCACCGCGGCGACCTTGACCCCGACCGCGCAACGCTCATGGCGCTCGTGGTCCTGCTGCAGCGTGGCCCATTCGGTCTGGAGGGGTGACAAGGTGGAAGCGTTCATATGTGCGGCAGCGAGACCGGAAAGAAGCAGGAAAGGCCGCAATCTATCCGCTGACAACGCGGCATGCCCGGGCATGCGTCAAGCTTCTGTTTCGAAAAGCAGCGAAGCATGTGACGACCATGGCCACGGCCCCAACCCTGGCCGCAAAGGTGCGAAAGGGAGAAGTCGCCCGAACGACCGTGCGCATCGGGGCGCGCCCGATCGCGTCACCACTCGGATAAATGACTGATGGAACAGACACCGTGGACATGCTCCACTTGGCTGACATATAAGGGTGAGGTCTTTTGTGTTCGTTTAACAGGTAGTTATCCGGCACACGGCGCCCCAACCCACTGAAAAAAAAGAAGTCCCCCGTGAAAATCCTTTGTCTTTATCCGGCACCGTCCATAGTAATGGCGCAAAACTGCGCCAGAAAACAACGTTGGGCGTCACTAACCTCTGGCGGTTTGATGGGCCTCATTACCAATCCTCTAGCGCAACTGGACCGCGTTCTGTGACATGGAATTCGTGCTGTTCATCGTAGCCATCATCGCCATCCTTTGGGCTTGGCAAGGCATGGTGGAATGCACCCAACATCTTGCTAGACGTCTGTTTCCACAGAACGAGGATGTAATCAGCTACGCACCCTATATCTTTACGGCTTCCATTGTCATAATCGCGGCGGTCATTGCGGAACCAATTGGAGTGAAATGGCAATGGAGTGCTCTCTGCTCTGTTCTAGCCGCAAGCTTGTTCGGCCACGCAAGGATTCGGCAGAAACGGGATGCGGATCGTCAAGAAGAATTACGAAGAGCTAACCGCGCGCGCGAGATATACAGCCAATATGAGAGCAATCCATATCTGATTAATGACCCAAACTTTCGTGACGAATTTTTCAGGGTCGGAGCCGCATCACATTCCTGGAATCTCAAGGAATCGGCCAGAACAGAAGGCTGGACGGTGTATGGACGGGCTACTGGCTGGAAGTGTCAGGGGTGCGGCAAGATGATCTACGACAGACGGCAAGCTCACGTTGACCATATCAAGCCGAAGTCCAAGTACCCACATCTCGCATATCTGAGGTCAAACCTCCAAATTCTGTGCGCACGATGCAACTCGCACAAAGGTGCCTACGATGGCGATGATTGGCGAGAAGAAATCAAGCTACGAAAGAAAAAGAAGGCTGTCCAACGCAGGAAGAAAACGCTTAAGGAGCGAAGGGAACAAAACGCTAGTGGCTGAGACTATGAACCGATCTGACGAAACTTTGGTCGCAGGACGGAAGACCGATAAAGACTGGCTCGGTTGTCGTCAGACCCTTGTGCCCGGCGCGAATGGTTCGGCTTGGGCGGCCGCGTTTGAAAGCTACTTTCGTCCTCGACTGGCTCTCCGTTACCTCGATCCAATCAAGGTGCTACAGGACAATGGCAAATTTCAAGGGGAAGGCTTTTCCATCGCTGCAATTCAATGCACGCTCATTGAATTCCTCGAATCAACCAGACTGGGACTGAAATACCGTTATCTTCGCAATGGCGAAACGCTTGGGCCATACGAATACTGTTCGAGTAAGGCGGTCTTCGTTGCTTTTCTTCGTGATCGTGAGCCGTTCTCGAAGACCTTTACTGAGTCTGCCGCCGGTGACTTTTATGTCGGGGTTCGATGCGGACTTCTTCACGAAGCTCAGACCAAGAACGGCTGGAAAATATTGGCCAATGGCCCTGACGGAATTGTCGCTGACATAAAACAGAAGTTCCTATATCGCAACAACTTCCAGAGCGCGCTACTGAATTACGTGGAGTCGTACAAGTGCGATCTACTGCTTAACGCAGAGCTTCAGTCCGCGTTTCTCAGGAAGTTTGACAGCCTATGTGGAGTAGAGCCGTGACGCCCAACCCGGCAGTCAACCGGACCTGCGCAAAAAGCTGCGCAGGCCGGTTACTTCTACGTTAGCTTGCAATGGCGACATCTCAGCGGTCGGACAACGAAAAAATTCTGCTCTTGGTCGGAGCTATTGTTCTCGTCAGCCAGGATGCCGAGCGCTATCTGAAATTTACACTGCCGTTCGTCAAGTCCGAAGACCCAAGCCTTGGTGCCGCCCTTAAGCGTGCCGAGAAGCTAAGAAAGCGAACTCTTGGTGAACTTACCGGCAGATTCGTCGACGCATCGACCTCGAACTCTGTCGATTTTGCACAGCACATGGCATATCTAGTCGCCGCCCGTAACCAAGTGGTTCACCACTTCAATGAGACTTATGGTGCGCAAGTTAGCTCCGGCGCGCATCAAGATGTGCTCGACGCCCTTGAGACATTGCTCGCCAATCTCAAGAGTTACCGTACCGGTTTAGAGCAAATCGCTCTTACAGTTCTTGAGGGACTACGGGACGTTACGTTCCGCGATACACCGGAATACTCTGAGATATCGGAGCTTTGTGCTTCGTTTCGCTCGCAGGTTGCAAGCTAACAATTCGTTCAAGCCGTAGCCGCTTCGCGGCTCGGCTTAATTCAAGCGTTATATGCCTTTAGCACCATGGGTATCGACGGTAGCAGCCAAGTATGGGTGCTGGAAAACGAAGGGCGATATTGGTTTATCGTTTCCTAAAAGTTCACTAGATAAGAGTTTAAAAATGGGGAAAAAAATAATACTCGTCCACGGATTAGGCGGCACTTCCGACGGAACATGGGGGAACTTTCCAGATTTCTTGGAAAAGGACAACGACCTTGATTACAGCATTGTTTCATTTGGCTATCAGTCGCCCCATATATTTAAACAATTTTATCAGCGTGCGCCCAGTATTCTTAATATAGCAAATAGCCTACTCACCGATATAAAAGCTCGGTGCGACTTGGATAACGATGAAATTATTCTTGCTGGCCATAGTTTGGGTGGCTTAGTGGTTAAACAACTTCTCCTTCGCATGAAGGCTAAAAAAATAAACCATAAAATCAGAAAAGTATGCTTTTTTGACGTTCCACATGATGGGTCAGGGTTCGCAAATGTTGGCAAGTATATTTCATTTAGAAATCGGCATCTTAAAAGTCTGTGCCGTGATTCCAGCGAACTCGATGCTTTAAATGATCAGTGGGTAGACAGTGAGCTGGATAATGCTATGGAGATTATGAGCATTGTCGCAGCAAATGACGATATTGTATCTTCTTCTAGTTCAAAGAGTATCTTCAGGCATCATCAGGTTGAAACGATTAACAATGTTGATCACCGCTCAATTGTTAAACCAGAAAGCATGGAATCATCTTCATATATTGTTTTTAAAAACTTTGTTTTGCAAAAACGTACCGTAAATAGGTATAAAAACACTGCCTCACGAGACCTTGAAGACTGGAAAAATGTAGAAAGAAATCATAGCTATCATTATGCGACTGATGAAAAGCGAACAAAAAACTTTGAGTCGTTTGTTGTTGCTTTGAATTTAGATCGAGCTGTGATTAGGCTAACAGGCGCATCTGGGTTAGGTAAAACACGCTTATTATTAGAAGCTATTGATGCATCTAGTTCTATCGATGATTCCTGTGTTCTTATTTTTAATGCACCTGGTTACGACACCACCATTAAAGAAAGTATTCGGGCAATGGCTGAAGATCGAGTTCATGGCCTGGTAGTAATTGAAAATTGTAATATTGATTTGCATAACCATTTGGCCAAGGAGGTCAACAAAGCAGATTGCTTACTAAAACTTGTTACGGTTGGCTATTCAGATGAACAAGTTGATGAATCTATTCATATTCAACTTTCCCCATTGTCAGATGAGGCCATAAAGCAGGTCCTATCCCCAATATTAGTTGGAATGGATTCGAGTGACGTTGATCGTGTCGCTCGGTTTGCTCAGGGTTATCCTCTTATGGCTACTCTAATCGCAGAGCAGTATCAAAAAGAGGGCCGATTGCTTGGTTCGATAGAAAGTAGCTCTGTCGTAAGAAAATTGATCGATGGCGACGGCGGTATAACAGATGTTGAGAAGGGAATGTTATCGGCTTATTCCTTGTTCGATGTCTTTGGTACAGCCGAAGGGACAGCCGGCGAAGAGGCCAAATATATTGCGGAATATATTGCAGGGTCTGACCTAAAAACATTTGACAGAGTATTAAAAATGTTTACCAGCCGGCAAATCATAAATCGCGCGGGTCGGTACGCAAGACTGGTACCTAAGCCGCTGGCACTGACACTGGCGTCAGAATGGTGGGAGGAGACGTCATATGATCGTCAAAAGCAGCTAATTGATACCCTTCCCGATTCTTTAATGCAGAGTTTTTGTACTCAAGCCTCATATCTCGATGACCAGCCAAAAGTTCAAAGATTTTCAGATCGACTATTTGGAGGGCAAAGCCCTTTTGTCCAAGCGGAGGAGCTGCTTACAGAAAGGGGTTCGAAACTCTTCCGCGCATTTGTTGAGGTGAACCCTGAGTCAACGAGCAATGCTTTATACAAAGTTTTGTCTGAGTATAGTCATGATCAACTTCAGGCTATCGATGGAGACACGCGAAGAAACCTAGTATGGGCATTGGAAAAACTGTGTTTTCATGAGGATGTATTTGAAAAATCAGCATGGTGTATGTTGTTGCTCGCATCAGCTGAAAATGAAAGTTGGAGCAACAATGCAACGGGTATGTTTGCTCAGTTATTTCGAGTAAATCTATCTGGAACGAAAGCGAAGCCTAATATTCGCTTTGATACCTTAAAACGGGCCATTGCAGTCAATCAGACCGATATAGATATGGTGGTTCTTGAAGCTTTAGGTCAAGCGATCAGTACTTATGGAGGCACACGAACTGTTGGGGCTGAGTATCAGGGGACTAAAGCACCGCTTGAAGAGTGGCGGCCAGAGCTATGGCAAGATATTTTTGATTTCTGGCAACAAGCTTTTGATTTAATGCTCGTTCTTTTTGAACGGGGCGATGCACAAAAAGAAAAAGTTTTGTCAGATATAGGTCATTCAATTCGGGGCTTTGTTGCTCGTGGCCGTATTCAAATGTTGGATTCGGCTATTAGGAAGGTTGTAAGTATCAATGGCCGCTATTGGCCAGAAGCTCTAGACAGTATCAAGAACACTTTTGAGTATGATTCAGAAGATATCAAGAAAGAAGCGACTGATCCGCTGAATAACTGGTTAGAGCTGCTAAGCCCCGATGAAGCAGAATTGCCTGAGAAGTTAAAGATTCTGGTAACCAATCCTCCCTGGGAACATCACAAAGGTGAAGATGGTCACTACGTTGATATGGCAGCAGAGAATGCGAAGGTACTTGCGACAGAGCTCTCCTATAATATTGAAGAACTACTCCCCCATCTCGGCTTATTGTTACAGGGGGAGCAAAAGCAGTCTTATGCTTTTGGCCACCAACTGGCTCATGACTTAACTGATGTTGTGCCAATACTTGGTTTGGCTCTTGAGCGCTTAGCAGCTATTGAAAAGCCTGACTGTCGGTTAGTTTTAGGTTTATATCGAGGCTTGTTTGAGCAGTCGCAAGAGCTTTGGCAAAAAAATATTGATCGGTTAGTTACGGATGAGAAATTGGTTCATTTTTACCCAGATTTTATACGAACGGGTGATATCAAAAAAACACATTTAGATAATCTACTGGAGCTCATTCAGCGAGGTGTGTTATCGCCAAATAGCGCGAATGCATTGAGTTATGGCAGTGTGACTGACAGCATTGAACCGGATGTGATAGCCGGGTTTTGCCTACATTTAGCCGAGCTGGGCGATCAGGCCAGCTGGGCGGCTCTCAATGTGATCTATATGTATTGTTTTAGCAATAAAGAAAGCATCAATGAGCTAAGAGATCAGCTTAAGTATTTAGTCACAGCCGTACCTTTGCATAAGGGGCAAGAGAACACTGCAACAAGTACACACCATTGGCATGACATGGCTGAAAAGCTATTAAAAGAGCGAGATGAAGAGTTTGCGGCAGCGCTAACTAATCAGTTAATAGCAGCGAGCAAATACGGCTTAAATCATGGTGATATCTGGTCTTATACCAAACCTTTAATGTTAGGCCTAATGAGCGACTATGGTGACGTAATCTGGCCGATATTTGGTGAGGCAATCGTTCGAGCTGAAGGGATGGATAGGTATTGGTTACAACAGCTTTTAGATAGGGAAACAGGTTTGGTAGGGAATGTGCAAAGTGTGCTTTCTGTTATTCCAGTTGAAAGCGTGATGGAATGGTGCTTTAAGCAACCAGATCTTGGCCCAGTTTTTGTTGCCGGTTGTTTAAATGTCATCGAAGTAGTTGATGAGATGCAACAGCCTTCGGCTTTGTTTGTCGCCTTGCTTGAGAACTTTGGAAATGACCAACGGGTAGCAAGTGAACTGAGCGCCAATATGGGAACCCGTGGTTGGTCAGGGTCTCTAGTACCCTACCTAGAATCAGATAAATCGGCACTAAGTCCCTTGATTGAACATCAAAATTCTAATGTAAGGCGCTGGGTTAAAGATCATATTGCATATATAAACCGGCAAATAATTGAAGAATCAAAGCGAGATGAAGAGCATGGCTTTGGGCTTTATTAGTATGAGGGGAAGAATTCTAAAGGCGTCATATAACAAGTTGCTGCACGCGGAAAATTTATTCGCTGCACTCCCAATTTTCCGGGGTATTAATGGGGTCAGACTCCATTAATACCCCTCGGCCGGCCCCGACGATGAGCGACAAGTGACGCGGAGAGGCAGAGAACAATAGGGGACAGACCACGATTTCCCTCAACGGGGTCAAACTCCATTTATTCAGCGGGTCTGTCACCGCTGCGGTCCACCCGTCACTGAACGACAAAACCCGGCCCGCTTCGCGGGACCGGGTTTCGCGCAGCCTTACTTGCGGAGGAAATCCAGCAGATCCTGGTTGAGCCTGTCCTTGTGCGTATCGGTGATGCCGTGCGGCGCACCCGGATAGACGATCAGTTCGGCGTTGCGGATCAACGCCGCGGATGCCTTGCCGGACAGGTCGATCGGCACGATCTGGTCGTCGTCGCCGTGGATCACCAGCGTGGGCACGTCGAACTTCTTCAGGTCGGCGCGGAAATCGGTGGCCGAGAACGCCGCGATCGAGTCGTAGGTGTTCTTGTGCCCGCCCTGCATGCCCTGTGCCCAGAAGGACTGGATCAGCCCCTGCGACGGCTTGGCACCCGGGCGGTTGTAGCCGTAGAACGGGCCCGAAGCGATGTCCAGATAGAGCTGCGAGCGGTTTGCCTGCGAGCCCTTGCGGATGCCGTCGAACACCTCGATCGACAGGCCGCCCGGGTTGTCCGCGGTCTTGAGCATCATCGGCGGCACCGAACTGACCAGCACCGCCTTCTTCATACGGGCCGTACCGTGGCGACCGATATAGCGCGCCACTTCGCCGCCGCCGGTCGAGAAGCCGACCAGCGCCACGTCCTTCAGGTCGAGCGCCTTGATGACGGCGGCCAGATCGTCGGCGTAGTGGTCCATGTCGTTGCCGTCCCACGGCTGGCTGGAGCGGCCGTGGCCGCGCCGGTCGTGGGCGACCACCCGGTAGCCCTGCGACGCGAGGAACAGCATCTGCGATTCCCAGCTATCCGAACTGAGCGGCCAGCCGTGGCTGAAGGTGACGACCTGACCATTTTTGGGACCCCAGTCTTTGTAGTAGAGCTGCACGCCGTCGCGGGTGGTGACGTAGTTTTCGGTCTTCTTGACCACGGCAACGGAGCGGGTCGCGGCCTTGACGGGCTCGGCGGCATGGGTCGGTGCTGCGAGGGCGGCGGCCAGCACGGTCAGTGCGAGGGCATGGCGAATGGCTTTCATGATGGATTCCTTTCTGTGTCGGGGACGATGTCTGTTCGGGAAGTTCAGTCGGCGATGACCAGGGTCACGTCGATGTTGCCGCGGGTGGCGTTCGAGTACGGGCACACGATGTGCGCCTTCGCGACCAGCGCTTCGACCTGTTCGCGCGGCAGGCCGGGCACGGCGATGGTCAGTTCGACCTCGATGCCGAAGCCGGTCGGGATGGCGCCGATGCCGACGCGGCCGGTGATCTGCGTGTCGGCCGGCAGCGCGACCTTGTTCTGGCCGGCGACGAACTTCAGCGCGCCGAGGAAGCAGGCCGAATAGCCGGCGGCGAACAGTTGTTCGGGATTGGTGCCGGCACCGCCGGCGCCGCCCAGTTCGCGCGGGGTCGACAACTGCAGGTCGAGCACGCCGTCTGACGATACGGCGCGGCCTTCGCGGCCTCCGGTGGCAGTGGCCTGGGCGGTGTAGAGGACTTTTTCGATGGACATGGCTGACTCCTGTGCATGGGGTGAATGAGGCAATGCCGGTTGGCAGGACGAACTTTGCGCTGGAGTTCGATACCGAACGCAACGTATAGTCCTGAAAACTTGACCTGGAGTATCGAAGCACCATGACCGACAGACTCGAAGCCTTGCTGGCGCACTTTTCGGTCAGCGCGCGCGTGTTCAACACCGGCGCGCTGTGTGGCCTCACCGAACTGGACGCGGGTGACAGTGGCCGCATGCACCTGATCCGCGCTGGCGAAGCCGACGTGCATCATCCGGGCGGCATCGAGCGCGTGACCCGGCCCAGCCTGCTGCTGTTTCCGCGACCGGTCGCCTACCGCTTCGTCACCGACCCGACACGCGGCGCCGACTTTGCGTGCGCGCGGATGTATTTTTCCGGTGGCGCAGCCAACCCGATCGCTGCGGCGCTGCCGGACTTCACCTGCCTGGCGCTGGACGACATCCTGGGTGCGGGACCGGTGCTGGATCTGCTGTTCGACGAGGCTTCAAATCAGTACTGCGGCCGTCAGGCGGTGCTGGATCGATTGTTCGAAGTGTTGTTGGTGCAGGTGCTCAGACACCTGATGGAAGAAGGTCAGACCGGCGCGGGCATGCTGGCCGGACTGTCGCACCCGCGCCTGCGCCTTGCGCTGGTGGCGATGCACGAGAAACCGGCGCAGGACTGGTCGCTGGAGGCGCTCGCCGCGCGTGCCGGCATGTCGCGCAGCGTTTTTGCGAATGCTTTTCGCGACACCGTGGGTTGCACGCCGGGTGCCTACCTGCAGCGCTGGCGCATCGGTCTGGCCGAGCAGGCACTGCGTCGGGGGCGAACGCTGGCGCTGATCGCCGATGAGGTCGGTTATGGAGGAGAGGCCGCGCTGTCTCGTGCCTTCAAGGCACAGACCGGGCTGTCACCGCGGCAGTGGCGCGAGGCGCACAAGCGGTGAAGAAGGGAGCAGGACATGCGTCGGCGCACGTCCAGATGCGGCATTCGCGACGCACCAAAGAAAAAAGCGGGCAATGCCCGCTTTCTTCGTTCGCAATCGCTGTGTTCAGCGGTTGGCGATGTACATCGTGATTTCAAAGCCAAAACGCAGATCGACAGCCTTCGGGGTTTGCCAGTTCATGTGAATCTCCTGAGTGTTTTGCTTCGAACCACAGCAACGCGCTGTGCATGGATTGAATGATGCCGAAGGCGGCGACGTTCATCCTCCGGCAACTCACCAAAGAAGCCTCATGATTTTCCTGAGAGCAGCGCACGGAAGCTCTCGGGCAGCACGCAGGTCTGCAGGCTGCGCTGCGTGAACAGGAAGCGGCCGCCGCACACGAAGCCGAGTTCCTGCCAGTCGACGGCATCGTTGAGCAGCGCCGCTGCGGCGCCGACGTCGGTCAGCGGAGAGCGGGCGAACAGCGCGAGGATGGCGCCATCGTAATGCGGGCAGTCGTGCACGAAGAAGGGCCGCGGCTTGCGCGTCTTGCCGTTCACGTAGATGCGCGGCGCCTCCGACAGATGATGCACACGGCCCCAGCGCCACCAGTTGTGTTCGCCGAACGGGCGCACGCGGCGCGCCAGCAGCCGGGTCTTGTGCTGGTCGAGCCAGTCGTTGCGCACATCGAAGAAGGCGCGCCGGGTCTGGCCGGTCTCGACCGTGCTGGAACAGACGAACTCCATATTGCCCTGCGGGTGCACGAACACGTCATCGGCGCCGGACACGGCGCCGACGCGCACGTCGAACAGCGCTGCCAGCGGTACGCCGTAGTCGCGCCGCAGGAACATCAGCTGGCCATGCTCGCAGTGGAAGCGCCGGCCGTCGTGCATGCGCCGGTCGATGCGCCCCTTCTCGAAGCGGAACACGGCGCAGTTCGGCACATAGGGGCCGAACACCCGCGCGTCGCCGGTTTCGATGAAATCAGTGATGCTGCCCTGCTCGAACAGCCATGCGTTGAGCTTGCGGGCCGCGGTCAGCTTGATGAAGTCGCGCGGCACGATGAAGATCAGTTCGCCACCGGGTCTGAGGTGGCGCACGCACTTCTCGATGAAGAACAGGTAGAGGTTGCTGCGCAGGTCGAACAGTTCGCTGGCCAGCAGACCGCGCGTCGCGGGCAGGATGTCCTGATGCCTCACATAGGGCGGATTGCCGATGATGGTGTCGAACTGTTCGGTCAGCGGATAGGCGAAGAAATCCATCACCTGCGCGCCGGCCGGCGCGACCGAAGCGTCGAGCTCGATCGCGGTGCAGCCGGGCAGACGGGACGAGAACGCGCCATCGCCGGCCGACGGCTCGAGCACGCGGCCGCGGTTGCGTCGCAGCGCGAGCATCCCCGACACCACATCGTCGCGGGTGAACACCTGCCCCAGCTGTTCCACCCGGTGATTCCGTTCATCCATGACGCGATTATCCTTGATCCGGTCATGAAGCGGCACCGCGCGCATTGCCGCCGGCGGGAGAACCGACAGGCGTCGCTCTGGTATCTAATGCGGCAAGCCCCTAATATCAGCGCCCCGCCCGCCACACTGGAACAGACGCACGCCCATGCTTCACGCACCCATCGAACCCTACGACACCGGCTGGCTGGAGGTCGGGCACGGACACCGCGTCTACTATGAACAGTGCGGCAACCCGGACGGCCAGCCGGCGCTCTACCTGCACGGTGGCCCCGGTTCGGGCTGTTCGCCGCGGCAGCGCCGCTTCTTCGACCCGCTGCGGCACCGCGTCGTGCTGTTCGACCAGCGCGGCTGCGGCCGCAGCACGCCGACGGGCGAGGTCGCGCACAATCACACCGACGCCCTGGTGGGCGACATCGAATCGCTGCGCCGTCATCTGGGCATCGAACGCTGGCTGGTATTCGGCGGCTCGTGGGGCTCGACCCTCGCCGCGGTCTGGGCGGCGCGCCATCGCGACGCCTGCAGCGGACTCATCCTGCGCGGCATGTTTCTGGCGGGTCGTGCCGACCTCGACTGGTTCTTCCACGGCGCGGCGGCGCTGGCGCCCGAGGCACATGCCGCGCTGATGCAGGCAGTGCCGGCACGCTGGCGCGACCGCATCGTGATGTGGCTCGATCGCGCGATGTCGTCCAACGACCCGACCCGCGTTGACGCGGCGGTCATCGCCTGGCGCGCCTACGAACACGCGCTGGGTGGCTGGCCCGACAGCGCGCCCCTCGCGCCACCGACAGCCGACGAGTGGCCGCTGCTGCGCGCGCGTTACCGCGTGCAGGCGCACTACCTGGCGCAGCGCTGCTTTCTGGGCGAGGCGAAGGTGCTGGACGCGATCGCCCGGCTGCACGGCCTGCCGGTTGCCTTCGTGCACGGCAGCCACGATCTGGTGTGCCGTCCGCAGAATGCCTGGCGCGCGCATGAAACGCTGCGCGGCAGCCGACTGGCGTGGGCACACGGCGCCGGCCACGATCCGTTTCACCCGGCCAGCCTGAAGCTGCTGCGTTCGGCCATCGACGCCCACGCACGCGACGGTCATTTCGACAACTGGCCCGGAGCTTGTGCATGAGCCTGCGCCTGAAGCTGAACCTGCTGATCGCGCTGGTCATCCTGACCTTCACGAGCACCATGCTGACGCTTGAACTGATGGGCACGCGCCGCGCCGTGAGCGAGGAGATCGAGGCAGCGAACCGGGTGGCGACGCAACTGCTGTCGCGCGTCACGCTGGTGTATGCCAACACCGGTTCGCCGGCACTGGTCGATTTCCTGCACCGGCTCGGGCGGGTGCGTGCCACCGAAATCCGGCTGGTCGATGGCAGCGGCACCGAACTGTATGCATCGCCGCCCTCGCCCTACAAGGCGGGTCGCGAAGCGCCGGCCTGGTACTCGGACACCATCCTGCCGCGCCGGCCACGTCAGGAAATCACGCTGACCGACGGCGCGAAGCTGGTGGTCGAGGCCGACGCATCGCGTGCCATCCTCGATGGCTGGGACGAAGCCGTTCATCTGCTGATCGCCGGCACGATCGCGCTGGTGCTGGGCAACGCGCTGGTGTTCTGGCTGGTCGGACGCGCGACGCGGCCGTTCAACCGCATCGTGCGTGGCCTGGAGCAGATGCGCGCCGGCGACTATCACACCCGTCTCGAACCCCTGCCCGGCCGTGAGGCCGGCTCGATGGCGCAGGCCTTCAACCGCATGGCGCAGTCGATCGAGGACAACCTGAGCGCGCGGCAGGAAGCGGTTGAGGCGCGCAGCAATCTGGAGGAAAACCGCGAACTGACGCAATTCATCCAGAGCCGCATCGAAGAGGAGAGGCGCGACATCGCGCGCGAGCTGCACGACGAAATGGGACAGGCGGTGACCGCCATCAAGAGCATGGGTCTGTCGATCGTGCGGCGCGACGGGCAAAGCGACCCGCGCAGCGCCGAAGCGGCACAGCTCATCGTCGACACGGCGGATCACCTGTACGACGTGATGCACAGCATCATTCCGCGGCTGCGCCCGCTGGCGCTCGACAATCTCGGGCTGGAGGATGCACTGGACGATCTGGTGGCCGAGTGGCGACGCCATCATGCGCACATGCAGTTCGAACTGCACATGTCTGACCTGCCGGACACGCCGGGCGATACCTTCAAGCTGGCTGCCTACCGCATCGTGCAGGAGGCGGTCACCAACGCGCTCAAGCACGCACAGGCAGGGAAAATCATGATTTCACTGCAGGGCGCTGAACACTTCCTGCATCTGACAGTCGAGGATGATGGCGTCGGGCTGGCCGATGGCTGGGCCCGTAAGCGCGGCCATCACGGCGTGCGCGGCATGCGCGAACGGGCGCAGGCGCTCGGTGGTGAGCTTGACGTAGTGCCGAGGGAAGGTGGCGGCACAAGGGTGATTGCGCGGCTGCCGCTGGAATGACCGACACATAATAAGAGGGGAGACCGAACATGGGGCCGATCAAGGTGATGCTCGTCGACGACCACGCTGTCGTCCGCATGGGATTCAAGCTGCTGCTCGCGGCGTGCGAGGACATCGAGGTGGTCGGCGAAGCGGACAGCGGTGAAACCGCCTATGTGCGCTACGCCGAACTGAAGCCGGACGTGGTGGTGATGGACCTGTCGATGCCCGGCATGGGCGGCATCGAAGCCGTGCGCCGGCTGACCGCGCGTGACAAGGGCGTGCGCATCCTTGCGCTGTCGGCGCACGAGGACACGGCACACCCGAAGCGCGTGCTGAAGGCGGGGGCGACCGGCTACCTGTCGAAGCGCGGCGCGCCCGAGGCGCTGATCGAGGCGGTGCGTGCAGTGGCGTCGGGCCGCATGTATCTCGATGCCGAAATCGCGCAGAAACTGGCGATGCAGGATGTAACCGGCGCACAGAACCCGGTCGAAGCGTTGTCGGAACGCGAGTTCGAAGTCTTCATCCACCTGGCGCGCGGCCAGTCGGTGAACCAGATTGCGGAAACGCTGCACCTGTCGACGTCGACCGTCGGCACCCATCTCTACAACGTGAAGCAGAAGCTGGGTGCCTCCAACCAGGCCGAACTGACCCTCATCGCACTGCGCAACGGGCTGATCGAGGCCTGACGGCCGGTCGCATCGCCTGCGCCGGCCCGAATTCACGCACCACTGTAGTGCGCGGCGCGTCGCCATGACGCGCCACGACACGGGCACCTCCATCGCAGACTGCAACGACCGGCACGCAAGCGTCGCAAAGTTCAACGCCTTGCGTGCCACGCTCACCCGCGCGCCCTCCGCCCACCGGAATGCTGCATCGCAGCAATTCGGCGCACACAAGCCATCTGAGCCCATCTATCCGCTGAAGCACCCGTGCACATGCAATGCAGCACGCGGTGCCTGCAGAACCAGATCCGGTCTGGCACGATTCGCGCTTAATGTTGTGCACTGCACCACGCAGAGAAATCACAAGGTTTCCGTCTCATGTTCCGTTAGTTGACTCATCACCGCAGGGTGCCATCCAACGCCCGGCGGCTCGCAAGGAGATCATCATGCGTATCCACGGATGGCTGTTGATGCTGTTGTGTGCCAGTGGCGCTGCCCAGGCAAGCGCCGAGCGCTACATACAGCTTTCGATGCACATGGTGAAAATCCTCGCTGCGGCGCCCGATGGCCGCATCAACAGCGGCACCGGGGTACAGCTCGATGCGAAGCACGTGATCACCAACTGCCACGTCGTGGGCGCCGCGCAGAACGTCATCGTGGCGCGCGGCAGCAGCGGCGTGCCGGCGCAGGCGCGATCGGTGGATGCGCGGCACGACCTGTGTCTGCTGAGCATCGCGCAACCGATGGCGCAGCCGGTCGAGGTGTCGTCGTCGCGCACGCTGAAGATCGGCGACGAAGTGCACGCCATGGGCTTTTCGGGCGGCAAGGCGCTGTCGATGAGTGTCGGGCGGGTAACCGCGCTGCACGACATGGACAACGCATCGGTGATCGAAACCGACGCGCAATTCCAGCAGGGCGCCTCGGGTGGCGCGCTGTTCGATGCCGAAGGTCGTCTCGTGGGCGTGCTCACCTTCTTCATCCCCGGCATGAAGCGTCATTTCGCGGTGCCCACCGAATGGATGCAGGCGGGACTGGACAATGCACGCGATGTGGAACTGCCGGTAGCCGCGTCCACGCTGCCCTTCTGGGCGGCTGCAGAAGCAGACAAGCCCTTCTTTCTGCGCGCCATTCAGCATGAGAATGATCAGGATTGGGGACGGCTGCACACCGTGACCCGCGAGTGGCTCGAAGCCGAGCCTCGCAATACAGCGGCGATCGAGGCAGCGGTGAGGGCAAGCCGTCTGCCGCCACCGCGCTGACCGCGCAAGAAAAAAAGGCCGGCCCGGGAAACCCCGGGCCGGCCTTTTCCTGCCTC
The DNA here is from genome assembly GCA_017984755.1 of Methyloversatilis sp. Lineage (GTDB taxonomy): Bacteria > Pseudomonadota > Gammaproteobacteria > Burkholderiales > Rhodocyclaceae > Methyloversatilis. The sequence continues at coordinate 60,058 of JAGNYW010000010.1, forward strand.
TGAAGAACTCAGCGCAAAGTCGGCGCAACAGGCAAGCGAGCTACCTGCACCACCTCGGCGTGCTGCACCACCGGCTTCACCGACGGCTGCGCGCTGACCGCGGAACCGGTCGCCGACGGCAGCAGCGGCACGATCAGCAGCGCCACGATGTTGATGATCTTGATGAGCGGATTCACTGCCGGGCCGGCCGTGTCCTTGTACGGATCGCCCACCGTATCGCCGGTCACCGCAGCCTTGTGCGCCTCGGAACCCTTGCCGCCGAAGTGACCATCCTCGATGTACTTCTTCGCGTTGTCCCACGCACCGCCACCGGTGGTCATGGAGATCGCAACGAAGAGGCCGGTCACGATGGTGCCCATCAGCAGGCCGCCGAGCGCCTGCACGCCGGCTTCAGGCCCCATCAGGAACGCCATGCCGAACGCGACGACCACCGGCACCAGCACCGGCAGCAAGGACGGAATCATCATTTCCTTGATCGCTGCCGCGGTCAGCATGTCGACCGCGCGCGAGTAGTCCGGCTTGGCCGTGCCTTCCATGATGCCGGGGATTTCCTTGAACTGGCGACGCACTTCGACGACGACCGCGCCGGCCGAACGACCGACCGCCTCCATCGCCATGGCACCGAACAGATACGGAATCAGGCCACCGATGAACAGGCCGATGATGACCGCCGGGTTGGCCAGATCGAAGGTGACGCTGTGACCGACAGCTTCCAGCGCATGCGTGTAGTCGGCGAACAGCACCAGCGCCGCGAGACCGGCCGAACCGATGGCATAGCCCTTCGTCACCGCCTTGGTCGTGTTGCCCACCGCATCGAGCGGATCGGTCACCGCACGTACCGAAGCGGGCAGATCCGACATTTCGGCGATGCCGCCCGCGTTGTCGGTGATCGGACCGTAGGCGTCGAGCGCCACGATGATGCCAGACATGCTGAGCATGGACGTCGCGGCGATCGCGATGCCGTACAGGCCGCCCAGCGTGTAGGCGGCCCAGATCGCGGCGCACACCGACAGCACCGGCCAGGCGCAGGACTTCATCGACACACCGAGGCCGGCGATGATGTTGGTGCCGTGACCGGTGGTCGACGCTTCGGCAATGTGGCGCACCGGCTTGAACTCGGTACTGGTGTAGTACTCGGTGATCACCACCATCAGGCCGGTCAGCGCCAGACCTACCAGTGCAGCAAGGTAGAGCCGCATCTGCGCACCACCGTCGATGCCCATGACGGCGTTCAGCGCGTCGTCGGGCATCAGCGCCGTGGTCAGCGGATAGAAGGCGATGGTCGCCAGCACGCCCGCCACGATGAGACCGCGATACAGCGCACCCATGATTTTCTCGCCGGGCTTTGCCTTGACGAAGATGCAGCCGATGATGGACGCAATGATCGAGAAGCCGCCCAGCACCAGCGGGTAGATGACTGCCGCCTCGGCGTTCGACTTGAGCAGCAGCGATCCGAGCAGCATGGTCGCCACGATGGTGACCGCGTAGGTCTCGAACAGGTCGGCTGCCATGCCCGCGCAGTCGCCCACGTTGTCGCCCACGTTGTCGGCGATCACCGCCGGGTTGCGCGGGTCATCTTCCGGAATGCCGGCTTCGACCTTGCCGACCAGGTCCGCACCCACGTCGGCGCCCTTGGTGAAGATGCCGCCACCGAGACGCGCGAAGATGGAAATCAGCGACGAACCGAAGCCGAGACCGATCAGCGGATGGATGATCTGGTCGATCGTCGCGTCGTGTGCCGCTGCCCCCTTGAGGATTGCATAGTAGCCCGCCACCCCCAGCAGACCCATGCCCACCACCAGCATGCCGGTGATGGCGCCGCCGCGGAAGGCGACATCGAACGCTTCGGAAATGCCCTTGCGCGCGGCTTCCGCCGTACGCACGTTGGCGCGGACCGACACGTTCATGCCGATGTAGCCGGCAGCACCCGACAGCACGGCGCCGATGACGAAGCCGGCTGCCGTCGATACGCCGAGGGTAAGCCACAGGACAACGGTGAGGATGACGCCGACGATGGCGATCGTTCGGTACTGTCTGTTCAGATAGGCTTGGGCGCCCACCTGCACTGCGTCGGCAATTTCGCGCATTCGCGCGTTGCCGCTGGGTTGCGCAAGAATCCACTTGCTTGAAACGGCGCCATATGCAATGGCCACCACAGAGCACACGAGTGCGAATACCAGACCAAACGACGACATCACCCCTCCCCTCTTTTTTTACAGCGCCAGATGGATGCCCTGCCGAAGCAGAACCTCCGAAAGCTGCAGCGATCTTGTGGATCGCCGGGAGCGGCATTCGCCGCTGCCCTCGTAAATCGGCAGTCCGCGGGAGGGCGGACTGCAGCAAGCGGTGCGTCTGCGACCGGCCTCAGCCGGTGAAAGCGGGCAATACCGGCGCCACGCTTTCGTTCTTCAGGCTGACGTAGGAAGGCAAGCCGCCGACATAGGGTGGATAGTCCTCGCCCTCGATCAGCGGCTGCAGATACTTCCGGCAGGCTTCGGTGATGCCGAAACCGTCTCCGGAAATGAAATCCCTGGGCATCATCTTCTCGCGGTTGGCAACGTCTTCGAGTCGCGCAACGTCGATCTTCCATGCGTAGGGCACATCGGACACGCGCACGATGGCGGGCATCACGGCATTGCGCCCTTCGAGCGCCAGTTCGACTGCCCTGCGTCCCAGCGCATGGGCCTGAGCGGCGTCGGTGGCCGACGCAACGTGGCGCGCACTGCGCTGCAGATAGTCCGGCAGCGCCCAGTGATACTTGTGGCCGAGGCGTGACTTGATCAGTTCGGCGATCTGCTGACCGACACCACCCAGTTGCGCATGACCGAACGCATCGCGGGTACTCGATTCGGCCAGCAGCTTGCCGTCGGCACCGCGCAAGCCTTCGGACACCGCGATGGCGCAGAACTGGTGCTGGCGCACGCAGGCGTCGACCCGAGCGAGAAAAGCTTCGGGATCGAAGGTGATTTCGGGAAACAGCAGGATGTGCGGCGCTTCACCCTCTCTTCGGGCGGCCAGGCCGGCGGCAGCGGTGATCCAGCCGGCATGCCGGCCCATCACTTCCATCACGAATATCTTGGTCGACGTGCGCGCCATCGACGCAACGTCGAGACCGGCTTCCATCATCGACACCGCAACGTACTTCGCCACCGAGCCGAAACCGGGGCAGTTGTCGGTTTCCACCAGATCGTTGTCGACGGTCTTCGGAATGCCGACGCACACCAGCGGGTAATTCATCCGCTCGGCGATCTGCGACACCTTCCATGCGGTATCCATCGAGTCGTTGCCGCCGTTGTAGAGGAACCAGCGGATGTCGTGGGCCCTGAAGACGTCGATCAGCCGTTCGTAGTGGGCGCGACTTTCCTCCAGGCCTTTCAGCTTGTAGCGGCAGGACCCGAAGGCGCCGCCCGGTGTGTGCCGCAGCGCCGCAATGGCAGCGTCGCTCTCGGCCGACGTGTCGATCAGGTCTTCGTGCAGTGCGCCGAGAATGCCGTTGCGCCCGGCGAATACCCTGCCGATGTGCGCGCCCTGCTCGCGCGCAGCCTGGATGACGCCGCTCGCAGTCGCATTGATGACTGCGGTGACACCGCCCGACTGCGCATAGAACAGATTCGCCGGCATGTCGATCAGCGCAGTGCGTCGAGTGCGCGCTTCATGACTTCGTCCACCGGGCCGACGCCCGAGATGGCGCGGTACTGCGGTGCGCCCGGCTCGCCGCGCTGTGCCCAGCCAGAGTAGTAGTCGACCAGCGGACGCGTCTGCGAGTGATACACCTCAAGACGCTTCTGCACGACTTCTTCGCGGTCGTCGTCGCGCTGCACCAGCGGCTCGCCGGTCACGTCGTCGATGCCTTCCACCTTGGGCGGATTGAACACGATGTGATAGGTGCGGCCCGATGCCAGGTGGGCACGCCGACCGCTCATGCGCGAAATGATGTCCGAGTCGGGCACCTGGATCTCGAGCACGAAGTCGATGGCGACCCTGGCCTGCTTCATCGCATCGGCCTGCGGAATCGTGCGCGGGAAACCGTCGAACATGTAGCCGGACTTGCAGTCATCGGCCAGCAGACGGTCCTTGACCAGCCCGATGATCAGATCGTCCGATACGAGACCACCTGCGTCCATCACCTTCTTCGCTTCGATGCCCAGCGGCGTGCCGGCCTTGACCGCAGCACGCAGCATGTCGCCGGTGGAGATCTGCGGAATGTTGAAGCGATCCTTGATGAAGGTGGCCTGGGTTCCCTTGCCGGCGCCCGGGGGGCCTAGAAGAATGAGACGCATGTCCGCTCCTGATGTGGTGGTTGTGTTGCTTTCGGATACTTCTTGTTCGGAAACTGCGACGCACTTTACAGGCCGAAGCGCCGCATGTGCCAGCGGCCGCGAACTTACCGCCAATGCGCTGCGCGGTCAAACCGCAGTGCGTCAGAAAGCGCCTGCTGCAAACAAGGCGCGCATGCGCTCCAGATCCTCGGCCGTGTCAACGCCTGCGTGAGGCATCGCGACATCGCCGACGACGCGGATGCGATGTCCATGCCACAGCGCGCGCAACTGTTCGAGCGCCTCGCACTGTTCCATCGGTGCGGCGGCCAGACGCGCGTTCTTCTGCAGAAAACGCACGCGATAGGCATAGATGCCGATATGCCGCTGAGCGCCCAGACCCGCCGGCAGCTCCTCGCGCGTGACGGCGAATTCGTCGCGTGCCCAGGGGATCGGCGCCCGCGAGAAATACATGGCGCGCCCCTGCGCGTCGCACACCACCTTCACCACGGCGGGACTGAAGAAATCCGCCACTGCGGTGATGGCGCTGCTGGCGGTCGCAATCGACGATTCCGGGTCCTGATCGAGCGCAGCGGCGACGGCCTGAATGAGCGCCGGATCGATCAGCGGCTCGTCGCCCTGAACGTTCACCACCACACTGGCCGGCGACCAGCCGAGCTGTTCCGCGACTTCGGCGATGCGGTCCGTGCCGGTCGCGTGATCGCTGCGCGTCATCACGGCCTGAAAGCCGTGCGCAGTCACCGCTGCCGCGATGTCCGCATGGTCAGTGGCAACAACGAGCGTCTCGGCGCCGCTGCGTGCCGCCTGCTGTGCAACGCGCACGACCATGGGGAGACCGGCGATGTCGAGCAATGGCTTGCCGGGCAGACGGGTCGATGCGTGGCGGGCGGGAATGACGACCTTGAACATGCAAGCTCCCTCAGATGTGCGAGACGCCGCGTCCGTTGTCCGGTGCGCGCAACGCGGCCACTTCTTCCTCGCTCATTTCGCGTGCCTCTTCTTCGAGCATGACCGGGATGCCATCGCGGATCGGGTAGGCAAGCCGACTGGCCTTGCACTGCAGTTCATTGCGCGTGCGGTCGAGCACCAGAGGTGCTTTCGTGACCGGACAGACGAGAATTTCAAGGAGACGGGGGTCCATGCTTCAGCTCCGCAAGGCGAGCCGAAACATGGCCCGCCAGATCAGGGTCGAGATGTGCCTCGACCGGCAATACCCACACCGGGGTGTCCGACAATCCGTGACATTTTACCGCGTCCTTCTCGGTCAGCAGTATGGCGTCGCAATCGGGAAAAGCCAGATCGAGCGCGGAATAGGCGTGATGGTCGGCAAATGGATGTTCTACGACGTTCAGGCCGAGCGAACGAAGGTGGTCGAAAAACCTGGCCGGCTCGCCGATGCCCGCCACCGCGTGGAGCCGGAGACCGAGCAGGCCACTGGCCGCGGTCCGCTCGTCCGGATGGTCCAGACGATGAAAGACATCACCGCGCAGGGTCATGCGGAAGGTGCGCGCCGAAGGCGGCGCCCCGGCTGCAGTTCCGTTCAGCACCACGGCATCGACTTCGCACAGGCGCGACGGTGGCTCCCGCAAAGGTCCGGCCGGTAGATGGAACCGATTCATGAGCCCGCGCCGGTCAAGCACCGCGATTTCGATGTCACGCGCCAGCGCGTAATGCTGCAGGCCGTCGTCGCACAGCACGACGTCGCACTCCGGATGCACCTTGAGCGCGGCGCGTGCCGCTTCGGCGCGACGCCGACCGACCCACACCGGCACGCCGCTGCGCCGCGCCAGCAGCAGCGCCTCGTCGCCGCAGACTGCCGCGTCGTCACCGGTCGCCACCGCATGTACGCCGACGACGCTTCCGCCGTAGCCGCGAGAGACGATGAGTGGCCGGTGCCCGATCGAACGCAGTTGCCGCGCGAGGTAAAGCGTGAGCGGGGTCTTGCCGGCGCCACCGGCAATGATGTTGCCGACCACCACGACCGGGACCGGCAGGCGATCGCTGCGCATCACGCCGAGGCTGAACAGCTGCCTGCGCAGCGTCGCGACGAGGCGGTACAGAAGGGAAAGGGGCCACAGCAGCCACGCCATGACGCCGCGACGATGCCACAGATCGGGCAGCGCGCGCGCCGCGCTCATCTGCCGGCCGCAGCGTCCGCCTGGGTGGCGAAGGAAATACCCGCGATGCCGGCCTGCTGCGCTGCCTGCATCACGTCGATGGAAGACTGCAGCCGCGCCTCGCGGTCCGACGAAATGATGACCACGGGATCCTGCTTGCCGGACGCGGCGTCGCTCAGCGCGCTGCGCAGGCGGTCGGCATCGCCCGCCGGCACCGGCCGACGATCAACCAGGATTTCACCGCGCGCCGTGATCATCACGTTGATCTCGCGGTCGGCCTGCTCCGCAGCAGGCGCATCGGCACTCGGCAGCGTGATGTCGAGACCCGCCGTTTTCGAATAGGTCGTCGACACCATCAGGAAGATGAGGATGACCAGCAACACGTCGATCAGCGGAATCAGGTTGATTTCCAGCTCTTCCCGCCCACGCCCTTTGCGGAAGTTCATCGATCGCCCCTACTTCGCCGCACGCTCGCCGTGCACGACCTCGACCAGCTTGATCGCGAGCTGCTCCATCTCGATCACGAAGTCGTCGACACGGCCGCGGAAATAGCGATGGAAGATCAACGCCGGAATCGCGACCAGCAGGCCGAAGCCGGTGTTGTAGAGCGCGATCGAAATACCGCTTGCCAGTTGCTGCGGGTTGCTGCCGGTGGCCGTCTGCGACGCGAAGATTTCGATCATGCCGACCACCGTACCGAACAGCCCCATCAGCGGTGCTGCGGCGGCGATGGTGCCGAGCGTGGTGAGATAGCGTTCGAGTTGATGCGTCACCAGGCGCCCTTCTTCCTCGATCGCCTCCTTCATCACGTCGCGCGAACTGCCCACGTTGCGAAGCCCGGCTGCCAGCACGCGCCCGAGCGGCGAGTGCCCGCCGACGCGGCCTATCATGTCGCGGTCCGGCTGCTTGCCCTTCAGGTCGACGAGAATGGAGTCGAGCAGACCGGCGGGCACCACCTTGCTGCGCCGCAAGCTGGTCAGACGTTCGAAGATCAGCGCGAGCGCGATGATGGATGCCGCGATCAACGGCCAGATCGGCCAGCCAGCCGCGCGGATGATGTCAAACACGTGCGCTCCCTTCATCGACAAGCGCCGCACTGTAGCTCGCGAGGACGGACGGGGCAACCCTGCGGGCACAGTACAATCACCGCACTCGTTGCCCGGTGGAAGGTTATCCACAGAAATTGTGGAGAACCGTGTGGGTAGCGGACGGATACCGGCGCAGAACCGCCGGCAGGCCGGCGTTTTTCTTGTCCCGATCAAAAATTGAGCTTCCATGACAGCATCTTCGCAGTATCTCCGACTCGCCACCGCAGCTGACCGGTGACTGAAACCTTCACGGCATGACACCCTCTTCCCTCGCCTTGGGCGTGGGCGCCGACTCGAGCGTTCCCGTCTCCGAACTCGTCAGGCGCGCCCGCCTGGAGCTCGAACGCAGCTTCCCGGTGCTCTGGGTGAGCGGCGAGCTTTCGGGCGTGACACGTGCGGCGTCTGGCCACCTTTACTTCTCCCTGAAGGACGAAGCGGCGCAGGTGCGCTGCGTCATGTTCCGCAATCGCTGTCAGTTGCTGCCCTTCGAACCGAAGGCCGGCCTGCGGGTGGAAGTCCGGGCTCAGGTCTCGCTGTACGAGGCGCGCGGTGACTTCCAGCTCAATATCGACGCAATGCGCCAGGCGGGACCGGGCGCACTGCATGAGGCCTTCCTGCGGCTGAAGGCACGGCTCGACGCTGAGGGACTGTTCGATCCGGCGCGCAAGCGTGCCCTGCCGACGCTGCCGCTCGGCGTTGCCATCGTCACCTCGCTCAGCGGTGCCGCACTGCATGATGTACTGAGCACGCTGTCGCGACGGGCCCGACACATCGAGGTAACGGTGCTGCCCTGCCTGGTGCAGGGCGTCGACGCGCCGGCACAGATCGCAAAGGCAATCGCGCGGGCCGGTACATCCGGCTGCGACGTACTGATGGTGGTGCGCGGCGGAGGCTCGGCAGAAGATCTGAGCGCTTTCAACGACGAGCGCGTTGCGCGGGCGATCGCTGCGTGCCCGGTACCGGTGGTGACCGGCGTCGGACACGAAACCGATTTTTCAATCGCCGATTTCGTGTCCGACCTGCGTGCCGCGACGCCCACCGCGGCCGCCGAACTGGTGAGTGCGGGACACGTCGCAGCCGCGGCACGGCTGCTGGTGCTGGGGCGTCGTCTCGCACGCGCCACCCGCACCCGACTCGACACAGGTGGCCAGAAGCTCGACGACCTGTCGTCGCGGCTGAATCCGCCTGCACGCCAGCTGTTGCTGGCGCGCGAACGTCTGCACGGGCTCCACCGGCGCATGCGTCGTGCGTTTGAGGTACGCCGATCGCAGCAGGCCGGCCGGATCGGCGAACTGACCCTGTGCCTGCGCACGGCACGTCCGCAGCCGGACCGGAAGAAGGTGGTGCTGGATCACCTCCGCGAACGCCTGCGCACATCGATGTACCGCGTGCTTGAAACTGCGCGCCACAGAAGCGGTCTGAGCAGCGCGCAACTGGGACAGCTTGATCCGGCTGCGGTTCTGGCGCGCGGTTATGCCATCGTGCGTGATCGCGACGGGTACATCGTGCGAGACGCGGCCAACCTCGGCATCGGTCAGTCACTGCAGCTGCAGCTCGGGCGCGGTCGCGCCGAAGTCGAGGTCCGCCGCACCTGCCCCGAAGCGCCGGCGGATACCGCGGCGGAAGCATCACCGGATTCCGCAGACCGGAAATGATCGTGCTGAGGATCGTGCGGCGGATCGCACTGCGCTTTACTTGAATTTGCCTTGTGCTGGCAGTTTGGCGACCCTAAACTCATGCCCTTGGCCTTGAACCGAACCGACTGGGAGAACATCATGGAACACACTTTGCCCCCGCTGCCTTACGCGCTCGACGCACTGGCACCGCACATTTCCCGCGAAACGCTTGAGTTCCATTACGGCAAGCACCACCAGACCTACGCCACGAACCTGAACAACCTGATCAAGGGCACCGAATTCGAAAGTCTTGACCTCGAAGCCATCGTGAAGAAGGCACCGGCCGGCGGCGTGTTCAACAATTCGGCCCAGGTCTGGAACCACAGTTTCTTCTGGAGCAGCATGAAGCCGGCAGGCGGTGGTGCCCCCACGGGCGCACTGGCTGCAGCCATCGATGCCAAATGGGGCAGTTTCGATGAGTTCAAGAAGGCCTTCAAGGCATCGGCCGTCGGCAACTTCGGTTCGGGCTGGACCTGGCTGGTCAGGAAGCCGGATGGCTCGCTGGACATCGTCAACACCAGCGGAGCAGGCACCCCGCTGAATTCCGACGCCAAGCCGCTGCTGACCCTGGACGTCTGGGAACACGCCTACTACATCGACTACCGCAATCGCCGCCCGGACTTCGTGGACACCTTCCTCGCCAGCCTGGCGAACTGGGATTTCGCGGCCGCGAACTTCGCTTCCTGAAAGTCCTGACCGGGCTCGGTCCGGTCGGAATCGCCGCAGCGCGCTGCCTCCTCCGGTTTCGTCCGGGCGACGCGGCGCGTTTTCATTGGTTCGCGGTGGACATGCACGAGCCGTCACTTCACAACAGCCAGGAGACCCGCCATGCCGCAATGGAGAAAAGCCGGACCGAACGAGGCGTTCACGCCGGAAGAGATCGACGCCCGCCTGAAGGCCGAATTGCCGAAATGGATGTACGAAGACGGCTGGATCCGGCGCAAGTACAGGACGAGCGGCTGGAAAGGCACGCTGATGGTGGTCAACACGGTCGGTCACCTTGCCGAAGCGGCCTTTCATCACCCGGACATGGCTTTGTCGTACGCCTTCGTGATCGTGAAACTGGTCAATCACGAAGCCAAGGGCGTGACCGAACGCGACTTCCAGCTGGCGAAGAAGATCGAAGAGGTCATCATGTGGCAGCCGGCGCTCGAAGAAGGTTCGGCGCTTGCCGGAACACCGGACGACCCGCGCTTCAAATACATCAAATACGACTGAATGGCGCTCGGAAATCTGCGCATCGAGCGGCATGCTGCCATGTCCGCCTTCGATGCAACGCAGTGGCAGGCGCTGGGCGACGGCCATGCAACGCTGGCATACGCGCTGCTCGACGCCTTCGAGCAGTCGGGATGCGTGTCGGCGGAAACCGGCTGGCAACCTGACCACATCGGCGTGTACCAAGACGACACGCTGATTGCGGCACTGCCCGGTTACCTGAAGACGCACAGCTACGGCGAGTACGTATTCGACTGGGCGTGGGCCGAAGCACTGGAACGCAGCGGTCGCGACTACTATCCGAAGCTGCTGTGCGCAGTGCCCTTCACCCCGGTACCCGGCCCGCGTCTGCTGGCGCGCGACAACGACGCCCGGGTGCTGCTGCTCGACGCCTGGCTGTCGCATGCGCAAAGCAGCGGCGTGTCGTCGGCGCATCTGCTGTTTCCGGACACGGCGTCGCTCGACGCCTTGCGGGACCGGTCATTGCTGCTGCGCGAGTCGGTGCAGTTTCACTGGCACAACGCAGGCTATCCGGATTTCGAGGCTTTCCTCGCTTCACTGAGCCGCGACAAGCGCAAGAAGATCAGGCAGGAACGGCGTCGGGTGAGCGACGCCGGCATTTCGATGCGCCGCATCGAAGGCGCCGACATCACCGACGATGCGCTGGCCTTCTTCTTCGGCTGCTACCGCAACACCTATCTGGTGCGCGGGCAGCGCCCATACCTCAATCAGCGTTTCTTCGAACTGCTGCGCGAGCGCTTGCCGGAGTCGCTGATGCTCGTCGTGGCGTCGGAAGGCGGTCGCGACATCGCCTGCGCACTGAACCTGCGTGACCGGAACCGGATGTACGGGCGCTACTGGGGAGAGATCGAACATGTGCCATGCCTGCACTTCGAAGTCTGCTACCACCAGGGCATCGAATACGCGATCGAACAGGGACTGCAGGTTTTCGAGGGGGGCGCACAGGGGGCGCACAAGATGGCGCGCGGCTTCACCCCTGAACGCACGTGGTCGGCGCACTGGCTGCGGGACGAGGACTTTTCGGATGCCGTGGCGCGCTACCTGGAACGGGAGCGCGCCGGCATCATGCTGCACATCAGCGAACTGGAAGAGCACACGCCCTACCGGCAGGGCAGCTGAGCGTGCGCCGAAATCTCAGAATGCGGGCTTTTCCGCTGCCTTCAGGTAAGTATCGACACCCGCCATGATTTCGCGCTTTGCGTCCTCGATGTCGCCCCAGCCCTGAACCTTCACGAACTTGCCGGGTTCCAGATCCTTGTAATGCTCGAAGAAGTGCGAGATCTGGTCGAGCAGAATCTGCGGCAGGTCGCGCGGGCTCTGCACCGAGCGATACATCGGCGTGAGCTTGTCCACCGGCACGGCCAGCAGCTTCGCGTCTTCGCCCGCCTCGTCGACCATCTTCAGCATGCCGATCGGACGGCAGCGCACGACCACACCCGGCGGCAGCGCGAACTGGGCCAGCACCAGCACATCGACCGGATCGCCGTCACCGGCGATGGTGTGCGGGATGTAGCCGTAGTTGCACGGGTAGTGCATCGCGGTCGACATGAAGCGGTCGACGAACACTGCGCCGGACTCCTTGTCGACCTCGTACTTGACCGGGTCTGAATGCATCGGGATTTCGATGACCACATTGAAATCGTTGGGCAGATCCTTGCCCGACGGAACTCTATCCAGACCCATGTCTCGCTCCTTGTGAAAAGCCCATGATTATATAGATTGTTGCAGCGCAACAGAAGCTGTTGTTCTGCAGTACGCGCAGTGTCACATGGGCCGCCGATGAAAAGCCGCTGCGACGACATGGCAAGGTTCATGACATTCCGCGCGGCAGCATCGCGCACACCGCACAGCGGGCCACCCGGCATGGCCGACATTGCCACCGGCGCTGTCGGAACGGATGCCGGGACGCTTGACAGTGCGCATTGACTCTGTATTAATACGAACCATTCTCATTCTTATCCCTACTTCCGAATGAACTCCGCAGCTTCATCACCCGGGGAGGTGCCGGCGGCGACCGCAACGACGCCGCCAGTCGAACCACCGGTGCTCGACTCCGTGCAGCTGCTGGGCGGGCGCAAGCAGATCGCCATCCTTCACGACGGTGAAACCTATTCGTTGCGGCTCACGCGCAACGGCAAACTGATCCTGACCAAGTAGGCCAGCCATGTACATCTGTTTGTGCGAACCGGTGACCGACCGGGACATCAGGACTGCAGTGCAGACAGGCTGCCGCAATCTGCGCGAAGTGGCGGGTCAGCTGGGTTGCTGCCGTGACTGCGGCCGATGCGTACGCGCGGCCAAGGAAGTGATCGATATCGAGCGTGCGGGGCTGCGGGCAAACGCCGCCGCTACGGCACACCCCGATGCGTGCGCGGCGTGATTGACGCTGTGCAACATGAATCGCTTCGGCCGCCTAGAATGAATGCAGGCGTCACTGTCGTGACACCGCCTGATCAGGAGATATTCACATGAAGGGCGACAAGAAGGTTCTGCAGTTTCTGAACAAGCAGCTGGTCAATGAGCTGACCGCAATCAACCAGTACTTCCTGCATGGACGCATGTACAAGAACTGGGGCCTCAAGCAACTGGCCGACCACGAACATCACGAGTCGATCGAGGAAATGAAGCACGCGGACGCGCTGATCGAACGCATCCTGATGCTGGAAGGCCTGCCCAATCTTCAGGATCTGCACAAGCTGCTGATCGGCGAGAACGTGCCCGAAATGCTCGCTTGCGACCTGAAGCTCGAACACGTTTCGCACACGACCCTGAAAGAAGCGATCGCCTGCAGCGAAACATCGGGCGACTACGTCTCGCGCGACCTGTTCCGGCAGATCCTCGCAGATACGGAAGAACACATCGACTGGCTGGAAACCCAGCTGGACCTGATCGAGAAGATGGGTCTGCAGAACTACACGCAGTCTGCCATGGGTGAGATCGGCGGCTGATTCAAGGCCGGCGATCGAACCGGATGAGGGCGGGCATCACCTTATCGGGGGCCGGACGGCTATCGGAGTCCTTGCTCCGGGGCCGGCCGTCTGCCGAACGAATTCATCTGCTCATCTGCCTGTTTCAGCATCCCGTTCATTGCTGCACGCGCATTGCACCCGGTTTTCGAAACAAATTTGCCTACCTGCCCGATGCCCGCCGTCACCGCAGCACTTCCGACACTGTGCCCAACGACTTCGCACCCGCTGCTCCATGGAGCAGCGCAATGAACAGCCCTGCGCTGGCTGACTGGCCCGTCCTGTCGACGCCCCGGCAGGCGATGCCGCGCATTACCGCATTCAACCCCGGCCGCACCGGCTTTCCGCTGCGCGCATTCGCACTGTGCGGTGCCGTCCTGCTGCACCTTCTGGTGCTACTCTGGGCCACGCAATTGGAGTCGCCCGCAGCCGTCGAGCCTGTGACGCTGCTGCAGGCCTCACTCATCGCTCCGGCACCGTTGCCGGAGCCCGCACGCGAAACACCGCGGGTCGAGCCCCTCCCCGCGCAGAAGCCGAAGCAGCCGTTGCCCCGACGCGAGGCGCCGGCACCGCCCCGGCTGACAAGCACGGAGAATGCGCCTGCCGCCTTCAATGTCCCGCTGCAGAACACATCACCCGCCGAGCCGGCTCCCATCGAGTCGACCGTTTCGACCACGCCGTCGCCAGCCGCCTCACCTGCTCAAAACCAGGCCGACAACCGGGCCGATGCCATTCCGCAGACTCCGCCGAAATTCGACGCGGCTTATCTGCTGAACCCGAAGCCGGCCTACCCGTCCATGTCCAGGCGGCTGGGCGAGGAAGGCCGGGTCATGCTGTGGGTCATGGTGGAAGCGGACGGCGTGCCGTCGAAGGTCGAGATCAGAACCAGCAGCGGACACGCACGTCTTGATCAGGCCGCGGTCGATGCTGTGCGCAACTGGAAATTCGTTCCGGCGCGGCGGGGCAGCGAGCCCGTCAGCGCACCGGTGGTCGTACCGCTGAGTTTCGCGCTGCCCCGCTGATTTGACCCCGGACGCGGCTGGCGTACACTGCGCGGCGACCGATTTTTTGTTTCAGGCTTCAATCCGGAGAATGCTTAATGAATGAGTCACTTGGCTTTGCGCACTTCCTGTCGAACGCTGACGGGGTTGCGATCACGATCGTCGTGTTGATGGCGCTTGCGTCCATCGGCACATGGTTCTTCATCGTGCTCAAGGGCATCGTCGCCATGCGCCAGCGCAGCGCCAGCAGCCGTTTTCTCGACCGCTTCTGGAATGCATCCTCCCTGGAAGACGTGGCGCGCGACATGCGGACGAACGGCGTGACCGATCCGTTTTCGCACCTTGTTCATGAAGGATTCAGCGCGATCGAAACCCTGGGCAACGGCAAGGCCGGTGCGCGCGGTCTCATCGCCACCGGCAGCGCCGACGAATTTCTGACCCGCGCACTGAAGCGCTCGATCGAACGCGACCGCAGCCGCATGGAATACGGCCAGACCTTCCTGGCCTCCGTTGCGTCGAGCGCGCCCTTCATCGGCCTGCTCGGCACTGTCTGGGGCATCTACCACGCATTGCTGGCGATCGGCATGTCGGGCCAGGGCACGCTGGACAAGGTAGCCGGCCCGGTAGGCGAGGCGCTGATCATGACCGCCATCGGTCTGGCGACTGCCATTCCGGCAGCACTCGCGTTCAATTTCTTCGCGCGCTCCACCCGCAACGTGCTTGCCGAACTGAACAGCTTCGCGCACGACGTGTTCGTGATGCTCTCGACCGGCATCAAGGACAGCGGTTCGAATGATCCGAAGGCGACCGGCGACCGCGTGCTGTCCCTGGTCGAGCACGGCCGCACGGCCGCGCGTCCGGCGCACTGAACGGAGGCACGATCATGGCCTTTGCAAGCTTCGAACAGGATGACGACGGACCGATGGCGGAAATCAACATGATTCCGCTGATCGACGTGATGCTCGTGCTGCTGATCATCTTCATGGTAACGGCACCGCTGCTGACGCACGCGGTCAAGGTCGATCTGCCCAAGGAGTCGACGATCGCGAACGAACTTCCGCCGGAGAACATCCAGATCGCGATCGGTCCGGATGAACAACTGTACTGGTCGGGAGAAAAGATCGATCGGGACACGCTCAAACAGCGTCTGCAGGAGGCCGCCGCACGCGACAAGACGGCGGAGATCCAGTTGCGTGCCGACCAGAACGTGCCCTACCGCTCGGTCGCCCACGTGATGAGTGAAGCGGCACGCCTCGGCCTCACCCGAATCGGCTTCGTCACCGACCCATCAGCGAAATAGGGGCGGTCACGCAGACGACTGCGTGACCCGCCAACCCGATGATGAAACCGCCCGACCGGGCGGTTTTTTTTCGCATGTCACGAAGGCAATGTGCGACAAACGCGTATTGCCGCGCCCCTCTGCATGGGAGAACGACCACCCAGTCATGCAGTGAATTTCATATTCACGACCAATGGACCCGGTGACAGAATCGTCGTGCGGCAGATGTGTCGATCCGGCTGTCGTTTCAGCCATGAACAGAGAGGTGCCCCGTAACTGGACACCGCGCACCGCGCTTCAGCGCACGGCGTGGAAACCCCGAACCCGGAATCCGACGGCGTCGCGGCAGGACCGCTGGACAAACATGTGCACGGAAGCAGTGGCGCGATTCTTGCTTGAAAATGGCCTCCGGCATACCGAGGGAGTTCCGGTATCGCCGATGCAGGTATCCGAACACGGTCACACAGGGATGAGCCGATGTACCCGAATCGATTTTCGAGAACCTGACCATGCCAGATTCACCAGCCCCGATGCGCAGCGGGCGCGCCTCTGATCTGCTCGAGCGCGTTCCGCTCGAATCCAGTCTCGACGCGGTCCTGCTCATCCTCAGATTGTCGGCTCGCTACGGTCCGCTGATGTTCAGACACGGCGAAGATGCAGGTGGAAGCCAGCCGCTATGTCGTCCGGTCGGCTCTATCGAATTGGCGGAGAACGACGTCAAGCTGGGAGAAATCGCCGGCTGCGAATACTGGATCGCGGCAGGTGCCCTCGAAAAATTGGACCACGACAGACTGGTGCTTGATGTGCAGGCTGCGTCGGCAACACAGCCCTCGCCTGCGGCGCTGACCGATAGGTTCGTGCTGCGTCCTGCCTGACGGCGCAGGAACGACGGTCCCGGCCCAGTCGAACCGGCTTCAATCCGACGCGTTGTCAACGCGAAGCGATGGCCTGGCCTGGCAGCCGGCACAGCCCTCGCAGCCTTTGCGGTCTGCACCCGCAGGCGGGCGAAAGCGAGCGCGCACTACGACAGTCACCTTCCACGCGGCCAATGCGACGACGAGCAGTGCGAACAGATCGGTCAGCACCAGGATCAGCGAAGCATTCATGTGCAGCATGCCAGCGCGATGCGGTAGGTGATGAAGGCAGCCGCGTAGGCCAGCATGAAGAGATACGACGCCATCAGCAGCGGCGCGCGCCAGCCGCCGGTTTCACGACGTACCGTCGCAAGCGTGGACAGGCATTGCGGCGCGAACACGTACCAGGCAAGCAACGACAGCGCTGTCGGCAGGCTCCAGCTTGCGGAAATGATGGGCGCCAGCGCATGTGCCGCATCCTCCGCCGTGGCGGACAGCGCATAGACCGTGCCGAGCGCGCTCACCGCGACCTCGCGAGCGGCCATACCCGGCACCAGCGCGATGGATATCTGCCAGTTGAAGCCTATCGGTTCGAACAGCGGCAAGAGCAGATGACCGAGCATTCCCGCACAGCTGTACCCGATCGCAGGCCCGGTGGCATCGGCCGGCGGGGCCGGAAAGGTGGCCATAAACCACAGCACTACCGTCATCGCGAGAATTATTCCGCCCACCCGCTGCAGGAAGATGAGCACTCGTTGCCAAAGCCCGATGGCAAGGTTGCGCAGCGACGGCCAGTGATAGTCCGGCAGCTCCATCATCAGCGTGTGGTGACGGTCGCGCGCACCGAAGCGCTTGACCAGCCAGGCGACGCCGATCGCCGACACGATGCCGGCCAGATAGAGCGCAAACAGTACCAGCCCCTGAAGTTCAAGCCCGCCCGCCACGCTGCGGGCCGGAATGAAGGCGCCGATCAGCAGCGCATAGACCGGCAGCCGGGCCGAACAGGTCATCAGCGGCGCGATCATGATGGTGACCCAGCGATCACGCGGGTTCTGGATGGTCCGCGTGGCCATGATGCCCGGTATCGCACAGGCAAAACTGGACAGCAGCGGTATGAAGGAACGACCGGACAGGCCGACGCCGCCCATCAGGCGATCGAGCAGAAAGGCCGCCCGCGGCAGGTAGCCCGACTCTTCGAGCAGCAGAATGAAGAAGAACAGGATGACGATCTGCGGCAGGAAGACAAGCACACCTCCCAGTCCGGCAACGATGCCATCGACCAGCAGGCTGCGCAGCAGGCCGTCCGGCAGCAACGCACCGACAGCTTCGCCGAGCGCCGAGGTCGCCGCTTCGATCCAGCCCATCGGTGCTTCGGCCCACGCGAACACGGCCTGAAAGATCAGGAACAGCAGCAGCACCAGCAGCAACGGGCCGACCACCGGATGCAGCAGGATGCCGTCGGCGCGCATCGTGAAATCGTGATCCCTGGGGCTGCCCAGACCCAGCGCGTCGAGCATGTCGCGGACACGCCGGTGATCGTCCTGCGGCGCGGCGTCGTGCGCCGGCGCCAGGGTGCGTATCGGCATTCTGTCGAACCACTGCAGCAATTCATCTGCACCGCCTGCACGCACGGCCACCGTGGACACGACCGTGACCCCCAGTTCCGCTGACAACCGGGCAACGTCGATGTCGAGGCCCCGGGCGCGCGCCAGATCGGTCATGTTGAGCGCCACCATCATCGGCAGGCCAAGACGCTTCAGACCGAGCACCAGACGCAACTGACGCTGCAACTGGGTGGCATCGACCACCGCAACGATCAGGTCAGGGCGCCTTTCGCCCGGCAGGCGACCGGACAGGACATCGCAGGTGACCTGTTCGTCCGGCGAATGCGGCGTCAGGCTGTAGGTGCCCGGCAGATCGAGCACGGCGAGCGAGCGCCCGGCCGGCGTGCGCACCCGGCCCTCCTTGCGCTCGACCGTCACACCGGCGTAGTTGGCAACCTTCTGATGATTTCCGGTCAGCAGATTGAACAACGCCGTCTTGCCGCAGTTCGGATTGCCCACCAGCGCGATCAGTGCAGGGCCGAGATGCGTCGTGTCGATGACCGCCTGTTTCATCGCGCACCGTTCATGACAGCAAGCCGTCTGCCGGCACGACCTGCACGCAGCCCGCCTCAGCCCGGCGCAGCGCGAAGGTCGAACCGCCGACCCTGACCGCAAGCGGCTCGCCACCCGGCTGACCACGACGCAGCACGCACACCTCTTCTCCCTCGATGAAGCCCAGCTCTCGCAGGCGCAACGGCCACTCAGGCCCCCCCCCTTCGTCACGCACATCGACGATGGTCATGACAACGCCGGTCGCGGCATCGCACAGCGGCAGCGCTGAACCTTCACCGCTCATGAGCGGACGGTGGCGCAGATGTTCATCGATGCAGGAACACGGTGGATGCAGTGGTGCATGTGAGGGCGCACGCCATATGGCGACGTAGAAGTTGAGAACTGTTTTCATTCTATCGCAGCAAGACAGAACCGGTCGATCCTGCTGCGAGCCTTTTCCAGCAACAGGATGACCAAAATCAAGATCGCACACGAAGCGATGAAGTTTCAGGTGCAAATAGTATTTTAATGGGAATCATTATCGTTTATAATTATCTCCGCGTGCCTGACACCCATCGTGTCGATCAGCCGCGGACGAGCCAGCCCCACTCTGCAAGCCAGTCCCGATCACCCACACACCAGGACTGACCCAGATGAAAAACACTGCTTCGCCGCAGCCGCTGTCGCTCGCCGCAGCCATGCTCATGGTGCTGTCGACCGGTTCCGCCGCCCAGACACCCATCGCATCGGCCGCCACGCCCGACACCCCAGCTGCCACATTGCCCGAGATCGAAGTGCGCGACGCGCGCGAGCGGCCCAACTCGCCCAATGACGGATATCAGTCCGGCATCGTCCGATCGGCGAAGACGAAGCAGCTCGCCAAGGATATTCCGCAGGCCATCACAACGGTGACCGAGCAACTCATGCTCGACAGCAACGCCGATACGATGAAGAGCGCGCTGCGTCACGTCGCCGGCCTCACCTTCAATTCGGGCGAAGGCGGCCGCATCGGCGACAACATCATGCTGCGCGGCTTCTATTCCTTCGGCGACCTGTATCTGGACGGTATCCGGGATGTGGCGCAGTACAACCGCGAAACCTTCCACGTCGAGCAGATCGACGTGCTGCGCGGTTCGGCGGCCATGCTGTTCGGCCGCGGTCAGGCAGGCGGCGTGATCAACCGGGTCAGCAAGCAGCCCGGGCTGGTCGATCGCACCGAGGTGTCGGCAACCGTGGGCAGTTTCGACTATGGCCGTGTGACCGCCGATGTGAACAAGGTGCTGGGCGAGAACATGGCACTGCGCATCAGTGCGATGAAGACCGATGCAGGAAGTTCGAGACGCGGCGTCGAATCCGAACGGGAAGGCCTCGCGCCGACCTTGCGCTGGGGCATAGGCACCGCGGACGAGTTCTCTCTCGGCTACCTTTATCTCACGACCGACAACGTGCCCGACTACGGTGTGCCCTTCATCAGCCGCCCCGGCACGATCACCCGCACTCAGGTGACGCGCCGACCGATCGATGTGCCGGCCAGCCGCTTCTACGGCACCTCGTCCGACTACGAACAGAACGACACGCAGATCGGCACCGGCATCTGGACGCACCGCTTTTCGCAGGACACCGAATTGCGCACCGTCGCACGCTTCGCCGATTACAAACGCGATCTGTGGGCCGTTGCGCCACGCCTGCCGGGTGGCGCAACCACCGCTACGGTCACCGACGCCACGGCGATCACGCGTGGTCGACAGGCGCGCGGAGGGCAGGAGAACACCTACACCCTGCAGAGTGACCTGACCACGAAGTTCGACCTTGGCGGAATGAAGCACGAAGCACTGTTCGGGCTCGAACTGCTGCGGGAGAAAGCGGATCGCTGGGCCTACACGTCGATCAATGTGACCGCTCCGAACACCACAGTGGGCGATCCGGACCCGGATGCCACCGTACCCGTCGGCTACGGCAACCGCATCCGTTTCAATCCAGCCGGTTACGAGGGTGACTCGATCGGCCTTTATGCACAGGACCAGATCGAATTCATGCCGCACTGGAAACTGCTGCTCGGCGCCCGTCACGACCGCATGGACGCCGATTACTACACGCTGAATTCCACCACGCTGGCGACGACCGACTTCAACCTGAAGTACAACGAGTGGAGCTGGCGCAGCGGCCTGCTGTATCAGCCGACCGACCTGTCCACGTACTACTTCGCGTGGAGCGACTCGTTCAACCCGACGGCCGATCTCTATCAGCTGAACAACAACGTCCGCTATGACGCCGAGCGCAGCCGCACGCTCGAACTGGGCATCAAGTGGGAACTGTTCGACGGGGCGCTGTCGCTGCGCACCGCGCTGTACCGCGCCACCAAATTCAACGAGCGCAACACCGACCTCGAACAGGCCAATTCGGCAGTCCTGTCGAAGGAACGACATACCGACGGCTTCGAGATCGAAGCTGCAGGTCGCATCACGCCCGACTGGGATGTATTTGCCGGCGTCGCGCTGATGCGCGCCGAAATCGACGAGCAGTTCGAGGGCGAACTTCTGGGTACCTTCGCGCAGGTATCCGGCGGGGCTTTCGCCGCCGGGCAGGCTGCCAACGCCGCACGACCCGTCTATCGCGGCCGCTACAACCCGAACAGTCTGGGCGCCACGCCGCGCAACACGCCGGACTGGACCCTCAATCTGTGGACCACCTACCGCCTGACACCGGCGTGGCGCGCCGGCGTGGGCGTCGAGGCGAAGGGATCGCGCCTGGCCTACGGTATCGGCCAGTGCGACTCGGCAACGCAGAACGCGACTTCCGGCCTGTGGAGCTACAGCGCCTGCGCGCCGATCGCGCAGGGCCGCGCGCCGAGCTTCTTCCGCACCGACCTCATGCTGGCATGGGAACAGCCGCGCTACGACGTGAAGCTGAACGTACTCAACGTGTTCAACAAACGCTACTACGAAGCGCTGTATGAAAACGGCGGCTTCGCGGTACCCGGCACGGAGCGCGCGTTCCAGCTGACCGCCACGGTCCGGTTCTGATCGAGCGGAACTGGCGCTGCAGTCGGCACCGCAGCGTCAGTCCGGCGACAGCCAGCGTCGTCCGTCGGAGGTCCACTTGAACCGCTTCCAGCCGGCATCACCGACGCTGCAGAGACCGTAGCGGAACAGCGTCGCCTCACGCCCGGGAATCTCGAATCTCAGATCGCGGAAGCTGGCGCAACGGGCCGACCCACTGTTCTCCGCATGGTCGAGTACCGGAAACATGGAGAACCAGCGGTAGAAGGCGAAGTCCTCCGCGCTCCATACGGCACGCGCCAGCTCGCGCATGCCGTCCTCGCCGAAACGTTCGCGCACCTGCCACTGCGCCATCGAAACCGGCCGGTAAGGGGCGGAGAAGCGTCGGATGAAGGAGTCGTCCGGGCCCGCCGCGAGCAATTCGGTGCGGCGCGTGTTGATGTGCGCGAAGTGATAGCGCTCGCCGTCGAACACGATGGCTGTCCAGTTGAACGGCGAGGCCGGGCGCGGCGCGGCATCGATCGACACCGCCGCGATGCCCTGCGCTGCCGCGTAATCGCGCGCGACGTCGATGGCCTCCGATCGTCCGAGCGCACCGACACCGATCCACGCGCAGGTCGCCAGCAACCCGACCGCTGCCGGTACGCGGCTGCGCCGCCACAGGGCACTGGCCAGCAGTCCGGCCACCAGTGCGCCGGTCAGCGGCAGGTCGATGATGAAGGTGGTACCGAATCCGAAACGCCGGTCCGACAGCGGCGCGAGAATCATCGTACCGAACTGCGTGATGAGGTCGCCCGCGATATGGATGGCCAGCCCGGCGCACGCGACGGCGTAGAAGGCGCGCCAGTCGACACCCGATGCACGAAGCTTCGGCATCCTTGACATCAGCCAGGCGATCAGCCCGGCCCACAGCGGCAGCATGAGCACCGAGTGCGTGACACCGCGATGCCCCCGCAGGTAGGCCAGATCGGATACGTAGCCCAGCACGAAATCGAGATCCGGAAACGTGGCCGCGGCGGCGCCGGCCACCACCATGTGCCAGACACGGGGGCCGGGTCGGACCGGATCGGGCGCTCGCGCAATCAGTCGTCCGAGCAGCGCGCCGGACAGGGCGTGGGTGAGTGTGTCCAATTGGAGGCAGATCTTGTTGGCAGATGGCTGATTTCGGAGGATGGGCGCAGGTTCCGGCAACACCGCGACAAAGGCGTCGGGTTGTCTCGGGATGATGGACCGACATGGCGCCATAACGTTTCGCCTGTGGCGCAGTGCACAACCTGCGGACGTATAATGCCGTCCCGAACACCTCTGTGGCTTGTTGATGGAATCCGCTACCGCGCACATCGATCTGCACACTTCGCGCGAACCTGTCCGACTGCGCGAAATACCCTACAACTACACCTCGCTGTCGGATCGCGAAATCGTGATCCGGCTGCTCGGTGCGCCGCTCTGGGACACCCTGTGCAGCCTGCGTGACGAGCGGCTCACCGGTCGGTCTGCCCGCATGCTGTACGAGGTGCTGGGTGACATCTGGGTGGTGCAGCGGAACCCCTACCTCGAGGATGACCTTCTCGACAATCCCAAGCGGCAGGACGCGCTGGTGGGTGCGATGCATCATCGACTGGGAGAAATCGAACAGCGACGTCAACGCACCGGCGACGCTGCCACGCTCGAACGGGACCGCAGGGTGGGCGAACTGCTCGCAGCCGCACGGACGGCAGTCAATTCGTTTGCCGCCCGCTTCGCCGAAGTGCGGCAGCTGCGCAAGCGCATCGTGAAGACACTGGGGCGCCACACGCGCGAAGCGAACATCGCGTTCGACGGTCTGGCGCGCGTGTCCCATGTGACAGACGCAACCGACTGGCGGGTCGAATATCCGCTGGTCGTGCTCTATCCGGATACCGAAGATGAAATCGCACCGCTGGTGCGTGGCTGCATCGAACTCGGACTGACCATCATCCCGCGCGGCGGCGGCACCGGCTACACGGGGAGCGCCGTCCCGCTGACCGCCATGTCGGCCGTCATCAATACCGAAAAGCTGATCGATATCGGCCCGGTCGAGACGACCGTGCTGCCCGGTCTTTCGGCGCCCTGCGCCACCGTCCTGACCGGCGCAGGCGTGGTGACGCGGCGTGTGATGGACGCCGCCGAACACGCCGGCCTCGTGTTCGCCTGCGACCCGACTTCGGCCGATGCATCGTGCATCGGCGGCAACATCGCCACCAATGCCGGCGGCAAGAAAGCCGTGCTGTGGGGCACCGCACTGGACAATCTCGCCTCGTGGCGCATGGTCGATGCCGATGGCTGGCCGCTGGAGATCACCCGCCTCGACCACAACCTCGGCAAGATTCACGATGCACCGATGGTGCGCTTCTCGATCCAGCGCTACGAGGTCGATGGCCGCACGCCGCGCGGCGCGGCCGAGCTGCTCGAGGTGCCGGGTGCGCGCTTTCGCAAGGAAGGTCTGGGCAAGGATGTGACCGACAAGTTCCTGTCCGGTCTGCCGGGCGTGCAGAAGGAAGGTTGCGACGGCCTGATCACCAGCGCGCGCTGGATCCTGCACAAGCTGCCGGCCGTCACGCGCACCGTGTGCCTGGAATTCTTCGGTCAGGTGCGCGAAGCCGTGCCGGCCATCGTGGAGATCAAGGACTACCTCGACAACCTGCCGAAAGCAGGCAACGCACGCGTACTGCTGGCCGGCCTCGAACATCTCGACGAACGCTACGTGCGCGCGGTCGGCTATGCCACCAAGGCGCGCCGCCATGGCAGGCCGAAGATGGTGCTGATCGGCGACATCGTGGGCGACGACGAAACGACGGTCATGTCGGCGGCGTCCGAAGTCGTGCGCCTGTGCAACCAGCGCGGCGCCGAAGGCTTCATCGCCGTGTCCGCCGAATCGCGCAAGTCCTTCTGGCTCGACCGCGCCCGCACCGCTGCCATCGCACGTCACACCAACGCCTTCAAGATCAACGAGGACGTGGTGATTCCGCTGCCGCGCATGGGCGATTACTGCGACGGCATCGAGCGCATCAACATCGAACTGTCGATCGCCAGCAAGCTGCGTCTGTGCGATGCGCTGAGCGGCTTCCTGCGCGGCGACCTGCCGCTGCATGTCGGCGACGCCAACCTCGACCCGACCGAACTGATCGGCGACCGCCGCACGCAGGCGCTGCAGCAGGTCGGCGCCATCCGCGGTCGCTGGCAGTGGCTGATGGACAACCTCGACATGCCGCTGGAGCGCGCCGAGGCAGTCGCACGGTCGCTCGGCGTCAAAATCGGCCCGCTGCTCAACCGCGCCGCGTCGCCCACGCTGTTCCACCGTCTGCAAGATTATTCGGTGCGCGTGTCGTGGAAGGCGGAACTGAAGCCGCTGCTCGACGAAATCTTCGATGGTGCGATGTATCGCCCCATCGTCGAGCGCATCGAAGCCATCCAGAAGGAGGTGCTGCGCAGCCGCGTGTTCGTGGCGCTGCACATGCACGCGGGCGACGGCAATGTGCACACCAATATCCCGGTCAATTCCGACAACTACGACATGCTGCAGGAGGCCAATGCAGCCGTCGCCCGCATCATGGCGCTGGCGCGCTCGCTGGGCGGCGTGATTTCGGGCGAGCACGGCATCGGCATCACCAAGCTCGAATACCTGACCGCCGACGAACTGGCGCCTTTCATCGACTACAAGCAGCGCGTCGATCCCCGGGGCCATTTCAACGCCGGCAAACTGCTGCCCGGCGGCGACCTGTCGCGCGCCTACACACCGTCCTTCTCGCTGCTCGGCACCGAGTCGCTGATCATGGAAATGAGCGATGTCGGGCAGATAGCGACCTCCATCAAGGACTGCCTGCGCTGCGGCAAGTGCAAACCGGTGTGCGCGACCCACGTACCGCGCGCCAACCTGCTGTATTCGCCGCGCAACAAGATTCTCGCCACCTCGCTGCTGATAGAAGCCTTCCTTTACGAAGAGCAGACGCGGCGCGGCGTATCGCTGCGCCATTTCGACGAATTCAGCGACGTCGCCGACCACTGTACGGTGTGTCACAAGTGCGCCAACCCCTGTCCGGTCGACATCGACTTCGGCGACGTGTCGATCGCGATGCGCAATGCGCTGCGCAAGCAGGGCAAGCGCAAGTTCAACCCTGGCACCGCCGCGTCGATGGCCTTCCTGAATGCCACCGATCCGGCCACCATCAAGGCGCTGCGCGTAGCGATGATGGGCATCGGCTACAAGGCACAGCGGCTCGGTCACACGGTGGGCAAGGCGCTCGGCCTGCTCGACCGGCAGACGAAGAATCCGCCACCCACGCTGGGACGGCCGCCGATCAAGTCGCAGGTCATCCACTTCATCAACAAGCCGATGCCGGGAAAGCTGCCGAAACGCACGTCACGCGCGCTGCTCGACATCGAGGACGCCGCCGTGGTGCCGGTCATCCGTGATCCGAAACGGGCCGCGGACGAACAGGAAGCGGTGTTCTATTTCCCCGGCTGCGGGTCCGAGCGCCTGTTCTCGCAGGTCGGTCTGGCCACGCAGGCCATGCTCTATCACGTCGGCGCGCAGACGGTGCTGCCGCCGGGCTACCTGTGCTGCGGCTATCCGCAGACCGCAGGCGGCGATGCGGAGAAGGGGCAACAGATCAGCACGTCCAACCGCGTACTGTTCCACCGCGTCGCCAACACGCTGAATTATCTCGATATCAAGACCGTCATCGTGTCGTGCGGAACCTGCATGGACCAGCTGCAGAAGTACGAATTCGACAAGATCTTCCCTGGTTGCCGGCTGCTCGACATCCACGAATACCTGATGGAAAAGGGCGTGAAGCTCGAAGGCGTCCAGGGCGTGCGCTACATGTATCACGACCCCTGCCATACGCCGATGAAGACGCACGCGCCGATGAAGGTCGTCAACCAGCTCATCGGCACCGCCGACGGCAGCAAGGTCACGCTGAACGACCGCTGCTGCGGCGAAAGCGGCACGCTCGCGGTCAGCCGGCCGGACATTTCGACCCAGGTGCGCTTCCGCAAGGAAGCCGAAATGCGCAAGGGTGCCGGCGCGCTGCGCGCCGACGGCTTCACCGGCGACGTGAAGATCCTGACCTCGTGTCCGTCCTGCCTGCAGGGTCTGTCGCGTTACGACAACGACAGCGCCACGCAGGCCGACTACATCGTGGTCGAAATGGCGCGCCACCTGCTCGGTGCGGACTGGGCCGAGCGCTACATCGACCAGGCGAACAACGGCGGCATCGAGCGCGTCCTGCTGTGAAGCATGCATTCGGCTCGTTCACATCGAATCACGATCCGCGATTCGATGTGAATGAAGCCTAAGGAAACGCTGATCAAAGCCACCCTTTCGGGATTCTTCGTTCCGGAAGTCGTGTTCGCAAAATTCGCGTCGTCATGACATCGAATTTCACCCGTTTTTCACTCCCGAATCACCGATCCGGGAC
>JAGNYW010000011.1 GCA_017984755.1 Methyloversatilis sp.
ACTGGTTCGGCTCAACCTTCGACCCCGCTGCCTTCGACCCCGCTGCCTTCGACATCGCCGAAGTCGATCGACAACTCGCAAAGATCAAGCTCTGACCGTCAACACGGTCTCGGTCGGACGCTTACGAATCGGCGGCGTAGGATCATGGGCCGCCGAAGCCGCCGCCCGTTCCGCCATCGGCAGAATTACCCTCGCCGACCTTGATCACGTCGCAGAATCGAATATCGGTCGATCGAGCATGGGCGTTCGTTCAAGGCGCAAGAAGCCCTTCGCTGTGATATCCTACAAGGCTATCCGCAGTCGCGGTTTTTTTCATGGCTGGCTTAATTTCCCTTACGATTCAAGGACATTCGCTAATGGCGCAGACCACCTCTTCAGGCAATACACTCGAGCGCAAGATCAATATGTCGGTTGTTGCAGCCGATGTTGAGAAGGATGTCGCAAAGAGACTTTCGCGAATGGCGCGGACGATCAAGATGCCAGGATTCCGTCCCGGTAAGGTGCCGATGAAACTCGTTGAGCAGCAGTTCGCTGCACAGGCAAGATCTGAAGCTTTCACCGAGGCTGTTCAAGACGCTTTCGGCAGCGCCGTTCGCGAGCAAAATCTCAGAGTTGCAGGTGTACCGAAAATCGAGCCGCTGGAAGCGTCGGAACCGGGACACGTTGGCTTTAGCGCGACGTTCGAGGTCTATCCGGAAATATCAATTGCCGATTTGAGTGACAAGCAACTTGAGCAGTCGGTGTTGGTGGTGGGGGCGGCCGAAGTTGACAAGACCCTTGAGGTGCTACGTAAGCAACGTGTTTCTTATGCGAAGGCTGACAAACCTGCAGCAACGGAAGATCGGCTGGTAATTGACTTCCGTGGAACGAGGGAAGGTGAGCCTTTTGACGGCGGTGCAGCAGAGGACTTCCCTGTTGTTCTCGGGTCGGGCAGCCTCCTTCCGGAGTTTGAGGCGAATCTGGAAGGAATGAAGGAGGGCGATTCTAAAACCTTCACTTTGACCTTCCCTGAGGGCTATCAAGCTAAAGATCTGGCGGGTAAGGTCGTACAGTTCGAAGTAACGGTTAAAGCCGTTGAGGTGGCTCAGCTACCTGCACTTGATGAAGAGTTTGCAAAGTCGCTTGGTGTTCTATCGGGTGATGTGGCGACTCTCCGGACGGACGTGCAGACAAATCTCGAGCGAGAGGTAAAGAAGCGGCTCCACATGCGTGTGAAGAATGAAGTTATGGAGTTGTTGCTTGATAGCCACTCCTTCGACGTGCCTGCGGCACTGATCGATCAGGAATCTCAGCGCCTTGCACAAGAGGCGGTTTCCAATCTTGCGTCGCGCGGCATGAACGTAAAAGATATTCCGGTCGAACCTACGTGGTTCATCGAGCAAGCGCAACGACGCGTCAAGCTTGGGTTGCTGGTAGCTGAAGCCGTGAAAACTCGCGATCTTTACGCGACACCAGAGCAGATTCGTACAGTTGTGGAAGAACAGGCGCAAAGTTATGAAGATCCCGCAGACGTTGTGCGGTGGTATTACAGCGATACACAGCGTCTTGCTCAGGTTGAGGCGCTCGTCGTCGAAGACAATGTCGTAGCTTGGGTGCTGAGCAACGTAAGGGTCACCGATAAGGCGGTTGATTTCGACGAATTGATGGCGGCCGGCTGAATTATTGGTCCGCCTTGCAGTCATCCCGCTAAGGAATTCGTACCAAGACTGGTTGGCCTCTTCAAGGAGTGTAGCGAATGATGTCCGAAACGGTCGGCTTGGGCCTCGTGCCCATGGTCATCGAACAGAGTGGTCGCGGAGAGCGCGCGTACGATATTTACTCGCGGCTGCTGCGGGAACGCGTGATTTTCCTTGTCGGACCGGTCAATGATTCAACAGCGAACGTCATTGTCGCGCAGTTGCTTTTCCTCGAATCGGAAAACCCCGACAAGGACATCTTTTTCTACATCAATTCGCCGGGCGGTTCGGTGACCGCTGGGATGTCCATTTACGACACGATGCAGTTCATCAAGCCGGCTGTTTCGACTCTGTGCATCGGCCAGGCCGCCAGCATGGGGGCCTTCCTGTTGTCCGCGGGGGCAAAGGGGAAAAGATTCTGCCTGCCGAATTCGCGCGTAATGATCCATCAGCCCATGGGTGGGTTTCAAGGTCAGGCCTCTGACATCGAAATCCATGCGCGCGAAATTCTCACGCTCCGATCAAAGCTCAACGCCATCATGGCGCATCACACGGGGCAGCCGATTGAGACGATCGAGAGGGATACCGATCGCGATAACTTTTTGTCAGCCGAACAGGCTCGTGATTACGGGATCATCGACAAGGTACTGACGACGCGCGCCGAAAGTTCGACCTGATTGCGTTCGCAAACGGATGACCTGAAGTATGGAGTAGACCAATGACCGAAAAGAAATCGGGTTCTGAAAAACTGTTGTACTGCTCCTTTTGCGGAAAGAGTCAGCACGAAGTAAAGAAGCTCATTGCAGGACCGTCGGTTTTCATCTGCGACGAGTGCATCGATCTTTGCAATGACATCATCCGCGATGAAATCAGCAGCGAGCAGACAGGAAAGGGTTCTCGCGGGGATTTGCCGTCTCCGAAGGAAATCTGCGAAATCCTTGACCAGTACGTCATCGGTCAGTCGCCGGCAAAACGCATTCTCGCAGTAGCCGTTTATAACCACTACAAGCGTTTGCGCCATATGTCGCGCAAGGATGAAGTTGAACTTTCGAAGAGCAATATTCTTCTTGTTGGTCCAACCGGTTCAGGCAAGACGCTGCTTGCGCAAACGCTCGCACGCCTGCTGAATGTTCCCTTCGTGATGGCAGACGCGACCACGCTGACAGAGGCAGGTTACGTGGGTGAAGACGTCGAGAACATAATCCAGAAGCTGCTCCAGAAGTGTGACTACGAAGTCGACAGAGCGCAGCAGGGAATCGTGTACATCGATGAAATCGACAAGATTTCCCGGAAGTCGGACAACCCTTCGATCACGCGTGACGTATCCGGCGAGGGTGTTCAGCAGGCGCTTCTCAAACTCATAGAGGGAACGGTAGCAAGCGTTCCGCCACAAGGTGGCCGCAAGCATCCGAATCAGGATTTCGTGCAGGTGGATACGACCAACATCCTGTTCATCTGCGGTGGTGCGTTCGACGGGCTGGAGAAGGTCATCCGTAATCGCACAGAGCAGTTCGGCATCGGTTTCGGTGCTGAAGTGAAGAGTCGCGAGAACCGCAATTCCGGTGAGGCGCTCCGCAACGTCGAGCCGGAGGATCTCATCAAGTTCGGTCTGATCCCCGAGTTTGTGGGGCGTCTTCCGGTAGTCGCGACCCTTCAGGAACTCGACGAGGAAGCGCTCATCCAAATTCTGGTCGAACCGAAAAACGCGTTGATAAAGCAATACCAGAAGCTGTTCCAGATGGAAGGCGTGGAACTCGAGATCCGTCCTACTGCTCTGCAGGCGATCGCCACAAAAGCGCTGAAGAGAAAGACCGGTGCGCGGGGGCTCCGCAGCATCATCGAAGCGGCGTTGCTCGATACGATGTATGAACTGCCTGGCATGGATAACGTATCCAAGGTAGTGATTGATGAAGGCGTGATCGAGGGGCTGTCGAAACCCATCATGCTGTTTGCCGACCAACCCAAAGTGTCCGGCTCGAACTGAGGCCCCGCGCGTCGGTTTGCGCGCCACGCGGGTGCTGGAGCGGGGCGGCTTGATTCGGGATTCGCCGCCCCCATCTGTCTGACACTGTCGCGTTAAGGAATAGCAATGTCCAGCCTTCAAACCATCCCCGAAAACCTCGAACTTCCGCTTCTGCCATTGAGGGATGTCGTTGTCTTCCCTCACATGGTCATTCCCCTTTTCGTTGGGCGGCCAAAATCGATCAAGGCGCTGGAGTCCGCCATGGAGTCTGGCAAGAGCATCCTTCTCGTTGCCCAGAAATCCGCGGCAAAGGATGAGCCGAGCCCAGAGGATCTTTACCGGATCGGATGCGTTGCCAACATCCTGCAGATGTTGAAGTTGCCCGACGGCACCGTGAAGGTTCTCGTCGAAGGCACGCAACGGGCGACGGTGGAAGATATCGTCGACATCAAGACTCTGTTCATGGCGCAGATCACCACGGTGCCTGCCATCGAGCAGACGTCGCACGAAATCGAAGCGATGCGTCGCGCACTGATCGGTCAATTCGATCAGTACGTCAAGCTCAACAAGAAGATTCCGCCGGAAATTCTCACGTCGCTTTCCAGCATAGAGGAAGCTGGTCGTCTGGCTGACACTGTTGCTGCACATCTGCCGCTCAAGCTCGAGCAGAAGCAGGACATTCTCGAGTTGTTCGGCACCGCCGAGCGCATCGAGCGCCTGCTTTCCCAGCTCGAGACCGAACTCGATATTCTCCAGGTGGAGAAGCGCATCCGTGGTCGCGTGAAGCGCCAGATGGAGAAGAGTCAGCGCGAGTACTACCTGAACGAACAGGTCAAGGCGATTCAGAAGGAACTGGGCGAAGGTGAAGACGGCGCCGATCTCGAGGAAATCGAGAAGAAGATCAAGGCTGCCGGCATGACCAAGGAAGCGATAGCCAAGGCCCAGTCGGAACTGAAGAAGTTGAAACTGATGTCACCGATGTCTGCGGAAGCGACGGTTGTGCGCAACTTCATCGAGACGCTTGTCGGTCTTCCGTGGCGCAAGAAGTCACGTATCTCGAAGGATCTGGCAGAAGCCGAAAAGGTTCTTGACCGCGATCATTACGGCCTGGAGAAGGTCAAGGAACGCATCCTCGAGTATCTTGCGGTCCAGCAGCGTGTAGACAAGCTAAAGGCGCCGATCCTTTGCTTGGTGGGTCCTCCGGGTGTCGGCAAGACATCGCTTGGTCAGTCGATCGCCAAAGCCACCAATCGTAAGTTTGTCCGCATGGCACTGGGTGGTGTGCGCGACGAAGCAGAGATCCGTGGGCACCGTCGGACCTACATCGGGTCGATGCCGGGCAAGATTCTGCAGAACATGACCAAGGTTGCGGTCAAGAATCCGCTGTTTCTGCTCGACGAAGTCGACAAGATGGGGCAGGACTTCCGTGGCGATCCTTCCTCGGCCTTGCTAGAGGTGCTTGACCCTGAGCAGAATTCGACTTTCGTCGACCATTACGTCGAGGTCGAATATGACCTGTCGGACGTGATGTTCGTGGCAACGGCAAACACGCTGAACATTCCGGCGCCGCTGCTTGACCGGATGGAAGTCATCCGGCTCTCGGGCTACACGGAAGATGAAAAGGTCAACATCAGCCAGCGTTATCTCGTACCGAAGCAGGTCAAGAACAACGGCCTGAAGAAGGAAGAGATTTCGATCACCGAAGACGCACTGCGCGACATCGTTCGTTACTACACGCGCGAGGCAGGTGTGCGTGCGCTCGAACGGGAAGTTTCCAAGATCTGCCGCAAGGTGGTGAAGGGGCTGGTGCTTCGGAAGCGCTCGTCCAAGGTCGTGATCAATGCGAAGAATCTCGATAAATTCCTCGGCGTCCGGCGCTATACATTCGGGATTGCGGAAAAGGAGAATCAGGTTGGCCAGGTCACGGGTCTGGCATGGACGGAGGTCGGGGGCGAGTTGCTGACGATCGAAGTAGCCACCATGCCTGGCAAGGGCGTGGTGCAACGTACCGGTTCCCTTGGTGACGTCATGAAGGAATCTGTGGAAACGGCGCGTTCAGTCGTTCGATCGCGCGCCCGGAAACTCGGCATCAAGGACGAAGCATTCGAAAAGACAGATCTGCACGTGCACTTCCCCGAGGGCGCGACACCGAAGGACGGTCCGTCGGCGGGTATCGCGATCACGACTGCACTGGTGTCTGCACTCTCGGGTAACCCGGTTCGTGCAGACGTAGCGATGACGGGTGAGATCACGCTGCGGGGCGAGGTGCTTGGTATCGGTGGCCTGAAGGAAAAGCTGCTTGCAGCCGTGCGGGGCGGTATTCGCGTCGCACTGATTCCGGAAGAGAACGTGAAGGACCTGGCCGACATGCCCGATACGCTGAAGAACTCTCTCGAGATCGTCGCGGTAAGGTGGATCGATCAGGTTCTGGAGCGCGCTCTCGAGAACAAGCCCGAGGCGCTGCCGGAGCCGGATCCTTCAGCTCCGATTGCCAAAGTGGACGACACGGTCACCGCCGGTGCAGTCGTGACGCACTGATGTATCGGCCGCAGCAGCCCGCGAACTGCCTCTTCTGAGGTATCATCGCGGGCTGTTTTTTGCAGTGTCTGATGTTGCAGACGAGCGGGTGCTTAGCTCAGTTGGTAGAGCGTCGCCCTTACAAGGCGAATGTCGGCGGTTCGAGCCCGTCAGCACCCACCAGAGTTGTAGAAGGAGTGGTAGTTCAGTTGGTTAGAATACCGGCCTGTCACGCCGGGGGTCGCGGGTTCGAGTCCCGTCCACTCCGCCAAAACTGACAGCGGGCGAACTGATGTTCGCCTTTTTCATTTTCGGCATCCGAAACCTGTCGGGTGCCGTGAGGGGCTCTTATGTTCGAAGCAATCCGCAACAACAAGCGTGTGGTCCAGATTGTCCTGTTGCTGATGATCCTGCCATTCGCTTTCTTTGGCGTTGAGTCTTACGTCAATGGGGATGCACAGAGCCAGGATCTTGCCGTCGTCGGTGACGCCAAGATCGCAAACGCCGAGTTCGAGGCGGCTCTGCGTGACCAGCAGGACAGGTTGCGCGAGACGATGGGAGACCAGTTCGATCCCAAAGTGATGGAACGGCCCGAAGTTCGAAACCAGACGCTCGATGGTCTGATCAGCCAGC
Organism: Methyloversatilis sp.; assembly: GCA_017984755.1. GTDB lineage: Bacteria > Pseudomonadota > Gammaproteobacteria > Burkholderiales > Rhodocyclaceae > Methyloversatilis. The sequence continues at coordinate 6,790 of JAGNYW010000011.1, forward strand.
GCATTCTGCTGCAGGAAGCGCAGCGCAGCCACTTGTCCGTACCGGATGCGCGCATGAGCCAGATCCTTGCTGCCATTCCGGGATTTCAGATCGACGGAAAATTTTCGGAAGCGCGCTTCGACCAGGTCGCACAGACACAGGGGTTCACGCGCGACGGTCTGCTCGCGCGCATCCGTCAGGATCTCGTCATTCGCCAGCTTTATGCGGGCGTCGCGGGCAGTTCTTTCGTCCCGGTGTCGCTCGCCAAACGCTGGGCGCAAATGCAGCAGGAAGAGCGTGAGGTAAGCGAAGCCGTCATTACCCCATTCGAGTTTCTCGAACAGATCAAGATCACGCCGGAGCAGATCCGCAAGTACTACGACGACAATCAGAAGCAGTTCGAAGTCCCGGAGCAGGTGAAGGTCGAGTACCTCACGCTGAGCGAAGCAGCACTTGCCTCTTCGATCAAGATCGAGGAGGAAGATATCGGCAAGGCATTTGAGTCGGATCAGTCGCGCTACATGCAGGGCGAGGAACGCAGGGCGAGCCACATTCTGCTCACCATCGACGGCGGTGCCAGCGCCGACGATAAGCAGGCCGTCCGCACCAAGGCTGAAGCCTTGCTCAAGACCTTGCGCGCAGATACTTCGAAGTTCGCAGAACTGGCCAAACAGAATTCGCAGGACCCTGGTTCGAAGAATGCGGGTGGTGACCTTGGTTTCTTCGGTCGTGGAACCATGGTGAAACCGTTTGAAGATGCAGTGTTCGCGCTGAAGCAGGGCGAGTTGAGCGGCGTCGTTGAAACGGATTTCGGTGTGCACATCATCAAGCTGGAAGAGGTTCGTGGTGGCCAGGGCAAGACGCTCGACCAGGCCCGAGCCGAAATTACGGAAGAATTGAAGAAGCAGGCTGCGCGTCGCCGGTTCGCTGAACTGGCGGAAGTGTTCAGCAACACGGTGTACGAACAGTCGGACAGTCTGGCGCCTGCCGCCGAGAAGCTGGCACTGCAGGTGAAGACCAGCCCCCTCATCCCCAAGGGCTTTCTGATGCCGGCGCCGTTCGATAACGAAAAACTTCGTGATGCGATCTTTTCGGACGATGCGGTGAAGAATCGTCGGAACACGCAGGCGATCGAGACGGCGACCAACACGCTCGTTTCGGCCCGGGTGATCGAACAACTGCCGGCTTCGGTGAAGCCATTCGACGCAGTGAAGGAAGAGATCGAAAAGAACCTCGGGCGCGCGGAAGGCGAAAAGATGGCGCGCGAACGGGGTGAGGCATCGCTTGCCAAGTTGAAGGCAGGTGAGGCTGCGCCTCTGAACTGGTCGCCTCCGCAGGACATTTCGCGTGCTCAGGCCCAAGGCCCGGCGGCTGAGATGGTGCGGGCCATATTCAACGCGCCGACCAATGCGCTGCCGGCGTACCTCGGCTTTCCGATGGGCAACGGTGGTTACGCGGTGTTCCGCATCAGTGCAGTGAAACAACCGAAGGAAGCGATGGATTCGGCGCGCGTCGATGCGATCAAGGCGCAACTCGATCAGATCGTGTCGCAGGATGATTTTGCTGCGTATGTCGCGTCGCTGCGCAAGCGTTTCCCGGTGACGATAAACGACAAGCTCCTCGAAGCAGGCAAACAACCCTGATCGACGGGTGACATCTCCCCAAACGACAAAGCCGCCTCAGGGCGGCTTTGTCGTTTGGGGAGATGTTTCATTACTGACAGGAGGCGGGCACGGGGGCGTTCTTGAGACCGGTCAGGAAAGTATCAACCAACCAGGGCGCGGTGCGCTGCAGATCAAAATCTCGTCTTTCGATCCAGCTGCGCATGAGTCCGCTGATGAAGGCGTGCATGGCTTCAGAGGTTTCCCTGGCAGGCAAATGAGACGGAAGTTGGCCGCAACGTACGGCTGCATCGAATATCACTTCGAGCATCGCAAGGCAACGGCTGTTGGTTTCGAGTTCTCGTGAGCGCAGGCGGTCGAAGTCTGGCCCGCCATCAAGCTTGCAGAACTTGATTTCGAATACTGCCTGAACGCGCTCGCACTCCGTCAGCATGCGAAGTACCCGAATCGCGTCGTTGCGAAGGAAGCCTAGCGGATCACTGCCAGGGTCTGCTGCGAGGTCGCTGAGCATAGCCTGCATCGGCGTGGTTACACGCTCGCATACGGCTTCGAAAATGTCGGCCTTGTTTTCAAAATGCCAATAAACCGCGCCGCGGGTATGACCTGCGCTCTTCGCGATGTCGTCAAGCGTAGTACTGGCAACGCCTTTCTCGCGAAAACAGCGCTCCGCAGCGTCGAGCAGCTGCAGCTTCGTTGCTTCAGCTTCTTCCTTGGTACGTCTCACCATGAGCAGCGTTCAATTTACAGACACAAATGAATGTATATGGGTTGTGGCCAGCCGTCAAATCCGGCAAGTCTGCGCCAAACCGCGATACGGGAAAGCTCTGCGCGGACTCGGTTATCATCCGCCTCCGACCAAGGCATCATCACGAAATGGGAGAAATGACATGGGGTTGCTGAATTTCCTCAAGGACGCGGGCGAGAAGCTGTTCGGGACTGGCGAAGCCAAGGCGGCTGTAGATCAGGTCAACGCGGCACCGACCGCAGAAAATCGGGCACGGCTGGATCGCGCAGCGGGCGAAGCAATCAAGGCGTACATCGAAAAGATGGGACTTTCGGCCACTGCGCTCAATGTGTCTTTTGACGGAAAAACGTCGACCTGCATGGTGTCAGGGACCTGCGCTGATCAGGCGACCCGCGAGCGCGTCCTCCTGTCGGCCGGCAACGTCGCAGGTGTCGCTGCTGTCGAGGATCAGCTCAACGTTCTCAATCTTGAGCCGGAAGCGCAGTATCACGACGTGAAATCAGGTGACAATCTGTCGAAGATTTCGAAGGCGTTTTACGGAGATCCGAACAAATACATGCTCATCTTCGAGGCCAATTGCCCGATGCTGTCCCATCCGGACAAGATCTATCCGGGTCAGAAGCTGCGCATCCCACCCAACGCGTAATCACATCGGCGGTCCGTCACGCTTGAATGGAACGGACAAAAAAAAGCCCGGACCGAGGTCCGGGCTTTGAATGCTGGTGGGCAGTACTGGGATCGAACCAGTGACCCCCGCCGTGTGAAGGCGGTGCTCTACCGCTGAGCTAACTGCCCAGTATTCATGACAGGGCGCGAATACTAGCCGTTACGGGGGCGGCCGTCAAATGGCTTCAGGCGAAGCGGTACAATCGCGCGCTCACTTCTCGCAGGCTTTCACATGACTCAAGTTGTCCGTACGCGCTTTGCACCGAGCCCGACCGGTTATCTGCACATAGGGGGAGCGCGGACCGCGCTGTTTTCATGGGCGTACGCGCGCCATCGCGGCGGCCAGTTCATCCTTCGCATTGAAGATACGGATGTCGCGCGTTCGACACCGGAAGCCGTGCAGGCGATCATCGATGGCATGCAGTGGCTCGATCTCGCGCACGACGAAGGGCCGATCTACCAGATGCAGCGCATGGATCGTTACAAGGAGGTCATTGCGCAACTGCTGGAACAGGGGCTGGCCTACTACTGCTACACGTCGCAGGAAGAGCTTGATGCCCTGCGCGAGTCGCAGCGCGCGAACAACCAGAAGCCCCGCTATGACGGCCGCTGGCGCCCCTCGCCCGGACGCGCGTTGCCGCCCGTGCCTCCCGGTGTGCAGCCTGTTGTTCGTTTCTGCAATCCGCTGGTCGGCGTGGTTGCCTGGGATGACCAGGTGAAGGGACGGATTGCGATCTCCAACGAAGAACTGGACGATCTCATCATTGCCCGGGCCGACGGTACGCCGACCTACAACTTCTGCGTCTGCGTCGATGACTGGGACATGGGGATCACACACGTGATTCGAGGCGACGATCACGTGAACAACACGCCGCGGCAGATCAATATCCTCCGCGCGCTCGGTGCAGTGATTCCGCAGTACGCCCACCTGTCGATGATTCTGGGTGACGACGGTCAGAAGCTTTCCAAACGGCATGGCGCGGTCAGCGTCATGCAGTACTTAGAAGACGGCTATCTGCCCGCGGCAGTGATCAACTATCTCGCGCGTCTGGGCTGGAGTCACGGCGACGACGAAGTGTTTTCCCGCGAGCAGTTCGTGCAGTGGTTCGATCTCGATCACATCACGCCTTCCGCAGCGCAGTTCAATACGGAAAAGCTGCGCTGGCTGAACGCCCACTACATGAAGCAGTCCGACAACGCCGTGCTGGCTGCCGATGTCGCAAATAGGCTCGCGCACCGCGGCGTTGATCCGGAAACAGGTCCCGCGCTGGAGCCGCTGGTTGCGCTGTACAAGGATCGTGCTTCGACGCTGGTTGAACTCGCCGACGCACTGGAGGCGTTCTACATCGATCTGCACGTATCGCCCGAGACCCTGACGCAGCATCTGACAGATCCGGCGCGTGATGCACTGCGTTCGCTCCTGAAGCGCTTCGAAGGGTGCGCCTGGGACAAGGCGGCACTGTCGGCAGCGATCAAGGAAACCTGTACGGAATACGGCATGAAGATGCCGCAGGTGGCCGTCCCGCTGCGTGTTGCCCTGCTGGGCCAACCCCAGACGCCTTCGATCGATGCGGTAGTCGAGCTGTTCGGTCGCGAACGCGTGCTGGCACGGCTGACGCGCGTGCTCTGAGTCAGCCCGCCAGGAATTTGTCGCGACGCAGCACCCCGATGTCGATGACGTAAACCGTCATCGCATAGTGCTGAAAGTAGGCGTGCTGGACGTGCGTCATGATGCCTTCGGCCGTTGCGCCGTCGCACACCACCTCCATGCGTATGCTCCGGTCTTCGTCCCAGTGCGCGCCGCGCTCGCCGCTGCGGCCGGCGCCACGCGCGTCGACCACCGTGTAGCCGCGCGCACCGAGTCGTTTCACATCGGCGCAAAGCGGCTTTTCGAGCGCCGACTCGCACACCATGACCACCATTTTGAGCGCATGCGTGTCCATATTCAGCCCGTCATCGAATGTGCCAGCCGCGCCATTTCCAGATAGATCGGAATGCCGGCCAGCAGGTTGAACGGAAAGGTGATTGCCAGTGCGCAGGTGATCGACAGCCCCGGACTGGCTTCGGGAATGGCGATGCGCATGGCTGCCGGTGCTGCGATATAGGATGCGCTGGCTGCCAGCGTTGCCACCATCATGGTGCCACCGACCGACAACCCCATCATCAGGCCGAAAGCGGTGCCGAGCGTTGCGCCGGCAAGCGGCATCAGGATCGCAAACGAAAACAGCACGATGCCGGCGCGGCGCAGATGTCCGCCGGGGCCGCTGAGCTGACCCGCGGCCACCAACCCCATCTCCAGCAGGAACAGGCACAGCGCGCCCTTGAACAGGTCACCGAAGAAGGGCTTCATCGGTGCCAGACCATCCGCGCCCGCAGCCCACCCGATGAGCAGTCCGCCCACCAGCAGCACCAGGCCCTTGCCGAGAAAAACCTCGTGCAGCAGCGGGCCCCAGCGCACCGGTGCCGCACCTTCGCGCGCACCGGTGAGGCGCGCCAGCAGGATACCGGTCACGATGCCCGGTACCTCCATCACGACCAGAAAAAGCGGCAGGATCGACTCGTATGCCACACCGGCATCGGTCAGCGTGTTGGCGGCTACTGCGAAGGTCACCACGCTGACCGAACCATAGTGGCCGGCGATCGATGCGGCGTCAGCATGACCGATCTTCGTCACGCGCAGCAGGGCATAGGCGATGAATGTGGTCAGGGTGCCCAGAAGCAGCACTGCACCGACCTGAGGGAGCACGGACAGAACATCCTGGCGGGCAAGTTCGGCGCCGCCTTTCAGACCGATGGCCAGCAGGAGATAGATCGACAATGCCTCGTAAAGCGGCGCTGGCAGCTTCAGTTCCGACTTCGCCAGACGGGCAGCGAGGCCAAGCACGAAAAACAGCACGACGGTGTCGATCATCCTGTCACCTTGCGATTCTGGTCCGGGGCCGGAGTGTTTCCGCGGCTCGCACCGGAGGGAGAGCGTTCGCCCGCGGAAAGGTTCCTGCGTTGCCTGCATCGGTCATCGGGCGGACTGTCGCTGCACCGGCGTACGGCCTAAACTGGGTGTGACTTTCCTGCTTTGCGGCAGGCATTCCCCATCAGGTATCCGCGAGGACGATCCGGTCACCGGCATGAACCGCATTTTCATCAGCTATCGCAGTGCAGACGGTGCGAAGGACGCCAGCCGTCTCGCCGATGACCTCGGCAGCGCGTTCGGCGCCGATCATGTGTTTCTCGACCGCGAGGATCTGCGGGGCGGAAGCAGCTGGCGCGACGAGATATCACGTGCCATCGACCATCGTCCGATCGTGCTGCTGCTCATCACGCCCGCCTTTTTCGGCGTACGCCATGCCGACGGGCGTTTGCGCATCGACGATGCGGACGATCCGGTCCGCTGCGAAATACTGTCCGCGCTCGAAGCAGGTGCGATCCTGATGCCCCTGCGGGTCGATGGTACGGCGATGCCTTCGGCCGACAGCCTGCCAGAAGCACTGCGCAGCGTCACCGAGTGGCATGCGCTCCTGCTGCGCACGGATGACTGGTCGCGTGTCGACCTGCCTCGCATCGTTGCGGACATCCAGCGGCTCGGGGTGGTTCCTGCCGATGCCCGGTCAGCTACCTCGGTGAGTGACGTGCGCCCGGGGATCCGGCGTCCCCTGGCATGGGCGGTGGCGGCTTTCGCATTGGCGGTCGTTGCGGGCCTGATGCTTGCCGAGCGCAGCCCGCCGTCACTGCCCCCTCCGGTTGCCGTACTGCCGGTTCAGGCGGTCATGACTGCTCCGGTGCACAAAACCCCGTCCGCGTCGAGCGCAACGCTCGACGGCGCATGGCTGCTCAGCGGCAAGAACGGCGAGCGCATTCCGCTACACATACGTCAGCGTGACGATCGACTTTCGCTGCGCTCCGAACCGGTGCGCATCGATGACGACCCGTCCTGGAAGTCCTACATCGAAGGACTGGCCGCATCGAACGGACCTCGGCTGACGCACATACGCCTGACTGCAGAAGGCGAGTTGTTCGGCAACGAAGCGGATCTGGCCGTGGTCATCGTCAGCGCAGACGACGGCTTCGTAGTGGATACCGGCAACCTGCATCTGCACATCGCAACCGACCGCAGCGGTCTGACCGGGCGGGTGGCCCTGAACAGCGGAGATACCGACGCGGTGGTTCTCGTGCGAGGTCCGTGAACGCCGACGCGAACGTGACAGTCAGAAGGGCGCGACCCCCGGACCTTGCCCGGGCAAGGCAGTGAAGCGACGGTACTGCCGTTTGGCCTTCTTTCACGAGGGGATCAGGACATGACGACCGGAATCAGATACGAACACGATTACATCATCGGCGGACCCGCTCGCGGTCGCGTCACACCGGACTTCCGACTGTCGGAGTACGCGCGGCCTGACGGCAGCCTGCGCGTGCATCGCGAACTCGTGGCTGCCGTGCAACTGGTGCGCAACGATCTGGCGCAGGGCGTCTCCATTGCCGGCGTGCTGCCGCGCGGCAGCACAGGACGCGGGCTCGATGGCCGCTTCGCATGGCTCAAGTCTGCCTCTCTGCCTGCGCTCGCGGCCAGTGCGGCCCGTGTTGCGCGCGACGGCTGGCTCCTGCGCATCGAGTCCCATGGCGACGTGCTGTATGTCGAGATGCCCGACCCGGACAAGCTGCCGGCCCTGGCCGCCGAGCGGGCCCTCGATCTGGCGATCGCGGTGACGGCAGCGTTCGAGACGAGCGGTGACCCGCATCTGCAGGTGACCGGAAATTTCGATGGTGCCGGGCTGTCCTTCGGTCCTCTGCAGGTCAATCTGGGCACCGGGACCCTGCAGGAACTGTTCCGCCGGCATGCGGGGCGCGATGAGGCAAGGCTGCGTGCCTGCTTTGGTGCCCTGTGGCCGGAGTGGCAGCGCATGCTGCGTCTGCCTTCCCGCGTGCAGCAGGTGAAGTGGGGCGATGCTCTCAGCCGCGGGCCGCGCAAGTCCGGCTTTGATCCGGCATGGACCGCTGCGCTGCAGGCGGTCGGACACGATGCGGTGTTTCGCTCCGAAATGCTGCGTTATGCCTACGATACCTATGGCCGCAAGCTCATCGTCGCGCTGGCCTGGCTCAGGGGGGTGCGGCCGATCGCGATCCGCAATTTCCGCTGCCTGGCCGCCCTGTACGACCTGTGCGTGCAGCAGGGCAGTCTGGACAAGGCGCATCCGGCAATACGCCGACGCATCGAGCGGGAGGATCCGCAGGATCCCTTTGCGCTCACCCGCATTGCGGTCGAAGAGCGTGGCCGCACGGCGAGCGAGCAATGGCGCGCCGACTGCATCAGCCGGCGCCTGTGCATTCTCGAGCGCGAACCGGTGAAGGTGATCGAGGCAGGGCAGACTGCCCAGCGCGACAATCCGCAGCTCTATCTGCTGCGCAACGCGTCGGTGAATCAGATGGAACGCTATCTGTCCTGATCCGGCGCAAAAAAAGGGCACCACAACGGGTGCCCTGGTGGATTCCCCACGGAGGGAGGAGGAGGGGGAGTCCAGTACTGCGATCAGCGTGCCGGCAGAAGAGTTCCGTCACGAAGATTCACTTTGTCGCCGACCTGCCAGGTTGGCGCCGTGTCGAGTGTCACGGTGCGGTACTCACCGTTTTCCATGCGTACGCCCACCTCGTGCCGGGTCGTCCTGCGCTGCGTCTTTTCTATCTGGTGACCGGCGTAGGCGCCGCCGGCGATGCCGATGAGGGTCGCGATGGTACGGCCGCTGCCCTTGCCGACGTTGTTTCCGAGCAGGCCGCCGACAACGCCCCCTGCTGCTGCACCCAGACCGCTCGGATCGACGGCAGCCTGAACTTCACGCACCGATTCGATCACGCCGCAGTCAAGGCAGGCAGGCGTCGAGCGGTATGTGGTGTCCGCAGGTGTCACTTCGGCGCGGTCGCGACGTTCTGGTTCGAATGCGGGGTTCGCCGGTTGCGGCTGCGCCGGGATCACGTCGATGCCCGAATCGTAGGTCTGCTGCGCGACGCGCACCGGTCGGGCTTCCTCGTGGCGGACAGCTTGCTCGACCTTGGGCGAGCGCACAGTTGCGACCGGTTTGTCACCTGCCGAGGGTTTCGTGACAGGCGCAGCTGTTTGTTCCCGCTGTTTTTCGACCACTGTTTCCGTGGTGTCTGCCGGTGTCGGCCCAGCGACTGCGGGCGGTGCAATCGATGTGGCTGCCGTCGTGATCGGAACACTCACCGACCCCGGCGTGCGGTCGAGCACACCCGTCATCGCTGCGATCCCCACGGCACTGAATGCCGTGAGTGAAAGGGCTGCCACCCACAACGCAGGGTGAAGCGGTGCGCGTGAAACATTGCGGGCCTGCGTATCCATCTGCTTCTCCTTGTGAGTTGACCCGGTACACGGCAAGTAACGCATGTCCGTGTAAATCCGGTACGTGACTGTTTGTAAGTGCTTATTGCAGGGGAGACCAGGTCAAACAGGCACGCTGCAGACCTGACACTGCGTCGGATGCCGGTACGCGCCGAAGTTTCAGTCGTGTCAATAACCGGGGAAAAGCCCTTTTCTTTCTCCGGTTTGATTGCCACGGCATGCGCTGAAATGTCGTCATGGCTTCTTCCCTCTCACTCCGTCAGGCGATCGGTTCGCCAAACATCAGTCAGATGGCGGCTCCGATACTCATCATCCTCATCCTGTCGATGATGGTGCTGCCACTGCCGACCTTCGTGCTCGACGTGTTCTTCACGTTCAACATCGCACTGTCGGTCATGGTGATGCTGGTCGCGCTCTACACCAAGCGCGCGCTCGAATTTTCGGTGTTTCCGACGGTTCTGCTGGTGACTACTTTGCTGCGCCTGTCGCTCAACGTGGCCTCCACCCGGGTCGTGCTGCTCGAAGGTCACACCGGCCCCGATGCGGCGGGCAAGGTGATCGAAGCTTTCGGTCACTTCCTGGTCGGCGGCAATTACGCGGTCGGGATCATCGTGTTCATCATCCTGACCGTCATCAACTTCATCGTGGTGACCAAGGGTGCCGGCCGGATCGCCGAAGTGGGCGCCCGCTTCACCCTCGATGCGATGCCCGGCAAGCAGATGGCCATCGATGCCGACCTGAACGCCGGTCTGATCGCCGAGGATGAGGCACGCCGCCGCCGCAAGGAAATCGCGGACGAAGCCGACTTCTACGGCTCGATGGACGGCGCGTCCAAATTCGTGCGCGGCGATGCCATCGCCGGCATCATGATTCTGCTGATCAACGTGATCGGCGGCCTGCTTATCGGCGTCATGGAACACAACATGAGCGCCGGCGAGGCATCCAAGGCCTATGTGCTGCTGACCATCGGCGATGGACTGGTGGCACAGATTCCGGCGCTCATCATTTCGATTGCTGCGGGTCTGGTCGTGTCGCGCGTGGGCAGTGGCGAAGACGTCGGCGGCCAGATGATCGGGCAGCTGTTCGGTGACCCCCGTGTGCTCGCCATTTCCGCCGGCATCATGGCGCTGATGGGCATGATCCCCGGCATGCCGAATTTCGTGTTCCTGCTGCTGGCCGGCATTCTCGGATATCTCGGCTGGCGTGGGGTGAACCAGGCAGCGTCGCCGCGGGCGAAGGAAGTGGCCGACAAGGCGGCCGCGCAGGCTGCCGAACAGAACAGCATCCCCGCGCCCGAGTCGCAGGAAGCGGCGTGGAGCGACGTGGTTCCGGTCGATACGCTCGGTCTCGAAGTAGGTTACCGCCTGATTCCGCTGGTCGATCGCGGTCAGGACGGCGAACTGCTGAAGCGCATCCGCGGACTGCGCAAGAAATTTGCGGCGGAGATCGGTTTTCTCACTGCGCCGGTGCATATTCGCGACAACCTCGAACTCAAGCCGAACGGTTATCGCATCACCCTCAAGGGCGTGGATGTGGGCAGCGGCGAGGCGTATCCGGGCAGCCTGATGGCGATCAATCCGGGGCGCGTGGCCGGGGTGCTGCCGGGGCGCGAAGCGAAGGATCCGGCGTTCGGCCTGCCTGCGGTCTGGATCGAGCAGGGCCTGCGCGAGCAGGCGCATGCGCTGGGCTACACCGTGGTCGATGCTGCCACCGTGGTGGCCACCCACCTCAACCATCTGATTCTGACCCATGCCGCCGAACTGCTCGGCCGGCAGGAAGTGCAGTCCCTTCTGGAGCATGTCGGCCGCGACCAGCCGCGACTGGTCGAAGATCTGGTGCCGAAGGCGCTGCCGCTGGCCGCCGTGCAGCGCGTGCTGCAGAGCCTGCTGGAAGAAGGCGTGCCGATCCGCGACATGCGCTCGATCATCGAAACGCTGGCCGAATGCGCGCCGCGCTCGCAGGACCCGCTGGAGCTGGCGTCCCGCGTCCGTGTGGCGCTCGGCCGGGCGATCGTCCAGCAACTGTTCCCGGGTAACGCCGACGTTCAGGTCATGGTGCTCGACCCGGGTCTGGAACGTCTGCTCGGTCAGGCGCTGGGCGTGGGTGGCGACGGATCGGTGATCGAACCGGGCCTTGCCGACACGCTGATGCGCGAAGTCGCGAACGCCTCCCAGCAGCAGGAAGAGATGGGGCTGCCCGCCGTGCTGCTGGTACCGGCGCCGCTGCGCTGGTTGCTGTCGCGTTTCCTGCGCCGCGTGGTGCCTAGTCTGAAAGTGCTCGCCAATTCCGAAGTTCCTGAAATACGCACCATCAAAGTGACTACTGTCATCGGAGTCAAATCATGACGCCTCGCAAATATCTGGCCGCCAGCGCGCGCGACGCGCTGCGTCGCATCAAGGAAGAACTCGGCCCGGATGCCATCGTGCTGTCCAACCGACCGGTCGAAGGCGGTGTGGAAATACTCGCGCTGCCGGCCAATGCGCTCGACTCGATGACGGCACCCGCTCCGAAACCCGTTGCACAGCCGGTTGCCAGACCGGCTGTCAGGGCTGCGGCACCCGTCGCGCTGGCGGATGCCGCGGAAGACGACGATTTCCAGGTGACGCTGTCCGGTAGCATGGCTGCGCGCAGTGCGCCGCCGCGCCGCGACGCGCCCATCGGCGAAGTGCGTGCCCCCAAGCCCTGGCAGCCCTACAAGCCGCGTCCGGCAACGCCGAACGAACTGCGTGACATGGCGCATTCACGTGATCAGTCGGCGGCCAACTCGCAGCTCGATGCGCATGCCGAGGTGGTTCAGCGCCGTGCGGCGCCCGAATTAGAACCGCCTCTGCAGCGAGCGTCGGCACACGTCGCGGTAGCGGATCGTCCGTCGGAACTGGAAAGCAATCTGCGCGAAGAGCTGGGCAGCATCCGCCGCATGCTGGAACAGCAGCTGGCCGGTTTCGCCTGGGGTGAAATGTCGCGTGGCTCTCCGCTCAAGGCTTCGCTTGCGGCCGAAATGCTGGAATCGGGTTTCAGCGCAACGACTACCTATCGCCTGCTCGACCTCCTGACCAATTCGGATTCGCTGGCAGCCGCGCGCAACGAACTGCGCACGCTGATCGGCCGCGATCTGATCACGCTGAACTCCGACGCAGACATCATCGACCGCGGCGGTGTCTATGCCCTGGTCGGCCCGACCGGCGTCGGCAAGACAACCACGACAGCCAAGCTGGCTGCGCGTTGCGTGGTGCGTCACGGTGCCGACAAGGTGGCATTGCTCACGACAGACGGCTACCGGATCGGCGCGCACGAACAGCTCCGCATATACGGCCGCATCCTCGGCGTGCCGGTCCACGCAGTGCGCGATGCGTCAGATCTGCGCCGCATGCTGGTCGAACTGCGCGACAAGCACATGGTGCTGATCGACACCGTCGGCATGAGCCAGCGCGATCAGGCGGTCAGCGAGCAGATCGCGATGCTGTCCTCCAGCGGCGACGTGCGTCGACTGCTGCTGCTCAACGCAGTCGCCCGCGCCGACGCGCTCGATGACGTGGTGCGCGCCTATTCGGCACCCAACGGCGGCGCCGACCTCGCGGGCGCCATCATCAGCAAGGTCGATGAGTCGGTCACGCTGGGACCGGTGCTCGACGTGCTGATGCGTCATCAGCTGCCCCTTTTCTATGTCGCGAACGGACAGCGCGTGCCCGAAGACCTTCATCTGCCCAACCGTGCCTATCTGCTGCACCGGGCACTGCGCCCGGCCGGCGAAGAGTCTTCGCAACACCTGTCGCCGCAGGACGCAGGGCTTGTGATGGCGGCGTCCCGACGCAATGTCCGCAACGAGGTGAGCCGTGGCTGACCTCATGAAGGATCAGGCTTCCGGGCTGCGGGCGATGTTCCGTCGTCATCCGACGCAGCGTGTCAGCTTTGCCGGCGCGATGGCCGGCGTCGGCAACACCTCGATTGCCCTCGGCGCTGCACTTCAGGCGGCACGTGCCGGACTGCGGGTGACCCTGATCGATGAGCATCAGGGCGCCGGTTCCGCCACGGCACGACTGGGCCTCACTTCCCGCCTCGATCTGCTGCAGGCGATCAATCGCGACGCACCGCTGGCATCAATTCCGCTGCTGTCGCAGCACGGCGTCGCAGTGGTGCCGGCCGCCCGGCTGGCGACCCAGTCGCGTCAGCTCAACCGCCTGCAGCTCGAAGCTCTGGACGAAGCCCTGGTGGAACTGACCCGCGATACCGAACTTCTGATTGTCGATTGTGCGCTGGACGAGTCGCAGCTGTCGGCGCTGGCCCGCCGCTCGGACCGTCTGGCAGTGGTGACCGCGGCTTCGGGTGTCAGCGTGACTGCGGCCTATGCGCTGATCAAGCGTCATTTCACCGGCAACGCCCCGGTGTCGGCCGGCGTGGTACGGCCGGTGCACGTCGGGGTCAGCCGGGCGCGTTCCGTTGCCGACGCACGTCAGGCGTTTGCCAGCCTGAATGGTGTGGTGAGCGAGCACCTGGGCAGCGCGCTGCACTGGCTGGGCTGCCTGCCCGCCGGATACCAGCGGCCGATTTTCTCCGTGACGGGTGACGATGCCCTCAAGATCGGACGTGATCTTGCCGAAAAGCTCTTCGTATCCCTCGACTCAGAAAAAACCGGTATGTTGATGTCCCTTAACGAAACGCCACCTGCCGACGCGTCCCCTTACCAGGGTTCGGTTTCGGCGCGGGTGGCCTGACAGCGCAGCCGGCCGAAGCAGAGGACTCAATATGTATACCGCATCCGGAACACTGGACCGCGACCAGCTCGCCAAGCACTACGCGCCGCTGGTCAAGCGCATCGCTTATCACCTTATGGCCAAGCTTCCGGCCAGTGTTCAGGTCGAAGACATCATCCAGAATGGAATGCTGGGTTTGCTCGACGCCATGAGCCGCTACGAGGAAGGGCTGGGGGCGCAGTTCGAAACCTATGCCGTGCAGCGCATCCGCGGCGCCATGCTCGACGGTCTGCGTGAGAACGACTGGCTGCCGCGCAGCCTGCGTCGAAACATGCGCCGCATCGAAACGGCCATCCATACGCTCGAGCAGCAGAAGGGGCGTCAGCCGACCGAAGGCGAGCTGGCCGATTCGCTCAGCATGCCGCTGGGTGAATACCAGAAGATGCTGCAGGAAGCGCGTGGCTATCAGCTGGTCTACTTCGAGGATTTCACTGACGGCGACGATGACGATTATCTCGACCGCCACAGTGTCGGTACCGCCGACCTCGACCCGCTCGCGCGCCTGCTCGACAAGAACATGCGCGATGTGCTCGTGCGTGCCATCGGTGATCTGCCGGACCGCGAAAAGACGGTGATGGGCCTCTATTACGAAGAAGATCTGAATCTGCGCGAAATAGGCGAAATCCTCGGCGTGTCCGAGTCGCGCGTGTGCCAGCTGCACAGTCAGGCCATCGCCCGCCTGCGCAGCCGCATCGCCGCTCGCGGCTGATCCGGAACTGGACGGGGCGATGAGCATGCGCGTCGATCGGATCAGCGTTGCCGGCCTGGCTCTGGGCGTTGCGGCCATCATGGCCGGGCAGGTGCTGGAGGGCGGCCGCCTGTCCTCGCTGTTTCAGCCGGCGGCAATGATCATCGTACTGGGCGGCACCCTGGGCGCGACCATGCTGCAGACGCGTTTTCCGATCTTCATGCGTGGCATGCGCATGGGAGCCTGGGCGTTCGCGACGCCCGCCCAGATGCCGGACGACATGATCACCAAGCTGGTCGGCTGGGCGCAGCTGTCACGGCGCGAAGGCATTCTGATACTTGAGAAGCAGGTTGCCAGCGAGCCGGATGCCTTCTTCCGGAAAGGCATCCAGCTGCTGGTGGATGGCGCCGATTCCGAGCGGCTGCGCGAAGTCATGGAAGTGGAGATCACTACCTATGAAACTACACTCCGACAGTCGGCCCGCGTCTGGGATGCAGCCGCCGGATACGCGCCGACCGTCGGCATCCTGGGGGCGGTGCTCGGTCTCATCCACGTGATGGAAAACCTGGGTGATCCGACCCGGCTCGGCGCGGGCATCGCGACAGCCTTCGTGGCCACGATCTACGGCGTGGGCACTGCCAACATGATTTTCCTGCCCATCGGCCGCAAGCTGCAGATGCATGTGACGCAGCTTGTCAGCATGCGCGAAATGTTCGTGGATGGTCTGGCCGGCATCGCCAATGGCGACAACCCCCGCATCATCGAAAGCCGCCTGCTCGGTTACGTCGCGCAGGTGCCGGGCTGAATGTGAGGCGCGCAATGAGGAAGCGCCGCTATGTTCCCGACTCGGACGAGAATCACGACCGCTGGCTGATTTCGTACGCGGATCTGGTCACGTTGCTGTTTGCGTTTTTTGTCGTGATGTACGCCATCTCGCAGGTCAACGAGGGCAAGTACCGTGTGCTGAGCCAGTCGCTGAACAGCGCCTTTGCGGCGCGCGAGGGTGTGCGCCTCATTGAGCTGCCCGCCACCGATCAGAGCGACGCGATGCAGATACAACTCGATCAGCTGCGTGCGGCACGTTCCGCGCAGAAGGAGCAGGAGCGCAAGGAACGGGCTGACAAGGCTGCCAAGGATATTCGTCAGGCCTTGTCGGCACTGACCCGGGAAGGTCAGGCGAGTGTGACCGAAGGAGCGCTGGGGCTCACGGTCGATCTGGATGCCGCGTTCCTGTTCGGCGCCGGCGAGGCGACGCTGCAGCCTGCCGCCCAGGACATCATCGCGGCGATCGCCCGCGTGCTGCTTTATACCGATTTTCCGCTGGTCGTCGAGGGCCACACGGACAACAGTCCGGTGAGTGGCCGACTGGTGTCGAACTGGGCCCTGTCGGCGCTGCGCGCCGCTGCCGTGACCGGAGTCTTCGCCGATCAGGGCATTCTCGCGACGCGGCTTACCGCAGCCGGCCTTGCCGATCAGCGACCGGTGGCCGACAACACAAGCGAGGAAGGGCGCGCCCGGAATCGTCGTGTGTCCATCCGCATCGAAACCTTTTCGAACGAACCCGTCCAGCCGGGTGTACAGCCAGCCACCGGGCCGGTCGAAGTGCCCGAAGGCAGTCTGGGATCAAGCTTCCCGCGGTTGTAACCTTTACCGGGGTCGGTGCTCGGCAAACAGGCATGACGAAAACGTACTGATTTCGCATAGGAAATCCATACCATAGGAATCTGCGTGGCCGCAGTGGCGACGCTTCAAACGACGCGGCGAAACACGCCGCTCGAACTCCATCCGGTCGAAAGATCAGGCGCTGCCGAGTGACCGGCTGGAACCGCGCAGCATCGACTGCCCGTCCGGCCCGTAGGTCGACGCCTGTTCCGATGCAGACATCAACACGGCCAGTGCCTGCTGGCTCGACTTCATCTGCGCGCGGATCAGCACGCCGTTGGCCTGATTCAGGTCATGGGCTTCGCGGGCAAGTCCGGTCAGGTCGGCGAACGGCTGCCGACATACAGCCCATTCCGGAACACTGTCGAACAGTGCCTCGATATCGACTCTGGCGGGTTTCACGCCGGCGCGGGCAAGCAGCGCGACGCGTGCGTCGCCCAGTTGTGCCAGTCGTCCGTAAGCCTCCGACTTGCGTGCGGCAATGACGGCGAGGCTGTCCACCTCGCCCGACTCAAGTGCCGTGCGCTCGGCATGCAGATGGCCGAGGGCGGTGCGCAAGGTCACCGATTCTTCGTTCATCACTGCAGCCAGCCTCGCAGCGGTCTGCGCGGCCGGTTCGTTTGCAGCCATCAGGTGGTCGGTCGCGTGTTCAGCATCTGACGCACGCTTTCGATCAGGCTGTCGGCCACGCGGTCTGCATTGACCTTGAAACGGCCGTCTGCGATCGCCTGCTTGATTTCGTCAACGCGTGCGCTGTCGACCACCGGCACGTTGGCGACCGATGCCTCGAGCTCGCGCAGTCGTGCCGAAGTACCCGAAATATCGATCTGCGCACCTGGTGCGGTCGTTGATGAGGCAGCACCCGCCGGGTTGCTTCCCGAAGTGCCTTTGGTAGCCGAAGTCGCCGTCGGAGCAAGCGGTTTTCCAGTTCCGTCGATTTTCACGATGAACCCTTTCATAAGACGTTCGACCGGTATTACGACGGTCCCTGCACAAAACTTTAGGAGTTTTTGTAGGGAGCAGTCTTACACGGTCTGCTGCTCATGAATATACCAATCACAGACGCCGGATGCGAACGGTCTGGAAGGGTCAGTAAACAACCTCCACCTGGCCACCCGCACGGGCGACGCCGCTCACTACCTGGCCGCGACCGGTACGCACCTGCACGGTCTGGCCTGGTTGGGCGCTGGCCAGTGCCCGGCCATCGTGACTGACGGAAAAGCCGCCGCCACGGGCAAAGAGCTTGACGATCTGGCCCTGCTGCACGGCAACTGGCGCGCGCAGCCAGTCGGCACGCAACGGTTGTCCGGCGGCCAGTGCCACATTTACCGACTGACCCACGAGGTGCTGCGGGTCGGTCAGGATGTTCGGTGGAAGATCGGTCAGGTCACCGCGCATGAAACCGTAGTCGCCCTCTCCGACGATCTGGCCGCGCCCGAGGGCACGCGAGGCGACGAGGTAGTTGCCGTCGATGCGCACGCGGACCGGCAGGTAGAGCGTCCAGGTGGCGCCGGCAACGCAGCGCACGCCGACGCTGATGCGTCCCCAGGCGCGTGTGCCCTGGGGCAGGAAGGCTTCATGCGCCGCGCACGGTGCAAGCGCCAGCCGTGCCTCCGGCTGGCCCAGATCGAACGTGGCCTGACCCGGCATGCCGGCCGTCTGAACCTGCAGGAAGTGAATGACGGTGCGACGCATCGCCTCGGCATCGGGGTGTACAGGTGTCTGACCGGCCATCTGTGCAAGGGCGAGGCCGCATGAGGCCATGAATAGAATCATCAGCAGACTGCGGATCATGATTTGCTCCCGTTCGATGTCGTCATTGCATCACGCGGCGGCTTCCGGCGATGCGGCAAATAGGGTGTGAAGCACAGCCTTCTTTCGCGTTGAAGCGGTCAGACAGCCGAAAACCGCCTTGCCGGCCCGAAAAGCCTTGTGGGTAAAGGGTTTGCGGCTGATCTGTGTGGCTGCGGGCGGCAAAGCTTGCCGCTTTCGAGCGGCAGATAGCCTTGAAAGGCGGGGCTCGAACGGTCCTTTTTTGCCGATCCAGTCGCGCAACGGGGACATAGAGTGGCTGGCACGATAGCTGCAATGGGATACCCACCATGCCGACACCACTCGACAGACTTCTCGATCTTCCACAGGCCGCACTCGGCGTGAGGGCTGCACGTCAGCAGGCGCTGGCATCGAACATCGCGAACGCCGACACGCCGCACTTCAAGGCGCGGGATGTCGATTTCCGCAGTGCGCTCGAAGGTGCCATGGGCGGCCGACTGGGTGGACCGGTCGAACTGGCCCGAACTTCGGGGCGCCACATCGAGGCGAAAGGCGACGGCGGAATGGATCAGTCGATGAAGTACCGCACCGAAACGCAGTCCAGTGTTGATGGCAACACCGTCGACATGGACGTCGAACGCGCCGCATTCGCCGAAAACTCGGTGCAGTACGAGGCGCTTCTCACCTTCATAAGCGGTCGTCTGCGCACCATGCAGAACGCCATCCAGGGTCAGTAAGGAGTCTGAATCATGGGAAACATGTTCAATGTATTCGGCATCGCCGGTTCGGCGCTCACCGCGCAGTCGGTACGCCTCAACACGGTCTCCAGCAACCTGGCCAATGCCGATTCCGTCACGTCGGCGAACGGTCAGCCGTACCGCGCCAAGCAGGTGGTATTCGAGACGCGTCCGATCACTGACGGCGGCGACGCCAACGGCGTGCGCGTGACGCAGATCGTCGAAAGCGCCGCGCCGCTGCGCATGACTTACGACCCGAACAATCCGGCTGCGAACAAGGAGGGGTATGTGCAGATGCCCAATGTCAACGTGGTGGAAGAGATGGTGAACATGATTTCCGCCTCACGCTCGTATCAGACCAACGCGGAAATGATGAATACCGCGAAGCAGCTGATGCTCAAGACTCTCACCATCGGACAGTAAGGACAAAGCCATGGCAATCACTCCCGCAGGCGGCACCTCCGCCGCAGACATCTACAGCTCGCTGAACACCTCGCAGACCAAGGCTACATCCGAGATCGACGCATCGCAGAACCGCTTCCTCAGGCTGCTCACCACGCAATTGAAGATGCAGGATCCGCTCAACCCGATGGATAACGCGCAGGTCACCTCGCAGCTCGCGCAGATCAGCACGGTGGATGGCATCAGCAAGCTCAACAGCACGCTCGAGAAGCTGACCGAAAGCTCGTCCGACGCGCAGCACCTGCAGGCCGCCGCGCTGGTTGGTCACGCCGTGCTGGTCGAGGGATCGAAGCTTGAACTGCTCAATGGCCAGTCGATGGGCGGAGTGGAACTGACGGCACCGGCCGACCGGGTGGCGATCACGATCAAGGACGCCAGCGGTCTGGTCGTGCGCGAGCTCGATCTGGGCCCGAAGGAAGCAGGTATCTCCCAGTTTCCGTGGGACGGATTGACCGATGCTGGCACGCCTGTTGCTAAGGATGGCAAGTACTCCTTCACCGTCGAGGCGGTGCTGGGCAAGCAGAAGCTGGTGGGTACGCCGCTCGAGCTTGCCGTGGTGAACAGCGTGGAGCGCACTGGCGGCACGACCCGCCTGAATGTAGGCCAGCAGTCGCTGGTCACGATGAACGATATCAAGCAGATCTATTGATCGGGAGTTGAATCATGGCTTTCCAGCAAGGACTTTCCGGATTGAACATCGCCTCCAAGGCGCTCGATGCCATCAGCAACAATGTGGCCAACTCGACGACCGTGGGTTTCAAGCAGTCAATGGCACAATTTGCCGACATCTACGCGTCGACCCTCGGTGGCGGCGGTTCATCGCAGATCGGCATCGGCGCCATGGTCAATGGCGTCGCGCAGCAGTTCTCGCAAGGCAACATCACGGTCACCAGCAATCCGCTCGATCTGGCGATCAACGGTGATGGCTTTTTCCGGATGAACGACAGCGGCACCACGCTCTACACCCGCAACGGCCAGTTCTCGGTGGACAAGTCGGGCTACATCGTCAATGGGTCGGGCTATCGACTGACCGGCTACGGCGTCGATGCGGACGACAACATCGTCGTCACGGCACCGATCGATCTGCAGATCGACACTGCGCTGAGCGGCGGCGAGCCCAATGCCACAACGACCGCCGACCTGGCCGTCAATCTGGATTCGCGGCGGGCAGTACCGACCAGCGGAACCTTTGCGACCACCGATACCAACAGCTTTTCGTATTCGACTTCGCTGACCGCCTACGATTCGCTCGGCAATCCGCACGTGATGTCGCTCTACTTCATCAAGTCGGCGACGCCGAACGAGTGGGGTGTTCGTTCGCAGCTGGACGGTGGGGCCGCCTCGGCTGCGACCACGGTCACCTTCAATTCGAATGGCAATCTGGTCAGCCCGACCACGATCGCGCTTTCCTTTCCGGTCACCACGGGTGCGGTCACGACGCTTGATTACGACCTCAATCTGACCAACTCGACGCAGTTCGGCACCAATTTCAGCGTGAATGCGGTTTCGCAGGACGGGTTTGCATCCGGGCGACTGTCCGGCATCAGCGTGTCGCCGGAAGGCATTCTCCAGGGCCGCTACACGAATGGTCAGTCGCGCAACCTCGGTCAGGTGGTGCTCGCCACGTTTCAGAATCCCGACGGCATGACCCAGCTCGGCAGCAACGCCTGGGGTGAAACCTCGATTTCGGGCCCGCCGGCAGTCGGGGAGCCGGGTACCGGCAACCGCGGCGGACTGCAGCCGGGCGCAGTCGAAGATTCCAACGTCGACCTGACCGCCGAACTGGTGAACATGATCACCCAGCAGCGCGCCTACCAGGCCAACGCGCAATCCATCAAGACGCAGGACCAGATCATGCAGACGCTGGTCAATCTGCGCTGATCGCCACTGAGGACCGACCATGGATCGCGTGATCTACACCGCAATGACAGGTGCCAAATGGACGCTCGAGCGTCAGGCATCCGTCGCGCAGAACCTCGCCAACGCATCGACTACCGGCTACCGCGCCGAAGAGCACAGGCTGCGCGCGGTACCGGTGAAGTCAGAGGCTCTCGCGTCGCGCGCCTTCGTGGTCGATGCCAGCGTGAAGAACGACTTCACGCCCGGCCCGCTGCAACAGACCGGCCGGCCTTTCGACGTCGCCATACAGGGCAGCGGCTGGATCGCGCTTGCCATGCCTGACGGCAGCGAGGCCTACACGCGCAACGGGCACCTGCAGATCAGCCCGACCGGCGTGCTGCAGAACCATAACGGCATCCCTGTGGCGGGTGAATCCGGACCGATCACCGTACCGCCGGACACCGAAGTCACGTTCGGCTCCGATGGAACGCTGTCTGCCGTGCAGCGCACCGGTGGCGTGAACCAGGTCAATCCGCTGGGCCGGCTGAAGCTGGTCGATCCGCCCGAAAACACGATCACGCGCGGTGATGACGGTCTTTTCCGCGTCACTGCCCAGGCACCGGTGCCGCAGGCACAGAACGTGCGTGTGGCGGGTGGCTACCTTGAGGGCAGCAACGTGAATGTGGTGGATCAGGTGGTGGCGATGATTTCCCTGTCCCGCCAGTTCGAAATGCAGACGCGCATGCTGCAGACGGCAGAGCGCGACGATCAGACAGCTTCGCAGCTGCTGTCCAACCGATAACCGGAGGCACCGACCATGATCCGCTCGCTGTGGATTGCCCGCACCGGCATGGATGCACATCAGACTCAGCTCGATGTCATCACCAACAACCTCGCCAACGTCAGCACCAACGGCTTCAAGCGCGCACGTGCCGTATTCGAGGATCTGCTGTACCAGACCATGCGTCAGCCGGGTGCCCTGAACACCCAGCAGAACACCATTCCGTCGGGCCTGCAGATCGGCACTGGCGTACGCCCCGTCGCCACCCAGCGCATCCACACCCAGGGCAATCTGCAGCAGAGCAGCAACTCACTCGATGTGGCGGTGCAGGGCGAAGGTTTCTTCCAGATCCAGATGCCCGACGGCACGCTGGCCTACACGCGTGACGGCGCATTCCAGAAGGACGCGCAGGGCGTGATGGTCACCTCCAGCGGCTTTCCGGTTCAGCCGCAGATCACCATTCCGCCTGATGCAGTATCGCTGACCATCGGTCGAGACGGCGTGGTCAGCGCGCTGCAGGCCGGTCAGGCAGCGCCGACGCAGATCGGCCAGCTTCAGCTGGCGACCTTCGTCAATACCGGCGGTCTGCAGAGTGTGGGCGAAAACCTCTACGTCGAAACGGCGTCGAGCGGCACGCCGACGCCCAATACACCGGGTACCAACGGCGCCGGCCTGCTCAATCAGGGCTTCGTCGAAACATCGAACGTGAATGTCGTCGAAGAACTGGTGAACATGATCCAGACGCAGCGCGCCTACGAAATCAACTCGCGCGCCATCCAGACCTCGGATGAGATGCTGGCCCGCCTGACGCAACTCTGAACCTGCAAACAGCTTCCCCCGCGGAGACGCCGCAATGAGCCCCCAACGAATCCAGCTGATCGCCCGCGCCACAGGCTTCATCGTCGTGCTGCTGGTGGCGGCAACCCTTGCCGGCTGCGTCACCACGACGCCGCCGACGGCCGTGCATCAGCCGATGACGGCACGTCCGGCGCCGCGCAGCGACTATGTGCAGAACGCCGGCGCCATCTATCAGCCGGGTGCCGTGCGCCCGCTGTTCGAAGACCGTCGCGCCCGTTATGTCGGCGACACGCTGGTCATCAACATCAGCGAGCGCACCCAGGCCGCCAAGAAGTCGGCCAGTTCGGCCGATCGCACGCAGGATCTCGAGATGAACGTGCCGACCATCACCGGCATGCCGCTCAAGGGCGTGCAGGGCGCTTCCGTTGCCGCAAGCAGTGAAAACGCCTTCTCCGGCAAGGGGGCATCGTCGGCAGACAACAACTTCACCGGTACGATCACCGTGACCGTCATCGAAGTGCTGCCCAACGGCAACCTGCTGGTGTCCGGCGAGAAACAGGTCGCGATCAATCAAGGCAACGAATTCATCCGGTTCTCGGGCATCGTCAATTCGACGCAGATCACCGGTACCAACGCGGTCCAGTCGACACAGGTGGCCGATGCGCGCATCGAATACCGTGCGAACGGCTACATCGACGAGGCGCAGGTAATGGGCTGGCTGGCACGCTTCTTCCTTACGTTCCTGCCCATCTGAGGCTCAGGCTTGAGCCAAGAATCGCCGTCTGTTCCGGCCATCGGCGCCGGCCGGGCAGACGTATAAACGTCGCTGGCACACTGGCGCCCGGAGGGCGAACGATCATGAAACGCATCACCGCATTCCTGCTTCTCACGCTGCTGTTGTCGCTGCCGGCACACGCCGAACGCATCAAGGATCTCGCATCGCTGTCGGGCGTACGGAACAACCAGCTCATCGGCTACGGTCTGGTGGTCGGTCTGGATGGTTCAGGCGACCAGACGACGCAGACGCCTTTCACCGTGCAGAGCGTGATCAACATGCTGGGCAACATGGGTGTCACGCTTCCGCCCGGCCAGACGCTGCAGCTGAAGAACGTCGCGGCCGTGATGGTGACCGCCAACCTGCCGCCGTTTGCGCGCCCCGGACAGACGATGGACATCACTGTGTCGTCGATGGGCAACGCGAAGAGCCTGCGCGGCGGCACACTGGTCATGACGCCGCTCAAGGGTGCGGATGGTCAGGTCTATGGCATCGCCCAGGGCAATGTCGTGGTGGGCGGCGCCGGTGCGTCGGCCGGTGGTGCATCGGTCACCATCAATCATCTTTCGGTCGGGCGCATCGCCGGCGGTGCAACGGTCGAACGCGCGGTCCCCACGCAGGTGGGCGAGGGCGAATTCATCCATCTGGAAACGCACACCACCGATTTCGGCACCACCCAGCGCATGGTCGAAGCCATCAATGCCGGGATGCTGCCGGGTACCGCAGTGGCGGTCGACGCGCGGCGCATCCAGGTTCGTGCGCCGCTCGATCCGGGCGAGCGTGTCGCCTTCATGAGCCGCATGGAGAATCTCGACGTGACGCCGGCGCTGCAGGCGGCCAAGGTCATTGTCAATTCGCGCACCGGCTCTGTCGTCATGAATCAGGCCGTGACGCTTGACGCCTGCGCAGTGGCGCACGGCAACCTGACCGTCACGGTGAGTGCGGAGCCGGTGGTCAGCCAGCCTGCGCCGCTGTCGGGCGGACAGACTGTGGTGACCGAGCGCAACCAGATAGACATTCAGCAGGAAGGCAGTGCGCTGATCAATGTGAAGAAGGGCGCCAACCTGTCGGAAGTCGTGCGCGCGCTGAACGCGCTGGGAGCCAACCCGCAGGACCTCATCATCATCCTGCAGGCGATGAAGGCCTCCGGTGCGCTGCGTGCCGAGCTGGAAGTCATCTGATGGAGAACAGCGGCCTCACCACACTGGCGGCTGACGTACGGGGACTGGACGTCCTGCGCAAGGCATCGCGCGACAATTCGCCCGAAGCGCTGAAGGCGGCCGCCAAGCAGTTCGAGGCCATGTTCCTGCAGGTCGTGATCAAGTCGATGCGTGAAGCTTCACCCGGCGACGAGCTGTTCGGCGGGCAGGAAAGCAAGATGTATCAGGACATGCTGGACCAGCAGTGGGCGCAGGTGATGACCGAGGGCGGTGGCACGGGACTGGCCCGCGTGATGGAGCGCCAGCTGGCCGCCAACGCCGGCAGCGCCGATACGTCGAAACCGATCGACTTGAAGCCCCTGTCCGATGCCGGTCTTTTTTCCGGATTGCCGTTTCAGCCGCCGACGGCAAGGAATGCCGCCTTCCGGCAGTCCTTGCAGCCCGGGGCGGCAGAACCTGTTGCGTCCGCCATCGCCGGCCTCGCGGCCGATCAGCCGCCGCCGACGAGTGCGGGCGCTCCGGCACACGCACGTGCGTTCGTCGAACGCGTCTGGCCGGCCGCCCTGTCGGCCAGTCGGGCGACAGGCATCCCGGCACAGTTCCTGGTAGCCCAGGCTGCGCTGGAAACCGGCTGGGGCCGGGCCGAACTTACTGCAGCCGATGGCTCTTCCAGCAATAACCTCTTCAATATCAAGGCCGGCAGCAGCTGGCAGGGGCAAACCGTCAGCGTCTCGGCGAGTGAGTATGTAGAGGGCCGCTGGACGAAGCAGAACGATGCGTTCCGCCGTTACGGTTCGTATGAAGAAAGCTTCGCCGACTACGCCAGACTGCTGCTGAACCAGCCGCGCTATGCGGGCGTGGTCGGGGCGCAGGATGCCGGCAGTTTCGCGCGCGGCCTGCAGCAGTCCGGCTACGCGACGGATCCGATGTATGGCGCCAAGCTCGAGCGGATCATCAACGGTCCGCTGCTCCGGGCGGCGCTGTCGGAGTGACCGGCACGCCGGACCTTTCGTTCGAAGGTTCGGGCATCAATTCAAGGCAGCGTGCGCGCATGGCCTCGGCTTGCGTATCCGCGCCGGCCCGGACGAGGGCTGTGTGACAGACGTCGATGGCGCGCAGCATCGAGACTTCGTCCGTGACGCCCAGAAAAACAGGTTTCAGATGGTGCGTGTCGCCGCGCAGCGCGCGCTCGACGCTTTTGATGAGATGAAGGCGCGCAAGCGCCAGCGAACGGCGCGTTGTGGCGCACCCCGGTCCGGCCTCGCCCTTTGCGGTCACCAGCCCGATTGTCACGAGCCGCTGCAACGAAGCAAGGCATTCGTCATCTGCCGGGTACTGCCGGCCAAGCGCGGCAAACAGGCCGGCAAGATTCTGCCGCCCATCCACCAGTATCAGCAGCGTGCGCTCCAGCGCGCTCATCTTCATGGTTCTCCGCAAGACTTCCGAACGTCCGGCGGAAGTCTTGAAAAGCACGTCTGCACGCCCTGAGAGCTCGTTCTTTCCGGTCATGCCGTGATTGTTGCAGCATTGTATGACCGGAATGAAACAGAGCTGGCAAAGGTTTTGCTTAGATGGGTCGTAAGCACTTTGAACGAGACGACACATCATGGGAACGCAGCTCTACAACATCGGTATTACCGGGCTCAACGCCGCACAGGCGGGGCTGATCACGACCGGTCACAACATATCGAATGCGGCGACCCCGGGTTTCAGTCGACAGCAGGTCGTTCTGGGCACCAACGATCCGCAGCTCACCGGCGCTGGATTCCTCGGGCAGGGCGCGCGCGTCGAGACCGTGCGCCGCATCTACAACCAGTTTCTGACGGCGCAGGTCATGGAGGCGCAGACGCAGAGCGCCGAATACAGCATCTACGCGGACCAGATCGGTGCGCTCGACAATCTGCTCGCCGATTCGCAGGCCGGTCTGTCGCCTGCGATGAGCGATTTCTTCAGCGCGCTGCAGAGCGTGTCTTCATCGCCGACCTCGCTTGCGTCGCGTCAGGCCGCGATTTCTTCCGCACAGTCGATGACGGCACGTCTGAACGCACTTGATCTACGCATCGACCAGATCCGCGAGGGCATCAATGGTGAAATTTCCGGCGCGGTGACGCAGATCAACGAGTTGGTATCGCAGGTCGCACGTTATAACGACCAGATCGTCGTGGCCCAGTCGACCACCGGTTCCAACCGATTGGCCAACGACATGCTCGACTCGCGCGACAAGATGATCACGCAGCTCAACGAACTGGTGCGCGTGACGCAACTTCAGCAGAGCGACGGTTCTATCAATCTGTTCATCGGCAACGGCCAGCCGATCGTGGTGGGCGGAAACGCCTTCAATCTCACTGCCACGCCATCGCTCGAGGACGCCAGCCGTACTGAAGTGACCTACACGGCACCGGGTGGCTCCGTGCTGCGGATGCAGGAAGATTCGATCAGCGGCGGCAAGCTGGGCGGATTGCTTTCGTTCCGCCGAGACACGCTGGACGAAGCCCAGAATGCGCTGGGACGCGTTGCCATCGGGATGACTGAACAGTTCAACGCGCAGCATCTGCTGGGGCAGGACCTCGACGGTGCGCTCGGCACCGCCTTCTTCAATACGCTTTCCGGCAGCGCACTGCCGGCCAGTACCAACAGCACGGTGGCGGCTGCGCAGGTGAATGTGACGATCGACGACTCGGCCGACCTGACCACCAGTGACTATCAACTCACCTACGACGGGGCCGCCTACACGCTGACCCGTCTCTCGGACGATCAGAGCTGGTCTGCTGCAACGCTCGGCGCCCTGCCGCCGCCCGGCAGTCCGCAGGGTTTCACGCTCGACTCGGGCGCAACGACGCTTGCTGCCGGGGACAGCTTCCTGATCCAGCCGACCCGCAATGGCGCCGCCGACATCCGTACGCTGCTGAAGGATCCGCGCATGCTTGCAGTGGCGGCGCCGGTGAGCACTGCCGCCGCCCTGACCAACACCGGCAGCGCCTCGATCAGTTCGGGCGAAGTGACATCGATCACCGGACTGCCGCTTGCGGCCGACATCACGCTGACCTTCGATGCCGCCAACAATCGCTTCAACGTGACCGGCGGTCCGGGTGGAACCCTCGCCTACAACCCGACCACGGATTCCGCCGGCCGCAGCTACACCTTTGCTGGCCAGGGCGGGTTCACTTTCGAGATGTCGGGCGTGCCGCGCAACGGAGACAGTTTCGTGGTGAAGGCGAATTCCAGCGGCCAGGGTGATAACCGCAACCTGCTGGCATTGGCCGCCCTGCAGGACGAGAAGACGCTGGCTGGCGGCACCACCGGATTCCAGGGCGCATACGCCCAGATGGTCGCCACGGTAGGCGCCCAGGCGCGCGAGGTGAAGGTCAATCAGAGCGCACAGAGCGTCGTGCTGGCGCGCGTGACCGAATCGCAGCAATCGCTTTCCGGCGTCAACCTGGATGAGGAGGCGGCCAATCTGCTGCGTTATCAGCAGGCCTATCAAGCTTCCGGAAAAATGATCGAACTGGCCAGCAGACTGTTCGACACCCTGCTGGCCCTCGGCCGCTGAGGAGTGATGAAATGAGAATTTCGACCAACACAGTCTATGAAGCAGGTACCGCGGGGCTTCTGCGCCAGAGCGGAGACCTGTTCAAGACGCAGCAGCAGCTGTCGACAGGTCGGCGCGTGCTGGCACCGTCCGACGACCCGGTAGCGTCCGCACGAGCGCTTGAAATCGATCAGTCGAAATCGATGAATGACCAGTTCGGCGTAAATCGTCGCGATGCTGGCAGCGCGCTCGGTTTCGCGGAATCGCAGATCGCGACCGCCGGCGACGTGCTGGCGACGGCGCGCGAGCGGCTTATCCAGGCCGGAAACGCGGCGCTCGGAGATGCCGACAGAAAAGCGATCGCGACCGATCTGCGCGCCATGTTTTCCGAACTGATGGGCATCGCCAACTCGCGCGATGCCTTCGGCGACTATCTTTTCAGTGGTTACAAGAGCACGACCCAGCCCTTTTCCGGGAGTGTCGAGGCAGGTGTCGCCTACGCCGGCGACGACGGCCAGCGCCTGGCCCAGGTTGCCAGCAATCGCCAGATCGCGATCAGCGATTCGGGCAGCAACGTCTTCATGCGGATCCCCGACGGGAACGGGAGGTTTTCGGTGACGCCCGGCAGCACCAACAGCGGCACCGCGGTGCTGGATGCGGGCAGCGTGACCGACCGGGCGAAATGGTCCGATCCGAACAATCCGGGCAGCTTCGAAGTCGTGTTCGACGTCTCGGGCGGTGTGACGACCTATGACATCATCGACAATGCAAGCGGCGACTCGCTGCTCACTGGAGCCGCCCCTGGTGGTGCGCCGTTGCCCCGCACTTTCGCCGAGGGAGACGTCATTTTGCTGCGTTCGATCGGCAGCGAACCGCCGTTCGACTTTGGTGCGCGGTTTTCCATGACCGGCATGCCGGCAGACGGCGACAGCGTCGAGCTCGAGATGAGTTCGTCGCAGAGCCTGTTCGAAACGCTGGGCAGCGTGATTCTGGCGCTGGAACAGTTGGGTACCGGCGACGCTCCGTCGAGTGCGAGGGTCGGCAATGCGCTGGCGTCGGCGATTTCGAACATCGATCAGGCAACAGACAACCTGCTGACGACGCGCGCACGCATCGGGTCGCGCAATACCGAACTTGCCGCGCTCGACTCCCTCGGCGAGGAGGTCAACCTGCAGTTCGAAACCGCGCTGTCGAGTCTGCGCGATCTGAACTACACCGAGGCGATCAGCCGTCTGACGCAGCAGCAGGCCTACCTGCAGGCGGCACAGCAGTCCTTCCTGAAGGTATCCGGGTTGTCGCTGTTCAACTTCATCGGAGCCTGATTCATGAAGCCACAACTGTCCGTGGTCGTTGCATGCCTTCTGCTGGCTGCGTGTTCATCGCTCGATCGCACGCTGCCGAGCAGCGGTTCGGTCATACCCAACACGAAGCTGCAGCTCACGCCCGGCTACGCTACAACGGCGGAAAAACTCATCTACTTTGCCGGCGCGGCCTACATCGTCTATCTGGTGCTCGACCCGATGGCGCCGAACTGGACCATCGACGAGGCCAGGTTGTCCGACGATACGTACTACCTCGGCATGAAGAAGCTGCGCACGCGCGCCGGCGGCGAAGGTGAAGCGCGCATGGTGTTCAACCGTCGGGCCGAGCAACTGGCTCGCGCCGGCGGTTACGCCGGCTATGAAATCGTCAGCTACAGCGAAGGCATCCAGTCCGACATCATCGCCCAGCGCGTGGGCGAGGGGGTCATACAACTCAGGCACGGCACACGCTAGCGGCGGTGCGCCTCGGGTAGACTTCGCTCGATGGCTCTTCCCTACTGGCGATTGTCCGCCTACTACTTCTTCTATTTCGCCTTCGTCGGTGCGTTTTCGCCTTACTTCGGCCTCTACCTCTCTTCGATCGGTTTCACCGCGGCAGACATCGCCATCGTTATGTCGCTCATGCAGGTCATGCGCATTCTGGCGCCCAGCCTGTGGGGCTGGCTGGCAGACCGCATAGGTGCGCGCACGCCCATCATCCGGGCGGCCGGGGCGGCCAGTCTGGGCGGCTTCCTGATCTTCTTCTCTACCGAACAGTTCATCGGTGTGTTTGTCGCCATGGCGCTCATGTCTTTCTTCTGGAGTGCCTCGCTGCCGCTGGTGGAAGCGCTGACCCTCGAGCATCTGAAGTCACGGGTATCCCGCTATGGCGCCGTGCGCGTCTGGGGATCGATCGGATTCGTGGTGACGGTGCTCGTGCTCGGCGATCTGCTGGAGCGCACCGACCTCGGACTCGTGCTGTGGGCCTGCAGCGTCCTGCTGGCCGGCATATTTCTGTGCTCGCTGAGCGTACCCGAGGCGCCGGTCCATGCCGAGCGCGCGGTGGCAACGCAGTCCTTGCGTGACATCCTGCGCAGCGGCCCGGTGGCCGGATTGTTCGGTGCGGCCTTCTTCATGAGTTGTGCGCACGGCGCGCTCTACGTCTTCTATTCGATTCACCTCGATGAGCACGGCTACAGCAAGCGCCTGATCGGTGGATTGTGGACGCTCGGCGTGCTCGCTGAAATCGGCGTTTTCCTCTGCATGCCCTTGCTGCTGCGCCGTTTCACGCTACGCGCCGTGCTGATGGCGGCGCTGCTTGCCGCGAGCATCCGCTTCATCGTCATCGGCTGGGCGGTTGCCTCGCCGGCCTGGCTCGTCGGCGCGCAACTGCTGCATGGACTGACCTTCGGCGCCTTTCACGCGAGTTCGGTGGCTGCGCTGAACCAGTGGTTCGATGCGCGTCAGCAGGCGAGGGCGCAGGCCTTGTACGGAAGCGTGTCGTTCGGCGCCGGCGGCATGGTGGGTGGCCTGCTCAGCGGCTGGATGTGGGCGCCTCTCGGGGGGGCGTGGGCGTTCGCCGTCAGTTCGTTGTTCGCGCTCGCCGGTTATCTGTTGCTGCGTCGCCTGTGGCGTGCCGATACCCTGACGGCGCAGGGCTGACAGTGCGTCTGCCGGTTATAATCATCGGTTTAGCTGATCAGCGGGAATTGCTTCAATGGCGCAGACGCTCTACGACAAGCTGTGGTCCAGCCACGTTGTGCATACCGAAGACGACGGTACGACACTGCTCTACATCGACCGTCATCTGGTGCATGAAGTCACCAGCCCTCAGGCCTACGAAGGCTTGCGGCTTGCCGGACGCAAGCCCTGGCGGGTCAGTTCCATCGTTGCGACGGCGGACCACAACGTGCCGACCGATGGCTCGGCGCTCGAGGTTGCCGACGCGACGTCGCGCGCCCAGGTCGAAACGCTGAACGACAACATCAATGCCTTTGGCGCACTGGCCTACTTCCCCTACCGCGACAAGCGGCAGGGCATCGTGCATGTGATCGGCCCGGAGAACGGTGCGACGCTGCCGGGCATGACTGTGGTGTGCGGCGATTCGCATACCTCAACGCACGGCGCCTTTGCCTGTCTGGCGCAGGGCATCGGCACCTCCGAGGTCGAGCACGTACTGGCCACGCAGTGCCTGCTGCAGAAGAAATCGAAGTCGATGCTGATTCGCGTCGAGGGCGACATCGGTCGCGGTGTCAGCGCGAAGGACATCGTGTTGTATGTCATCGGACAGATCGGCACGGCCGGTGGCACCGGCTACGCCATCGAATTCGGCGGTTCGGCGATCCGCGCCCTGTCGATGGAAGGTCGCATGACGGTCTGCAACATGGCGATAGAGGCCGGTGCGCGTGCCGGCATGGTGGCGGTCGATCAGACCACCATCGATTACCTGCGCGGGCGGCCGTTTTCCCCGCGCGATGAACAGTGGGACCGTGCCGTCGAATACTGGCGCACGCTGAAGTCGGACGACGGCGCGCAGCATGACCGCCTGGTCGATATCGATGCGCGCCGCATCACGCCGCAGGTCACGTGGGGTACATCGCCCGAAATGGTCACCGATGTGCGCGGTCAGGTACCGGCGCCGGAAGACTTCGCCGATCCCGTGCAGCGCGAAGGTGTCGCGCGCGCGCTGCAGTACATGGGGTTGTCGCCGCGTACGCTGATCGAGCAGATCCGCATCGACAAGGTGTTCATCGGTTCCTGCACCAATTCGCGCATCGAAGATCTGCGCGCGGCGGCGAAGGTGGTGCAGGGTCGTCACATTGCGGACAACGTGAAGCTGGCGATGGTGGTGCCGGGTTCGGGGCTGGTGAGGGCGCAGGCGGAAGCGGAAGGACTGGACCGCGTGTTCAAGGCGGCCGGCTTCGAATGGCGTGAGCCGGGCTGCTCGATGTGTCTCGGCATGAATGCCGACCGGCTGGAACCGGGCGAGCGTTGTGCGTCCACGTCGAACCGCAATTTCGAAGGTCGCCAGGGTGCCGGCGGCCGTACCCATCTGGTCAGTCCCGAGATGGCGGCGGCGGCGGCAATTGCCGGCCGCTTCGCTGACGTGCGCGAAATCGTCTGAGGAGAAAAGCATGAAACTGATCGCTGTCTGCATGACCGCAATGGCCCTCCTGCTGGCCGGTTGCAACACCGTTGAAGGAATCGGCAAGGACATCAGGAAGGGTGGCGAAGCCCTGGAAAAGTCGGCGAAATAGCAATGAATCCATTCACCTCGCTCGACGGACTCGTCGCGCCCCTCGATCGCGCCAATGTCGACACCGACGCCATCATTCCGAAGCAGTATCTGAAGTCGATCAAGCGCTCGGGTTTCGGTCCGACGCTGTTCGACGAATGGCGCTATCTCGATGTCGGTCAGCCCGGGCAGGACCACTCGAAGCGCCCGCTCAATCCGGACTTCGTGCTGAATCAACCGCGATTCCAGGGTGCCAGCATCCTGCTTGTGCGCGAGAATTTCGGCTGTGGATCATCGCGTGAACACGCACCGTGGGCGATCGAGGATTTCGGCTTCCGCGCCATCATCGGCACCACGTTTGCCGACATCTTCTTCAACAACTGCTTCAAGAATGGCCTGTTGCCGATCCGTCTGCCGCAGACCGAACTCGAACAGCTCTTCCTGCAGTGTGCCGGTACGCCGGGTTACCGTCTGCGCATCGATCTCGATGCGCAGACCGTCATCCGGCCCGATGGTCACGTGATCCGCTTCGACGTCGAAGCTTTCCGCAAGTACTGTCTGCTAAACGGTTTCGACGACATTGGCCTGACCTTGCGCCAGGCCGAAAAGATCAGCGACTTCGAAGCCCGCAGACGCATCGAGCAACCCTGGCTTTTCGCCTGAACCCTCTGGAGCGTCCCTTGAAAGTCTGTGTAATTCCCGGCGACGGTATCGGTATCGAAATCACGGCCGAGGCGCTGCGCGTACTCGAGGCGCTGCGCAGCGATGGCCTCAGGATCGAATTCGAACACGCATTGCTGGGTGGCGGTGCGGTCGATGCAACCGGCACGCCGTATCCCGATGCCACGTCGAAACTGGCGCGCGAAGCCGACGCCATCCTGCTGGGAGCGGTCGGCGGCCCCAAGTGGGACGTGCTGCCGCGCGAACAGCGTCCGGAGCGCGGTCTGCTGCGCATTCGCGCGGAACTGGGCGTTTTCGCCAACCTGCGTCCGGCCATCCTGTATCCGGAGCTGGCCAATGCATCGTCGCTGAAGCCCGAAGTGGTCTCGGGCCTCGACATCCTGATCGTGCGCGAACTGACCGGCGACATCTATTTCGGTCAGCCGCGCGGCATCGAGGTGCGCGATACGCAGTGGGGACGTCAGCGTGTCGGCTGGAATACGATGATCTACGCTGAAGAAGAGATCCGCCGCATCGGCCGGGTCGCCTTCGAAGCCGCGCGCAAGCGCAGCAGGAAGCTGTGTTCGGTCGACAAGATGAACGTGCTCGAATGCACCCAGCTTTGGCGCGAGGTGATTTCGGACATGGCAAGGGATTATCCGGACGTCGAGCTGTCGCACATGCTGGTCGACAATGCAGCCATGCAACTGGTCAAGGCACCCAAGCAGTTCGATGTCGTCGTGACCGGCAACATGTTCGGCGACATTCTGTCTGATGAGGCTTCGATGCTGACTGGTTCGATCGGCATGCTGCCGTCCGCGTCGCTGGACGCCAACAACAAGGGCCTGTTCGAGCCGAGTCACGGCTCGGCGCCGGACATCGCCGGCAAAGGAGTCGCAAATCCGCTGGCCACCATCCTGTCGGCGGCGATGATGCTGCGCTACAGCTTCGGTGACGAAGCATCGGCGGCCCGCATCGAAGCTGCGGTGCGCAAGGTGCTGGCCCAGGGCTTTCGCACCGGTGACATCCACGAACCCGGTACCCGGCGCGTTGGCACGAAGGAAATGGGCGACGCGGTCATCGCGGCGCTCTGAGGATCAGGAGAGACGAATATGCTGAAGCTCGGAATGGTGGGTTGGCGCGGAATGGTGGGCTCGGTGCTCATGCAGCGCATGCGCGAGGAAAGAGATTTTTCGCTGGTGGAGGCGGTGTTCTTCACGACTTCCAGCGTCGGTGCGGCCGGACCGGATGTGGGGCAGGGCAGCATGCCGCTGCTGGATGCACTGGACGTGTCGGCACTGTCGAAGATGGACGTGATCATCACCTGCCAGGGCGGTGACTACACGAACGAGGTGTTCCCGAAGCTGCGTGCTGCCGGCTGGAAGGGCTACTGGATCGATGCGGCGTCCAGCCTCCGCATGAAGGATGATGCCATCATCATTCTCGACCCGGTGAATCTCGATGTGATCAAGGCCGGTCTCGCCAGCGGCGTCAAGAACTACATCGGCGGCAACTGCACGGTCAGCCTCATGCTGATGGGTGTGGGCTCGCTGTTCTCGGCCGGACTGGTCGAGTGGATGACGGCCATGACCTATCAGGCGGCGTCAGGTGCCGGTGCGCAGAACATGCGCGAACTGCTGTCGCAGATGGGCACGCTGCACAGTGTCGCCGCGCCCATGCTGAAAGACAGCGCCTCGGCCATTCTCGATATCGATCGCGTCGTCACGGACAGCCTGCGCAGCGCCGATTTTCCGAAGGCGAATTTCGGCGCGCCGCTTGCCGGTTCCCTGATTCCATACATCGACAAGGAACTGGAAAGCGGTCAGAGCAAGGAGGAGTGGAAAGGTCAGGTCGAGACCAACAAGATACTCGGTCGCAGCGGCGCGGACATCACACCGATCGATGGCATCTGCGTCCGTGTCGGCGCCATGCGTTGCCATTCGCAGGCGCTCACCATCAAGCTCCGGCGCGATGTGCCGTTAGACGAGATCGAAAGCATGATCCGCGAAGCGAATGCCTGGGTGAAGTTCGTGCCCAACCATCGCGAGGACAGCATGCGCGACCTGACGCCTGCGGCAGTCAGTGGTTCGCTGACCGTTCCGGTCGGTCGCGTGCGCAAGCTCAACATGGGACCGGAATATCTCGGTGCATTCACCTGCGGCGACCAGTTGCTCTGGGGCGCTGCGGAGCCTTTGCGGCGCATGTTGCGCATCCTGGTCGAGGCCTGAGGCGACGCGCGCCGCATTTAGCCTGTGCGGCGTGTCGTAACAGACAGTATCGCAACGTAAAGCGACTGTTTAGCTTGCAGTGCTAAGACCATGATGTTATTTTGAGATTTGGGTTTTAGCGCGCGAGGAAAACGCGGTGCGTCATAGCGATAAAAAACATTCGATCCGCCTTCTGACCGCATTGCTGTCAGCGCTTCCGCTGACTGCCGGTGCAGCTGGCTTGGGCAAGCTCACCGTTCAGTCGGCCATCGGTCAGGCACTTCGGGCAGAGGTGGAGCTGTCCGCCACGGCAGAAGAGCTGGCGTCAATGACGGCTCGTCTTGCGCCGCCCAGTGCATTCAAGCAGGCTGGTGTGGATTTCGCATCCAGCCTCAGCGGCGTAAAGGTTGCAGTCGACAAGCGAGGCGCCCGTCCGGTGCTCATTGTGACAAGTGACCGGGCGGTAAACGAACCCTTCCTCGATGTACTCATCGAGTTGAACTGGGCCTCCGGCAGGCTGGTGCGCGAATACACCTTCCTGCTCGATCCTGCAGACATGCCACGACCCGCCCCGGTCGAGCCATCCGTGGTCAAGGATGTCGCACCGCGGGCTGCGCCGGTCGCTCGCGCACCCGCGCCGCCTGCCCCTGCGGACGGCGCCTACGAGATTCGACGTGGCGACACCCTGAATCGCATCGCAAACCAGTACAAGCCTGCCGGCGTCAGTCTCGACCAGATGCTTGTGGCGCTCGTGCGCGCCAATCCGGACGCGTTCGACGGCGGCAACATGAACCGCATGCGTGCAGGTCGCATCCTTGCCATTCCCGACCAGGCAGCGGCAGAAAGCGTTGCGCCGCAGGAAGCCCGAAAGATCGTTTCGGCGCAAACCACCGACTTCGCCGCCTACCGTGCGCGTCTCGCGGGCGCTGTTGCGGACATCCCGCCCACCGGCGATGCCGGCAGTCGTGCAGCAAGTGGCCGCATCGAGCCCAGGGTTGATGATCGTGCCCCCGCCACTGCAGCGTCATCCGATCAGGTCAGGGTGTCGAAATCCGCGGCGGGCAGTGATGGTCGGCTGACTGCGCTTGAAGAGGAAGTGATTGCCAAAGAGCGCGCGCTGAAGGACGCAAACAGCCGCCTCGCCGAACTCGAACGCAATGTGCGCGAGTTGCAGCAGATGGTCGAAGTCAAGAGTTCGCCCATGGCGGCAGCTCAGAAGACCGCTTCGGCGCCGACCGTCACCGCGGTCGAGCCCGCACCTGTGCTCCCCCCTGTTGCGACCGCTGTCCCGGCACCCGCCGACAAGCCTGTGCCTGATCTGGTGGCTGGGGCGGAGGGCAAGTCGGAAGCCAAGCCAGTACCGGATCTCGTTGATCTGGCAGGCAAGGAATCCGACGCCAAGCCTGCTGCCGAACAGCCGAAGGAAGAACCGGCTCCGCCGCCCGCACCTGCACCTGCAGTGGAACCCGCACCTGCACCGGAAGCCGAAGTGGCCGAGGAGCAGGGCATGTTCGCCGATCCGAAGACTCTCGCCGGGCTTGGCGGCATTGCATTGCTTTTGCTGGGCTACCTTGGCTTCCGCAAATACAAGGCGAGGGAAGCGTCGCCAGAAGGTCCGCCTTCGACCACGGCCGGCATGGAATCCGAGCCGGCTGCGGCATCGGTGATAGGAGCGATGGGTGGCGGACAGAGCGTCGACACCAGCGCGAGTTCGATTCAGACTGATTTCAGCCAGTCATCTCTGTCGTCGATCGATGCAGATGAAGGCGTTGATCCGGTTGCCGAAGCTGATGTCTACATGGCGTACGGGCGTGACGCGCAGGCTGAGGAAATCCTGCTCGAAGCGCTCAAGACCGAGCCGAGCCGCCACGCCATTCACCTGAAGCTGCTCGAAATCTACGCCCAGCGGAAGTCGATCAAGCCCTTCGAGGCGCTTGCGACCGAGTTGTACGCCCAGACAGGCGGCAAGGGAGCGGACTGGGAAAAAGCCGCGCTGCTCGGTCGGTCGGTCGATCCCTCGAACCCGCTTTACGGCGGCGGCGAAGAGGTGCATGCCCAAAGCCAGCTTGACGAACAGGCTGCCATGGCTGCGACGGTCGTGGTGAGTGGTGCCGACAAGATGCGCGACACCTGGACACTTCCGGGTGATATCGACCAGCTTGCGTCGGGCAGCGAACCGACCATGGCACTGGATCTCAACAAGATCGAGCAGGCGGTCTCCGCTGCCCAGGGTTCCCCTGCGGAAACTGACCTTGATTTCGATCTTGATGTGCCTGCAGCGGATTCGGTACTTGATCTGCCGCCGGTTGGCGTGGCAACAACGCTGACGAAACCGGGTGAGGAATCCGAAGGCGAATCGTCGCTCGATTTCGATCTCGGGCTGGACTTTGTGTCCGATGCGACGGCGAAGAACGTCAGCACCGTCACGCTTGAAAAGAACGTTGCAGATACGGCCGAAGCGATGGCTCAATCCGGTTCGCAGGGTTTCGACCTCGACTTGTCCCTGCCAGCGGATGACGGTGCCAGCGGTGCAGTGGTCGACCTCGAGCGCACCGATGTCGGCAACCTGATCGATTTCAACTTCGATGCAGCGGAATCGCCGGAACAAAGGCAGGGTGATCCCGTGATCGATCTTTCGGACATCAATCTCGATCTCGGCACCGATGTCTCGGCACTGGAAACGGATATCGTGGGAGATGCGACGCTTGCGGCCCACGCGCTCGAGACCGACATTGTCGGTGACGCTTCTCATGTGCTCGAAACCGATGTGGTGGGTGATGCGGCGCACATGCTCGAAACCGAGATCGCCGGTGACGTGACGGCGTCACTCGACGACGATGTGCGCAGTCCGCTTCCGGATCTCGACGATGCGGCAGTGTCCACAGTGATCAATCCTGAAGACATGCTGGCAAACGAAGAACCGCCGCAGACCGCAGCAGAAGAAGCGGAAACGAAGCTCGAACTTGCGCGGGCCTACGAAGAAATGGGTGACAAGGAAGGCGCTCGCGAATTACTGCAGGAGGTGGTGCGGGAAGGCACCGCCGAACAGCAATCGCTTGCGAGCGACATGCTGACCAGACTTGGCTGAGTGCGGCGCGGTCTGCACATATCAGGCAGACCACCCCACAACCTGCTGACCGGACAGTTCTTGTTTCCGTTCCCATGAAGCGAATCCAGTTGATCTGCTGCGGGCCGGATGCGATGCACCCGGCCCGCTCCTGGTCAACGGCGTTTTCAGCATGATGCGTTCGCGTCGTGGCGATCATTGATGCCGTACCCCACCATGGTGCGTTTCACGCCGAAACTGCATGCTGCATCCTGGCTCGCGATCTGGCTCATGTGGTTGCTGACCGGGCAGGGTGGGCCGGATGGCAGCCAGGACGCATGGGCTTTCGCCAGCATCGTGGCCGCGCTGGCATTCGCGCCCACCCGTTTCATCCGTCTCCTTCGCCGTCTGCGCTGGCTCCTGCTCGCAGTTTCGCTGACGTTCGCCTTCGGCACGCCGGGCCGCCTGATTCTGGCCGATTTCACTTTTGGTCCGACCTTCGAAGGGTTTGCCGCGGCATTCCATTCCATCACCCACCTCGTGGCAATGGCGGCCAGTGTTGCCGTACTGCTCGATGGATTGTCTCCGGCACGTCTTACCGGGGCGATTCACCGCCTTATTCACCCCTTCTCAAATGATCACCCTTCGCCGGGCAGTTTCGCACTGCGATTGCAGCTTGTGCTGCGTGATCTCGAAGTACGTTTTCCCGGGCGGGACTGGCGCGCGTGGCTTGATGATGACTCCGGGACCGA
Source organism: Methyloversatilis sp. (assembly GCA_017984755.1). Taxonomy (GTDB): domain Bacteria; phylum Pseudomonadota; class Gammaproteobacteria; order Burkholderiales; family Rhodocyclaceae; genus Methyloversatilis. The sequence continues at coordinate 46,304 of JAGNYW010000011.1, forward strand.
GCGGCTTGCTGTCGAACCCTGTGCGCCGCTTGCGCTGTTGGATGCAGTGATGCTGACGGCTGCTGCAGCCTTGCTCGCCGTCCGGTTGCTGGCCTGACATGCGAATCGCGCTCGGCCTTGAATATGATGGATCGAGTTTCGTCGGCTGGCAGTCGCAGGCTGTCGGTTCGACGGTTCAGGACGCGCTGGAACGTGCGCTTTCGGCCATTGCAGCCCACCCGGTTCGGGTTCAGGCATCCGGTCGCACGGATGCCGGCGTTCATGCGACCGCGCAGGTCGTGCACTTCGATACCGGGGCGAAGCGCCCTGACAGCGCCTGGGTCCGCGGTACCAATGCTCTGCTGCCTGCAGCGGTTGCCGTGCGCTGGGCGACGCCTGTGGCGGACGATTTCAACGCACGCTTCTCCGCGAAATCGCGCAGCTACCGATATTGCCTGTACAACAACCCGGTGCGCCCTGCGCTGGCTGCATCCCTGACGGGCTGGTTTCATCGTCCGCTGAATGAAGGGCTGATGCGGGATGCCGCGACCTTGCTGACCGGTACCCATGACTTTTCGGCGTTTCGTTCATCCGAATGCCAGGCGAAAAATCCGGTACGTAGCCTGTCCCGCCTGGATGTGGTGCGCAGCGGGGACTGGATCATGTTCGATCTCACGGCCAACGCCTTCCTGCATCACATGGTGCGCAATATCGTTGGTGCGCTCATAGAAGTGGGCTGTGCGCGGCGTGGCCCGGCGTGGCCCGGCGAACTGCTTGCACTGCGGGATCGTCGCCTGGCGGCGCCGACGTTTTCACCCGGCGGCCTTTATCTGGTCGGTGTGGGCTACGATACCGGCTGGGGTTTGCCGGCACAGCACGACGGTCTGCGCATGCCCGCCATCGGCCCGTCCGATTGACCCGCCAGAGGATCCAAGTTGCGCAGTACACGTATCAAGGTATGCGGCTTCACGCGTGAAGCCGATCTGGACGGCGCGCTCGTGCTCGGCATCGATGCCGTCGGGTTCGTGCTGTATCCGCCCAGTCCGCGCGCGGTGTCGATCGAACGCGCCGCAGTGCTGGCGGCTCGTGTGCCACCCTTCGTCACGCGTGTCGGTCTGTTCGTCAACGAAGCGGCCGAAGCGGTGGAACGCGCCGTGCGCGGCGCGGCTCTGGATTGCCTGCAGTTCCACGGAGATGAAACGCCGGCTGAGTGCGAACGTTTCGCCCTTCCCTACATCAAAGCAGTCCGGGTCCGGCCGGGACTGGATTTGCTAGAATACGCCCGACAGTTTCGCGGAGCACGGGCATTGTTGCTGGATGCCTATTCCGACAGTTGGGGCGGCTCGGGAAAAAGTTTCGACTGGTCGCTGATACCGCCCGATCTTCCGCTTCCGGTCATCCTGTCCGGCGGCCTGAATCCGGAAAACGTTGCTGAAGCGGTAAAATTTTCCAGGCCTGCGGCGGTCGATGTGAGCAGCGGCGTGGAATCCTCAAAAGGCATCAAGGACGTTGCCAAAGTGGCTGCGTTCATATCAGGAGTTGAAAATGGGGAAGTCAGACCTGCCGACTGAGGTATCCGCCACCGCCTACGACCTTCCGGATGCCAGGGGGCATTTCGGTCCGTACGGCGGTACTTTCGTTGCGGAAACCCTTATCGCGGCACTCGATGAGCTGCGAGAAACCTATGAGTCGTTGAAGGATGATCCGGCCTTCAGGGCAGAGTTCGAATACGAGCTGAAACACTACGTCGGCCGTCCGAGCCCGATCTTCCATGCCCGCAGGTTGTCGGAAGCTGCTGGTGGTGCGCAGATCTACCTCAAGCGGGAAGACCTGAATCATACCGGCGCCCACAAGATCAACAACGTGATCGGCCAGGCCATGGTCGCCAAGCACATGGGCAAGCCGCGCGTGATCGCGGAGACGGGTGCCGGCCAGCACGGCGTTGCCACCGCGACGATCGCAGCGCGCCTGGGCATGGAATGCGTTGTGTACATGGGCAGCGAGGACGTGAAGCGCCAGGCGGCCAACGTCTATCGCATGAAGCTGCTCGGTGCCACCGTTGTGCCGGTCGAATGCGGCTCCAAGACGCTCAAGGACGCGCTCAACGAAGCGATGCGCGACTGGGTGACCAACGTTGCGAACACCTTCTACATCATCGGTACGGTTGCCGGCCCGCACCCGTATCCGATGATGGTGCGCGACTTTCAGTCCGTCATCGGCGAAGAGTGCAAGTGGCAGATGCCGGAAATGATCGGCCGTCAGCCCGATGCCGTCATTGCGTGCGTCGGCGGCGGTTCGAACGCGATGGGTATCTTCTACCCCTACATTCCATATCCTGACGTACGCCTGATCGGCGTCGAGGCGGCGGGACACGGCATTGCCAGCGGCCTGCATTCCGCGTCGCTCTGCGCCGGTCGCCCGGGTGTGCTGCACGGCAACCGAACCTACCTGCTGCAGGACGAAAACGGACAGATCATCGAAACGCATTCCGTATCGGCCGGCCTCGACTATCCGGGTGTCGGTCCAGAGCACGCATGGCTCAAGGACATCGGCCGTGCCGAGTATGTGGCCATCGATGACGAGGAAGCGCTGGCTGCCTTCCACAAGACCTGCCGAATGGAAGGCATCATTCCGGCGCTCGAGTCCTCGCACGCCGTGGCCTACGCAATGAAGATGGCAGCCGGCATGTCGAAGGACGCCGTGCTGCTGGTGAATCTGTCCGGCCGTGGCGACAAGGACATGCACACCGTCGCCGAAAAGTCCGGCATCAAGTTCTGACGCGTTTCAATCATCCTGTTGTCGCCCGGGTGACGGAAGTCGCCCGGCGACGGTTTCCGAATATGTCCCGAATCACTCACACACTGTCCGCGCTCGAGTCTGCTGGTCGCAAGGCGCTGATTCCATTCATCACCGCAGGTGATCCAGATATGGCGGTCACCGTACCGCTGATGCACACCCTGGTCGAAGCGGGGGCCGACATCATCGAACTGGGTGTTCCGTTCTCGGATCCGATGGCCGATGGCCCGACCATCCAGCGCGCGTCCGAACGGGCCCTGCTCAAGAAGGTTTCATTGCGTCAGGTCATTGCTGCGGTTGCAGAATTCCGCACCCGCGACAGCAAGACACCCGTCGTGCTGATGGGGTATGCGAATCCCATCGAAGCGATGGGCGTCGACGCCTTTGCCTCCGCCGCCTCGACTGCGGGTGCAGACGGCGTGCTGGTGGTCGACTATCCGCCCGAAGAGTCGAAGGAATTCGCACAGGTGGTACGCGCCGCCGGGCTGGACGTCATCTTCCTGCTGGCGCCTACGTCGACCGACACCCGCATCAGGGCGGTTGGCGAGATCGGCAGTGGCTATATCTATTACGTGTCGCTGAAGGGTGTGACCGGCGCCGGACACATCGACATCGGTGCTGTTTCGCAGCGCATACCGTTCATCCGCGAGTCGGTCGGACTGCCGGTTGCGGTCGGTTTCGGCGTGCGTGACGGTACATCGGCCCGGGCGCTCGCCGGTGTGGCGGACGCCGTGGTGATCGGCAGTCGCATCATCGAAGAGATCGAACAGAGCAAACCGGAAGAGATCCTGCCGCGCGTGGGCGCGCTGCTCGGAAGCATCCGCACGGCGATGGATACGGTCGAGGTGACGGCATGAGCTGGCTGCAGAAGCTGCTGCCGCCGAAGATCAACCGCAGTGAGGCGGCCGGACGCAAGTCGGTGCCGGAAGGTCTTTGGTCCAAGTGCCCGGCCTGCGAGGCAGTGCTCTACACCGCCGACCTTTCGGCCAATCAGGGTGTCTGCCCGAAATGCTGCCACCACTCCCGGATACGCGCCCGCGTGCGCCTGGATGCGCTGCTTGACCGCGAAGGTCGTTTCGAGATCGGCGCCGAGGTCATGCCGGTCGATCCGCTGAAATTCCGCGACAGCAAGCGCTATGCCGACCGTCTGAATGCGGCGGCAGACGACACCGGTGAAGGCGATGCGCTGGTCGTCATGCAGGGCGCCATCAAGACCGTGCCGGTCGTGGTGGCCTGTTTCGAATTCGAATTCCTCGGTGGGTCCATGGGGTCCGTCGTCGGCGAGCGCTTCGTGCGTGGCGTGCGTCTGGCGGTCGAACAGCGCCTGCCATTCATCTGCATCGCCGCGAGCGGCGGTGCGCGCATGCAGGAAGGCCTCTTTTCTTTGATGCAGATGGCCAAGACGACGGCTTCGCTGACCCAGCTGTCGCAGAATCGACTGCCGTTCATTTCCGTGCTGACCGACCCGACCATGGGCGGCGTTTCGGCCAGTTTTGCCTTCATGGGCGACGTCGTGATCGCCGAACCCGGTGCGTTGATCGGGTTTGCGGGCCCGCGTGTGATCGAGCAGACAGTGCGCGAAAAACTGCCGGAAGGCTTCCAGCGCGCGGAGTTCCTGGTTGAAAAAGGTGCGGTCGACATGATTGTCGACCGCCGCGAAATGGCAGACCGCATCGCCGGTCTGCTTGCCGTGCTGCAACGCATGCCGGCGCTGTCGCCCTGAGCCGCGTGCCGCTCCCGCTGCAGGTGAACGCCTGTCTTTCCCCCATGCCGTCTTCCGGGTTGCCGCCGCCATGCCAGTGACCCTGACCGAGTGGCTGCAGCACCTCGAAAGTCTGCATCCGAAGGTGATTCAGCTCGGTCTCGATCGCGTGCTCAGCGTCAAGAAGGCATTGGGCGTTGTACAGCGAGTGCCGCTTTTCATCGTCGGTGGCACCAACGGAAAGGGTTCGACCTGCGCCATGCTCGAACGCATCCTGCGCTGTGCCGGCTACCGGGTCGGTACATACACGTCGCCGCATCTGCTGGCCTACAACGAACGCGTGAGGGTCAATGGCGAACCGGCGGGCGACGAGGCACTGTGCGCAGGTTTCGCCGAAGTCGAGCGTGCTCGCGGCGATACCGCACTGACCTATTTCGAATTCGGTACGCTGGGAGCCTGGCAGGTGTTCGAGCGTGCCGACCTCGACGTGATCGTGCTCGAGGTCGGACTGGGTGGGCGTCTCGATGCGGTCAATGCCTTCGATGCCGACTGTGCCATCGTCACGAGTGTCGACCTCGATCACATGGATTATCTCGGCGACACGCGCGAGCTGATCGGTCGCGAAAAGGCCGGCATCTTCCGCGCCGGCTGTCCGGCCATCGTCGGTGATCCGGTACCGCCTGCGAGCGTCGTCGAGCACGCGCACTCGATCGGGGCCGTGCTCAAGATATCCGGTCGCGATTTCGGTTTCGCGGGTGACCGGCAGCAGTGGGGTTACTGGCGGCGCGAACCGCACCGACTGGTAAAGCGGGGTGGTCTGGCTTATCCCGCACTGCGCGGGGCCAATCAGCTGCTCAATGCGTCGGCTGTCATCACCGCACTCGACGCGATGAGCGACCGGGTGCCGGTGACGGTCGGCGACATCCGGCTGGGGCTTGCCACGGTCGAACTGCCGGGGCGCTTCCAGGTCATGCCGGGGCGTCCGTCCGTCATCTTCGACGTTGCACACAACCCTCACGCCGCGTCGGTGCTGAATGAAAACCTGTCGAGCATGGGCTTCTACCCGGAAACCTGGGCCGTGCTCGGCATGCTGCGCGACAAGGACATCGCAGGCGTGCTCGACCGTCTCAAGGGGCGTGTGGATCACTGGATGCTGTGCGATCTGGGTGGCCCGCGAGGCACCCTGGCCAGTGACATTGCCGCGATGATTGCCGCTCAGGGCATATCCGGCAGCGTTTCCATCTTCCCGAGCCCGCTGGAGGCATGGCGCGCAACCCGGGACAGGGTGGGGGCCGATGATAGAATTGTGGTGTTCGGTTCATTTCTGACCGTCGCAGAAGTCATGCGCGAATACGCGCGCGCTCCCCTGCCCGCAAAGGGCTGACTCCATCCGCAGGACACGCCCTACGTGGCTTCTACCAATACACCCGATCTTCAGACCGATCTTCGCAAACGTGCGCGCCGTCGTCTGCTGGGCGCCATCGCACTGGCGCTGACTGCGGCCATCGTGCTGCCCGTCGTGATGGACCACGAGCCGCGCCCGCCGGCGCAGGACATCGTTGTGCGCATTCCGGCGCGCGACAGCGTGCCTGCACTGGTTTCGCCGGTTGCGGGCGAATCCCCCGAGCACGATGTGTTGATTCCGCCGGCGCCCCCTGATTCCGAGAGCACTTCGTCGTCCAGCGTCGCCGACGTGAGGCCGGTCCCTCAAGTATCGCCCGTACCCGCGCCGTCGAAGGTGGCAGTGCCCGTGGTCGACACCTCCAAAGCTGCGCCGCCAAAGGTGCCGACTGCGGTGGAAGCTTCGCGTGCCGCGGCGCTGCTCGACGGAAAGGCGTCGTCGTTCGCGCTGCAGCTCGGTGTGTTCAGTGATGCCGCCAATGTCGCAAAACTGCGCGCGCGGGCGAAAGAGTTCGGTTTTCCCACCTTCACCGAAAACGTGAAGCTGGCCGACGGGCAGACGCGCACCCGCGTCAAGGTCGGTCCCTTCGCCACCCGCGCCGCTGCCGAAGCTGCGCAGCGCAAACTGGAAGGTGCCGGCCTCCGGTCCATGATCGCACCTGCGACATGACCGTTCTGGATTACATCCTGGTCGCCATCGTTGTGCTGTCGACGCTGGTCGGCCTGATGCGCGGGCTGGTCAGCGAAGTGATCGCCATCGTCGCCTGGGTGCTGGCCTTCATCCTTGCACGCCAGTTCTGCACGGACGTTGCGGTCTGGCTGCCCGATACGCTGAAGGATCCGGGCGTGCGGATGGTGTGCGGTTTCGCGCTCATCTTCATCGGCGTGCTGCTCGTGTGCGGCGTGCTGCGCTGGCTGCTGCGGTCGCTGATCAAGGCGACCGGGCTCGACTTTCCGGACCGCATTCTCGGCGGTCTGTTCGGACTTGCGCGCGCCGGACTTATACTGCTCCTCCTTGTCGTCGGTGCAGCCTTCACCCCGGCACCCGAGCAGTCGTGGTGGCGCGGGGCTGTACTGACCCCGCCGCTGGAGACGGCAGCCATTGCGCTGAAGCCATGGCTGCCTGATCCGGTGGCGAAAAAGATTCGTTTTAAGGCCTGACCATCATGTGCGGAATACTCGGCGTCGTTGCCACTTCACCCGTCAATCAGCTGTTGTACGACGGCCTGCTCGTGCTGCAACACCGTGGCCAGGACGCAGCAGGCATCGCCACTGCGCAGGGCCAGAAATTTCACATGCACAAGGGCTCCGGTCTGGTGCGCGACGTGTTCCGTACGCGCAACATGCGGACGCTGCTGGGTGACTGGGGCATTGCGCACGTGCGCTACCCGACCGCCGGGTCGGCCTACAACGCGGCCGAGGCACAGCCCTTCTACGTCAATTCTCCGTTCGGCATCGTGCTTGCGCACAACGGCAATCTGACCAATTCCGAAGAGCTGAAGGAAGACATGTTCCGCACCGACCTGCGGCACATCAACACCACGTCCGACTCGGAAGTGCTCCTCAACGTGCTCGCACACGAAATGATGCAGGCGCTGAGCGACCGTCCGACCTTCGACCACCAGACCGTGTTCCGTGCCGTGGCCGGTGTGCATCGGCGTTGTCGCGGTGCCTACGCAGTGGTTGCGATGATTGCCGGCTTCGGTCTGCTGGCTTTCCGCGATCCGTACGGCATCCGCCCGCTGGTCATCGGTACGCACGAGACGGAAGCGGGCACCGAATGGCTGGTTGCTTCCGAAAGCGTCGCACTCGATACGCTGGGTTTCAAGCTGTTGCGCGACATCGCGCCCGGTGAAGCGGTGCTGATTTCGCCGGAGGGCACCATGCAGTCCCTGCAGTGCTCCGCGCATCCGACCCAGGCACCCTGTCTGTTCGAGTATGTCTATCTGGCTCGCCCTGATTCGCTGATGGACGGGGTGTCGGTCTACGAATCACGCGTCAAGATGGGCGAATTTCTGGCCCACAAGATCCAGCGCGATCATGGTGACCTGCAGATCGATGCCGTCATCCCGATTCCCGATTCGAGTCGCCCCTCGGCGATGGAACTGGCACGCGTGCTCGACGTGCCGTACCGCGAAGGTTTCGTGAAGAACCGCTATATCGGCCGTACCTTCATCATGCCGGGCCAGGCCGTGCGCAGGAAATCGGTGCGTCAGAAGCTGAATGCCATCACCCAGGAGTTCAAGGGCAAGAACGTGCTGCTGGTCGATGACTCGATCGTGCGCGGTACGACCAGCCAGGAAATCGTCGCGATGGCGCGCGAAGCGGGCGCCAACAAGGTTTACTTCGCGTCGGCAGCACCGCCGGTGCGCTTCGCGAACGTCTATGGCATCGACATGCCGACGCGTGACGAGCTGATCGCCTCCAACCGGTCCGACGACGAGATCCGCGTGGCCATCGGTGCCGACGAGCTGATCTATCAGACGCTGGACATGCTAAAGGCATCGATCATCGCCTGCAACCCGGCGATCGACCGCTTCGAAACGTCCTGCTTCGATGGCAATTACGTCACCGGCGATGTAACCGCTGCCTATCTCGACGGTGTCGAGAACCAGCGCAAGGGTGCGCCCAGACAGTCGGAGGACGAAAGCGGTCAGCTCGACCTGAATCTGGTCACGTCGGAAGAAAACGCCTGACGCGATGGCGACATGACTTCGTGGCGGCATCCCTGATCTTGTGACGGGCATTCCCGATATCCGGCTTGACCGTCGCAGCGACCGGGCGTTAATGTCCTGATACGCGCCGATTTGAACCCAGCTTGCGGGCGCGCGGGTCAGTGGCTTCGGTGAAGCTGTCGATCCGGACAAATACGGCTAAAGCGGCGAAACGAATGCGTTCCCGAACCCGTTTTGCCTCGCAGGCGAAACGGGTTCTTGTTTTTGGGCGCCGTTTTCCGCCCTTGTTTCCGACACACGATTGCCGGCGATTGCGCCGGCTGGAGTAGAGCATGAGCAGTTCCGACCACAAGCCGTCCGCGTCGACCGACCGTGACGCCATCGGGTACGACCCGGAAACGCTGGCCGTCCGCGCCGGCATTGAACGCAGCCAGTTCGGCGAACACAGCGAAGCCCTTTTCCTCACATCGAGCTTCGTGTTCGGCAGCGCAGCCGAGGCGGCTGCACGTTTTTCAGGCGCGACGCCGGGCAATGTCTATGCGCGCTTCACAAACCCGACCGTCACCATGATGCAGGATCGTCTGGCTGCGCTCGAAGGCGCAGAGGCGTGCGTCGCGACCAGTTCCGGCATGTCGGCGATCCTGTCGATGGTGATGGCGCTGCTCAAGAGTGGCGACCACATCATCGCCTCGCGCAGCATCTTCGGTTCGACGCAGCAGCTTTTCAGCAATTACTTCGAGAAGTTCGGGATCATCACGACGCTGGTCGATGCGGCCGACATCGAGGCTTACCGCGCCGCAGTGCAGCTTAATACGAAGCTGTTCTTCATCGAGACGCCTTCGAATCCGCTGACCGAGGTGATCGACATCCAGGCGGTGGCCGACGTCGCGCATGAGGCCGGCGCGCTGCTCGCGGTCGATAACTGCTTCTGTTCGCCGGCGCTGCAGAAACCGATCGAACTTGGCGCGGACATCATCATTCATTCCGCCACCAAGTACCTCGACGGTCAGGGCCGTGTGCTCGGCGGCGCGGTGTGCGGCCGCAAGGCGGAAATGGACGAGGTGCTGCGCTTCCTGCGGACCGCCGGGCCGACGCTGTCACCGTTCAACGCATGGATCATCCTGAAGGGGCTGGAAACGCTGTCGATCCGCATGGATGCACAGTCGGCAAAGGCACTCGAACTGGCGCGCTGGCTCGAGGCGCAACCGTGGGTGGACCGCGTTTTCTATCCGGGTCTCGAATCGCATCCGCAGCACGCGATCGCCATGCGGCAGCAGAAGTCCGGCGCTGCCGTGGTGGCCTTCGAGGTTAAGGGCGAACGCGACGAGGCATGGAAGCTGATCGATTCGACCCGCATGCTGTCGATCACCGCCAATCTCGGTGACACCAAGACCACGATCACGCATCCGGCAACCACCACGCACGGCCGCATTTCGCAGGACGCGCGCGACGCATCCGGCATCCGCGACAGCCTGATCCGGCTCGCCGTTGGTCTGGAGTCAGTGGCCGACATGCAGCGCGACCTGTCGCGCTGGCTCACCGTCTGACCGGGCTGGCCGCGATGCCGCGATACATCGCGCTCGTTCCGGCCGCCGGCACCGGCAGCCGCTTCGGCGCCCATCTGCCCAAGCAGTATCTGCCGCTTGCCGGCCAGCCGCTGATCCGTCACGCGCTGGCAACACTGTGCGCGCATCCGCGCATCGACCGCGTCGTCGTGGTGCTGTCGCCGGACGATCTGTACTGGCGCGGCTACGACTGGTCCGCGCTCGGTCCGAAACTGATGCCGGTGCATTGCGGGGGTGCGAGTCGCGCCGTTTCAGTGCGCAATGGCCTGTTCGAAATCGCCGGCTGGGCTCGGCCGGAGGATTGGGTGCTGGTTCACGACGCTGCACGGCCTTGCCTTGGCACCGATCTGCTCGATACGCTGATCACTGCGCTGGCCGACGACACCATCGGCGGCCTGCTCGCCGTGCCGGTCGCCGATACGCTCAAGCGCGCGGATACCGAAGGTCGTATCGAGCGTACCGTGTCGCGCGAGGACATGTGGCAGGCACAGACGCCGCAGATGTTCCGTCTCGGGCTGCTGCAAGATGCACTCGACCGCAGCACCGACGTGACCGACGAAGCATCGGCCATCGAAGCGGCCGGTCATGCGCCGAAGCTCGTTGCATCGAGGGCCGGCAACCTGAAGGTCACGTGGCCGGAGGACATGAAACTGGCCGAACTGATCCTGCGTACCCGGGAGGAAACTGCATGAGCGGCTTCATGAACGTGGCACCGCTGCCACTGCGCATCGGTCAGGGCTTCGACGTGCATCGCCTGGTCGACGGCCGCAGATGCATCATCGGCGGCGTCGACATTCCGCATGAAAAGGGGCTGCTCGGTCATTCCGATGCCGACGTACTGCTGCATGCCATCACCGACGCACTGCTCGGTGCTGCCGGCCTGGGCGACATCGGCCGCCTGTTCCCGGACACCGATGCTGCCCACGCGGGCGCGGACAGCCGTGTGCTGCTGCGCGAGGCGGTCAGGCGGGTGCGCCTGACCGGCTGGCACATCGGCAACATCGACGCGACGGTCATCTGCGAACAGCCGAAGATCACGCCGCATGCTGCGCAGATGGTGGCCAACATCGCCGCCGACTGCGGCGTATCGCCCGGCGTGGTGAACGTCAAGGGCAAGACCACCGAAAAGCTCGGTCTGACCGGTCGGGGCGAGGGCATCGCCGCTCAGGCGATCGCGACACTGGTGCGGCCGTCAGAGCCAAGCATGGGGTGAGCATCGCGCAGCTCCTCCGCCGACGGGTGCGGTTGCTTGAGCCTGGCGCAAACATGCACGCGCCGGCGGAGCAGGCGACAGCCAGACGTCGCAATGCACCGTTGCGGAGCGTGACGATCGCCGGGGACTTGCTGCATTCCTGATTCGGGATCGTTCCAGAGCCGTGCAGTCAGGTCACTGCTTTCCAGCACTTGCAGCACTGGCCGGCCGCTGACGGAGTGGCAGCGCCTGATTCGAACTGAAGCCGGTCGGGCTGTCTCGCCAGACCGGCTTCGAAACATGGAGGGAAGAAGCCGACGCATCGGCGTATCCGGTGCGTCGATCGCTCAACCGCCGCGAGCCTTCGACATACGTACGGGTCAATCTGACTTGTCCAGCAACGGTCGCAGCCATCGCGCCACGCCACGTTGCCTGAGCACTTCACGCTGCTCCGGTGTCAGTCTGATCGTGACCGGTATCGTCGGATCAACCGGCTTGCGGCCGGCACCCGGGCGGGTGCCGCCATGGTGCTGCCTCATTACTGATGCCGGTCGAAAGTCGGAACCTTTTCCGGCACTTCGTGGGTGAGGTCACCATCACCGATCAGGTAATGATCCGTTCTCTTGGCTGAACGGTTGTCAACCACCCCGAAGGTCTTGTTGCTGTGATGGTTGTACATCGTCGTCGTCTGCGCTGCCTTGCCGCTGCTGAAGAGTGCCTTTGCCTGATCCACTGTGAGCATTGTCATAACGAACCTCCGTTGAGATTGCGGTTGAACGAGCCTTGAATTGAACCTGCGTATTTACGAGCTATTCCCCATTTGCAACGTGCGCTGCACCTGCCGTACTTCCCTTACTCGCTGCCGGTGACATGACGGCTGTCGTTGCGGCGGATGCGGCCAGGATTCTTGTGTTGTCTCCCTAGTCCCGATGTTCTGTCTCCTTACAGTCTGCGGGGTTGCGACGCGCTACCCGTCACGTGCAGCGTAAGACATCAATCAAGGCGTTTCAAGTAATTTTATTTTTAGTTTTCAGTATGTTGGTCCGTTTGATGAGCGCGCAATCAATGCTGTGTCGCACAAAAAACACTGAGTGAGAAATGTGTTTCACATTTCTTGCGCGGAAAACCGGGCCAGGCAAGGCCGCAGCATTGCGCCGCTGGCGTCGTTCCGGTTCCCCGTGTCATTGTGCGATGCGTGAAAAGGCCGGTTTTCGAGCGTGCTGCGCTTCAGCGGCCACCCGCCACATCCAGCAACGCGCCCGTCGCATAGGACGCCTCTTCGGACAGCAGCCAGAGAATTGCCCGCGCGACCTCGTCCGGATATCCCCCTCGCTGCATCGGCACCGACGTCTTCACCCGCTCGATACGGCCGGGTTCGCCGCCCGATGCATGCATTTCGGTATGGATCACGCCCGGCCGAACCGCATTGACGCGTATGCCATCTGCGGCCACCTCCTTCGCCAGACCGATCGTGAAGGTGTCGATCGCCCCCTTCGACGCGGCGTAATCCACATACTCGTCCGGCGAGCCCAGGCGGGACGCCGCAGACGACACGTTGACGATGGCGCCGCCAGAACCGCCGTGGCGCGTCGACATGCGGCGCACGGCTTCCCTTGCGCACAGCATGCTGCCGATGACGTTGGTGCCGAATACACGCATCAGACGCGCGGCGTCCATGTCTTCGACCCGACACTGCCGCTCAAGCATGCCGGCGTTGTTGACCAGCGCCGACACCGGTCCGAACGCGGCATCGACCTGCCCGAACAGGCGCACCACGTCGTCTTCCGCGCTCACGTCCGCCGCCACGGCCATGGCCGTGCCGCCGGTCGAGACGATGCCCTGCACGACGGCGTCCGCTGCGTCACGGTTGCGCAGATAGCTGATGCACACCGCGTCACCGCCTGCCGCAGCGAGCCTCGCAGTCGCCGCGCCGATGCCGCGACTGCCCCCGGTGATGATCAATATCCTTTTCATCTGCATGGTTCCTTCCCTGACCGGGTCACAAGGTGCGGTCTATCTCGACTGGAATTTCAGAGCGTGCGGGACGTTGCGAACGCGACCCCGGACATTGCGATTCCGGGCGCGAACGCGGGATCTGTCAACGCATGGAAGCAAGAGGATCAATGTGCCCGACAACGACTCATGCCCGGGGGGGCGTAAGGTCGAGCCTCGTGACGTCCCGGTTTCCAAGCCATGAAATTCGCTGACCCGGCACGTTTCGATAGCATCGCGCAGCGAGCGCGGCGACTGTCTGGAGGGCAGCAACGAACGTCGCCCGCCGCTTGTCTGCCGCAGCAATGCATGCACGGAACCCGAGCCGGACCTTGCCTGTGGATCTCGGCGCGTTGACCGCGAAACGGATCGCGTGCCGTTGAGCACATGCACGCACGGCCCCGAAAGAAAGTCTCAGGCGTCCTCGAAATAATCCGAATCGATTTTCTTGATTACGTAAGTCGCTTGCGTCGAAACACCGACATCGAAATCCATCATGAGGGAAGCCAGCTTCTGGCCGTCGATCAGGACGACCTTTGTTTCGATGAGCGATACGTATTCGGCTGCATCCGGGGTGAACCGCGAAGTCGTGATGAAAACGCCCTTCTTCGCTCTCTGGCCGGACAGTGCGCCCACGAACTTCTGTATCTCCGGTCGCCCGACCGTTCCCTGCCAGCGCTTGGCCTGAATGTAGATGGTGTCGAGGCCGAGCCGGTCTTCCTTGATGATGCCGTCGATGCCGCCATCTCCGCTTTGGCCGACCCGCTCGCCGGCGTCCTTTCGTGAGCCGCCGTAGCCCATTTTGACGAGCAACTCGACCACCAGATATTCGAAAAACGCAGGTGAGCAGGAAAGTATCTTTTGAAGTAATTCCTGCGCCAGTTCGTTGCGGAGTCTCTGGTACGCCTGTTCGAGTGTTTCCTCCGGGGTTTGTCTTTCGTCCTCGACGTCGGCTGACGCCTTTTCTATCGGGGTGTTGCTTGACGAGTCTCTAAACGCCTTGAATTCCGGATACCGATCGAGAAACTTGTTGTCGATGGTCTCTGGCCGCTTGGACAGAACGGCGATGCCGCGAGCAGTGATCTTGAGCGAGCCGCGCCTTGGCGATTCGAGCAGCCCCGCCTTTTTCAGGTAGAAGCGCGCCCACGCTACCCGATTGGCAAAGACAGCCTGCTGACCGCTCGGGAGAAGCTCGGTTTGTTCTTCCTGAGTGAGGTGCAATCTTCCGGCCAGATTCTCGACCGTCTCGCGCATCGTATGCTCGGCGCCGTCCTGTGCTGTTTCAAGCAGTGGCAGCATCAGCATCTGGTAGTCGGGAATGGGCATTGACGGCTTTCAGAAGAACGCTTTGCGTGGCAGGTGAGCGGGAACGGGGTAGGCCTAAGCCGCCACCAGCGCCTCACTCAGCTGATGCACCGCCATCGCGTAGAAACTCGACTTGTTGTAGCGGGTGATCACGTAGAAGTTCTTGAACCCCAGCCAGTATTCGGTCGGGGCGTCGGGGGTGATCAGGTCGATGACGGCGGCAGGTTTCGGGGTCAGTTCGCGACCCAGGGGACGGATGCCGGCGGCCAGCAGGCGGTCTGTGTCGAGTACCGGTTCGATGCCGGATTCGAGCAGCGGGGCGAGGGTGCTGCTGTCTACCAGCACGCGCTGCACGACGGGTTCGCCGGGCTCCCAGCCGTGTTCCTTCAGGTAGGCGGCGACACTGCCGATGGCGTCGGTCGGGCTGTCGATCAGGTCGACGCGGCCGTCCTGGTCGAAGTCGACAGCGTAGCGGCGCCAGCTGCTGGGCAGGAATTGCGGGTAGCCGAGGGCGCCGGCGTACGAACCGCGGTAACTGCCGACGTCGCGTTTCTGGTCGCGCGCGAGCAGGAACAGTTCGCCCAGTTCGCGGCGGAACAGATCGGCGCGCGGCGGGTAGTCGAAAGCCAGCGTGGCCAGTGCGCCGATGACCGGAAAGTTGCCGGTGTGGCGGCCGTAGATCGTTTCGACGCCGATGATGGCGGTGACCACCTGACGCGGCACTCCGTACTGCTGTTCCGCACGCTCGAGCGTGGCGGCGTGTTCGGCCATGAAGGCGCGACCCTCGCGGATGCGCAGCGGCTCGACGAAGCGACCGCGGTAACGCTGCCACGAGCGCACGCCCGGCTTCGTCGGCGGGCGGATGAGTTCGATCACCCTGGGCTGCGGTTGAACCGGCTCGAACTGGTTCAGCAGCCAGGCCGGGTCGAAGCCGTGCACGCCGGCCAGTTCGGCGCAGAAGGCGCGCACATCGTCACGGCCGGCGAACCCGCCGGCGGAGGCCGGACTTTGCGCGGTCAGCGGGCCGGAGGCGAGCACGGCAGCGCTGCCGAGGACGAAATCGCGCCGTGAAAAAGCGGGGCAGGGTGTGGAACGTGAAGTCATGAGCGGGGCGGTGTTCGTTGGCGGCGCAGCGCGCGGGCGCAGGCCTTCAGTTCGCGGGCCGCGTGGGCGGGAGGAGCATCGCCGTAGCGGGCGTCTGCGTAAAGTCTACACGCGTGAGCGAGCAGGGTCGCCATATCCGGACGGATCCGGCCGACGCGCGCGGCGTAATCCAGCGGACCTTCCCATGCTTCGCGGCCCAGACCGGCCGGTCGCAGCGCGCGGTCGATCGCGGTCCAGGAGCGGGCCAGCGCATCCGCCGCGCTGCCGCGGCGCATCGCCCACAGCGTGAGCGCGATGGCGAGCATGGCGCACAGCGACGCCAGCCAGACTGTCATGGTGCGCCAGTCCGGCTCCGGCATGCCGAGCCGGCGCAGCAGGTCGCGCTGCTTCTGCTGGTCGTAAGACAGCACCCACTGGTTCCACGTATTGTTGGCCGCTTCCCACTGGTGACGCATGGCGCGCAGCCAGCCCAGATCGACGCGGGCGACGAAGGGCACCGGCTCGCCGGCCGGCAGGTCGGCCAGACCCCGTTCGATGCGCGAAGGCAGAATGGCCGCCGTCGGGTCGACACGCCTCCAGCCTTCTCCCTTCAGCCACACCTCGGCCCACGCGTGCGCGTCCGACTGGCGAACCACCACATAGTCATCCACGCTGTTGCGCTCGCCGCCCTGATAGCCCGTCACCACGCGGGCCGGCACGCCGGCGGCGCGCATCAGGAACACGAAGGCGCCTGCGTAGTGTTCGCAGAAACCGCGCCGCGTGTCGAACAGGAACTGGTCGATGCCGTCGGCGCCGAGCGCGGGCGGCTGCAGCGTGTAGACGAACGCCTCGCGCCGGAACAGGCGCAGCGCGGCATCGACCACGGCAGCATCCGGCGCTGCCGTTGCGCCGGACGCGCGCAGCGTGCGCGCCAGTTCGCGTGCGCGGGGATTGCCGCCGGGCGGCAGCTGCCGCGCGCCGTTCAGGTAGGCGCTCCACTCCTCGATGCCGGGGCGGGTACCGGGCACCGATTCGAAGCGATCGCGCCGGCGGTTGCGCACCGCATTGCTGCCCAGCACCTGCCAGTCGTCGGTGATGCGCGTGCCGGGCGGCAGCGCCGATACGGTTTCCAGCGCGAAGAGCCAGCTCTTGCTGTGTGGTTCCAGCGTGACTTCGTAGCTCAGCGTTGCGCCGGTCACCGGGTGCGGCAGGGCGTTGCCGATGCGCCGCGCCGCTTCGCCCTGACGCCAGGTGCGGCCGTCGAACTCGGTCAGCACCGGACCGCGCCAGTAAAGGTCGCGTGCCGGCGGCGCCGCACCGTCGAAGCGCGCACGGAACGCGATTTCGCCTGACAGGCTCAGTTGCGAGATCGAACCGGGCGACATGCTGTCGGACAGTCCGGACACGCCGCTGTAAGCGTCCAGAGGCAGCCCCCACAGAGGGCCCGGCACGCGCGGGAACAGCACGAACAGCACCAGCATGAAGGGCATCGCCTGCGCCAGCATCCAGGCCGACTGGCGCAGCAGCGCACGCGGTCTTGCCGGCGGGCCGGTGAGGGCGATCAGCGCTGCGGTGATCACCGTCATCGACACGCCGAGCGCGGCCGCCATCAACGGCGTCTGCGAGTACAGGAAGGCGGTGAGCAGCATGAAATAGCCGAGCAGCACGACGGTGTGTCCGTCGCGCGTGCTGCGCAGTTCATGCAGCTTGAGTACCAGCATCAGTGTGAGCAGCGCGACGCCCGGCTCGCGTCCGAAGAGGCGGCCGAAGGTCAGCGTGACGCCGGCGCAGCAGGCCACGATCACCGTCAGCTTGACGGTGCCGCCGGCGCCTGGCCAGCCGAGTCGCCACTGCGCCATGCGCCATGTGAAGAGCAGCGCGGCCACGGCCACCAGCCAGCCGGGCAGATGCGAGCCGTGCGGCAGCAGGGCGCAGGCGGCAACGCCCATCAGCCAGGCGATGCGGCTGCTGTCGAGCGGTTCGGCGACCGGCTTCGGTGTACGCGTTTGAATCTGCGTTCGGGCCCGATTGCGTCGCCACTTCATGGCGGCAGTCCGTAGAGGGCCAACGCGCGCAGCACGCGGGCGCGGTGCGCTGCGCCACTGGCCGGAGCGATGCGGATGCCACCGAGCACCAGTCCGTAATTCAGGCCGGCAGACTCGGCGTCGATCACCCAGCCCGCCAGGCGCGACAGTTGCTGTTCGAGCGACAGCGAGGCCGGCAACTGTGCGAGGTCGAGCCAGAGCTCGCCGCCGTCGCTGCCCTCGAACTGCTTGGTCAGCAGCGGCTGGTCCGGCGTGCGTGCCCAGGCTTTCCATGCGACGTGGCGCGGCGAGTCGGCGGCGCGATGATCGCGCAGGCTGGCCAGTTCCTCGCTGCCTTCGCCGGCCGGGCGCTGGCCGATGTCACCTGCGCCATTGACCGGCAGCGGCGGACGCCTGCTTTCGGGCTGCGGATAGACCAGACAGCGCTGTGCCGGAAGGGCATACGACCACGCGCGCACCAGCCCGAGCGGGTAGCGCGTGCTCAGCGTGACGCGCCCCGGTTCCAGCCAGCCGCGCTTCGTGGCCGGCAGACCCAGGGTCACCAGCCGACTCTGTCGTGCGTCGACCGCCATCACTGCTTCTTCGCCGCCCGGCATCGCGAAGTGCAGTGCCGGCCGCGCGCGTGCGGCGTCGTTGTCCAGCCAGAGGCGGAAGCCCGCGCTCTGGCCGGCGAACACCGGCTCCGGTGGTGCTTCGCGCAGACGCAGCCCGTGCAGCGTGCGGAAGGTATGCAGAAGCGCCACCTGGCCGAGGCCGGCCAGCATGAACACCAGCGCAAAACCGAGACTCAGCGTGTAGTTGATCGCAGTCAGCAGCATGGCGAGCAGCGCGCAACCGAAAGCCAGTCCGGCGCCGGTCGGCAGCACGAACACACGCTGGCGGTCAAGCACGAGCGGCAGCGCGGGCGAGCCACCCAGCGTCGCCAGCCAGCGGCGGATGCGCTCGCGCATCAGATCGGCAGCGCCACCGCCTGCAGCAGCTGGCGTGCCGCGTCGTCGTGGCTGGCCGGCTGTTCCACCGGCGGCAGCCGATGCAGCGCGACGGCAGGCAGTACCGCCTGCACGTCTTCCGGCAGCACATGACTGCGTGCATTGAGCAGCGCATGGGCGCGGGCTGCGGCAAGCAGCGCCAGCCCGGCGCGCGGACTCAGTCCGAGGCGGTAGGCGCCGCTGCTGCGCGTATGGGCGATCAGCGCCTGCACGTAGTCGATCAGCGGGTCGCTGACGCGCACGCCTTCTGCTTGGGTACGCCAGCCGGACAGCGTGGCGGCGTCGGCCACCGGCTGCAGATCGACCAGCAGGCTGCGCCGATCGCGCCCGGTCAGCAGCGCGCGCTCGGCGGCAGGATCGGGGTAACCCATGGTGATGCGCATCATGAAGCGATCGAGCTGCGATTCGGGCAGTGCATAGGTGCCGATCTGGCTGGCCGGGTTCTGCGTCGCGATGACGAAGAACGGCTCGGGAAGCCGGCGCGTTTCGCCCTCGACGCTCACCTGGTGCTCTTCCATCGCCTCGAGCAGCGCACTCTGCGTGCGCGGCGTGGCGCGATTGATCTCGTCGGCGAGCAGCACCTGCGTGAACACCGGGCCGGGGTGGAAACGGAACGCACCGGTTTCCCGCTCGAACACCGATACGCCGAGAATGTCGGCAGGCAGCAGGTCGCTGGTGAACTGCACGCGCCGGAAATCGAGGCCCAGCAGGCGCGCCAGCACATGGGCCAGCGTCGTCTTGCCGGTGCCGGGCACGTCTTCGATCAGCAGGTGGCCGCCGGAGATCAGGCACGTCAGCGCGAGTTCGAGGCGGCTGCGTTTTCCGAGAATGAGGTTGGAGGCGGCATCGACGACTGCGCGGGGATCTGGCATGGCTTGAGCTGGGTTAAGGTGTGACGGGATAATGCACCTGACACTGTGCTGTCCAAGGCGTGAGACAACGCAAGGCAACGGCTGTTGCATCGAAATCTGAACCCCGAGGAGACAGGGTGATCACTGCATACATTACACATCCCGACTGTGCCCTGCATGACATGGGCCCCCATCACCCGGAGTGCCCCGGACGACTGGCTGCGATTCAGGACCGCCTGATTGCCTGCGGCCTCGATGGCTACCTCGACCATCACGACGCGCCGCTCGCGACGGCCGAGTCGCTCGCCCGCGCGCATTCCGCCGCCTATGTGCAGCAGGTGTTCGACGCAGTGCCGGGAGAGGGAATCGTGCATCTCGATCCGGACACCGCGATGTGCCCGGGGTCGCTGCGCGCGGCGTTGCGTGCCGCGGGTGCCGGCGTGCACGCGACCGATCTCGTGCTGTCGGGGGCTGCGGCCAACGCCTTCTGCGCCGTCCGTCCGCCCGGTCACCACGCCGAGCACGGTCGTGCCATGGGGTTCTGCTTCTTCAACAACATCGTCGTGGCAGCGCGTCATGCGCTCGAGGTGCATGGGCTGGAGCGCGTGGCCGTCATCGATTTCGACGTGCATCACGGCAACGGCACTGAAAACATCGTCGCCGGCGACCCGCGCATCCTGATGGTGAGCATCTTCCAGCATCCGTTCTATCCCTATTCGGGGGCCGAGCCGATGGCCGACAATCTGTGCAACGTACCGCTGCCGGCGCGCAGCCGCGGCGACGCGTTCCGCGAAGCGGTCAGCACGCGCTGGCTGCCCCGCCTGAACGAATTCGCGCCGCAGATGCTGTTCATTTCGGCCGGCTTCGACGCACACATCGAGGACGACATGGCGTCGCTCGGTCTGGTCGAAGCCGACTACGCATGGGTCAGCAAGCAGCTGATGCAGGTCGCCTGCACACACAGCAAGGGCCGCATCGTGTCGATGCTGGAAGGTGGCTACGCGCTGTCCGCGCTCGGTCGCAGCGTCGCCGAACACGTCCGGGCGCTGGCCGAGCTCGGTTGAAAGTCAGATTCAAGGTTCAAGATGCAAGATTCAAGGAAGGCCGGGACTGTGCCAGCTTGAATCTTGCTTCGTTACAGGCTGACTCACCAAGCAGGTTGGGCTTGCCCTCCCGCTCCGGTAGAATGCTGCGTTTCTTGTCGACGCTGTTCCACACATGATTACCGGATCGCTTGTCGCCATCGTCACGCCCATGAACGACGATGGCAGTCTTGACTTCCCGCGGTTGCGCGGCCTGATCGACTTCCACATTGCAGAAGGCACCGACGGCATCGTGATCGTCGGCACCAGCGGCGAGTCGCCGACGGTCGATTTCGATGAGCACTGCGAACTGATCCGCGTGACCGTGGAACAGGCAGCCGGGCGTATCCCCGTGATCGCCGGCACAGGTGCCAACTCGACGCGCGAGGCGATAGAACTGGCGCAGCGTGCCAGGGCGGTCGGTGCGGATGCCTGCCTCACGGTCGTGCCCTACTACAACAAGCCAACTCAGGAAGGGCTCTACCGCCATTTCCGCGCGCAGGCCGAAGCGGTCGACATTCCGTTCATCCTGTACAACGTGCCCGGCCGCACCGTTGCCGATCTGTCGAACGAAACCACGCTGCGTCTTGCGCAGATACCGAACATCGTCGGCCTCAAGGATGCCACCGGCAATCTCGATCGCGCCGGCGAATTGATCAATCGGTCGCCGGAAGGTTTCGCGCTGTACAGCGGCGATGACCCTTCGACCTGCGCCTTCATCCTGATGGGCGGTCACGGATGCATTTCCGTCACCGCCAACGTGGCACCGCGCCTGATGCACGAAATGAATGCTGCGGCACTTGCTTCGGACGTCACCCGGGCGCGTGCGCTCAACGCGAAGCTCATCGGACTGCATCGCCAGCTTTTCTGCGAATCCAACCCGATTCCAGTCAAGTGGGCCGTGCACCAGCTGGGGCTGATCGGCCCCGCGCTTCGCCTGCCGCTGACCGAGCTGGCACCGCAATTTCACGAGCAAGTGCGCGCCGCGATGAAGCAGGCCGGCGTGCTGAACTGAGGTTTACCGATGAATTCGATGAAGTCCCATGTCGTGCGCACCGTGCTGTTCGTTGCGCTGGCAACGCTGATGGCGTCTTGTTCGACCGTCAGCGAGTACATGGAAACGACCAAGGTCGACTACAAGGCTGCTGCCAAGAAGCGCGGCCCGCGCCTCGATCTGCCGCCCGATCTCACGCTGCCGAACGAAAGTGACCGCTTTGCGGTTCCCGATACCGGTGCCCGCGGTGCCGCGACCCTTTCCGCCTACAACGCGGATCGCTCCTCGCCGGCTGCCCAGGCGGCAACCCAGGGTGGCACCGTGCTGCCGCAGGTCGAAAAGATGCGCATCGAGCGCTCGGGTAGCCAGCGCTGGCTGGTGGTGGGCGGCACACCGGACCAGATCTGGCCGCAGGTTAAGGAGTTCTGGCTGGAAACCGGTTTCCTGATCGACATCGAACAGCCACAGGCTGGCGTAATGGAAACCGACTGGAACGAGAACCGTGCCAGGCTGCCGAATGACATCATCCGCAACACCATCGGCAAGGTGTTCGATCAGCTTTTCTCCACCCCCGAACGCGACAAGTACCGCACCCGTCTCGAGCCGGGCGCCGAACCGGGTACGACGGAAATCTACGTCAGTCATCGCGGCGTGATGGAGGTGTACATCAACGAACGCAGCGACAACACGGTATGGCAGCCGCGTCCGGCCGATCCTGAACTCGAGGCCGAGATGCTGCGCCGCCTGATGGTGCGACTCGGTTCCGACAACGAACGCGCCAAGACGCTGATCGCCGCCGCGCCGGTGGCCGAACGCGCCCAGCTCGTGACGGCGGACAAGGGCAGCACGCTGCAGATGTACGAGGCGTTCGACCGCGCATGGCGCCGGGTCGGTCTTGCGCTGGATCGTGTCGGCTTCACTGTCGAAGACCGCGATCGCTCGCAGGGCGTGTATTTCGTGCGCTACGTCGATCCCGAGGTCGATGCGACCAAGAAGGACGGCGAGAAGGGCATCCTGTCGAAGCTGCTGTTCTTCATGCCGGATGACAAGCCGGATCCGAAGGCCGGTCAGAACCAGTACCGCATTCTGATCAAGGGTGAAGGCAAGCAGAGCACCGTGCAGGTACTCACTCCGGAAGGTGGTCTGGACGACACGAAGACGGCGAAGCGCATTCTGTCGCTGCTTTACGAGCAGCTTAAATAAGAGGAAAGATGCAAGCCGAAAGATGCAAGGTCAGCCCATTTGCTGCCTGCCTTCGTCTTGCATCCTGAGTCTTGAATCTGCGTCAGCCAGGCTGACCACTTCTCCGATGACGACGATGGCCGGGCTGCCCAGTCCTGCAGCGTTGATCCGGTCCGAAAGATCGGCGAGCGTGCCGGCCACGCTGCGCTGATCCTCCCGCGTGCCGTTCTGCACGGCACAGGCAGGCGTATCCGCCGGAAGCCCGCCGCCGAGCAGCGCCCGCGTGATCGAGGCGAGCGTGCGCATTCCCATGTAGATGACCAGCGTGGTGCCGCTGCGCGCCAGCGCGGCCCAGTCCGGTTCGCGGCCGCGCCGCCCGTCCTCGCGCGCATGACCGGTCACGAAGGTGACGCCGCACGCCAGGTCGCGGTGCGTGACCGGTATGCCCAGTGCGGCGGGTACCGCAATGCCG
Source organism: Methyloversatilis sp. (assembly GCA_017984755.1). Taxonomy (GTDB): domain Bacteria; phylum Pseudomonadota; class Gammaproteobacteria; order Burkholderiales; family Rhodocyclaceae; genus Methyloversatilis. The sequence goes on from JAGNYW010000011.1 coordinate 69,609, forward strand.
GCAGACAAGCCGTTCACCACTTCGCAGGCAATGCCGGCGCGCTGCATCGTCTGCATTTCTTCGCCACCCCGTCCGAACACGAACGGGTCGCCACCCTTGACGCGACCCACGGTCAGACCGGCGCGCGCGCAGCGGCGCATCAGACGCTCGATGAAGGCCTGCGGCGTGCTGCGGCAGCCGCCGCGTTTGCCGACGTGGATGATGCGTGCATCCCCGCGGGCGTGGATGAGCACTGCCGGATCGACCAGGTCATCGACCAGCAGCACGTCGCACAGACCGAGAACGCGGACTGCCTTGAGTGTCAGCAGTTCGGGGTCGCCGGGGCCGGCGCCGATGAGAAATACTTTTCCGGGGGTGGGGGGCAGGCTGTTCATGCCCGCTTCAAAGCAAATCGAATGCCATGCGCGGCAGATGCCGGTGCAGGGCCGTTCCGCCACGATCGGACCGAATCCGCCGCGCCTCGACGCCCGATTGCGTGGCACCCGGCGCACCGCCCCAGTGCGCCGGGTGCTACATTCGCTCCGAGCGTGAGGTGCCCGATTGCCAGCAGACAGCGAAAAAACCAGGGGAAATGCCGAAATCCGTTGCCGCGGCGATGCGAAGCAGCGGATCTTCGACGCTGCCGAAAAGCTGTTCACCGACAAGGGCTTCGCTGCGACGTCGATGCGGATGATTGCCCGGGCCGCTGACGTTCCGCTCGCCTCGGTCAACTATCATTTCGGTACCAAGCGCGACCTGATGGAAGCAGTGTACGGGCGTGTGCTGGGGGCCGATGCCCGGCGCTCGACCTATCTCGACAAGCTCGAACGCGAGGCCGGAGATGCGCCGATCGGCATCACGCAGATCGTTCAGACCTTCATCGAATCAACGGTACGTCTGTCGCGCAAGGACAATGTGTCGGGCGCCGTATTCAAGCAGCTGATCGGCCGCGCGTATTTCGAGCCGGGCCACGATTTCATTCCCGCCGAGTACGTGCAGATCATGGATCGCTACCGGTGCGCGCTGATACGCGCATTGCCGGCCCTGCCCGAGGAGGAGGTGCTGAGACGCATGTACTTCTTCGTCGGCCTGGTCGCCTACGTCGTGGCCGGACGCGACGTGATGCATCTGCTCGGACATTGCGCGCCCGTTACCGCGACCGATACCGAGTCCCTGCTTTACGCCCTGGTTCCATTCATCGTCGGCGGCCTGCAGGCGCCGGCCGTCAGAGCCGACCGGATTGCCGATCACGACGCGTCGAAGGCGTAACGTCGCAGGCACCTTGCGCCGTCATCGCTGCGGAACGAGCGTGCCGCACGGGCAGCGAGGAAGCTGCAGCGTCAGCGCATCAGGCCGCTTCGGCGACGCGTCCGGCGATGTGCGCCAGCGCCTCTTCGACCTGGTCGATCAGGATGAGGCACAGGTCGCCCGGTTGCAGTTCTGCCAGCGCGTGGTCGATGGCGGCGAATTCACCCTGAATGTCACAGACCTCCCTGGCGCGGCTGGCGCCTGCGAGGCCTTCGCGCAGCAGGCCGATGACCTCGCCGTCCGCACGGCCGCGCTGGCATTGATCCTGATACAGTATGACGTTGTCGAAAGCCGCGCCCAGTATCCGGGTCTGGCTGCGGATGTCTTCGTCGCGCCGGTCGCCGGCGCCGCTGATGACCACGCTGCGGCGTTTTGACGGCAGCGCCTCGACCGCCTGAACCAGCGCGCTGATGGCGTCAGGGTTGTGGCCATAGTCGGCGATCAGCGTCGCGCCGCGGTAGTCGAACATGTTGAAGCGGCCGGGCGCGCTGCCTGCGTCGGACACGAAGCCGGCCAGTCCGGTGCGTATGGCCGACCAGTCGAGGCCGAGCGCCCAGGCAGCACCGAGTGCGGCCATCGTGTTTTCGACCTGAAAGGCGAGTTTGCCGCCGCGGGTCAGCGCGATCTGCGACAGCGGGATGCGCACCGCACTGCTGCTTTCTGCGGCGACCAGCGCGCCGTCCTCGACGTAGATGACGCGCCCGCCCCGCGCGCGGTGCGTTGCCAGCACCGGATGCATGCGCTGCGGCGCGAAGAAGGTGACCGAGCCGGGACAGTGCTCCGCCATGGCCGCGACGATCGGGTCGGCGGCGTTCAGCACGGCCATACCCTTGGGCGCCACGTTCTGCACGATGACGCGCTTGACCACTGCAAGATCTTCGACGGTGTTGATGTAGGCAAGGCCGAGATGATCGCCGCTGCCGATATTGGTCACCACGGCGATCTGGCAGCGGTCGAAGCCGAGGCCTTCGCGCAGCACGCCACCGCGCGCGGTTTCCAGCACTGCGCCATCGACATCCGGATGCCCCAGCACATTGCGGGCGCTCTTCGGACCGCTGCAGTCGCCGGTGTCGATGCATTCGCCGCCGACGAACACGCCATCGGTCGTGGTCATGCCGACGCGCAGGCCGGTCTGGGTCATCAGGTGTGCGATCAGCCGCACTGTGGTGGTCTTGCCATTGGTGCCGGCGACCGCCACCACCGGAATGCGCGCGTCGTCGCCCGGCCCGAAAAGCGTCGAAATGATGGCTTCACCGACCGGGCGTCCCTTGCCGAAGGACGGCGCGAGATGCATGCGCAGACCGGGGGCGGCGTTGACTTCGACGATGCCGCCCGACTGCTCTTCGAGTGGCTTTAGCACCGTGCGGCACACGACGTCGACGCCGCAGATGTCCAGCCCGATGGTGCGGGCCGCCTCGATCGCCCGCGCCGCCAGCTCCGGGTGCACTTCGTCGGTCACGTCCGTGGCGCTGCCGCCTGTGCTCAGATTGGCGTTGTTGCGCAGCACGACGCGTTCACCCAGCGCAGGCACGCTGTCCGGCGAGTGACCCTGGACCGCAAGACGGGCGAGCGCGATGTCGTCGATGCGCATCCGGGTGAGCGATGTGGCGTGACCGTCGCCGCGTCGCGGATCGGCGTTCACTTCGTCGACCAGCTGACGCACGGTACGCGTGCCGTCGCCGACCACCTGCGGGGAATCGCGTCGGGCGGCAGCGACCACGTGGTCGCCCACCACGAGGAATCGGTAGTCGGCGCCGGGAATGAAGCGCTCGACCATCACGTCGCTGCTGATTTCACAGGCCGCCCTGAAGGCGACTTCCATATGATCGCGGCTGACGATGTTCACCGTCACGCCCTTGCCCTGATTGCCGTCGCGTGGCTTCACCACCACCGGCAGACCGACTTCCAGCGCCGCAGCCCAGGCCGCATCGGCATCGTCGACGGTGCGGCCACGCGGCACCGGCACACCGGCCGCGTGCAGCAGCGCCTTGGTCAGTTCCTTGTCCTGCGCGATCGATTCCGACACGGCACTGGTGCGGTCGGTTTCCGCCGCCTGGATGCGTCGCTGCCGGCTGCCCCAGCCGAGCTGCACGAGCGAGCCGTCGGTCAGCCGGCGGAACGGGATGCCGCGCGCGATCGCCGCGTCGACGATGGCACCGGTGCTCGGCCCGAGGCGGATGTCTTCATCGAGTTCACGCAGCTGATGCAGCGCACCGGCGAGGTCGAAACTGCCGCCTTCCGCGGCGGTGCGGCACAGCTGTTCGGCCAGCGTGAACGCCAGACGGCCCACCGCTTCCTCCGAATACTGGACGACCACCTGATAGACGCCGGGATCGACTGTCTGCATGGTGCAGCTGAAGGTGACCGGGCAGCCGGCGCTGGCCTGCAGGCCGAGTGCGGCCAATTCGAGCGCGTCGGCCATGGACAGCGGGCCGCTGCGGGTGGTCGGACGCAACTGCCGGATACCCGGGAACAGCGCACGCAGGCGCTCGGCAAAACCGGGCAGGGTGTCGAGGGAGCAATGTTCCCCGGTGCACGAGACGATGGCCTCGATGCAGGTGTGGCGGCTCCAGAGATTGGGGCCGCGGAGGGCGCGCAGGCGGGTGATGTCCATGAATGTCGTGTATCAGGCCGCTGCCGTTGCCGGCACCGGCGGATCGAATGTTTCTGCACCGGTGCGAAGCGACGCGGCCGACAGGCCGAGTGACCACGCGGCAGCGAGTGCAGCGAGCAGGTTTTCGATGGCGGCAGGCGAGCGGTCGCCGGCGGTGAGCGGCAAGCTGTCGAGTGCGCCCAGCAGCTCATGCCGCTCGCCTTCGAGCAGCGCGACCTGACCGGCCAGCGCAACCACGGCGCGACCGCCGGCACGCAGATGCGCCGTGATGCACGGTGAGTCGGCGTGCGTGCCGTACCAGATCACCTCGCCGTCGCACAGTTCAGCCATTTCTGCCTGCAGCGGGTCGTCCGCATTCAGCACGCCGGCGCCGTGGCGCAGCACGACATCAATCTGGCTGCGCAGCACATTGAACACGCGGTCGGACGAATCGATGTAGAAGTCGCCGAAATGGGATGGCGGGTCGATGCGCGTCAGCACGCCGACCTGGCAGCGGTCGTAGGCCAGCCCTTCCGACAGGATGGTTTCGAAGCTGTTCTCGATGACCGCAACTTCGGCGCCGGGGTTCATCAGCACACGCTGCGCCGGTTCGAAGCGGGCGGCATCACCGTCCTCGAGGCGGCGGCTGTCGAGATACAGACCGTCACTGCAGCCCAGTCCGACACGCATGCCTGACAGGCGCGTCAGATGTGCGACCAGCTTTGCGACGGTAGTCTTGCCCCGGCTGCCGCTGATGCCGACCACCGGAATGCGCCCGTCGTCGCTGTTCGCGAACAAGTGATCGACGATGGCCGGACCGACCGGCCGCGCCTGCCCGACCGCCGGCTTCAGATGCATCAGCAGGCCGGGACCGGCGTTCACCTCGACGATGGCCCCGCCCTGTTCGCGCAGCGGGCGGCGGATGTCTTCGGCCACGAGGTCAATGCCCGCGATGTCCAGCCCGACCACGCGGGCAGCCAGCGTCACCAGCCGGGAGGTTTCCGGGTGCACGTCGTCGGTCACGTCGAAGGCGATGTTGCCGTTGCGCTGCACCAGAATGCGCGCACCTTCAGCCGGCACGGAATCCGCGGCATAACCTTGCCGCTTCAGTTCGAAGGCGAGTTTGGCGTCGCGCTCGGGCAGCAGCAGATCAAGCGGGAACTCCTGTTCCGGGCCGCGTCGCGGGTCGCAGTTGACCTGGCTGTCGAGCAGTTCGGCGACCGTCGAGCGACCATCGCCGGTAATCCATACCGTTTCGCCGCTGACGGCCGCCACCATGCGCTTGCCGACCACCAGCAGGCGATGTTCGTCACCGCGCACGAAACGCTCGACCAGCACGTATTTGCTGTAGCGCAGCGCCAGCCGGTAGGCAGTGTCCACTTCTTCATGCGTATGCAGTTCGGCCGATACGCCGCGGCCGTGATTCGCATTTGCCGGTTTCACGACGACCGGAAAACCGATTTCCTGCGCCGCTTCCCAGGCGTCTTCGGCGCTGCTCACTTCACGCCCTTCCGGCACCGGTACGCCGCAGCCGGCGAGCAGGCGCTTGGTCAGGTCCTTGTCGCGCGAAATGCCTTCGCCGATCGCTGACGTGCGATCGGTTTCCGCCGTCCAGATGCGGCGCAGCCTGCGGCCGTAGCCGAGTTGAACCAGATTGCCGTCGTTGAGCCGGATGTGCGGAATGCGCCGCTCCTGTGCCGCCTCAACGATGCAGCCGGTGCTGGGGCCGAGGCAGTGCGAATCGACCAGATCGCGCAGGTCGGATACCGCCGCCTTCACGTCGAACGGGCGGTCGTCCATCGCCGACAGCACCAGCTCGCGCGCTGCGAGCAGGGCGGCGCGGCTGACTACATGGTTGCCCGACATGACCACGACCTTGTAGACGCCGCGTTGCGACGTTTCGCGTGCCTTGCCGAAATTGCCCTTCATGCCGGCCTGATTCTGCAGTTCCAGCGTCACGTGTTCGAGAATGTGACCGGGCCAGGTGCCTTCGCGCAGCCGTCGCACGAAGCCGCCGCGCTCTTCGTAACTGCAGGTGTGTTCGTGCAGGGCAGGCAGCCATTCGACCAGGCGGTCGACAAAGCCGGGGAGGGTGTTCGAGGGGGAATCTTCGAGGTCGCCGATGTCTATCCAGACTTCGAGCGCTGGAACATAGGTCCAGATATTGGGGCCGCGCAGTTCAAGGGTGCGCAGGATGTCGATCGAGCGTTGACTCATCGTGCGGGGACGGTCGTGTTCCGGAGCCCCGAAGCTGTTGAAAACATGATGGTAACGGCGTCCGGTGCAATTGGTTGACACAGGCATGCACAAAAATGCATGGCTGCACGGTCAGGCGGGGCCGGCGCTATACTCCGGCGCCACGCTGTGCCGCAAAGCGGCCCGCATTCCACTGGACCTGCCGCCCCCCGATGAGCCATGCCGCCGACGTTTCCTCCATGCCTCCGGATATGCCGGAGCACTGGCGCGCCGGGTTGGCAGAGCATGTCGATGCCGGCGAAACGGTCATTGCCTGGCTGGAGACCGATCTCGACGAGCGCCTGCAGTTCGGCCGGGGACTGCTGGCCCTGACCGCGCAGCGGCTGATCGCGACGTCACCCGGCGGCACTTGGCAGACCTGGCCGCTGGCTGCCGGTCAGCACATCCAGCATACCGACCACGCCGGCGTTGGCACGCTTGCACTGCATGATGCCGGCGCACGGCTCGCCGCGTGGCGCTACACGCTGGCCCTGAACAGCGAAGCGCTGCGACTGGCCGACCAGCATGCGCGGCAGATCGAGCACCGACAGCATCCGGATCTCGCCGTCGAGGACGAAGAAGGCATCTGCCCGCGCTGCAAGGCGCCGCTGCCGCCGGACGACGACGAGTGCCCGCTGTGCGATCAGGTGACGTCGAGGCCGCCGTCGACCTGGGCGCTGCTGCGCCTGTGGCGCTTCGCCCGTCCGTATCGCGGCCGGCTGCTCGCCGGCTTCCTGCTGACGCTGGCCTCCACCGCTGCCAATCTGGTGCCGCCCTACCTCACCATTCCGCTGATGGACAAGGTGCTGATCCCGCACCAGACCGGCACGCCGATCACGGCAGCCGTTGTCTGGCCTTATCTGGCCGGCCTGTTCGGTGCCGCGCTGCTGGCGTGGGCGCTGGGCTGGGCGCGCACATATATATTGGCGCGGGTGTCCGAGCGCATCGGCGCCGACCTGCGCACCACGACCTTCGATCACCTGATGGGCCAGTCGCTGGAGTATTTCGGCGGCAAGCGCACCGGCGACCTGATGGCACGCATCGGTGCCGAGACCGACCGCATCAACGTGTTCCTGTCGCTGCACCTGCTCGATTTCGCGACCGATGTGCTGATGATCCTGATGACCTCGGTCATCCTGTTCTCGATCAATCCCTGGCTGGCGCTGGTCACGCTGCTCCCGCTGCCCTTCATCGCCTGGATGATCCATACCGTGCGCGACCGGCTGCGCACCGGCTTCGAGAAGGTCGACCGCATCTGGGGCGAAGTGACCAATGTGCTGGCCGACACGATTCCGGGCATCCGCGTGGTCAAGGCCTTCGCGCAGGAAAGGCGCGAATCGGCGCGTTTTGCCGCCGCCAACCGGCGCAACCTGGAAACCAATGACCGCGTGAATCGCGTGTGGTCGCTGTTCGGTCCGACGGTGACGCTGCTGACCGAAGTCGGCCTGCTGTTCGTCTGGGGCTTCGGCATCTGGCAGGTCGGCAACGACCACATCACGGTCGGCGTGCTGACCGCCTTCATCGCCTACATCAGCCGTTTCTACCTGCGGCTGGATTCGATGAGCCGCATCGTATCGGTGACGCAGAAGGCGGCTGCAGGCGCCAAGCGCATATTCGACATTCTCGACCATGCGTCCAGCGTGCCCGAGCCGGCGCGGCCGGTGCACCTGGAACGGGTCGAAGGCCGCATCGAACTGCGCGGCGTCGCCTTCCGCTACGGCAACCGGGCGGTGCTGCGCGGCGTCGATCTCGACATCGCGCCGGGCGAATTCATCGGCCTCGTCGGCCACAGCGGTTCAGGGAAGAGCACGCTGGTGAACCTGATCAACCGCTTCTACGACGTGTCCGGCGGCAGCATCCGCATCGACGGCACCGACATCCGCTCGCTGCCGGTCGTCGAGTACCGCCGCCACATCGGTCTGGTGCTGCAGGAGCCCTTCCTGTTCTTCGGCACCATCGCCGACAACATCGCCTACGGCAAGCCCGACGCCTCACGCGCCGAAATCATCGCCGCCGCGCGCGCCGCGCATGCGCATGAATTCATCCTGCGCCTGCCGCACGGCTACGATTCGATGGTGGGTGAGCGTGGCCAGACCCTGTCGGGTGGCGAGCGTCAGCGCATTTCGATCGCGCGTGCGCTGCTCATCAATCCGCGCATCCTCATCCTCGACGAAGCGACATCCTCGGTCGATACCGCAACCGAAAAGGAAATCCAGCGTGCGCTCGACAATCTGGTGCAGGGGCGCACGACCATCGCGATCGCGCACCGACTCAGCACGCTGCGCCGTGCCGATCGTCTGGTCGTGCTCGACCGTGGCCAGATCGTCGAGGTCGGCCGGCACGAGGACCTGATGGCGCGCGAAGGTCACTACTACCGGCTCTATCAGGCGCAGCAGCGTCTGGCCGAAGCCGACGCCGCCGAAGGAGCGCAGCCGTGACGATCTCCATCCAGCGCGATGTGCATGGCCAGCTGGTGCTGACCGATGACGGCGGTGCAAGCCACGCCGGCGTGCTGCCGGTGCGTGCCTTTCCTCTTTCGGCGCCGGGTGAAGGCGTGGCGCTGATGTCGGCCGACGGCCATGAACTGGCCTGGTTCGACACGCTGGCGTCGCTCGACGCGGGCAGCCGCGCGGTGATCGAGGGCGAACTGGCGCGGCGGGAGTTCATGCCGGTCATCCGCTGCATCCGCGGCGTATCGAGCTTTTCCACGCCGTGCGAATGGGACATCGACACCGATCGCGGCCCGACCCGATTCACGCTGCGCAGCGAAGACGACATCAGGCGCCTGTCACCACAGCGCCTGCTGGTCACCGACAGCCACGGCATTCACTATGAAGTAACCGACCTGAAGGCGCTCGACCGGTCGAGCCGGCGCGTTCTCGACCGCTTTCTCTGATCGCCGTGCCGGTGGGTTGCGGTTCTGACTGAACCTCATTCGGTTCATCCGGGCGATGGCGCGTGCAAGGTCGAATTTTTGCAGCCGTCCTTTAAACATACAAGAATGTATGTTTATAATCGCTGCATGTTCGTGCGCTGTCGTGCGTGCCATAAAAATACCGGATGCAGCTCAGGCTGCACCTCATACCCCGGGGTGAATCATGGATACAGGAACAGGGCTGCGTCGCGCGGCCGGTCTGATCGGCGCAGCCGCACTGGCGCTCGCGCTTTCGGCTTGCGGTGACAAGGCGGGTGCGCCCGGGGCGGGCAACGGCGGCATGCCGCCGGCGTCGGTCAAGGTGATCGAAGTGACCGCGCGCGAAGTGCCGGTGCACTTCGATTACGTGGGCCAGGTGGCCGGTTCGCGCGACATCGAAGTGCATGCGCGGGTGAACGGCATCGTCGAAAAGCGGCTGTACGAAGAAGGCCAGCGCATCAGGGAGGGGCAGGTGATGTATCGGCTCGATGCGGCGCCGTACCGCGCGCGCGTCGCTGCCGCCGATGCCCAGCTTGATCAGGCGAAGGCGCAGCTGGCGCAGGCGGAACGCGAATATGCCCGCATCAAGCCGCTGGCCGATGCCGAAGCGGCCAGCCGCAAGGATGCCGACGATGCGCAGTCGCAGCGTGATCTGGCGCGTGCCGCGGTGAAGGCAGCCGAGGCACAGTTGCAGACGGCGCGCATCGATCTCGGCTACACCGAAGTGCGGGCGCCACTCGGCGGCGTTGCCGGCCGAGCGCTGAAGGTCGAAGGCAGTCTTGCGGTTGCCGGCATGGACAGCCTGCTCACCACGCTGGCGCAGACCGATCCGGCCTACGTGAATTTCGGTGTGGGCGAAGCCGAATACCTGCGTACCCGCGACGAGATCGCCAGCGGTTCGCTGAAACTCGATCCCGCTGGCTTCCTGGTGAAGATCACCGGCTCCGATGGCGCCGAATTCCCGCGCAGCGGCCGCCTCGGCTTCGAGGACTACAAGGCCGACACCAGCACCGGATCGTTTGCGTTGCGCGCCACCTTCCGGAATGCCGACAGCAGGCTGTCGCCGGGCCAGTTCGTGCGCGTGCGGCTGTCCGGCGTCAGCCGGCCCGATGCCATCGCCGTGCCGCAGCGTGCGGTGCTCGACAGCCCGAACGGCAAGTTCGTCTATGTGATTGCGGAAGCCGACGGCAAGATGCTGGCGCAGCCGCGGCCGGTCAAGCTCGGCGAATGGGCGCAGCTCGAAGGTGCCCTGGGCAATGCCTGGGTGATCCGCGACGGGCTCAAGCCGGGAGATCGCGTGGTCATCGAAGGCACGGCGCGCATTTTCGTCCCCGGCTCGCCGGTCACCATCGATGACGGCCAGGCAACCGCGGGCGCCGCCGGTGGTGCCCCGGCCGCGCCGCCGAAATAAGGAGCGCCCCGATGTTTTCGCGCTTCTTCATCGACCGGCCGATCTTCGCCTTCGTCATCTCCATCCTGCTGGTGCTTGCAGGTCTCGCCGCCATGCGCGCGCTGCCGATCGCGCAGTACCCGGAAATCGCGCCGCCAGTGGTCACCGTGCGTGCCATCTATCCGGGTGCATCGGCGGAAACCATTGCCCAGACCGTCGCGGCGCCGCTGGAGAACGTCATCACCGGCGTGGAAGGCATGATGTACATGCAGTCCACCTCGACCTCGAACGGCGTGGTGGAAATCCAGGTCACCTTCGAAATCGGCGCCGATCCGGATCAGGCGGCGGTCAATGTGAACAACCGGGTCAAGCAGGCGGATGCGCGGCTGCCCGAAGAAGTGCGGCGGCAGGGCGTGACGGTGGAGAAGGGCTCGTCGGCCTTCCTGCTGGTGCTGGCCTTCTACTCGCCGGAAGGCAAGTACGACGACCTGTACACGTCGAATTACGTGACCCTGAACGTGCTGGACAACATCAAGAAGATCCCCGGCACGACCAACGTGCAGATCTTCGGCGCCAAGGATTACGCCATGCGAATCTGGGTGCGCCCGGACCGCATGACCCAGCTGGGCGTCACGGTGCCTGAAGTAGCCGCTGCGCTGCGCGAGCAGAACGCGCAGTTCGCGGTCGGCAAGATCGGCCAGTCGCCGACCGGCGGCGGTCAGGACATGGTCTACACGATCACCACCCAGGGTCGTCTGTCCACCGTCGACGAATTCGAGAACATCATCCTGCGTTCGAACGCCGACGGTTCGAAGCTGCGCCTGCGCGATGTGGCACGCATCGAACTGGGTTCCAGGGACAACGATTTCAACGGCACCTACAACGGCAGGCAGGCGGTGCTGATGGGCATCTTCCTGCAGCCTGGTGCCAACGCGCTCGACGTCGCCAGGGAAGCCAAGGCGGCGATCACCGACATGGCGGCGCGCTTTCCGCCCGGCATGACCTACGCCATTCCGTACGACACCACGCGTTTCGTCGAAGTGTCGATCACCGAGGTGGTGAAGACGCTGGGTGAAGCGATGATCCTGGTGTTCATCGTGGTGTTCGTGTTCCTGCAGAACTGGCGCGCCACGCTGATTCCGCTGCTGGCGGTGCCGGTGTCGCTGCTCGGCACCTTCGCCGGCCTGCATGTGCTCGGCTATTCGATCAACACGCTCACGCTGTTCGGCATGGTGCTGGCCATCGGCATCGTGGTCGATGATGCGATCGTGGTGCTGGAGAACGTCGAACGCATCATGCACGAGCAGCAGATGATGGCGCGCGACGCGGCCATTCAGGCGATGCAGGAGGTGACCGGCCCGGTCATCGCCATCGTGCTGGTGCTGACGGCCGTGTTCGTGCCGATCGCCTTTCTCGGAGGCCTGACGGGCGAGCTGTACCGGCAGTTCGCGGTCACGATCGCCATTGCGGTCGTGCTGTCCGGCGTGGTCGCGCTGACCATGACGCCCGCCCTCTGCGTGGCCTTGCTGAAGAATGAGCACAAGAGCAAGGCGCGCATCTTCCTGTGGTTCAACGACTGGTTCACGCGCGTCACGCACCGCTACACCGGCGCCGTGACCTGGATGATCCGCCGCTCGACGGTCGGCGTTCTGCTGTTCATCGGCATGGTGGCGATCACCGCCGGCCTGTGGACCAAGACGCCCGGATCGCTGGTGCCGGACGAGGATCAGGGCTATTTCATCGTGGCGGTGTTCCTGCCCGACGGCGCCACGCTGGAACGCACCGACAAGGTGGTCGCCGAAGTGATGAAGGCGATCCAGTCGAACGACGCCAACGAACACGTGATGGCGTTTTCCGGCATGGACTTCATCGGCGGCGGCTTCAAGAACAGCGCGGCCACCATCTTCGTCAGCCAGAAGCACTGGAATGAACGCAACATGACCACGCAGCAGCTGGTCGGCGAGGTGTTCGGCAGGACGGCGGGCATCAAGGAGGCACTGGTGCTGGCCTTCAATCCGCCGGCGATCTTCGGGCTGGGCAACACCGGCGGCTTCGAGTTCTATCTGCAGAACCGCGGCGACGGCGGCACGAAGCGGCTGGTCGAGAACATGGGGGCGCTGGTCGGCGCATCGCATCAGAGCACGGTGCTGGCCGGTGGCCTGCAGACACTGTGGCGGCCGAATGCCCCGCAGCTTTACGTCGATGTCGACCGCGAACGCGCCAAGGCGCTCGGTGTGCCGCTGAACGATGCGTTCAACACGCTGGCCGGCACGCTGGGTACCTTCTACGTGAACGACTTCAACAAGTTCGGCCGCGTGTGGCAGGTGCTGATGTCGGCCGAAAGCCAGTACCGCCGTTCACCGGAAGACATCGGCCGCCTGTACGTGAAGAACACGGCCGGCGACATGGTGCCGGTGTCGGCCTTCGCGAAGGTGGAATACAGCTCGGGCCCCGATACGGTGAACCGCTACAACAACCTGCCTGCCGTGCGGCTGATGGGGCAGGCGGCACCGGGCCATTCGTCGGGTGAGGCGATTGCCGAAGTCGAGCGGCTGGTGAAGAACCTGCCCGCCGACATGAGCTACGAGTGGACCGGGGCTGCCTTCCAGGAAAAGCGCGTATCGAGCGCGGCATCGGTGGCGCTGATCATGGCGGCGGTCATGGTGTTCCTGATCCTCGCAGCGCTTTACGAGAAGTGGTCGCTGCCGTTCTCGGTGCTGCTGGCCATGCCGTTCGGCATCTTCGGTGCGCTTATGGCGGTGTGGCTGCGCGGCATGACCAACGACGTGTACTTCCAGATCGGTCTGGTCACGCTGCTCGGCCTGTCCGCGAAGAACGCCATCCTGATCGTCGAATACGCCGTGCTGAAGCATCAGGAAGGCTATCCGGTCGCCGCCGCGGCCATCGAGGCGGCGCGCCTGCGCCTGCGCCCCATCGTCATGACCTCGCTCGCCTTCATTCTCGGCGTGCTGCCGCTGGCCATTTCGACCGGCGCCGGCGCCGGTGCGCGCGTGTCGGTCGGCACCGGCGTCATCGGCGGCATGCTGGCCGCCACCTTCCTCGCCATCTTCTTCGTGCCGCTGTTCTACAAGCTCATCGTCGACCGCCGGCTGGCCACCCCGCCGGACGAAGTCGCACCCCCTCCGCCGGAGAATCCCTATGCGCCCCATTGACCCGACGCGCCGCGGCGCGCTCGCCGCGCTGGTCGCTGCGGCCCTGCTGTCGGCCTGCTCTCTGATGCCCCGGCCAGCACCCGAACTGGATCTGCCGCAGCTGACCGCGACCACGCCGGTCGAGCTCGACCGCTGGTGGGAAAGCTTCAGGGACCCGGTGCTGGACGGCCTGATCGCCGAAGCACTGAGCCGCAACGATGACGTGGTGATCGCTGCGCAGCGGGTGCAGGCGTCGCAGGCCACGCTCGACCTGGTACGCATCAACCGTCTGCCGGACGCCAGCCTGTCGCTGTCCGGCTCGCGCGCCCAGTCCAGCAACGAGCGTCCGATCCCGGGGCGCCCGCGTCAGTACAACACGGTGGTCGGCGGTTTCAACGCCTCGTATGAACTGGATCTGTTCGGCCGCCTGTCTGGCCAGCGCGATGTCGCCCGCCAGCAGCTGGCGGCCAGCCGTTATGCGCTGGAAGGTCTTCGGGCCTCGGTGACGGCGCAGGTTGCGCGCGCCTACTTCAGCCTGCGTGCACTCGATGCCGACGAAGCGCTGCTGACGCAGACCCTGAGTACGCGTGAATCCGCGCTGTCGCTGCGCGACAGGCAGTTCGCCGCCGGTGCGATCAGTCGCTACGATCTGGAAATCGCGCGCTCCGAGCGTGCCAGCGTCGCCGCGTCGCTGGCCGGCACGCGCAGCGCACGCGAACAGGCGGAAACCGCCTTGTCGGTGCTGCTTGGCCGAACGCCGCGCGAACTGGTCGAAAAGATGCCGGATCGCGGTCTGGCGCTGTCCTCGCTCGCCGTTCAGCCGGAAATCCCGTCCGGACTCACATCGGACCTGCTGGCGCGGCGTGCCGACGTGCGCGCCGCCGAAGCGAATCTCGCGGCCGCCAGCCTGAGCGTCGAAGTGGCGCGCACGCAGTGGTTCCCGACCATTTCGCTGACTGCGGCGCTGGGCGGCGAAAGCGCCTCGCTCGGCAATCTGCTGTCGTCGTCGGCGCGCACCTGGAACA
>JAGNYW010000039.1 GCA_017984755.1 Methyloversatilis sp.
CTAATTCACCGACGGATGAAGGGTTATTACCCTTCGTTCCTTTCCGCAACGAACAAGGCATTTGCACGGGGGAGAAAGAAAAAAATGTTCGACTTGCCATCCGGAAAACATTTCACGCACGAACTGCAGCAACTCGCCGACCGCCAGATGCGCGGTGAAGATTATTCGCCGGCACAGAAGGGCAATACGCGACAGCGAGCCTTGCTGGGATCCCTGTCACAGGCATTCTCCGGTCTGCGTTCGAAGCTGGGCAGCGCAGAACAGCAGGTGCGCGAACTCGAACAGACTGCGGCAAGCTGCAATGCTGCGCTGCACGAAGCACAGCGCCTTGCCGATGAAGCGGGGGCACGAACCAATCTGGTTTCGTCCGTGGCCGGTGCGGGATTGTGGGAAGCACGGCTCGGCGACAACCGGACACTCGACCTCAAGGCACCGGTCTGGTGGTCGGACAGTCTGCGCAACATGCTCGGCTTCGACAACGAAAACGACTTCCCGAACCGGCTCGACAGCTGGTCCTCACGTCTTCACCCGGATGACCGCAAGGCCGCGCTCGACACCATGACGCGCCAGTGGTGCGACCGGCATGAAGCGACCTGGCCGGACACCCGCTATCGCCTCGCCGCCAGGAACGGCGAATATCGCTGGTTCCTCAGCCGTGTGGTCACCGCGCGCGACAGCAACGGACAGACGCTGCGCATTGCGGGCTCGCTGACAGACATCACGCGCAGTCGCGAAGACGAAGCCAGGCTCGACATCGCGCTGACGCGCTTCGAACTGGCCAGTGAAATGCTCAATGACGGCATATGGGATCTCGACGTGGTGGCCGGCGACCCGGTCAATCCGTCGAACACCTTCTGGTGGTCGGACCAGTTCCGCCATCTGGTCGGCTTCGAAAATGAAGAGGACTTTCCGAACGTGCTCGACAGCTGGGCATCGCGCCTGCACCCGGACGAAAAACAGAACGTGATCAAGGCTTTCATGGATCACCTCATGGATCGCAGCGGCCGGACGCCTTATTCCATCGAATACCGGCTGCGCTGCAAGGACAACCAGTACCGCTGGTTCCGCGCGCGCGGCCGGACGAGACGCGCCTCCGACGGTACGCCGCTGCGCGTGGTGGGCGCGCTGACCAGCATCGACGCCGAACGCAACCAGCAACATCTGCAGGAACTCGAACAGCGCCAGCGCGAGCAGCTCAGGGACAACGTGCAGCGCATCCACGACATCGTGACGACCATCCGCGACATCGCCAACCAGACCAATCGTCTGGCGCTCAATGCCGCCATCGAGGCCGCACGCGCCGGTGATGCAGGACGCGGATTCTCGGTGGTGGCGGACGAAGTGCGCACCCTGTCGGAGCGCACCCGCGAGGCGACCGAGCAGATCGCCCACATCATTCCGGCACAGGCAGCAACGCATTGAGGGCAGACCGGTCAGGCCCAGCGGCCTGACCGGAGTGCTTACTTGATCGAAAAATCGGCGCGCGTTGCCACGGCGCCGGCATTCTTTCCGCCTTCTTCCGTCGCCGCGGTGCCACCGTCAGCGGCGCCGTTCCTTCCTTCGCCGCCCGGATTCGGTGCCAGTACGAACAGGCGCGCGTCGTCTATCTTCGCGTTCTGCGACAGATAGTCCTTCACTGCCTGGGCGCGGGCCAGACCGAGCAGCCGCAGATCCTCATCCGTCACTTCGGTATTGGTCAGGATGAGCTTTTCCATTTCGGGCACCGGCAGGCTCTTCGCCAGACCGACCACGTTGCGCGGCTTGGGAAAGGATGATGCCTTGTAGACCGCTTCGAGCAGATCGGGATACTCGGCCGGATCGACCACCACTTCATCGACCGGCACCTTGCTCTTTGCTGCCTTCACCGCCCGTACCTTGCCGTCGAGCAGCGCACGGCGATAACCCTCCATGTCGGCAGCCTTGTCCGTGCGTCCGGTGACTTCGATCTTGAGCGCGGGACGATCGGTCAGCGCCTTGCCCAGCGTGTCCAGCTTGCCGCGCGCCGTGTCGCTAAGCAGTGCCAGCCCCGGCTCGAACGCGACATGATCGAGATCGGCGTCCGATCCGAACAGCGATCCGAGCAGCGCAAACGGCGAGGTGACCGCCTTCACGATCAGGTTGACGATCACCTTCACGACGATGCCACCGATCGAGAACTGGGGGTCGGACAGCGATCCGCTGATCGGCAGGTTGATGTCGATCACGCCGTTGCGGTCCTGCAGCAGCGACACGGCGAGCAGCACCGGCGCCTTGATTGCGTCCGGACTGTCGACCGGCGCACCGAAGGTGAGCTGATCGAGCACCACGTTGTTCTGCGCGGTCAGCTGATCGTTTTCGATCTTGTAGGCGATGTTGACGCTGAGCTTGCCCTTCTCGATGCCGTAGCCCACGTACTTGCCGGAATAGGGCGACAGCGGTGCGAGTTCGATGCCGCGTGCGCTGGCCTTGATGTCGAGAAAAAGCGGGCCGGCCAGCGGATTGATGCGTCCGGTGATGTCGATCGGCGCCGAACCTTCGACCACGCCCCGCAATTCCACCTCGCCCGCCGTGCCCGACGTTGAACTCAAACCCGACACACGCCCGCCGAGCTTCGACAGCTGGGCACGGTAGTTGGGCTTGATGAAGAAGTCGCTGAAATCAACCTGTCCGCCCTGCATCACGACGGTCTTCACGTCGATCGGCGGCCGCGCGGCGTCGATCATCCTGGCCAGCGCGGTGCCCTGGCCAGCCTGCGCTGCGGCGGCAGGAGGTACGGATGTCGCGGCGACCTGAGTGGCCGGCACCGCAACGGCCCCCTCCCTCGGACGGACGATATCCTGCAGGTTGAGCCGGCCCTGCGGCGACACGATGATGCGCGCGTAATAATCTGACAGTGCCACCTCCTGCACCGACAGCGATTCCAGCACGTCCGGCGTGCGGCTGTCGAGCTTCAGCGCAATGCCACCGGCAAAGAGCGAACGCCATTTCAGCAGGTCGGATGCATTGGCCCTGTCGGTGACATGCACCTCCTCCACGTTCGTCTCACCGTTCCACGCTACCGCCCAGTCGCCGGCCGGCGTTGCCTGGACGCCGAGATCGCCGCGCAGCGTCAGCGTGCCGCGCAGCAGCTCGGCGTTCAACTTTTCAGCCACCCAGGGCTGGGCCACCAGCAGATCGAGACGGCGTGCGTCGACCTTCAGGTCAGCCTTCATCGGCGTCAGGGAGAAGCCGCCCCGCACACCGAACAGACCACCACGCGAACCGCGCAAGGCGAGATCGACGCGCGACCTGAGCGTCTTGTCGGTCCCGACGTTCTCCAGCGTGAGCGCCAGACGATCGAATTCGACCACACCCGGCGTCGCCAGCGCGCGGTCTTCGAAACGCAGGCTGCCGTCCTTGAGCCGCAGGGTACCGACCAGGGCCGACCACGGTGCTGCGCCCGGCCCTGCCGCAGACGATGGAGAGGCCGGCTCGGGCACCGTGCGCAGCAGCCCTGCCAGATCGACGGTGCCATCGGCAGCACGCGCGGCGCGCAGCTTAGGCTTGATGATGTCGAAGGCACCGAGCTCGACAGCGCGTGCCGCCAGATCGACCGTGGCGCCGGTGAGCACGATGTCTTCCGCTTCGGCAAAGGCACTCTTCTCGCCGCTGCGCACCAGTCTGAGCTGTGCCACGCCCGCTTCGCCGACCCGGATCGTGCCTTGCGGCACGCCATCGACCAGCGACAGCTTGAAGCTCGTCCCCAGTCTTGCCTGCGCCCGCTCCACCGTGAAATTGAGCGGCTCCGAAAAGTAGGTGGCGAAACGCGGGATATCGACGTTGTTCACGTTGAGCTCTGCTTCGATGCTGGGCACCGACGCAATTAGCTTCGCATCGAGCACGACGCGGGTGCCGCCATCGCCGGTCGCGCTGATCATCAGACTGGCAGGCGCCGCACCGAGCAGCGCAAAATCGCGCAGCACGATGTCCATGGGCTCGATCACGTATTCGAACGGTCTGGCAGGCACGGCATCGCTGAACGCAATGCGCGCCTGCAGCACTTCGAGCAGCGCGACACGGATGTCGGGGCCGGCCGCAGCGCCGGCCTTCGCGGCCGCCGGAGCAGATGGCGGTGCAGCCCCTGTTCCGGAAGCACCGGCAGCGGGTTTGGGCGCCGGCAGCAATGCCGCCAGATTGAGACTGCCGTCCCTTGCCCTCGCCACCTCGAAATCGGGCTGGTCAACGCGAATGCTGGCGATGTCCACCTTGCCCGCAAGCGGTTCGATCTCGTTCAGCACGACATCGAGCGCCGGCAGTTTGATGAGCGCCCGGCCGTCCCGATCGACAAGGTCCAGATCGCGCAACTCAAGCGTGCCGCGCAGCGTGACGCGCGGTTCGCCCTCGAGCGGCTGCAGGAAATTCAGTTCGATGTCGCTGTCGAGCGTGCCGGACGAAACACGGAAATTCAGCGGTACCGGGGAGTACTCGTCGTAACGCGCCAGATTGAGTGCGTTGAGTTCCAGCTTCAATGTCGCTTCACGCTGATCGATGAAGGGCCGGACGCGTCCGCCGATCGCGAATGCCGCCTCATTCAGGCGCGCCGAAATCGACGGCTCGACCACCAGTTCGATGTCCGATGGCAGGTTCGACACGAAAGGCAGGCCGATCTCGATATCGCTGATCGTGTGCTTGCTGGCCAGCGGCTGGTCATCGATGTCGATGTGTCCGCCGTGCAGCACAATGTTGTTGATGGAAAAACGCGCCGGCTCCTCGCTCGGAGGCTGATCCAGCAGCTTTTCGAGCAGATCGCTGAAGTTGTAGCGACCTTCCTCGAAGCGAACCACACGAAGCCGCGGCTGATCGACCTGCACGGAGCGCACCACCGGAGCACCCTTGAAGAGGGAAGTCCACTCGACATCGACCGCAAGAGACGCCAGCGAGAAGGCTTCGTCGGCGCCGTTCTGTTCGAGCATGCGCACACCGGATACGGACAACTCGAGCGTGTACGGATTGATCGCAACCTTTTCGATCGTCAGCGCACGCCCCAGAAATTCGGAACCGTGCTTCTCGGCCAGCGAGCGCACAAGATGAGGTGCAGCAAAGGCGCCGAGCAATCCGAACACGACCAGAAAGAGGATTAGACCCGCGAAGGTCTTGCGCAAACGGGGGCTGGACAGAAAGGGCGCGGCTGGCATACGGAATCGTTGCGGTATTGATCAGATCCGGAGCGTATCACCGCCCGGTACCGGCGACGCGCGCCAGGGCCTGCTGAAGCTAGCCTGTGGTCCCGTCGCCGGCCAGATAGTCGAGCGCGACAGATTCCGACTCGCTCAGACACGCCACCAGCACGCGCACTTCTACGGCAAGTTCAGCGCGCTCGCGCCCGCCTGCACGCAACGCGTGCTCTAGCCCGGCCGCTATCTTCGCTGCCCGGGCAAAACACAGGTTGAGGCAGGCGCCCTTGATGGCATGCACCTCCTTCGTCAATGCGTCGTCCGGTCCCTCCAGCGCAGCGAGCAGCGATTCGCGCATGGCGGCGAAGTCGCCGATGGATGCACCCAGCACCTCCCGATAAAGCTCGACATCATGGTCGAACTGAGACGCCATGCCCGCCAGATCAAGCAGGGGCGGGGCAGCTTCCGGATCGGGCTCCGCCGTCAGGGGCGGAACCGGGATCAGCCCGGAGCCGGAGGGCAAGCCGTTCGCGACTTGCGCAAGAATCCGGGAAAGTGCATCCATGTCGATCGGCTTGGTGAGATATCCGGACATGCCGAGCGCAAGGCATTCGGCACGTTCTTCGGCCAGCGCATGCGCCGTCAGCGCGACGATCTTCGGCGCGCGCACACCGAGCCGAGAGATGATTTCGCGGGTTGCACTCTTGCCATCCATCACCGGCATCTGGATATCCATCAACACCAGATCGATGCCACCTGCGCAGACACGCTCCACCGCGAGCTTGCCGTTCTCCGCCTGCTCCGCCTGCGCACCGGCGCGTGCGACGAGGTGACAGGCCACGACTCGGTTGATCGCCACATCGTCGACCACAAGGACACGCAGATCCGAGAGCGAGGTGGTTTCAACGCTGGATCGAACCGCTCGCAGCGCATCATCACTGGCAATCCCGAGCCAGACTTCAGCCCAGAAATGGGCGCCGCTGCCGATGCCGCCCTCCCCCCCTACCGTACCGTCCATCAGTGCGGCAAGGCGCTTGCAGATGGTCAGGCCGAGACCCGTTCCGCCGTGGCTGCGCACGATCGACGAATCTGCCTGGGCAAAGGGCTCGAACAGCGCAGCGACCTCCTCCGGCGATATGCCGCGACCGGTATCGCGCACCGAAATCTTCAGCCGCACGCGATCATCGGCGCGCGCTGTCACTTCGATGAAGACCGCCACATGCCCGGCCTGCGTGAACTTGATTGCGTTGGAAACGTAGTTGCTGAGTATCTGGGCAAGGCGCGTCGGGTCGCCCAACACGGCATAAGGCACGTCGCGACCGATATCGACCCGCAGTTCCAGCCCCTTTTCCCTCGCCTGGGCGCCGAACAGGGCACGGCAGGTGGTGGCCAGGTCTTCGACGGCGAACGCAATGTGCTCAAGCTCGAGCCGGCCTGCTTCTATCTTCGAGAAATCAAGAATGTCGTTGACGATCATGCGCAGCTGTTCGGATGCAATGCCCAGCTGACGGCTGAAGTCCCCAGTCAGCTCGGGCTGGCGGTTGTCGGCAATGATGCGTGCGAGACCCACGACGCCGTTGAGCGGCGTGCGGATCTCGTGGCTCATCGCAGCCAGAAATGCGCTTTTCGCGCGGCTTGCCTCGCGCGCCTCATCGACTGCCCGCTCGGCTCGGGCCAGCAGCGCGCTGCGCTCGGCGTCGCGCGCCTGCAACGCGCTGGCCATGTCGTTGAAGGTGCGCGCCAGCGAAAGCAACTCCTTTTCACCCTGTTCGTCGACGCGCGCGTCGAGCCCGCCCGAAGCGATGCGCCGCGCGCCTTCCGACAGACGCTGCACGCCGGCCGCCAGCCAGCCACCGAGCAGCCATGAGAACAAGGCCGCCAGCGCCATGCCGCTCACCGCCACCACGGCAGCCAGCTGGCGGGCCGTCGCAAGTTCGCTGCGTGCCCGCCTGTTGTCGATGCTCAGCTGCACCTCGCCGATGCGTTCGCTGCCTGCCATCAGTGGCGCGCTGACGGCATAGGCATCGTGTTCGTCGCTCAGCGGGTTGTCATCTTCCGCGAACGGGCGGCTAAGTGCCGCCTGCTCGCCCAGCGCGGTCACCACGCGACCATCCTGATCGAGCACGCGCACGAAAACGGCTTCCGTACGGGAAATCAGATCCTGCGATACGGCCTCGACCTTGGCGATATCTCGAGAAATCAGCGCGTCCGACACGGCGGCCGAAAACAGGCTCAGCGCAGCGCGCGCACTGCGCTCTATCAGGTCTGACTGAACGCGTTCCATGTGCCTGAGCCCGCCGGTGATCGTGACGGAAAGCGTCAGCGCCTCGATCAGCGCGATGCCGATGATCGCCTTCCAGCGGAACGACAGTCGGGAAAAGAACATCTCGCGTACCGGATGTTTAAGATCAGCGTGTGCTGCCGCTCTCGACCGGCTGTGCGAGCAACGAGTCGAGCACGCGGATGTCGAGTGCGCGCACCGGATCCCAATCGGAATCCGGCGCAGCGACGACACCCTTGAAACTGATCCTGGCGAGCATGTCCTTGCCCTGCGGGGTGAGCGACAGCTTCTGCATGCTGCCGACGAAAACTTCGCCGATCGCTTCGGGCAAGGATGGCAGCCTTGCGAACGCATGCGGCGGATATTCGGCAGACCGCCAGATGACGCGCAGATCTGCCTTGACCTCCGGCGCGATCGACTCGAGGGTTCGCTCTATGCCGCCACCGGCAGCGGCAAAGCCGCGCGTGACATTGAGGTAGACCGAATCGTGCGACGCAACGAAGCGTGGCTTGACGTTGACACCCGATTTCGCAAGCTCGGCAAGCGGGATGACGGTCGCTGCAAAGGCGGCCGGCGATGGAAACACGACCTCTCGACCGGCCAGTTCGGCGACCGACGAAATCTTGCTGTCGGCACGAACCACCAGCAGCCCCCGGAGCTTTCTGTCCTTTTCACGTGCGAAGGCAACATAGCCCGGCGCCTTGTTGAAGACCACGTAGTGATAGGGATTCATGTACGCAATGTCGTACTCACTGCGCGACAGGCGTTTTTCGAATTCTGGAATGGTCGGTGCAGTGGCGAAGCGGAATTCGCAACCGCTCATCGCGGAGAGCTCCCTGAGCAGCGGAATCCAGTCCTGCGCCAGATCGCTCGCGGCCTGCTGCGGCACGACACCGACGGTAGTGACACCCGAAACGGGGCAGGCCGCTGCAACGGACAGGGAAAATCCGGACAGGCAGATGAAGCGGGCGATTAACCCGCCTGCATGAAAAAGTCGTATTCCGGACATGGTTCCCTCTGTAAGACACTGCATGAGCGCACTGCGTGAGTGCGGATCCTGCGCCAGATCCCGTCGGGATTCTACCGCTCAAGTCCGGACGCGAAACTTCCGTTATCAAATGCGAATTCAACGAAAACCGGGACCGCATCACCCGCCATGTCAGATCTCATCGGATCGGTCGCTAACCTCACCGGATACCGGGACCGCGATCTCATTGACAGCACCTTCGTTTCCGTGCTCGGAGACTGGCTGGATCCCTTGCGCCTGAATCTCTACCGCTGCGTCGGCGATGTGTCCGACCTGCGTCTTCTGCTGCAGGCAGGCATGGAGCGGGGACACGGCAGTGTTGCAGCCGATCCTTCATGGATCGCGATAGACGCGCTGCCCGATCTGGCATCGCGGCCGCACTTCGAACAGGCTTTCGCGGCGACCGAGCCCTTGCTCGACCTGCCCCAGAACGGCAGCGAGGGGCCCTGGCTCAATCTTTTCGCCGTCTGGGCAGGCCCGCGTCGTTTCGGCATCATAGAACTGGTTGCCGAGCAACCGCTGCTGCCGGTTCAGCTCAGGCTGGTGGATGGACTGCTGAAGATCTACCGCAACCAGATCACGCTGCTCGATTACAGCGAGCGGGACAGTCTGACCGGCCTGCTGAACAGAAAGACCTTCGACGAACAGTTCGTGAAGTGCATCGAGCCCCTGCCCGCCGGCCGTACTGCCGAAAACACGCCCACCGTCTGGTGGCTGGGCGTCATCGACATCGACCACTTCAAGCGCGTGAATGACAACTTCGGCCATCTGATCGGCGACGAAGTGCTGCTTCTGGTGGCGCGCCTGCTGCGCAGCAGCTTCCGGCACACGGAACAGCTATACCGCTTCGGGGGCGAGGAATTCATCGTGCTGCTGCGCGCCGAACACGACGGCGAGGCAAGGCTGGCTTTCGAATTCTTCCGCAAGCAACTCCATGCCTTCGCCTTCCCGCAGGTCGGGACCGTCACTGCAAGCGTCGGTTTCACGCAACTTCGCAGGATGGACAACGCCAGCAGCGCTGTCGACCGGGCGGATCGCGCGGTTTATCACGCGAAGCGCAGCGGCCGGAATCAGGTTCACTCACACGAGGCGTTGCTGCGTGAGGACGTGCTGCATGAGGTGGACAACAGCGGCGCGATCGAACTCTTCTGACGCAGCCTGCGATGGGATATCGGCTGCCGCGTTGTCACTGCTCACGACGGAGTGACTGCAGAAACGAAAAAAGGCCGCTTTCGCGGCCTTTTTCGTTTGCAACCGCAACCCGTTCAGGCTGCGGCTTTTTGCTGGCGGAGTGGACGGGACTCGAACCCGCGACCCCCGGCGTGACAGGCCGGTATTCTAACCAACTGAACTACCACTCCTTGTTGGCGCCGGCACTAGCAGTTTCCGGACTTTCCTGACCAGCGAAATCACTGGCGTCCCCACGGGGATTCGAACCCCGGTACCTACCGTGAAAGGGTAGTGTCCTAGGCCTCTAGACGATGGGGACCTAGTTTTTCTTGCTTTGCTGCAACTTCGCACTACGTCTCTTTCGCCTGGTGGAGGTAAGCGGGATCGAACCGCTGACCTCTTGCATGCCATGCAAGCGCTCTCCCAGCTGAGCTATACCCCCGTCGAAAGAGACGCGCATTATAAGCAGTCTTCGAGGTTTGTAAAGCCGCATCCGGCACTTTTTTTCCAGGTGCAATTCGCAGCCCCCATCCGACCCTGACCGGGAACGCAAGAAAAGTAATCCGATGTCATCAAGAGCGGATCGAGAACAACTTTCCCGGATTCATCAACCCCTTCGGATCGAGCGCATTCTTGACCGCCCGCATCAGATCCATCTCGACCGGACTTTTATGCTGTTCGAGCAAGGTCCGCTTGAGCTGTCCGATGCCATGCTCCGCCGAAATCGATCCGGCCAGTGCAAGCACCGTTTCGTACACCAGCGCGTTGGCAGATTGCGAGTCGGCCAGCAACTGCGCATTGTCACCGGCGTCGGGAAAGGAGAGGTTGTAGTGCAGGTTGCCGTCGCCCGCATGACCGAACACGACCACCCGGACGCCAGGCAAGGCTGCAGCAAGCTTTTCGCCCGCAGCCTCGATGAACAAGGGGATGCGGCTCACCGGCACGCTGATGTCGTGCTTCACGCTGAAACCTTCGAGGCGCTGCGCTTCGGATATGTTTTCGCGCAACGCCCACAGCGCGCCCGCCTGGGAAATATCCTGCGCAATCACGGCGTCGCGCAGCAGGCGCGCGTCCAGCGCGCAGGCCAGAAGGCGCTCCAGCTGGTCATCGAGCGCCGGATCGCTGCCCGACAGTTCGATCAGTGCATACCAGGGCGCCTCGTCCCGGAACGGGTCACGTGATCCCGGCATGTGCCGCAGCACCAGCCTGAGCGCTTCGCGCCCCACCAGTTCGAATGCATTGAGCGATTCGGCGGCCTCTGCCTGCAGCAGGGTCAGCAGCTCGATGGCTCGCTGCGGCCCGTCCAGCGCCACCCAGGCCAGCGCATGGCGCGACGACGCCGGAGAAAGCCGCAGAACGGCTGCGCTGATGAAGCCCAGCGTGCCCTCGGCACCGATGAACAGATGCTTCAGGTCGTAACCGGTATTGTCCTTGCGCAAGGCGCGCAGACCGTCCCACACGCGACCATCGGGCAACACGACCTCCAGACCGAGCACCTGCTGGCGCGCGTTGCCGTGGCGCAGCACATGCACGCCGCCTGCGTTGGTCGACAGGTTGCCGCCGATTTCGCATGATCCTTCGGAAGCAAGACTGAGCGGGAAAGACAGGCCGGCGACACGCGCAGCTTCCTGCACCGCGGCGAGCGTACAGCCCGCTTCCACGGTGATCGATGCGTTGTCGCGGTCAACTTCGCGTATGCGGTTCAGCCGCGACAGGCTGACCAGTACTTCCCTGCCACCGGCGTGTGGCGTCGCACCGCCGCACAGCCCCGTGTTGCCGCCCTGCGGCACCATGGCCAGCGCCGCTTCGGCGCATACGTGCGCGACCTGCGACAGTTCGCCGGTCGATGCCGGACGCACTACGCACAGTGCCTCGCCCTTGTAGCGTCCGCGCCAGTCGGTGCAGTACGGCACCATGGCATCGGGCGCCGTCAGCAGATGGGCATCGCCGACGATGAGGCGAAGTCGTGCGAGCGCCGAATCGATGCGCCCGCGCTCCATCGATCAGTCCTCGATCACCAGTTCGGCGTAGAGATCATGCACATCGCAGTCCGTGATGCGCACGCGCACGAAATCGCCGACCTCGAGATCGTGTCCGTCGAGGACGTGCACGACACCGTCGATGTCCGGAGCGTCGCCTTCGCTGCGGGCGGTGGCGCCGTCTTCATCGACTTCATCGACCAGCACGATGATTTCGCGATCGATCTTTTCTTCCAGCCGCTGCGTGCTGATGTCTTCCTGGAACTCCATCAGACGCTGCCTGCGCTCTTCGCGCACATCGGCCGGCACGGCACCCGGCAAGTCGTTGGCCGTGGCGCCCTCGACCGGTGAGTAGGCAAAGCAACCCACGCGGTCAAGCCGGGCTTCGCCGAGAAAGTCGAGCAGCTCCTCGAACTCGGCATCGGTCTCGCCGGGGAAGCCGGCTATGAAGGTGCTGCGTATCGTGATGTCGGGACAGATTTCACGCCACGCACGGATGCGTTCGAGATTGTTCTCGGCATTGGCAGGACGCTTCATGGCCTTCAGCACGCGCGGACTGGCGTGCTGGAAGGGCACATCCAGATACGGCAGTATCTTGCCTTCGGCCATCAGCGGAATGATGTCGTCGACGTGCGGGTACGGGTAGACGTAGTGCATGCGCACCCAGATGCCCAGTTCGCCCAACGCGCTGGCCAGGTCGTAGAGCTTGGTGCGCAGGGGCTTGCCGCCCCAGAAACCGGTACGGTACTTGACGTCGACGCCATAGGCGCTGGTGTCCTGCGACACGATGAGCAGTTCGCGCACGCCTGCGTCGCGCAGCGTTTCGGCTTCGCGCATCACGTCGCCGATCGGCCGGCTCACCAGATCACCGCGCATCGACGGGATGATGCAGAAGCTGCAGCGGTGATTGCAGCCTTCGGAAATCTTCAGGTAGGCATAGTGCGACGGCGTGAGCCGGATGCCTTGCGGAGGCACGAGATCGGTGAACGGGTCGTGCGGCTTCGGCAGGTGGAGATGCACCGCATTCATCACCTCTTCGGTGGCATGCGGACCCGTCACGGCGAGCACCTGCGGATGTGCCTCGAGCACCTGAGTTCGCTTCGGACCTTCGGCGCCCATGCAACCGGTGACGATCACGCGACCATTCTCGGCCAGCGCCTCGCCGATCGCGTCCAGCGATTCCTCGACTGCGGCATCGATGAAGCCGCAGGTGTTCACCACCACGATGTCCGCGCCGTCATACGTAGGCGAAATGTCGTAACCCTCGGAACGGAGGCGCGTCAGGATGGCTTCGGAATCGACGGTCGCCTTCGGGCAGCCGAGCGACAGGAATCCGACACTCGGAACCTTGCTCACGACAGCCTCACGGACTGAATGCAGCACGCTGCATGGATGGAGTGCGATCCCGTCAGGGAAATGACTGGTCCGGGTGCGGATCTGCTGGGTCTGCTCATGGAGCGCTCTGTAATTGAACAACAGGGGAGTATAACCGCCGGCGCCGTCAGCTCACCGACACGCCCCGTCACCCCACGAGGTGACGGCACCGGATCTGCCGGAACCTGCCGGACTCAGGGCAGGAAGGTTGCCGCCGTTGCCGCATCCCGGACGTGGTCGATCATGTCCGGGCCCACACCGGACAGCGGACGCGGCAGGTCCGACGGTTCGAAGTGAAGTTTCCGCATCACCCGCAAGGACGCCACATTGTCGCGGTGCACTGCAGCGAAAACAGGTCTTGCGATGCCGGCGTCCGTCAGCAGGGTCAGCGCGGATTCACAGGCCTCTACCGCCAGCTGCCGCCCCCACTGACTGCGCGCCAGGAAGTACCCCAGCTGAAGATCGGCGTTCCTGCGCACGCCGATCTGAACGAAGCCGACTGCCTCGGCGGTGCTTCGCAGACGGATGACGTGGCGGATCAGGTGTTCGTCGTTTGCCAGCATCGACCTCACCCACGGCCCCGCGTCGAACGGAAGCCTGATGTCGGGGATGTAACGGAAGATCGAATCGTCGGACGCGATGGAGGCGAGGTCGGGAATGTCATCCCGGGTCATCGGTGAAAGGACAAGCCTGCGCGTGGGCAGACTTGCTTCGAACATCGCCAAACCGCCCACCTCCCGCAATGCGCCGGGCGACGACCGGATGAATCAGCCTGCTTTCATCCGGGCCCGGAAGCCATTCACTGCTTGTTCTGCGGCGGAACCTTTTCGCCGCCCGGCGGCGTGAAACCCGGGAACTTGAAGCCGGACATCATGGAGCGCGTCTGCTGTTCGATCTGCTCCTGCATCTGCACGAACATGCGCTTGCTCTGCTCCATGTAGGCGCCCATCATGCTTTGCATGGCCGGACCCTGGAAGTTCAGGAACTGCGCCCACAGGTCCTTGCTCATCGCGTTGTTGTCGCCGTAGATGGCGCGCGCCTGATCCTGGAGCTTGGACTGCACGTCGGTGAAGGCCTTGATGTTGCCTTCGAGGTACTTGCCCATCATTCCCTGCATCGCGTTGCCGTAGAAACGGATCATCTGCGACAGCAGGTCGGACGTGAACATCGGCACGCCTTCGCTCTCCTCTTCGATGATGATCTGAAGCAGGATGCTGCGCGTGAGTTCGTCACCCGTCTTGGCGTCTACAACCTGGAAGTCGGCGTTCTCGAGCACCAGTTCCTTCACATCGGACAAAGTGATGTAGGAGCTCGTGCGGGTATCGTAAAGCCGGCGGTTGGGATATTTCTTGATCAGCCTGGTAGTGGAACCTGTCCCCTCGCGGCTCTGAGAAACGCTCATCGTGTCCTGTCCTCACTCGTTGGTAACGCCTTGTGACGGTGGGTTCCGCCCTCGGTTTTTTGATGATACAGCAAGCAAAGGCCCTATGCGGCACTGCCGCATAGGGCCCCGGTACTACGCCTCGTTACGCTTACTGGTAGCTCAGGCCACCATTGATGTTCAGCGTCGCGCCGGTCACGTAGCCCGCCATCTCGGACGCCAGATAGGACACGGCAGCGCCGATTTCCTCCGGCTTGCCCAGACGCTTCATCGGAACGGAATCGATGATGCTCTGGCGGATGTCGTCACGGATCGACATGACCATTTCGGTACCGATGTAGCCCGGAGCGATCGCATTGACGGTTACGCCCTTGGTGGCCATTTCGGCCGCCAGCGCCTTGCTGAAGCCGATCACGCCGGCCTTGGCCGCAGAGTAGTTGGTCTGCCCTGCCTGACCCTTGACACCGTTGACCGACGAAATGTTGATGATGCGGCCCCAGCCGCGCTCGGCCATCCTGGCGGCGACCTGGTGCGTCACGTTGAAAAGGCTGTCGAGATTGGTGGACATCACCGCATCCCACTGCCCCTTGTCCATCTTCACGAAGAACTTGTCGCGCGTGATGCCGGCATTGTTGACCAGCACATCGACCGGGCCGACTTCCTTTTCGACCGTCTCGATCATGGCCTTGCAGGAGTCGTAATCCGACACGTCGCCTTCGGCCGCCTTCATGTCGAAGCCTTCAGCCTTGACCTTGGCCAGCCACTCTTCCTTTTGGGGGAAAGCCGGCAGACAGTTGGCAACGACGACATAGCCGTCCTTGGCCAGCGCCTTGCAGATTGCGGTACCCAGACCGCCCATACCCCCTGTAACCAGGGCCACTCGTTTCGTCATGACATCATCTCCCAGCCAGCTGCGTGAATGACCTTCCACCCCCGCTGGACGGGGTGGAAGGGTTTGCGCGGACCTCCGCGCGTGCGGTCAGCACATATGCTGGCCGCCGTTGATTGCGATGTTGGCGCCGGTCACGAAAGCCGCTTCGTCCGACGCCAGATAGGCCACCAGGCCTGCGATTTCTTCCGGCTTGCCAAGGCGCGACACGGGTATCTGCGGCAGGATCTTGGTATCCAGGATTTCCTGCGGGATGGCCATCACCATCTTGGTGCCGATGTAGCCCGGGGAAATGGTGTTGACCGTAACCCCGCTGCGCGCCACTTCCAGCGCCAGCGCCTTGGTGAAGCCGTGCATGCCGGCCTTGGCGGCGGAATAGTTCGTCTGGCCGAAGGCACCCTTCGATCCATTGACCGACGACACGTTGATGACACGCCCCCACTTGCGCTCCGTCATGCCGTCGATGACCTGCTTGGTCATGTTGAAGCACGAGTCCAGGTTGGTCGAAATGACCACTTTCCAGTCGGCCGGCGTCATTTTCTTGAACGTCATGTCGCGCGTGATGCCGGCGTTGTTGACCAGCACATCGACCGGCCCCACTTCTTTCGTCACGGTTTCGACACAGGCCCTGCAGGAGTCGAAATCCGACACGTCGCACGGATACGCCTTGAAGCCGTAACCCATGTTGTTCATGGTCTGCAGCCATTCCACTGCTTTCGTGTTGCCGGGACTGTGCGTTGTCACCACGCGAAAACCCAGCGCTGCAAGCTTGATGCAGACCGCTTCGCCCAGTCCGCCCATACCGCCCGTTACCAATGCGACTCGTGCCATTTGTCTCTCTCCTCTTATTTGCGGAGGGTTCAGCTTCCGCAGCCCCCCTCTTAAGGCTGCCGTGACCTATGCCTTCATGCTGCCCTTTACGTAGCGCCCGGGTGCGGGCTCGATTGCGACATGGCGCGCATTGCCCGCTTTTGACGGCGCCGCCACTTTCTTGCCTGACCGTTCAGCCAGCCATCCAATGTAATGCTTCCACCAGCTGCCCGGATGTTCGGTCGCATGCGCCCGCCATTCCTGTGCAGTGGACTCATTGCCGCCGGTCCAATGCGACCGTTTGTCCTTCGAAACCGGATTGATGGTGCCTGCGACGTGGCCGCTCGCGCCCAGAACGAATGTGGTTCCGCCGCCCAGCAGGCCACGCGCCAGGTACGCACCGGTCCACGGCACGATGTGATCTTCCGACGTGGCGAGCAGGTAGGCAGGCATGTTCACCTTGCCCAGATCGAGACGCACGCCAAGCACCTCGAGCTTGCCCGGCACACGCAGGCTGTTCTCGAGATACAGGTTGCGCATGTACCAGGCGAGGAAGGGACCGGGCAGATTCGTGCTGTCGCAGTTCCAGTGGAGGATGTCGAAGGCGGCGGGTGTTTCGCCTTTCAGATAGTTGCCGACCACGTAGTTCCAGATCAGGTCGTTCGGACGCAGGCTGCTGAATGTCTGCGACAGCTCGCGGCCATTCAGCAGGCCGCCCCGGCCTATCGTGTTTTCGCGGGCGGTGACCATGCCTTCGTCAATCAGGCACGCCAGTTCACCCGCATCGGAAAAATCCAGCAGCGTGGTCAGCAGCGTCATGCTGGCCGCCGGCTTCTCGCCGCGACCGCAGGCCACGGCAAGTGCCGAAGCGAGGATGGTGCCGCCGACGCAGAAACCCATGGTGTTCGGTTCCGGATCACCGCTGATGTCTCGCACCACGTCAAGCGCCGTCAGCGGCCCCAGTCTGAGGTAGTCCTCCCAGGTCAGGTGCGCCAGCGTGTTGTCCGGATTCCGCCACGACACCAGGAAGACGGTTATGCCCTTCTCGACCAGAAAGCGCACCAGGGAATTTTCCGGCTGCAGATCCATCAGGTAGTACTTGTTGATGCAGGGCGGCACGATCAGCAGCGGCTTCGCATGGACCTTGTCGGTGAGCGGCGCGTACTGGATGAGCTGGATGAGTTCATTTTCGAACACGACCATCCCCGGCGTGACTGCCAGATTGCGGCCCACCTCGAAGGCGCCTGGCGCCGACATGGAAATATGACCCTGCTGAAGATCGCGCAGCAGGTTCTCCATTCCCTTGCGGATGCTTTCACCCTCTGTCCGCAGGGCTGTCTGCACGAATTCAGGATTGGTTGCCGCGAAATTGGCGGGCGACATCGCCTCGATCATCTGCTTCGACATGTAGCGCAGCCGATCCTTGGCGCGACCGTCCGCCACGGGTGTGGCTTCGACGCATTCACGCATGAAGGCCGCGTTGAGCACATAAGCCTGACGCAGATAATCGAAATACGGACTGGACGACCATTCGGCTGCGCGAAAGCGCCGGTCCGACGGATCCATTCTGACGACCGGGGTCGGAGGCGTGCCGTCTTCCGGCTTGCGCTGCGCGAAGGCTTGCCACAATTTCTGCTGGTTTTCAGCCCACTTCTGCTGCAACGCAACAAGAGCAGCGGATTCAGGCGCCGGGAAACTGTTGCCGGCGACCGGCGAGTGAGCGGCTACGGTCGCCTGCTGACGCGCGACGAAGTCGCTGAAGTTGCGTCCCAGTGCAGCCATGATCGCAGACCAGTCCGCTGCCGCGGCAGGACTGGCGGGAGGAACTGTGGATTCAGGCCCTGCAGGTTCGGTGCTCATGAAACGGGATCCCTGTCGCTCTTTGAATGCGGGCGATTTTGCCGTCAGCGGGAATCTACGTCAAGCTGATCGGTCGCAGTTGCGCTTGCTGAGCATAGCAGCGGCGACTGGCAAATGAGTGCCCACTACGCGCGAGCACGGCAGACGTGTTCGACGGCCGGATTGTTGCATCGCAACAATTGTGTGTCAATGCCGAATGACGTCCATTTGTCCGTTGATCGCCAGGTGGAAACATCGAAAGGAAAGTCGGATGTACATCGTTGCAATCGCGTGGATTTACGTCACCTTCATGATGGCGGTCACGGAAAACTCGGTCATCGCGGGCGTGCTGACCTTCCTGTTTTACGGACTCGCGCCGCTGGCACTCTTCCTCTGGATCTTCGGCACGCCGGCGCGCCGGCGGGCGATGGCGCGCCGCGCGTCAGCCGCCGAAGACACGTCAGGCACCGTGGCCCTCGACCAGATGATGGATCAGCATGATGCTGCCGATGCCGGCGGAAATGAGCAGCACCTGCTGCAGCGTGGCGGACAGCTCGGCTCGCCGGTGCAGGCCGGGGATCAGGTCCGCGACCGCGACATAGATCATGCTGGCGGCAGCGATGCACAGCAGGTAGGGCACGACACCGGCCATCGATGACAGTGCGAAGTAGGCACCCACGGCACCGACCAGGGTCGCCATGCTGGACAGCAGGTTGAAGGCCAGCGCGCGCATCCGGCTCATGCCCGAGTGCAGCAGCACGAGGTAGTCGCCGACTTCCTGCGGGATTTCATGCGCGACGATGGCAGTCGCCGTCATGATGCCCAGCGGCACGCTCTGCGTGAACGCGGCCGCGATCAGCACGCCGTCCACGAAGTTGTGGAAGGCATCGCCGATCAGGATCAGTGACGCGCTGCGCACCGCCTCGGAACTGCCGACTCCGTGCGGATGAACAGCGGCAGCGTGGCTGTGTCCGTGATGGGCGTGCGCAGAGACGGCGGTATGCAGCTCGTGCTCGTGATGTGCGAGTTCGACCGGATCGTGCGCCTCGCAGCTGACCTCGTGACAGTGCCGCCACAGCACCAGCTTTTCCAGCAGGAAGAAGGCGAGGATGCCCGCCAGCAGCAGACTGGTCGCCAGTTCGACGCTTCCGATTTCATGGATGGCGTGCGGCAGCACGCCCAGCAACGATGCGCCCAGCAACGCCCCGACCGAATAGCTGATGAGCAGCGGGATGCTGCGCGGACTTGCGGCATAACCGACCAGTGCAGCGGCGCAGACGCTGATCGCACCGCCCAGCAGCGAGGCGAGCACGATCCATAGAAGAACAGACATAAAGCGCCGTGTAGACCTTGAGAGAAGCCGGATTATCCTTGATCCGCCGATGCAGCGGTGGGCCTTGAGTCGCCCGCATCGTCGATCCAGATCAGGCTGGCCATGCGGCCGGTGCGACCGTCGCGCCGATAGGAATGGAACAGCCCCGGCTGGCCGACCGTGCACAGGCCGCCACCGAACACGGCCGTCACGCCCGCACTTGCCAGCTCTAGACGTGCGAGACGGTAGATGTCGGCCAGCAGGCGGTCGCCGAATCCCGGCCGGAAGGCCTCTTCCGCGCGCGGTAGCATCGCGGCGAACACATCCCGCACCTCCGGCCCGACTTCGAAGGACGCCGGCCCGATGGCCGGGCCCAGCCAGGCCAGGATGTCCTCCGGCCGACATGCCATCCGCTCGACGGTGCGGGCCAGCACCCCGGCGGCCAACCCGCGCCAGCCGGCATGTGCAGCCGCCACCACGTCGCCCTGCCGGCTGCAGAACAGCACCGGCAGGCAATCTGCAGTCAGCACCGCGCAGACCGTCCCGGGGCGACGCGCCACAGACGCATCCGCGCAGGCACCGGTGACCCGGTCGGCATCGGCGACGTCGCTGCCATGCACCTGATCCAGCCAGACCGGCTCTGACGGCAGCTGCGCGCGCAGCAGTGCGCGATTGCCAGCGACCGCCTGCGGATCATCACCGACATGACCCGCTGGATTGAACGGACCGAACGGTGCCTCGCTGACGCCGCCCAGTTTCGTGCTGACGCGAGCCTGCACGCAGGCCGGTGCCGGCCAATCGGGAACGATCAGCGGCACGCTCATGCTGCGCTGCGCAGGCTGTCGATGAGCCTGGCCATGTCATCAGGCAGTGGCACGTCCCACACCATGTCCTCACCCGTGCGCGGGTGCTTCAGGCCAAGTTGCCAGGCGTGCAATGCCTGTCTTGTAAATCGCTCTGCCACCGTTCGTGGCGCATAGGTTTCGTCACCCAGCAGCGAATGCCCGATCGACGCCATGTGTACGCGTATCTGGTGGGTGCGTCCGGTTTCCAGCCGGCATTCCAGGCAAGTCGCGTCGCGCAGGCGCTCGCGTACGAAGTAGTGAGTGCGAGCCGGCTTTCCGGTCGGCACTGCGGCCATGCGCGTGCGCTGCACCGGATGACGGCCGATCGGTGCATCGACCACGCCGTCGGCACGCACTGCACCCGTCACCACGGCGATGTAGCGACGCGAGACGGTTCGCGCCTGCAGCTGGCGCACCAGATCGGTCTGCGCCTCGAGCGTGCGGGCGACCACAAGCAACCCCGTGGTGTCCTTGTCCAGCCGGTGCACGATGCCGGCACGTGGCACCTGCGCCAGTTCGGGCAGACGATGCAGCAGCGCATTGAGCAGCGTGCGGTCGGGCACGCCGTTGCCCGGATGCACCACCATGCCGGCCGGCTTGTTGATCACCAGCAGCGTGTCGTCCTCGAAAATCACGTCGAGCGGAATGGCCTGCGGCGCATGAACAGTGTCTGCCGGCATGCTGCCCGGCTCGAGTTCTAGCCGTTCACCGGTATAAGTTCGCCGGCGGGCGTCGCTATCCACCTCGTCGTCCACGCGCACCCTGCCCTCGCGTAACCAGCCCTGGAGGCGGCTTCGGGAGTATTGGGGCCATACCGCGGCGAGCACCACATCGAGTCGCTGGCCCAAAACACCGGGCGGAACCACCGCATGAAGCCGATGCTCGGCCTGCTCGGCGATATAATCGTCGTCTTGCGTTTCTTCCTGGGTCGGTGCGGTCATGTGGCGTAGTTTAGCGATACTGTGGGTGGCTCTGGCCGCCGGTTGCGGCGTTCTGCCCGACAAGATTGACGAGACCTCGAATTGGTCCGCGCAACGTCTCTACACCGAAGCGAAGCAGTTGCTCGACGAGGGTGCGTTCGACCAGTCGGTGAAGATGTACGAAAAGCTCGAGGCGCGTTACCCCTACGGTCGCTATGCGCAGCAGGCACAGATCGAGGTTGCCTACGCTTACTACAGGGCCGGTGATCGCGTGCAGGCCCTGGCTGCCTGCGAACGTTTCATCCGTCTGCACCCCAACCACCCGAACGTCGATTACATCTTCTATCTGCGGGGTCTCGTCGACTTCAACGAAGACATGGGGTTCATGAGCAAGATTTCGCGTCAGGACATGACCGAACGCGACCCCAAGGGACTGAAGGACTCCTTCGATTCGCTGAAGGAACTGGTCACCCGCTACCCGGACAGCAAGTACGTACCTGACGCCACGGCCCGCATGGGCTATCTGGTGAACGCGCTGGCCGCGGCGGAGGTCCATGTGGCACGCTATTACTTCAGGCGGGGTGCCTACCTGTCGGCCGCAACGCGCGCGCAGTACGCGATCAGCAACTTCCAGCAATCTCCGTCGACCGAAGAGGCGCTTTACATCCTCGTCAGGTCCTACGAACAGCTCGGTCTGGATGACCTGCGCGAAGATGCGGAGCGGGTCATGCAGAAGAACTTTCCGAACAGCGAATTCCCGCAGTACGGTTTTCGCGATGGTGTGGATGACCCCTTCTGGAAGCTCTGGTGACCCGGCAGGGGGAGCGTGCAGGTCGTCGGGCTTGCCGTTCGGCGCTGACCTGACATCCGCGGCCGGAACAGCCGATCATCGATCGACAAGGAGAACCCTTCATGTACCGCAAGGTGCTGCTTGCCTACGATGGTTCGGAGTCCGGGCGTCGCGCACTGCTCGAATGCGCCGACATCAACGATCTGCTGCACGCTGAAATCCACCTGCTGGCCGTGGCGCCGATCGCAGCCACGCTGTTCGTGGCGGAAGGCTTCGTTGCCGACGTGCCGCAGGAGGAGGAAAACGAACGCTTCGCCGAAGTGCTCCGGGAAGGCCTGGCACAGCTCGACGCGCGCGGCGTACGCGCCGAAGGACATCTGGTCACAGGTGATGCGGTGCGCGAAATCAGTCGCATGGCACGCGAACTGAAAGTCGACTTGATCGTGGTCGGACACACGCATCACAGTTCGAGGCTGGAGCGCTGGTGGAAAGGTTCGGTCGGCGCCTCGCTGGTCGAGCAGGCGCCCTGCAGCATCCTGATCGCCGTGCAGCAGGCCAGGTGAGCGCGGCGCGTGCGCCTGTCACCACCGCACGCGGCGGGGGGCGGGACTGGCAGCAGTATTCGGTGCTGGTCGTCGATGACGAGGAAGGCATGCGCAGCTTCATCACGCGCGCACTCGGGCCGCGCTGCGGGCTGGTCGAGGCAGCCGGAAGCGTCGACGCGGCACAGCAGCTGTTCGCACGACTGCATTTCGACCTCATCATCCTCGACATCACCCTGCCCGGTCGCAGCGGTCTCGAGTGGCTCAGCGAGCTGCGCGAGAACGGACAGCAGTGCGATGTCATCCTCATCACCGCATTCGCCGACATCGAGACAGCCATCCACGCGCTGCGCGCGGGCGCCTCCGACTTCATTCTCAAGCCCTTCCGCATCGATCAGATGATGAACGCGGTCGGCCGCTGCTTCGACCGCGCGGGTCTGCTGCGAGAGAACTACGTGCTGCGTCGGGAAATCGCGCGTCAGACCGAAGGTGTCCAAGGCATGGTGGGTGAATCGACACCGGTGCGCGAACTTGCCGCCGTGCTGCGCCGCGCGGCCGGCATGCCCAGCACCGTGCTTCTCACCGGCGAATCGGGCGTAGGCAAGGAAGTCGCGGCACGTGCCCTGCACGAGATGAGTCCGCGTTCGTCGGCGCCCTTCGTGCCGGTCAACTGTGGTGCCATCAGCGCCGAACTGATCGAATCGGAGTTGTTCGGTCACGTGAAAGGTGCCTTCACCGGCGCACAGGACAACAACCCCGGCCTGCTCTTCTACGCCCAGGGTGGCACGCTGTTTCTGGACGAGATTTCGGAATTGCCGGCGGCGATGCAGGCCAAGCTGCTGCGCGTACTCGAAGACCGGATGATCCGGCCGGTGGGCTCGACGCGGGAGGTGCCGGTGGACATCCGCGTGGTTGCGGCCACCAATCGCGACCTCGCCACCGAGGTTCGCGCCGGGCGCTTCAGACAGGATCTGTTCTATCGGCTCGATGTCGTGCGCATCACCATCCCGCCGCTGCGTGAGCGGCGCGAAGACGTGAAGCTGCTGGTCGCCCATTTCATGGCCCAGTTGTCGTCACGACTCGGTGTCGCCCCCATTCCGCTGGATCGCGACACGGTCATGCGCATGGCCACCCACGACTGGCCGGGCAACATCCGCGAACTGCGCAACCTTGTCGAACGCGCGCTGATCCTCGGCTATTTCCCGGCAGATGCATTCGGCAGCCTGACCCCGCCCACCGCTCCTTCCGGCGAGCGCACGGCGCTGGACGAAGTCGAGCGCCAGCACATTCTCGGCGTACTTGCCGCCTGCAACGGCAACAAATCCGAAGCCGCCCGCCAGCTCGGCGTTTCGCGAAAAACCATAGAACGCAAATGTACGCAATGGGGTGTCGCCGGGGTTTAGCGAAGCACCGCTTCGCTCCGGCGACACGGGCATGCCGTGCAAGGCATGCCTCCCACACAAGGGGTTTAGCGAAGCACCGCTTCGCTCCGGCGACACGGGCATGCCGTGCAAGGCATGCCTCCCACACAAGGGGTTCAGCGAAGCACCGCTTCGCTCCGGCGACACGGGCATGCCGTGCAAGGCATGCCTCCCACACAAGGGGTT
>JAGNYW010000077.1 GCA_017984755.1 Methyloversatilis sp.
CGCGCGATCTGTTCGGCGCAGGCCGGCCATTCGGCCCTGCCCACGCCCGCAGCTTCGACCAGTTCCGCGAATTCGACCCATGCCGCGCGCACGCCTTCCGGAACCGGCTGTTCGGCAAGCAGTGCTGTGCCGGGCGGTGCCGACTGGAGATTGTCGAGAATGCGCGCCGCGATCTTCGGTCCGACGCCATGCAGCAACTGGATGGCGCGAAATCCCGACACGCGGTCGCGCAGATTCTGCGCCCAGCGCAGCATCGACAGCACATCCTTCACGTGTGCTGCTTCGAGAAACTTCAGACCACCGAATTTCACGAACGGAATGTTCCGGCGCGTCAGTTCGATCTCCAGCCGCACGCTGTGATGCGAGGTGCGGAACAGTACCGCCTGCGACTTCAGCTTGATGCCGCTTTCGCGACGCGCGAGGATCCGTTCGACCACGAAGCCCGCCTGATCAGCATCGTCGCGCACCGACACAAGCAGCGGCTTCTGCGCACTCGCCCGTGCGCTCCACAACTGCTTGTCGAACCCTTCCCGCGCTTCGGCGATCACCGAGTTTGCGGCGTCGAGCAGCGGCGGAGTCGACCGATAGTTCTGTTCGAGCGTGATGCGCCGCGCCGGGGGATCGAACCGCGCCGGGAAGTCGAGAATGTTGCGTACCGTGGCGCCCCGGAAACTGTAGATCGACTGCGCATCGTCGCCCACGACGGTCAGCCCGCGACCGTCCGGCTTGATCGCCAGCAGGATGCCCGCCTGCAGCGCATTGGTATCCTGGTATTCATCGACCAGCACATGCGTGAAGCGCCTGCCCAGTTCGCACGCGATCACGGGCTCCGCCACCATCTGCGCCCAGTACAGTAGGAGGTCGTCGTAATCGAGCACCTGCTGCGCCTGTTTCGCAGCGACGTAGGCGCGGAACAGCGCCTTCAGGTCGTCTTCCCACTCGGCGCACCAGGGGAAGGCGGACTGCAGCACATCGGTCAGCGGGGCCTGCGTGTTGACCGCCGCCGAATAGATCGCCAGGCAGGTGCCCTTGAGCGGAAAGCGTTTCGCCTTCGACGACAGCCCGATTTCGTGGCGCACGAGGTTCATCAGATCCGACGAATCCTCGCGATCATGGATCGTGAACGCCGGATCCAGACCAATCCGGGTGGCGTACTCGCGCAGCAGCCTTGCGCCCACGCCATGGAAGGTACCGGACCAGGCAAAGCCTCCGCTCGCCATCGTGGCGAAACGCGGCGACACCTGCCCCACGATCCTCTGCACGCGCCGCGCCATTTCGTCTGCAGCCCGTCGCGAAAAGGTCAGCAGCATCAGCGATTCCGGCAACGCGCCATTCACCAGCAGATGCGCGACACGATGCGCCAGCGTGCTGGTCTTGCCGGTGCCTGCGCCGGCAATCACGAGCAGCGGACCGGCGACCTCGCCGGCGGCAATGCCGTAGGTTGCCGCATCGCGCTGCGCGTCGTTCAGGGAGGACAGATGACTCACGGCATCGGGGCTGGGAAGGTCGATCACGGGCAGAAGGCAGCAAAGTTTCAGGACTGGTTAAATATACAGCCCGACGACCTGATCCGGATCGACAAAAGTCGACCCACCGCGGACACGGCTGACCACGCACCTGCGCTCGCCGCATCTCCCCGTTGAAGTGGCCCCGGACCTTCGCGCCATTCTCCGGCTGCGCGGCACACGGCGACGGTTCCTCAGCACCGGCCGGCATCGGCACCATAAAAAAGCAAACAGGAGACACACCACGCTGCAGCGCGCAACTTCGATGTCTGTGCGCCTCGTCGAAAGATGGCTACCCGATCCCTTCGTCCTCGTCCTGCTGCTCACGCTGCCCGTGTTCGCCGCCGGCATGCTGGTCGAAGGCCAGGCACCGGTCGCCACGATCGAGTACCGGGGCAACGGCTTCTGGAGCCTGCTCCAGTTCTCGATGCAGATGGTCCTCGTTCTGGTCACCGGCTGGGTGCTGGCCACCACCGTTTTCTTCCGCCGCATTCTCGAAGCCATCGCGAAACTGGCGCGCACACCTGGACAGGCCATCTTGCTCGTTTCGCTGGTGTCACTGGTCGCCAGCTGGATCAACTGGGGATTCGGTCTGGTCATCGGTGTGATGTTCGCGCGCCAGCTGGCACGCAGCGTCGCCGGTGTCGACTAC
The DNA here is from genome assembly GCA_017984755.1 of Methyloversatilis sp. Classification (GTDB taxonomy): domain Bacteria; phylum Pseudomonadota; class Gammaproteobacteria; order Burkholderiales; family Rhodocyclaceae; genus Methyloversatilis. The sequence goes on from JAGNYW010000077.1 coordinate 2,158, forward strand.
CGGCTGCTGATCGCCAGAGCCTGCAGCGGCTTCGTCATCCGGCACGGCGGCCCGTCGGGTTCGGTGCCCCTGACCATCGCGACAGCCACGCACTTCCTGGCCGACAAGACAGGCGTGATCGGCACGGGTACGACCATCTTCTCCACCTGCAACCTCTTGACCGTGCGGGTGTTGTTCATCACGGCGTCCATCCTCAACCGGCTGACGATGCCCCGGCCCGAACACAGGGTGACGGTTGACCCGGCACTGCTGAAGGAAAACGTGCGGTCGTCCGACTCCGCAACCGACACGCCTGCCGCGCGACTGGAAAACAGCATCCTGCATGGCCGGTCCGGTCACTTCGTTGCAGCCGTCAATGATGATGCCCGGGGTGCCAGCGGCATCATCGTACCGTTCCCGTTCTATGCCGGCCTGATGGGCATGATCGTCGGCTCGGGTCTCGCGCCGACGCTGTCCAACCTGTTCATCGCGGTTTCCAGCGAAACGACGCTGCCCCTGTTCGCCTTCCTCAGCGCCGGCCTGGTGACCGTCAGGCGGCGGACAGTGGGCCGTGCAGGGTCCGATCATGGTGGACGCCGCCATCAACCTCGGTGCGGACGTCGCACGGGTGTCGATGGCGGTGGCGTGGGGCGATGCCCGGACCAACCTGATACAGCCCTTCCGGGCGCTCCCCGCATCGGCCGTTGCCGGCCTGCGGGCGAAAGACATCATGGGCTACTGCCTGATCACGCTGGTCATGTCGGGCTTCATCATCGGCATCGGCCTTACCTTCGTGCCCTAGGACTCACCGGTTCGCCCGGCCTCGCCGCGCTGTGTTCGTGCAGGCGCCGTCGCCGGCTGCGGCCACCAGCCGTCCGGTGGCACCACCTGCGGCGCCGGCGTGTCGGCCATGTAGTGCGGCGACATGATCTGCACCCCGTACTCGTTGAACACGTCCTGAATGTTGCCGTGCAGCTGGTTGAGCGCCTCGGCCCGCCTCGCCGGCGCGCTCTTGTCGATCTGCGCACACAGGCGATATTCGACGTAGAAGTCGGACAGCGCCGTCTGCAGGACATAGGGCGGCGGATCCTGCGCCACACCGGCGGTACGGCGGGCCGCTTCCATCAGCATCGCCTGCACCTGCCGCCACGGTGTCGCGTAACCGATGGTCACACCGGTGTGCACCACGAACTGCCCATCGGTCACCAGCCGGGAGAAATTCCGCACCGGCTGGCTGAACATGACGGCATTCGGAATGCTCACCTCTTCGCCCATGCCGGTGTGGATCTTCGTCGAGAACAGACCGATCGCAATCACCGTGCCTTCGGTGTCGCCGGCCTTCACGTACTCTCCCGGACGCAGCGAACGCGAGTACATGAGGCTGAAGCCCGACAGCACCTGACCGACGATGCCCGATGCACCCAGCGAAAGCATCAGGCCAGCCAGCACCGACACGCCCTTGAACGCCTCGCTGTGCGAACCGGGCAGATACGGATAGGCCATCGCCAGCGCAAACAGCCAGATCACCAGATTGCCGAGGCGCCGGGTCGGCCCGGCGGTATCGACATCGAGCCACGCGATGCGCGCTTCGCCACTCTCGACCCGTTCGAGCAAGGCTGAAAGCGCGCGCGACGCAAGCCTCGCCAGAATGAATATGAGCACTGCGATCACCAGTCCGGGCAGTGCCCCCGCGATGGCGAGTGCGAACTGTTCGAGCACACCGACCAGCCACGCGGTGGACCGCTCGCCCCAGGGGCGCGTGTAGGCAAACTGATGCAGCACGAAGGTGAGCCAGCCGTCGATCAGCAACACCGCACCGATCCAGGTGAGCGCACGGGAACCGATGCGCACGATACTGCGGGCGTGTTCTGCGTAGCTACCCAGCAAATCACCGGACAGACGCGTCGCCTGCCAGCCCTGCAGTCGTTCGTCGATCCGCGCCACCCCCTTGCGGCGCAACCAGAACAGACGGTTGATCAGCAGGAATGCCACCACGCTGCCCAGCACGGCATACGCAAGCCCCTCGCCGATGCGGGCGGCATCGCCCTTTTCGCGCACTTCCAGAACAGCCTTCTGCAATCTCTCCCGCACCTCGTCCGCAGCCATATCGAGCGGGAGGTCCGGCGCGGGCCTGAAATCCTCCGCCACCAGATAGAACACCATTGCGCCATCGACCCTGAGCCCGGCCGTTTCGCTGCCGCTCCACACCGTCACCGCACCGGCGCCCGGTCCGGCCAGCGACCGCTCAAGCGCCGCTTCCGCCCGCCGCGCCCGCTCGGCCGGCGCTGCATCCAGCAGCGTTGCGCGGAAGGTGACGACGCGGCGTCGATTGACGAACAGTGTCGCGTCCTGCACATCGACGCTGCCACCGGTCGAGGCGCCGAGCACGACCGGACTGTCGGCCGGCGTCGGTGCGACAGGGGGTATGGCCGCTTGCGCCTGCGCGAATGCGCCCGCGGCATGGATCATCAGCGTCGCTGCGAGCGCGAGAAGGACGGTCCGGAAGGCTGTGGCGGATCGGTGCATCGAAGGCGTTCCTGAGTCAGTCAGCATCCTGCGAGCATGCGGCAACGCGAGCCACGCGTCGAGTCGCACACCGCCATGTCTGCGCAGCGCGGGAAGCGACGCACCATCGATCAGGGCTGGCGCCCGCCGTCCAGCGCCTTGTCCAGCGCGCCCCGGAAGACCGCGAAGTCTTCGATGTGCGGCATATGGCCCAGACCCGGCAGTTCATGCAGCGCAAGGCCGGGGATCAGCGCCGCGGCCTCCTTGCCCAGGCGGTCGTAGCGGCCCAGTTCGCGTACTGCACCGGGCTTCATCCAGTTGCGACCGGGTCCGGTGCGATCGCGGGTGCCGATGATCAGGCTGACCGGTACCGAAAGATTACTGAATTCGGTGACCACCGGCTGCGTGAAGATCATGTCGTAGGTCAGCGCGTTGACCCAGGCGACCTGTGCCTTGTCCGGACCCTGCAACTGGCCGATCATGAAATGCGTCAGCGCTTCGTATCGGTCGTTCCACTCGCCCGCGTAATAGTTCTCCCGCTGATACTTCACGATGGCCTCGGGCGTCGTGGCCGATTCGATGCGGTTGAAGAAATCCGTGTCCTTGTATTCCACGTACTGCAGATAATTTTCCAGCCCGATCGGATTTAGCAGAATCAGCTGCTGCACGTTCTGCGGAAACATCAGCGCAAGACGGGTGGCCAGCATGCCGCCCATGGAATGACCGAGCACGATCGACTTTTCGATGCCGAGCGATTTCATCAGCGCACGCGTATGACTGGCCAGCGCGGCAAACGAGTACTGGTAATGCATGGGTTTTGATGACTTGCCGAAACCGATCTGGTCCGGGATCAGCACGCCGTATCCCTTCTTCTGCAGGTAACGCGCCGTCGATGTCCAGTAGCGGGCGTTGAAGTTCTTGCCGTGCAGCAGCGTGACCACCGGTTTTCCCGCTTCGCCTTCGAGATGGATGTAGGCCATTTCGAGCGTCTGGCGCTGCGAGGAAACAGGAAAGACCTTCACTTCGAAATCGTACGGGTAGGTGCTCAGCCGTGCATCGTAGGCAAGCTTCGATGTGTCTGTCCCTGCTTCCGCCCACGCATGCTGCGGCATGAAGAACACGAAAAACAGCGCCGCCAGGGTGAGTCTGGACATGGAGTGCTCCGGGTGTTGCGCCAGCGGTCAGGCCCTGCCCGGGCGCGCCGCACGACGGCCGGACAGGAGGCCAAGGGAAAGCGGAACGGTCCTGCATATCCAGGACGATCGCCAGGCTGCATATTGCCCCTTGAAGCGCGCCGCGCAAGCCCGTCGCATGAAGCGGGTGACCGACGGCGGGCGCCTGGCGTGGGGCTTGCCCGCGAGCCGCCCCATGCTTCAGGCGCGGCTAGCGCTTCTGACCGAAGTAGAAACCGATCACCAGCGTCACCAGCGGGGGAATGATCTGCTGGCAGGCTTCGAACAACTTCTGCGCGCGCTCGGCACTGTCCGGGCCGGCCC
>JAGNYW010000040.1 GCA_017984755.1 Methyloversatilis sp.
ACGGTGCAGGAACTGCTCGGCCATGCAGACGTGCGCACCACCATGATCTACACCCACGTGCTGGGCCGGGGCGCGCACGGTGTTCTGTCGCCGCTGGATGCAGTGCGAAGCTGATGGCGGGCACCTTCGCGTCGGCCGAAAGCCGCCTGACCGCGCATCGAAGGCCCGCACCGGCTCCAAAACCGGCCTCAGCCCGACCCGGCAGCAGCCTATAATCACGGGCTCGCGCCGATCCGGCGCCAAACCTTCAGCCGCAGCCTGCGTCATGCAAGAAAAACAGATCTCCGCCTATCAGCCGTCCGTCGTCGAATCCGCCGCCCGCAAGTACTGGGACGACTCCCAGGCCTTTCGCGCCACGGAAGACGGCTCGAAGCCCAAGTACTACTGCCTGTCGATGTTTCCGTACCCGTCGGGCAAGCTTCACATGGGCCATGTACGCAACTACACGATCGGCGACGTGCTGACGCGTTTTCACCGCATGCGCGGCTACAACGTGCTGCAGCCGATGGGCTGGGACGCCTTCGGCCTTCCGGCCGAAAACGCGGCCATCCAGAACCGCGTGCCGCCCGCCAAGTGGACGTACGACAACATCGCGTACATGAAGAAGCAGCTGCAGTCGCTCGGCTTCGCCATCGACTGGAGCCGCGAACTGGCCACCTGCCAGCCCTCCTACTACAAGTGGAACCAGTGGCTGTTCCTGCGCATGCTGGAAAGGGGCGTGGCGTACAAGAAGACGCAGACGGTGAACTGGGACCCGATCGACCAGACCGTGCTGGCCAACGAACAGGTGATCGACGGCCGTGGCTGGCGCACCGGCGCGCTGGTCGAGAAGCGCGAAATTCCCGGCTACTACCTGGGCATCACGCAGTACGCCGACGAACTGCTGAACGACCTCGACACGCTCGACGGCTGGCCGGAGCGCGTGAAGACCATGCAGGCCAACTGGATAGGCAAGAGCACCGGCGTGCGCTTTGCCTTCAGCCACGACATTCGCGACGAAAACGGCACGCTGATCGACGACGGCAGGCTGTGGGTGTTCACCACCCGCGCCGATACCATCATGGGCGTCACCTTCTGCGCCGTGGCCGCCGAACACCCGCTGGCCACGCACGCCGCGCGCAACAACCCGGCGCTCGCCGCCTTCATCGAGAAGTGCAAGCACGGCTCGGTGATGGAAGCCGACATGGCGACCATGGAAAAGGAAGGCCTGCCGACCGGGCTCACCGTGACGCATCCGCTGACCGGCGAAGCGGTGCCCGTGTGGGTCGGCAACTACGTGCTGATGAGCTACGGCGACGGTGCGGTGATGGCCGTGCCGGCGCATGATGAGCGCGACTTCGGCTTCGCGAAGAAATACGGCCTGCCGATCCGGCAGGTGATCGCACTCGGTGACAAGGCGTTCTCGACCGGCGCATGGGCCGAGTGGTACGCCTCGAAGGACGGCGTGTGCACCTCGAGCGGCCGATACGACGGCCTGGGTTACGAAGCGGCGGTCGACGCGGTCGCGGCCGATCTCGCCGCGAAGGGCATCGGCGAAAAGAAGGTGCAGTGGCGCCTGCGCGACTGGGGCGTGTCGCGCCAGCGCTACTGGGGCTGCCCGATACCCATCATCCACTGCGACCACTGCGGCGACGTGCCGGTGCCGGACGACCAGCTGCCCGTGGTACTGCCGGAAGACTGCATTCCCGACGGTTCGGGCAACCCGCTGCTGAAGCGCGACGACTTCATCAACGTCGCCTGCCCGACCTGCGGCGCGCCGGCGAAGCGCGAAACCGACACGATGGACACCTTCGTCGATTCGAGCTGGTACTACGCGCGCTACTGCTCTGCCGGCAACGACACGGCGATGGTCGACGAGCGCGCCAGCTACTGGATGCCGGTCGACCAGTACATCGGCGGCATCGAACACGCCATCCTGCACCTGCTGTACTCGCGCTTCTGGTCGAAGGTGATGCGCGACATGGGCCTGACCACGGCGAAGGAGCCCTTCGCCCGCCTGCTCACGCAGGGCATGGTGCTCAACCACATCTACTCGCGTCGCACCGACAAGGGCGGCATCGAGTATTTCGCGCCCGACGAGATCACGCCGCTGCGCGACGACGCCGGCCGGATCACCGGCGCGACGCTGATCGCCGACGGCCAGCCGGTCGACTTCCAGGGCATGGGCACGATGTCCAAGTCCAAGCGCAACGGTGTCGATCCGCAAGCCATCATCGACGAATTCGGCGCCGACACGGCACGCTTCTTCATGATGTTCGCCAGCCCGCCGGAACAGACGCTGGAATGGAACGACGCCGGTGTCGAGGGTGCGCATCGCTTCCTGAAGCGGGTCTGGTCTTTCGCACAGGCCTTCGACGGCGAGTTGCGCGCGCACGTGCCGGCGAAGTCGACGCTCGATTCCGCAAAGCTGCCGGCGGCGCTGGCCGACCTGCGGCGCGACCTGCATCTGGTGCTCAAGCAGGCCGGCCATGACATCGGCAAACATCAGTTAAACACGGTGGCATCGGGCGCGATGAAGATGCTCAATGCGCTGGAGAAGGCACCGCGCGACGGTGCGCTGGCGGCCGAGGTAATAGCCGAAGGGGTGTCGATGCTGCTGCGCGTGCTGTCGCCGATCTGCCCGCACATCACACATGTGCTGTGGCGCGACTGCGGCTTCGGTGACGACATCCTGAACGCGCCGTGGCCCGAGCCGGCCGACTCGGCGCTGGTGCAGGACGAAGTCGAGCTGATGCTGCAGGTCAATGGCAAGCTGCGCGGCAGCCTGCGCGTGGCCGCCGATGCAGCGAAAAGCGTCATCGAGGCGCAGGCCGTGGCCAGCGAGGCGGCGCAGAAATTCATGGAAGGCAAGCCGGCGAAGAAGGTTGTCGTCGTGCCCGGCCGTCTGATCAACATCGTTTGCTGACGCTGGAGACGCCCTTGAGCGCACCCTTCCCCACCGCGGCGCCCGCCCGCCGCAGCCTGCTTGTCGCCGGCGGCAGCGCCCTGCTGCTTGCGGCCTGCGGATTCCGGCTGCGCGGCGTGCGCGACCTGCCGTTCGCCACCATCTTCATCAATGCCAGCGCCTACGCCGAAATGACGGCGCAGATCCGGCGTGCGATCGATGCACAGAGCACGACGCGCGTAGTCGACACCCTGAAGGAAGCTGAAGCGGTGCTCGACATCACCGAAAACCGCGTGGAAAAGGTCATCCTGAGTCTGAACTCGGCAGGCCGCGTGCGCGAATATCAGCTGCGCCAGCGCTTTTCATTCAAGGTGCGCACACCGGCGAACGCGGAAATTTCGCCAGTCGCGACGATCGAGGTCCGGCGCGATCTGACCTTCAACGACACGGAAGTTCTAGCGAAGCAGGACGAAGAACAGCTGCTGTTCGACGAAATGCGCGGCGATGTGGTGCAGCAGTTGCTGCGCCGCCTGCAGGCCATCAAGCCCAGAAAGGGTTGAACGGGTGCAGTTGCGCGCCGAACAACTCGACAGCCACCTGAAGGGCGCGCTGGCGCCGCTCTACGTGCTGCACGGCGACGAACCGCTGCTGGTCATCGAAGCCGCCGACGCCATCCGCAGCGCGGCGCGCACGCGCGGCTTCACCGAGCGTGAAGTGCTGGTGGTGACGCAGTACTTCAAATGGTCGGCGCTGGCCGAGGCGGCCGGCAATATGTCGCTGTTCGGCGGCGACAAGCTGATCGACCTGCGGATTCCGACCGGCAAGCCCGGCCGCGAGGGCGGCGACGTGCTGGCGCGCTACGCGACCCATCCGCCGGCAGGCACGATCACGCTGGTCACCCTGCCGCAGATGGACTGGAAGGCGCAGAAGAGCGCCTGGTTCGCCGCGCTCGCCGGCAGCGGCACGATGATGGAACTGAACGCGCCCCCGCTCGACCGCCTGCCGGACTGGCTGGCCGGGCGTCTGGCGCGCCAGCAGCAGAGCGCCGAGCGCGCTGCGCTGAGCTTCATGGCCGAACATGTCGAAGGCAATCTGCTGGCAGCGAACCAGGAAGTGCTTAAGCTCGGACTGCTGCACCCGCCGGGTGAGCTCACGCTGGAACAGGTACGCAACGCCGTCATGGACGTCGCGCGCTATGACGTCGACGACCTGCGCCAGGCGCTTCTCGGCGGCGATGCCGCCCGCGCCAGCCGCCTGCTCGACGGTCTGCGCGCCGAAGGCGTCGCCGCGCCGCTGGTGCTGTGGATCATCGTGTCGGAACTGCGTGTGCTGGCCACCGCCCGCGCCGAGATGGATGCCGGTCGCAGCGCCGACGAGGCACTGGCCACCGCCCGCATCTTCGGCGCCCGACAGTCGCCCTACCGCCGCGCGCTGACGCGCCTGTCGTCCGCCGCCACGCGCACCGCGCTCATGCAGGCCGCCCGCCTCGACCGCATGATCAAGGGCGTCGCCCGCGGCGATGTATGGGACGAATTCCTGCAGATCGCGCTGCGGCTCTGCATGCGTTGAACGTCGTTCGTTGTCGCTGAGGAACGCCGACAAGGCGGATCAGGGCAGACGGAACGGCAGCGGATGCTTCACGGGAAAGGAAAACACGGGAGACTTGGCAAACCTCCCCTCATTCTGTTTTCATCAGCATTTATGTGCAGTGTCCGCGCCATGCGCAGGCAAAGTCTTTCCGGGAACGAAGATGGACATCAAGGATTACATGAACATGCTGGGCCGTCAGGCCCGCGCTGCGTCGCGCATCGTTGCGAAGGCGTCGACCCACGACAAGAACGATGCGCTGATGCGCATTTCAGCGCTGCTGCGCGAACGCGCACCGCGGCTGCTCGAAGCCAATGCGGCCGACGTGGCCGCTGCGCGCGACGACGGCCTCGATGCGGCGATGATCGACCGTCTGACGCTGACCCCAAAAGGTGTCGAAGCGATGGCAGCCGGTCTGGAACAGGTCGCCGCCCTGCCCGATCCGGTCGGCGAAATGACCGACTTCAAACGCCGGCCGAGTGGCATCACCGTGGGCAGGATGCGCGTACCGCTGGGTGTGATCGGCATCATTTACGAAGCCAGGCCGAACGTGACCGCCGACGCCGCGGCGCTGTGCCTGAAGAGCGGCAACGCAGCCATCCTGCGCGGCGGTTCCGAGGCAGCGCGCTGCAATCAGGCGGTTGCGGCCTGCGTGCGCGAAGGTCTGATCGCCGCCGGACTGCCGGAAACGGCGGTGCAGGTGGTTGAAACAACCGATCGTGCTGCCGTGGGTGAATTGATCACCATGCCGCAATTCGTCGACGTCATCGTGCCGCGCGGCGGCAAGGGGCTGATCGAGCGTATCTCGCGTGATGCAAAGGTGCCTGTGATCAAGCATCTGGACGGCAATTGCCATGTCTATATCGACGAACAGGCCGACGACGACAAGGCCATACGCATTGCCGACAATGCAAAGACTCATCGCTACGGTACCTGCAACACGATGGAAACGCTGCTGGTGCATGGCGCCGCGGCGGCGCGCGTGCTCGGGCGACTGGCCGACATCTACATCGGCAAGGGCGTCGAACTTCGTGGTTGCGAGCGCGCACGCGCGCTGGTGCCGGCGATGAAGGCGGCAAGCGACGAAGACTGGGCGACCGAATACCTGGCGCCGATACTGGCCGTGCGCATCGTCGATTCGCTGGACGCCGCGATCGACCACATCAACACATGGGGTTCGCAGCACACCGACGCCATCGTCACCGAGAACCACACGCGCGCCATGCGTTTCATCCGCGAGGTGGATTCGGCGTCGGTGATGATCAACGCCTCGACCCGCTTCGCCGATGGCTTCGAATATGGGCTGGGCGCGGAGATCGGCATTTCGACCGACAAGATCCACGCCCGCGGCCCGGTCGGGCTGGACGGCCTGACCAGCCAGAAGTGGGTGGTGCTGGGCGATGGTCATGTACGCAGCTGACCAGGCTGTCGCACAGCTTGCCGGCACGCCGAAGCGCATGCCCGGTAGCTGACCCGGATGTCCGAAAGCTTCCTGTCGGCCAGCCTGCTGCTTCTGCTGCTGTTCGATCCGTTCGGCAATGCGCCGGTGATGACCGTGCTGCTCAAGGAAGTGCCGCGTGAACGGCGGCACCGGGTCATCCTGCGCGAGTGCTTCGCCGCCTGGATGGCACTGGTGGTGTTCATGTACGCAGGCGAGTCGGTGATGCGGGTGCTGCAGTTGTCACAGACTTCGCTCGGCATCGCTGGCGGCGTGTTGCTGTTCCTGATCGCACTGCGCATGATCTTTCCGCAGCCTGATGGCGTATTCGGCGAGTGGTCGGGCGGCGAGCCCTTCATCGTGCCGCTGGCGATACCGCTCATCGCCGGCCCTTCGGCCATGGCCATGGTGATGCTGCTGGTGTCGCGGGAGCCCGACCGTTTCTACACCTGGATCGGCGCCATGAGTGTCGCGATGGTCGTGACCACGCTGGTACTGCTTGCAGCCGGACCGCTCATCAGGCGCCTCGGCGAACGCGGAACGTCAGCGATCGAACGCCTGATGGGCCTTCTGCTCTGCGCCATCGCAGTCGAAATGCTTCTGACCGGCATCCGCAGCTTCGCCGAGTCGATTCACTAGACCCCGCAGGCCGACACTCGCTCAGTTGCCGTTGATGGGCGTGACACGCGTAAACGCGGCGGCACCGGTGATCTTGTCGATGCCGCCGACGCTGGTATCGAAGCCGTAGACGATGCCGGCGCGCTCCGCCATCGGACCGGCAAGGAAACCGTGGAAGCTGCCACTCGGCGTACTGAGGCAGCCGGAACATCCGCTGATGCTGCCGGCAATGCTCGCGTTGCTCGAATCGATCGATCCGCTTCCCGAAATCCCGAAGGTCTGCCCGCCCGCTGCGACGGCCAGGGACATCGTTGTGCCGTAGTTCGCGAAGTCGGCGGTCAGCGTGCCGCTCACGGCGCCACCGGATGCGCCGCCGGACGTGGTCGGCACGGTCGCACCACTCAGGTTGTAGGTGGCACTGACGCCGCCGAGCGCCGCCAGATCGGGAGTCGGTCTGCCGACGACATAGTGAAGGTCTGCGATGGCTTCGCCGTCACAGCTGAAACCGGAACAGGCAGCACTCGCCCAGCGCCCCCAGCCGATGATGCCGTCCTGCTGGCCCTCGACCACCGACACGGCCGTCAGCGCGGAACCGCTGCCACCGTCGGCGGACCGGAGCGCTCCGCCCTCGACCACGGTCGCGACGCCATTGAGCGTGACCAGGCCACCGTAGCCGCCGTACTGATCGGTGTATTGGCCATAGACGTAGTAACCGTCACCCGAAGCCAGCGCATCCGGATCAAGGCCACCGAGCACGACGAGCTGTCCATCATCGTCGCGTTCTTCGGCGACGATGAACACATCGTCGCGCACCGGCGGGTCGATCCCACCCGCGTTCGACGGCGGCGGTGGCGGCAGATCGGTCTTCACGTCGATGATGACCGGCATCGTGTTCAGGTCAGCCACGTAGGCGCTCTGTCCATCCTCGACCGTGAGGCAGCCGGCGCCATTGCAGACATCGACGGCCCCGTCGCCGGTCGTGACATTGATGCTGTTGCCGTAGGTCACCGAAAATTCGGTGCCGCGTATGCCGATGGTCGCGACCGAAGTCGTGAGCCGGTAGTTGCTGCGATTGGCCTTGCCGAGCAGCCCGGTGATGGTGCGCAGCCCGCCCTTGATCAGGCTGAAGAAGCCACGGTCATCGGTCGGTTTGTCGGCGTACGCGTACTGATCGATGCGGAACTGCGTCTGCGGCTGCAGCGACACGAGGGAACCGTCGGAGAAGCGCATCTGGGCGCGACCATTGCCGGTATCGACCGTGTCGCCGCTGGCCACGCGGGCGCCACGCGCCAGCGGACGGCTGGTGCCGTCGGCGCCGAGCGCGCGCACCTCGCCCGCCGTGAATTCGATCCGTGCGGCATCGACGGCCAGCGCCGGCAGCGGAAATGCCGCGGCGAGGGCGAGCGCCAGGCGGGCCGGCGTGAATGGAGTCTGCGACATGACCCTCTCCTAGAACGTGCGGCGCACGGCGAACTGTGCAACGCCGCGGCGATAGTCATTGACGCTGATGCTCGAGTCGTTGCGCATCAGCATGATGGAAGGCGTGATCAGCCAGCGATCGGCGAAAGCATACGACGCTCCCAGCGAAAGCGTGCTCAGCGTGTCGTCGCGAACCCGCAGGAACAGCGGATCCGCGTTTTCGTAATCACGCGCCTCGTGCGCCAGCGCGCCGAACACCTGCCAGCGCTCGTCGAACGCATGCTGAGCGCCCACGCGGAAGCCGATGACTTCGTTGGCAGCGATGTTCACGCCCGATGGAAGATCGTTCTGACCGGCTTCGCTTCCGAAATACATGCTGCCGAACATCAGCGTCCTGCCGCCCGGCAGCACGTGCGCATGGCCGACACCGTAGATATTGCGATTGACATCACGCACATCGTTGCTGCCGTCATAGCGCAGCCGTACATGCTGCAGGAAGGCGGTGGTCTGGTTGCTGGCATTGTGCGTGTGCTGCCATTGCAGGCTCAGCCCGCCGTAGTCACGCAGCTTGCTGTCATCGACTTCGAACACGCCGAGCTGCAGCGCGGCAGTGATGCGGTTCGCGCCGCGCGTCCACGCCATGCCGGCATTGCCATCCACCGAGGTGGTGTCGAAGCGCGACTCGCCGCCGTTGAAGCGCCCGGCGGCAGACGCCCCGCCCACGACCGCCCATTCACGACCGACCGGTACGCGGGCACTGAAGCCGCCGGCCAGGGCGGAGAACCACGCGTCCCGGCTCTTGCTGCTGCCGTCCAGTGTAAAGGCACCGAAATTCGGAATGGCGACCGAACCTGCCGACGTCGCGCTGTTCACATTGGTGTCGCGCCCCACTGCGGCCTCGAGGTAGCCGGTGAGGGACGATTGCGCTGCGGGCGGCGAACGGTCGACCGCCGACAGCAGGCGGTCGATCGAACGCGCGACGTCCGGCGGCACGTTCTGGGCACGCACCGCCTGCAGCTCGCGTCGGGCGCTTTCCGATTCACCGAGCGCCAGATACGCGCGACCGATTTCGGCGCGCGCACGCGCGTTGTCAGGCTGCACGGCCAGCACGCGCTCGAGCGCAAAGACGGCGCGCGTATGACGCCCCGTTTCCAGTGCGGCGATACCCAGCAGAAGATCGAACTCGGGATCGCCTGCGCGCTCGGATTCCTGTGGCGCAAGCACGGCATAGGCTGCCGCATGCCGTCCGGCGGAAATGTGTGCCCCCGCCTGCTCCATGAGTGACTGCGCAGAAGCGGCCGAGCAGATGAACGACAGTGCCAGAACCGCAGGAAACAGGCTTTTTCGAATGCGCATGCATACCTTCCCGCTACCGAAAAAAGAGGTAGCCGATTAATTGTATGGCGCGAATGATTACATTAAATGTATTGAACAACAATATGTTGCAGCATATTAAGAATCCTTTTTCTAGAAACTCGGCGTCATCTTTGAGACTGCAGCATCGCGCCACACAGCCCAGGATGGATAATTCGGGGTCCGTCAGCAGTGGAGACTTCGATGTCGCTTCGGGCAATTTTTTTCATGTTTGCAGCCTTCCTTTTGCTCAGCCCCGTCCCTGGCCGAGCCATCGAAACGGACGAGGTACGGTTCGATCCGGTCTCAAGGGTATCCGGCACAGCCCTGCATCTGAACGGTGCAGGCATACGCAGCAGCCACTCCATCCGCGCCTATGCGATCGGTCTCTACCTGGGCGCCGCCGCTGACAGCCTGGACAGCGCCATGGCCGTTCCGGGTGCCAAGCGCATCGAAATCGTGCCGCTGCTGACGCTGCCGGCCACGATGTTCAGCAAGCCACTGGTTCGTGGCTTCAGGAAGAACCTGCCGAAGGACGAATTCGATGCCATGCAGCCGCGGATCAACGCCTTCACGCAGCAGGTGCTGGCCATCGATGAGGTCAAGCTGGGCAGCCGGCTTGCGATGGAATGGATTCCGGGCAAGGGCACACGGATTCTGGTGGATGGCCAGCAATCCGGCGCCACGATTCAGGGTGAGGATTTCTTTCGCGGCCTGCTCGCAATCTGGATCGGCCCCAGGCCGACCCAGGACGATCTCAAGGCGCAGTTGCTGGCCGGCAAGTCGGTGCGCTGAATCATGCCGAACGCAGAATGGGATGCCGTTTTCGCAGCGCCCGGCTTCGCGCTCGGTCTGCGGGTCACGGATACGGTCGTGTCGCGCATCGAATTCCTGCCCCCGCAGCCGGCGCGGGCGCCCCGCACGGGGCTGGCCGCCGAAGCAGTCAGCCAACTCGCCGCCTACCTGCACGATCCTTCATTCGTGTTCGATCTGCCGATGGCAGCACCCGCGAGCACGCACGGCGGGAAGGTGCGGGCGGCGATGATGGCCATCCCGCCCGGCTCGGTGCTGACCTACGGCGAGGTCGCACGCAGCATCGGCAGCTCACCGCGCGCGGTGGGCGGCGCCTGCGGCGCCAACACATTGCCGATCGTGGTGCCGTGCCACCGCATCGTTGCTGCCGGCGGCGCACTGGGCGGATTCGCGCATTCGACCAGCGGTTTTCTGCCGGGCGTCAAACGCTGGCTGCTGGCGCACGAATGCGCTGGCCGCGACTTCAGGCTGACGGCGAACGACTCCGTTCGATCGTGACACCGACCTGACGGACATCTTTCATGATGCCGGTCTTGGCGATTGAAATCCTGACCCACGACGCGCGGAAATCCTCGAGCATCATGTGGATCACGAATTCACCCAGTGTTTCCAGCAGATTGAAGTGGCGCTGGCCGAGTTCGTCGCGGATCCGGTTGACCACTTCGGCGTAATCGATGGTGTCCTTGATGTCGTCGTTCAGTGCAGCCGCATCGGGCACGCCGAAGGTCATGCTGATCTCGAGTTGTTGCGTGTGCGCCTTTTCGCGGGCGTAGATGCCGACCGAAGCGGTCACCTTCATGCCTTCGATGAATATGCAGTCCATGTCTCGATTGCTGCCCGTGTAGAACTAGAATGGCCGAATTCTACGTCCGGCCCACTGCATATCGTGAATAGCGTTTCCACTGTCGCCCTTGCCATCGCACTCGGCTATCTGCTCGGCTGCATCCCTTTTGCCGTGATCACCAGCAGGGTGTTCGGCCTGGCCGACCCGCGCAGTTACGGTTCGGGCAACCCGGGGGCGACCAATGTGCTTCGCTCGGGCAACAAGCTGGCGGCGATACTCACGCTGGTGGGCGACGCGCTCAAGGGATGTGTCGCGGTGTGGCTGGTCCGCGCGCTGGACATGGGCGACACGGCGGCGCTGCTGGCCGGCGTTGCAGCCTTCGTCGGGCACGTGTTTCCGGTCACCCTGGGCTTTCGCGGCGGCAAGGGCGTGGCCACGGCTGCGGGCGTGATGCTGGCTGCCGTGCCGGAATCAGGTCTGATCGCCCTCGGCATCTGGATCGCGGTCGCGCTGATCACGCGATATTCGTCGCTGGCCGCGCTGATCGCAGCCTGCAGCGCTCCGGTCAGCGGGTTGCTCTACACCGGATCGTCGACCGTCTGCGGCGCGTTCGCCGCAATGGCAGGACTGCTGATCTGGCGCCATTCGGAAAACATCCGGCGGCTCATGAACGGCAGCGAGAGCCGCATCGGCGGCAAGAAGACGGTCAGCGGCTGAGAACGCCTGACGGCAGAAACGCGATTGCAGCAACGTCACCCGGCGCCGACGCAAGACGCTCCAGTCCGTTTCAGATCGTGTCGAGCGCCCAGCGCGGCCGTACTGCAATGACGTGATCGCCTGACACACTGCCCAGACCGGCGGCCAGACGCAACGCCCCGGCAAAGGCGATCATCGCGCCGTTGTCGGTGCACAGCGCAAGCTCCGGGTAATGCACCCGACCACGACGTTGCGCGAGTTCGATGTCGAGACGGCTGCGCAGACGGCGATTTGCGCCGACGCCACCGGCCACCACGAGGCGGTTCAGGTGCGTCCGGCGCAATGCCGCCAGACACTTGGAAACCAGTACATCGACCACGGCTTCCTGGAACTCTGCGGCAAGGTCGCAGCGCGCTGCGTCGTCGAGGCCCTTGTTCGCGACATTCAGCACCGCCGTCTTGAGTCCGGAAAAACTGAAATCGAGATCGCCGCTGCCTATCATCGGCCGCGGCAGCCGGATACGGCCCGCCGTGCCCTGCTCGGCCAGCGCTGCGAGCGCCGGGCCGCCGGGATAGGGCAAGCCGAGCAGCTTTGCCGTCTTGTCGAATGCCTCGCCCGCCGCGTCGTCCTGTGTTTCGCCCAGCATTTCGTATGCGCCGACGGCGGAGACACGCATCAATTGCGTATGACCGCCGGACACCAGCAGCGCGACGAACGGGAACGCCGGCGCATCCGCCGACAGCAGCGGCGACAGCAGATGCCCTTCGAGATGATGGATGGGGATGGCCGGGCACCCCAGCGAATAGGCCAATGATTCGGCAAATGCCGCGCCGACGAGCAAGGCCCCGGCCAGGCCGGGGCCTGCCGTGTAGGCCACGGCGTCGATATCACGGGCCGTGATGCCGGCTTCCGCCAGCACCTGCCGGTAGAGCGGCACGATGCGACGCACGTGATCGCGCGATGCCAGTTCCGGCACGACGCCGCCGTAGGCCTGATGGAGGTCGATCTGCGAGTGCACGGCGTGTGCGACCAGTCCGCGCTGGTCGTGATACAGCGCCAAGCCTGTTTCGTCGCACGACGATTCGATGCCAAGTATCCACATGCCCTGCATTGTACTGGCGGCCACGTCGATCATGCTTGGCACGCGCGTGACGAAGCGATATACTCACCGGCTTTCCGTAATGCGTTCGCTTGCACATCGCAAGCGGATCGCGCCATTGAGGGCTGTTGCATGCCGGGTATTCGCGTCAAGGAAAACGAGCCGTTTGAAGTCGCCATTCGCCGCTTCAAGCGCACCATCGAAAAAGCAGGCACGTTGACGGAATTGCGTTCGCGCGAGTTCTACGAGAAGCCCACTGCCGAGCGCAAGCGCAAGCTGGCCGCTGCGGTCAAGCGTCATCACAAGAGGCTTCGCAGCCAGACCCTGCCGCCGAAGATGTATTGATCGCTTCGATTCGCCGATTCCGGCGGGGCGAAGGCTTGGCCCGGGAATCAGCTGCGGATCGTCGGCAGATCGATGCAAGCCTCTGGCAGGAAAAGCCGGGAATGCCGCAGCCATGCGCTGCGGACATCTCGGCTTTTTGTGTTGATGGAACCCCTTCAAACCTGAGTGGACCACCATGAGCCTGAAGGAACGGATCACCGAAGACATGAAGTCGGCGATGCGCGCCAAGGAAAGCACGCGTCTGGGCACGATCCGGCTGCTGCTGGCAGCGATCAAGCAGCGGGAGGTCGATGAGCGCATCACGCTCGACGATTCCCAGGTCACCGCAGTGATCGACAAGATGCTCAAGCAGCGCCGCGATTCGATCAGCCAGTTTGAAACCGCCGGCCGCCAGGATCTCGTGGATGCGGAAAAGCGGGAAGTCGAGGTGCTGACAGCCTACATGCCGCAGCAGATGAGCGCGGACCAAGTGCGCGCGACCATCGCCGAAGTAATTGCGTCGGTCGGCGCCACCGGCCCGGCAGACATGGGCAAGGTAATGGGGCCGCTGAAGGCCCGACTCGCCGGCCGCACCGACATGGCGCAGGCTTCGGTACTGGTGAAGGCCGCCCTCGGCGGCAGCGGAAACTGATCCGGTGCGGGCATGATCCCGCAGTCCTTCATTCAGGAACTGCTCAACCGCGTCGACATCGTCGACGTGGTCGAGCGCCATGTTCCGCTCAAGAAGGCCGGTGCCAACTACCAGGCCTGCTGTCCCTTCCACAGCGAAAAATCCCCCTCCTTTACGGTCAGTCCGGCCAAGCAGTTCTATCACTGCTTCGGCTGCGGCGCTCACGGCAGCGCCATCGGCTTCCTGATGGAGTATTCCGGGTTGCCGTACCCGGAAGCGATTGAGGAACTGGCGCGACAGGCCGGCATGACCGTACCGCGCGAGGACTTCACGCCCGAAATGGCGCAGCGCCGCCAGCAGGCCGCATCACTCACCGAGGTGACGGCGCGCGCAGCGAACTTCTACCGCCAGCAGCTCAGGAAAAGTCGGCGTGCCATCGACTATCTGAAGGGACGCGGCCTGTCCGGAGAGATCGCGGCACGTTTCGGCATCGGCTACGCACCGGACGGCTGGCAGGGCCTGCGCGAGGCATTCGATGACTACGAAGCCGCGGCGCTGAACGAATGCGGCCTCGTCATCGATGCCGACGCGTCGGACGGACAGGAAAAAGGTCGTCGCTACGACCGCTTCCGCGACCGCATCATGTTTCCGATCTACGACGCGCGCAACAACGTGATCGGCTTCGGCGGACGTGTGCTCGATCGCGGCGAGCCGAAGTACCTCAATTCACCCGAAACACCACTGTTCTCGAAGGGACGCGAACTGTACGGCCTGACACAGGCGCGCACGGCGATCCGCGACGACGGGTTCGTGCTGGTGGTCGAGGGTTACATGGATGTGGTGGCGCTGGCCCAGTTCGGCGTCGGGAACGCGGTTGCGACGCTCGGTACCGCGACCACTGCCGACCACATACACAAGCTGTTCCGCCAGACCGACCGCATCGTGTTCTGTTTCGACGGCGATCGCGCGGGACGCAAGGCCGCCTGGCGCGCGCTCGAATCGGCGCTGGCGGAGCTGACCGACGGACGCAGCGCGTCCTTCCTGTTCCTGCCAACCGAACACGACCCGGACAGTTACGTGCGCGAATACGGCAACGAGCGCTTCCGGCAGCAGGCGCTTTCGGCCCAGCCGCTCAGCGAATATCTGCTGCACGAACTCGAATCCCGTTGCGACATACGCAGCGCGGAAGGTCGCGCCCAACTGGTGACCGAAGCGAAGCCGCTGATCACGCAGGTACCGGCCGGTGCCCTGCGCACGCAGTTGCTCCATCTGCTGGCGCCTGCAGTCGGGCTGTCGGCCACCGAACTGGCCGAAGCGTGCGGCTTGCGCCTGCCGCGTCGCGGCAGCTACCCGGCCCGCGCACCAGCCGCCGCGCCGCGTACGGCGCCCTCCTCGCCCGCCCGAAAACTGCTTTGCATCCTCATGCAGCGCCCCGAATTGGGTACACGACTCGGTCATATCGAAGACGTCGACGATGACCCCTGGCTGAAGGCTTCTCAGGCGATTGCGGATTGCATGGAGCACGGTGATCTCGATTCGCCCAGCGCGGCTGCTCTGATCGAATTCTTCCGCAACACACCGCACGGCCCCCTGATGGAAGACGCATCTTCGAGCACGCTGGAGGACACGACGGACGCAGGGGCTTTGCCACACATGTTCGACGATACGGTCGCGCACCTTCGCCGGACAGGAATATCCAATGCGATCAAACGCTTGACGGCACTCAGCAGGCAATCAGGCCTGACAGCAGAACAGCAGGACGAGCTGGGAAGGTTGCTCAGGGAGAAGGCCGGCACTTGAAAGAGCCGGCTGTACACCCTAAAACACGTATAATGATGGGTTCCCTGTCGGGGGCTTTTGCTGCAGCGCAAGAAATAGCGCGCTAAGCAATACTTCAACGAACAACGCAGCGTCCGACGCGAACTCGTTCCACTGATCGGGTTCGAAACCTGGAAGTTGCAACGATGCAGGCGTCGCTGCCTGCAGACGGCAGTCCGATGGTCGGAACGGTCGTCAGCATCACGCAGATCTGAGGAATTACATGGTCGCCAAGGACAAGTCGAAGGATACACGCAAGCAGGTTGTCGAAGCAGAAATGCCCGAAGCCGCGCCAGCTCCGGCCCCTGCGAAACCCGCAGCGCGCGCCACCAAGGCAGCCACGGCCGCCAGCAAGGCCAAGGAACTGAAGGCTGCGAAGGCAGGTGCCGCAGTGGCGAATGCACTGCCGATGGACGCCGACCAGCGCCGCCTCCGCCTGAAGACACTGATCGCCCTCGGCAAGGAACGCGGTTATCTCACCTACGCCGAAATCAACGACCACCTGCCGGACGACATCGTCGACGCAGAGCAGATCGAATCCATCATCTCCACGTTCAACGACATGGGGATCCGGGTGTTCGACGAAGCCCCTGCGTCCGAAGATCTGCTCATGGGCGAGAACGCCCCGGCCGTCGTCGATGCATCGGAAGTGGAAGAAGAAGCCGAACAGGCACTATCCACCGTCGAATCCGAATTCGGCCGCACGACCGACCCGGTGCGCATGTACATGCGCGAGATGGGTACCGTCGAACTGCTGACGCGCGAAGGCGAAATCGAAATCGCCAAGCGCATCGAAGACGGCCTGCGCCACATGATCCAGGCCATTTCCGCCTGCCCGACGACCATTGCCGAGATTCTCGACATGGCCGACAGGGTCGCGCGCGAGGAAATGCGCATCGACGAATTGATCGACGGCCTGATCGATCCGAATGCAGTCGAGGAAGAAGCGGCGGCCGCTGCCGCATCGGCTCCGGAACCGGCGGCCGATGAAGAAAGCGACGACGAAGACGAAGAAGCCGAGGACGAAGCGGGTGCCATGAGTGCATCGCTGATCCAGCTCAAGGCAGATGCGCTGGAGCGCTTCGAGAACATCCGCGCCTTCTACACGAAGATGCAGTCGACACTGGACAAGAAGGGTTCGCAGGACAAGGCCTATCTCAAGTTGCAGAAGCAGCTGTCCGACGAACTGATGAACATCCGCTTCACCGCCCGCATGATCGAGAAGCTGTGCGACTCGGTGCGCGGCATGGTCGAATCCGCACGCAAGCACGAACGCAAGATCCTCGAACTGTGTGTGGACAAGGGCAACATGCCGCGCTCGCACTTCATCAAGGTGTTCCCCGGCAACGAAGTCAACATCGACTGGCTGAAGGGTGAAATCACTGCCGCAAAGTCGAACGGCGCGCAGCTGCTGCGTGCCGCGCCGGCCATCATCGAGGAACAAGGCAAGCTGATCGACATCCAGGACCGCATCGGTCTCCCGCTGAAGGAGCTGAAGGACATCAACAAGCAGATGTCCACCGGTGAAGCCAAGATGCGCCGTGCCAAGCGCGAAATGACCGAAGCCAACCTGCGTCTGGTGATTTCGATCGCGAAGAAGTACACCAACCGCGGCCTGCAGTTCCTCGACCTGATTCAGGAAGGCAACATCGGCCTGATGAAGGCGGTGGACAAGTTCGAATACCGCCGCGGCTACAAATTCTCGACCTACGCGACGTGGTGGATCCGTCAGGCCATTACGCGTTCGATCGCCGATCAGGCGCGCACCATCCGCATTCCGGTGCACATGATCGAAACGATCAACAAGATGAACCGCATTTCGCGTCAGATCCTGCAGGAAACCGGCGCCGAGCCGGATCCGGCCACGCTGGCCATCCGCATGGAAATGCCGGAAGAGAAGATCCGCAAGATCCTGAAGATCAGCAAGGAACCGATCTCGATGGAAACGCCGATCGGCGACGACGACGATTCCCACCTCGGCGACTTCATCGAAGATACCGCGACACTGGCGCCGACCGATGCTGCGCTGTTCGCCAGCCTGCGCAACATCACGAAGGAAGTGCTGGACAGCCTGACACCGCGCGAAGCGAAGGTGCTGCGCATGCGCTTCGGCATCGAAATGAATACCGACCACACGCTGGAAGAGGTCGGCAAGCAGTTCGACGTCACGCGCGAACGCATCCGTCAGATCGAAGCCAAGGCGCTGCGCAAGCTGCGCCACCCGTCGCGTTCGGAGAAGCTGCGCAGTTTCCTCGATACGGAGACCTGATTTCCGTGTGACAATGCACCTGACGTGACGGACGACAACAGGGAGGGAATACTGTGAAAACCATCGCTCAGGTGCTTGAAGGAAAAACCGCTCCGATCGCAACGATCGAAGCCGACAGCACGGTTCTGGATGCGCTCAAGGTACTGGCCGAGCGCAGCATCGGTGCCGTGCTGGTCATGCGGGAGGGTGCGCTGGCCGGTATCTTCTCGGAACGTGACTACGCCAGGCGGGTGGTTCTGCAGGGCAGGAGTTCTGCCGGCACACCGGTCAGCGACATGATGACATCGAGGCTGACGACCATCACACCCACCACCACGGTAGAAGAGGCCATGCAGCTGATGACGGACAAGCGCATCCGCCATCTGCCGGTGCTCGATGCCGCCGGTACGCTGATCGGTGTGGTGTCGATCGGCGACATGGTCAAGGAAACCATCGCGTACCAGCAGTTCCTGATCAAGCAGCTGGAAAGCTACATTTCCAGCTGAATCAGAGTGCGCGGCACACCAGCGGCACGCGCATTTCGTCGCGGCTGGTCCCGCCGTGCACGCCGATCAGGCGGTGCGCCCGCTCGCCCGGCATCGTGTCGCGCAAGGTCCAGTCTTCCTTCATTTCAAGCGTGTAGTCGCCGATGCGCGACAGCAGGCGCGGATGCGGTTGTCCCGGCCCGAAGCGTCCGGCTGCTGCGAGGTCGGACGACCGCCACGTGACGCACGCATGATCGAGCCGCTGCATCGCACGCTCGAAATCACGCTGCCGACCGGGTTTAATGTGACAGAACACCGCCCGCCGCTCGCCCGACAGCGGGCCTGCCAGACACTCTGCAGCGTCAGGCCAGTCTTCGATGTCGATCAGACGCTCCGGCGGTGCATCGATGAAGCCGTGATCGGCCGTCACCAGAAACAGCGCATCGCTTCCGGCCTGGCTGCGGGCCCACCCGGCCAACGCCTGATCCGTCGCGCGCAGCAGATCGCGGGCGGCTTCGGATCTGCTGCCGCGCATGTGCGCGCAGTGATCGAAATCGGGCCAGTAGGCATAGATGTAAGCCGGGGGACGAGGCGCTCGCAGCGCGCTGGCGATGGCGTCGAGCATGCCGGCCAGATCGACGTAACCGACCCGCGCGGCACCTGCGCCATGACGCAGGTTGAAGGGCGAATCGACGATGTCGACCGGCGAAATAACGGTGGCGTGCTGCGGCAGCGATGCGAAGAGCGACGGCGCACGGCAGACGCGGTTCAGCACCTCTTCCGGCGAGCAGGGCAGGTCACCACCGCCGCGCAGCGTCACCGGCAGGATCGCCATCACGCGACCGTCGAGACCCGGTTCGTCGCATCGTACATGCCAGCCGGTCAAGCCATGTACGGCCGGCGCACTGCCGGTCATGAAGGTGGTGATCGCGGCGGCAGTCGTGGAAGGAAACACCGACGTGAGCGAACCCGCACAATGGCGACGAAGAAAGCCGTCGACCGGCAAGTCGTCGAGTTGTGCCATGCCGACGCCATCGAGCACCAGCAGCACGATGGTGCGCGCGTCGTGCCAGCCCGACGCATCCACGTCGCGCAGCTCCGGTCCGACGGCATGCCCGCCCCGTGCGCGCACCACACTGCCCATCAGATCGACGATCGATCCACCTTCGAAATCAGGCCACATTGCTTTCCGACACTCCCGGATCCTCTGCCGAGGCCCGAATGCTGCAGGCCTTTGTTATAGTACCGCTCCCCTGCGGGCCATCCGCAGCGCAGGTCTGCGCAGACCTGCAAGCATGGCTGATGCGAACGAACACGAACAAGCAACACATACCGTCAAAGGGCCTCTAGCTCATGCCTGGTTAGAGCAGCGGACTCATAATCCGTTGGTGCCGAGTTCGACTCTCGGGGGGCCCACCATCGCAAGAGCAGTCAGGCCAGCCTTTCGGGGCTGGCCTTCTGCTTTTCAGCCCAAGCTCCCGCCCGTTACACACGGTCGCACAATCGCGGCATGATGCCGCCATCTGCAAACCGCGAGGCGATCGGCATGCGCACGGACATCGAGTTCAGGAACGAGGACGGAATCACCCTTCGCGGATGGCACTACGCCCCGGACAGCGGCTCGGGCCCGTTCCCGACGATCATCCTGGCTCACGGGTTTTCGGCCGTGAAGGAAATGTACCTCGACAGATTCGCGGAAGCTTTCGCCCTTGCAGGGATGGCATCGATCGTCTTCGACCATCGGAACTTCGGCGCGAGCGGCGGCGAGATGCGACAGGAGATCGACCCCTGGTGCCAGATTCGCGACTATCGCGATGCCATCACATTCGCGGAAACGCTGCCGCAGACCGATCCATCGAAGATCGGCATCTGGGGCTCCAGCTATTCCGGGGGCCACGTCCTGGTCGTGGGAGCAATCGACCGGAGGGTGAAAGCCATCGTGGCCCAGGTCCCGCTGATCAGTGGCCACGCCAATGCCCGCAGACTGATCAGGGCCGACTTCATTGCAGGATTTCAGAAGGCCTGCGAAGACGACCGCCGGGCGCGGGCGCGTGGCGAGGCTCCTGCCATGATTCCGGTCATTGCGCAAGACCCGATGGATGCATCTGCGCTGCCGACGGCCGACTCCTGGGACTGGTTCAGCACCACCCATGCGAAGCGGGCGCCTTCATGGAAGAACGAGGTCACGCTGCGCTCGGTCGAGATGTTCACCGAATACGAGCCCGGCAGCTACATTCCGTTCATCAGCCCGACTCCACTGCTGATGGTGGTGGCGCTCGGCGACCACCTGACCGTGGCGGACGAGGCGCTGGGCGCCTATGAGCGCGCACTGCACCCCAAGAAACTGGTGACCCTCAAGGGTGGGCACTTCGATGCCTACGTCACCGACTTCGCATCGGCTGCCGCGCCGGCAACCGCCTGGTTTCGGGAACATCTGGGTTGCGCGTCGCGAACCTGACTTCCGGTCGGTGACCCGGCACGGGCAGGGCCGTCGCCCAGGATCAGGTCGGGCGTCGCCCGGATGCCGCACAAGGAGCCGCCTTGACGTGATCATCGTCAAGCTTCCTAAAGCGAGTGCCAGGCGCCCGTCACCGTTGCGGCACACTACGAAGCGTCCGGTGACGGACTCTCCAGCCGAAGGTGAGCAATGGCCGTCGAACTCTACAATGATGGCAAACATGTCTGCCTTGCCTTCTACAATCCGGCCGATGAAGGCGAGGACCACGCTGTCCAGTACAACCAGTTACTGATCGCCGACAGCGGGCGCGGCGCGCTGATCGACCCCGGCGGCAACATGACCTACACCGGTCTGACGATGGCGATGCAGCGCTACTTTCCATCGAAGGACCTGGATCTGATCCTCGCTTCTCATGCCGACCCCGACATCATCGCGTCGATGAACAAGTGGATGGTCAGCACGTCCTGCAAGGTGATGATTTCAAGCATCTGGGCACGCTTCCTGCCGCACTTCACGAGCGGTCGCGACTACACATCGCGCATCACCCCGATTCCGGACACAGGCATGCACATTTCGCTCGGCGACTGCCGCCTGCTCGCGCTGCCGGCGCACTTCCTGCATTCGGAAGGCAACTTCCAGTTCTACGACCCGGTGTCGAAGATCCTGTTCTCGGGTGACATGGGCGCCTCGATGCTCGACCACCGGAGCGCGCTGCCCGCGGTCGGTGATTTCGACGCCCATGTGCCGCACATGTTCGGCTTTCACCGCCGCCACATGGTCGCGAACAAGGGCTGTCGCTACTGGCCGAACATGGTCCGCACACTGGACATCGATATGATCGTGCTGCAGCACGGTGCGCACTTCGAAGGCGCTGCCATGGTGAAACGATTCGTGGACTGGATCGAAAACCTGCCGTGCGGCACCGACCTGATGACGCAAGCCACCTATCGGGTGCCCTGAACCAGCCCCGACATTTCCGCCGGGTTGTCGACCTCCAGCGCGTTGTCGATGTGGCGTACACCGGCCACCGCCATCGCGGTCTGCAGCACACGCGCGAGCTGTTCGGCACTGCGTACGACGCCCGACAGCGTGACCGTGCCGCGGCGCGACGCCACCGCGACGTAACTGCCGTCCAGCGCCGGATCAGCGCCGAGAGCGGCTTTCACGTCGTTCTGCAGGTTGCGGTCGACATCGCTGGTCACCGGCTCGCGCGGCTTCGCCTGCGCCTGAGCAGCCAGATTGGCGGCCTGCGTCGGCGAACAGATCGAATAGGCGATGGCAGTCGTCGTGATGACGGTAGCAATGGTTTGTCGGGTAATCATGCTTTTTCTCCTCTTCTGGTGGTCCGGATCACACAGGGCTATGCGCCTCCAATTGCGACAAGCAACAACCGAACCAAATAATTTCCCATTTCTTTTCAATGCCATGAAAGCGAAGCATCTCTTGACCTGTCGTGCTGCGGCGACATGCGCCGGGTGGCGGGCGTGTTCCGGGTCCCTCGGTTCATCCGATGGAGAACGTCCCGAAGAACTCCATCACCTTCCGGCTGGAAAATCGCAGCCGCTACCTGGATTGAGCGTGACGTCTCCCTGGATGACAATGTGGTCACTTCCCTGCAACCTGGAAAATCCCTCCACATGAATGAAGTCTCTGCGCTTGTTCAGAAGACCCGACCGGCGCTTCTTTTTGTCGCGCTTGCGGTGCTGGTGACGATCTTTTCGGCAATCGAATCACAGCTCACATTGCGTGCGCTTTCAGCGGCAACGGAGCAGCGCGGAAGCATGAAGGACGGACGACTGAAGCTCACCCAGCTGATGTCGGCATTGAAGGACATCGAGACCGGAGCACGCGGATTCGTGCTGACCGGGAAGACCGAGTTTCTGGATCACTACGATGCTGCACGCGTTTCACTCCCGGAGATTCGTGCTTCTGCAAAGCAGCTGCTCGTGTCGGAAGGATTGGCAGACTTCAGTTGGGACACCTTCGACGCCTTGCTGAACGAACGCATACGACTCGCGGAAACACTCGTCCTGCAGCGACGCGCCGATGGTTTTCGAATTGCCGACCAACAAGGTGTAATCAATGACGGCAAGCGGGTGATGGATCAGATCCGGACGACCAGCCAGCGACTGGACGACTTCGAGGTCACAAAAATCGCTGCCATCGACGACAAGGTTTACAACACGCGGACGCGCGCTGCCACGCTCGCCTGGCTGACCACGCTCGCAATTGCCGCTCTGACCCTGGGCTCGACCTATCTGCACTTGGCAGAGAGGAAGGTGCGCCTTCGCTACGAAGAGGCCTTGCAGGACGCCAATCGGCATCTCGAGGCGAGAGTCGCCGAGCGAACGCGGGACCTTTCCGCTGCACGCGAGCGGATCGCCCGCTTTGCCAGGGAACAGGAGCGCTCCATCGAGGCCGAGCGACAGCGGATC
>JAGNYW010000012.1 GCA_017984755.1 Methyloversatilis sp.
CCGGGTACGCAGAAGCTACATGTGCCCGAAAAGCAAAAAGGCCAACCCCGAAGAGTTGGCCTGAGCTTTTGAATTCATTGGTGCCGCTTGTCGGAATCGAACTGACGACCTACCGCTTACAAGGCGGCAAAAAACCACGTTTATCGATGTTTGCCTGAGCTTAAGGCAAGACATAAAAACTATATTTTTCAATACTAAAAAGCCTTTTCTCGTTTATTGACATTTAACGGCGTTTGCTTAATATGGCTACACAGAGGCTACATCGGGCCTCTGTGTAGCCACCGGAGATGCCGTGCAACGCGAACGCCTGACCCCTGACCGCATACGCCGCTTCTCCTGCGCCGAGGGTGTGAAGCAGGCGTTTCTGTGGGATACGGAAGCTCCCCGCCTCGCAGTGCGCGCCACCGCCGGCGCCAAGTCTTTCGTCTTCGAGGCGAAGCTTCACCGCCAGACAATCCGGATGACCATCGGCGACGTGCGCGCCTGGAACCTCGATGACGCACGCGCAGAGGCCCGCAGGCTGCAAACCTTGGTCGACCAAGGCATCGACCCGCGCGAAGAACGCGCTGTGCGCATGGCAGAGATCACCACCAGGCGCGAGAAGGCAGAGACGGCCGAATTGACCGTCGGCGAGGTGTGGGACGCCTACGTCGAGGCGCGTACGCCGAAATGGGGAGCGCGGCATCTGCGCAACCACATGGCGATGGTGAAGGCCGGAGGCGCACCGCGCACTCGCGGCAGGAGGAAGGGCGAACCCAATGTGGTTCAGCCTGGCCCGCTTCACGACCTGCTCTCGCTGAAGCTGAGCGACCTGGATGCGAAAGCCGTGCGCGAGTGGCTTGAACCGCTGGCAGAGCGGGCGCCGACGACAGCGGCACAGACCTACCGCGCCCTGCGCGCCTTCATCGGGTGGTGTGCCGCATCGGAGAAGTTCGCCGCGCTCACGCATGCGGACGCCTGCTCGCGGCGCATGGCCAGCGATGTACTACCGAAGGCGAAGCCCAAGACGGACTGCATGCAGCGCGAGCAGCTGGCCCTATGGTTCGAGAAGGTGCGCGCCCTCGCGAATCCGGTGCACTCCGCCTATCTGCAGGCGCTGCTGCTGACCGGCGCGCGGCGCGAGGAACTGGCCAGCCTGCGCTGGACCGATGTCGACTTCAAGTGGAAGAGCCTGTCCATCCGAGACAAGGTTGAGGGTGAGCGCACCATTCCCCTGACGCCCTACGTGGCCAGCCTGCTGATCAACCTGAAGCGACGGCACGATGCCGAGGCGAAGAGGGTGAGAACCCTGCACGGCTCGGACCAGGAGAAGGAAAAGGAACGTGCAGTGCGCGCGCTCCCTTGGGTCTTCAGCAGCCCGACGGCGGCATCCGGCCGTTTGCAGGAGCCGCGCATCGCGCACAACAAGGCACTGACCGCAGCCGGCCTTCCCCAACTTTCCCTGCACGGTCTGCGCCGTTCATTCGGCACGCTCTCGGAATGGGTTGAAGTTCCGGCCGGCATCGTCGCTCAACTCATGGGGCACAAGCCGTCCGCCATTGCCGAGAAGCACTACCGGCAGAGGCCGCTTGACCTGCTGCGCATGTGGCACACCAAGATCGAGGGCTGGATGCTTGAGCAGGCCGGCATCCAGCAACCGAAGAGCGACGAGGTTGCGCCTTCGCTGCGCGTCGTTTCGAGCGCCTGACAGAGCAACACCGTGCCGGCCGGATGCCGGCGAGAACGGGGCCACACGGTGCGTCAACACCGTGCAGCCCCTGACCATGAAGCACCTGAGACGGAGGTAACACCATGGCTGCAGCGAACATTACCAGCACCACCAGCAGGACGCCGACCCCTGCCCTCTTCGAGCACTTCAGCGACCGCGCGACGCAGATCACCGGCCGCATGCCTGACGGCTCCATGTCCCCGAAGATCGAAGAGGGCGACCTGCTGCAGATCGAACCCTGCGACCAGATCGGTACCGGCGGCGCAAACTATGCCTTCGAGTTCAACGGCCGGCAGTACGTCCGATCGCTCATGCTTGGCATGGGCGGCGAGGTCGTCGCCTACTACGCCGACCCGGTTCGCGGGTCGGACACCATCCCCGCCAGCGAGGCACACAAGATCCAGCTGATCGGTCGTGTCGTCGGCGTCCTGCAGTACCGCAGCGTCATCTAACCGGAGGAGTCGATCATGGCAATTCAAGTTGGTACCGCTCCCTTCCCGCCGATCTTCGGTGCCTTCGGCGACCGTCGTCTGTTCCTCTGCCGGCCTGGCGATTCGCTGCTGATCGGCTGGTGGACGGATGACCAATGCGGGCACGAGCAGGCCGAGGACGGCCCCATCTGCCTGGTCATTGGTCGCCGCGCATCCAGCGCAGACCTCGATCGCTTGCACAGCCGCTTCGGCGTTCCGATGGAAAGCCTGATCGAGTTCCGATCACGCGCCCAAGGATCACGCGCGGCGCTGAAGGCGAAACACGGCGCGGCGGTCGTCTACGCCGACTGACGGCGCCGAGAACGTGCCTACTGTCGATGAGGTGGCCAGCCGCTGGAACCTCGGTGCGCTGGTCATCGTGAAGATGGACACCCTCACCACATATCGCGCAGCCGCCTTCGTGTTCGGAGATGGTGACGGGCTGGTGTGGGTAGAACCCCACTACCTCGACCCATTCGGCGCAGCCACGCCGGCAATGCACCGCGCCCAAGCGGCCCAGGTGCATCAGTTCGGCACGGCCTTCAACATCCTGGCCAACGGCGGCCACTGGACGGTCACGCTCGCCGACTACATCCCCGAGGAAGACTCGGACCAGATCGGACCGCAGATCGACTTTCTGTTCAAGCAGCTGGCCGCCGCAGGCACCACCTGGGAAGACGAGCGCGAACGGGTAGGTGCGCTGGTGCTCCCGAAACAATGACGTTAACCGAGCAACTGGATAGGAAAACGGGGTCGATGACCGAGTCAAATACGAGACAGCCCCTTCGGGTACTTGCTCACTATGCGAACCCCTTGGCAGATGGGACAGTGCCTTTCAGTGGGCTGCTGACTACACATAATGGAGATTATGTCGCGACAGTGAGCGGCGTTCTTCCAAGAGACTTCCTTGAAAAGACAAGTCCAGTTCGCCGCAAAGGTCGGCCCAAGAACGAGTCGAAGAAAGTTGCCTACCTTCTGCACGATCTGATCTGCAAATCACTGGCGCGAGACATTAAAGGCCAGCGGATCACAAATAGACGAGCTCAAGCTGCTGAAGCAATCGGCGTCGGTCCGCGCGACGACCAAGCAGAGGCTGCAAAGTACATCAGTGTCCACGCGGACCACCCAACAGCGAAGGCCGCCACGGCGGACTTCGACAAGATCATGGTCTTTCAGGGCGACGCAGAAGGCAGCGGCCGTCTGGGAATCCTTCTGCGCAAGGACGGCAGTATTCGAAAAAGCGAGTCTGGATTGATCATTCACGGCGTCATGTGGATATGCCAATGGGGCGACAAGGAAGCACGTCACTGCAGAGCCGAAAACGTCCAGGTGACCATCCGCGATATGAACCTCGACATTGACCAGCATTTGGCCGAGCTCTCGACAATCGCATCGATCCGCGACGAGACGGGGGAATAAATCGCCCGCTATTTTTTCCCCCTTACAGGACGAGGCGCAGATAAATAGATTTGCATTTGCTTAGCTGCGGCACCCGCTGCAGCTAGCTTCCCAGAAGGAAGTTCGAATGCAAACTGCAACCGTCTCTCCGATCGCTACAAGCGATGGCATCACCACTGAAGAAGCAGCACGCCGGCTTCTCGTCCGACCCGCCACCCTTCGCTTTTCCCTTTGCACCAAGGGTCACTACTTCGGGCTGCGTCCTCGGAAGTTGGCGAACGGCCGACTTCTCTGGCCAGCAGACGCAGTTGAACGGATGGCAAATCCCGACGCCGTCGCTCGGCAAGCCTGAGGCCCGCCATGAGCATCAAGGTCGATGTCACTGGCGACGGCGCGGAAAAGAAGCTGAAGGATGTGTTGGCGGCCAGCCGGTCCGAGAAGCTGTACGACAGCGTCGGCGCAGGCCTGAAGACGCTGATTGACCTGGGCTTCAAGGTATCGCGAGATCCGTACGGAAAGCAGTGGGCACCGCTGAAGTTCCGCGCACTACGGCGCACGGACAACGGCGCCAAGATCAGCCGGACCGGCCGTCAGCAAGCTGCGGCGAATAGCGCGGGTCGCCCCGGGCAGCCGTTGCGTGACACCGGCCGACTGCAACGCAGCATCACCTACAAGGCGGACGCGAAGGGCGTCACCGTGGGCACGAATCTGCGCACCAAGAGTGGCGTCAGCATTCCGGCGGTGCATCAGTTCGGCGCTGTGATCCTGCCGAAGAAGGGCAAGTACCTGACCTTCCCCGGGCCGAACGGCAAGCTGATCTTCGCCAAGCGCTCCGTCATCCCGCGCCGTGCATTCCTCCCTCTGGATGAAACCGGAAACGTCGTGCTGCCGCAGACGTGGGCTTCGGTCGTCATCTCGCGTGTCCGTGACTTCATCCGCCGGAGTGCCCCGTGACATTCGACGGATCCACGCGGACGAGAAAGCCGAGAACCTGGGTGAAGAAGAGGGTGGCG
Organism: Methyloversatilis sp.; assembly: GCA_017984755.1. Classification (GTDB taxonomy): domain Bacteria; phylum Pseudomonadota; class Gammaproteobacteria; order Burkholderiales; family Rhodocyclaceae; genus Methyloversatilis. The sequence continues at coordinate 4,590 of JAGNYW010000012.1, forward strand.
CAGACCTACGAAAGGCGGAAAGCCGAGTGGATCGAGCGTAACCCCAACGCCTCGCCAGAACAGTACGCCCAAGCAATGCGCGCGATCGCTCGAAAGGGACGCGCCTGATGCGAGAGTACGGAAAAGTGCATTCGTCATTCTGGAGCAGCACGTCGATCCGCAATCTCAGCGAGGACGGCAGGACGCTGGCCCTGTATCTGCTGACCTGCTCGCACTCGACCATTGCCGGCGTCTTCCGATTGCCAGACGGGTACGCGTGCGAGGACCTTCAATGGCCGACAGAAAGGGTTCGCGAAGGGTTTGCCGAACTGTTCCTGAACGGTTTCGCTAACCGTTGCGAAACCACGAAATGGGTATGGGTCTGCAAGCACTTCGATTGGAATCAGCCCGAGAACCCGAACCAGCGCAAGGCCGTCTCGAAAGTCGCGCACCAAATTCCCGATGCGTGTGCCTGGACCCACGAATACAAGCGGGTTTGCTGGCAGTCCCTAGATTTTCCGCGACCCGAGGAATCGAACCCATCGGGAACCCTTCCGAAACCGTTTCGAAATCAGGAACAGGAACAGGAACAGGAACAGGAACAGGAAGAGCCCCCCGTCACCCCCCTGCAGGGGGGATCCATCGTTCCGGTCGCTTCGCGGCGCAAATCTGCAGCAGTGACCTTCAAGACCTTCTTGGACAACGCGAAGAAGAACGGCGAGAAGGCCATATCCGATTACAAGCCAGTCTGGCAGTACGCCGAGAGGGCTGGGATTCCGAACGAGTTCGTTGAACTCTGCTGGGCCGCCTTCCGCGACCGGTACGCGCCTGGAGGCACCATGGAAGACAAGCGCTACACAGACTGGCGCAAGGCCTTCAGAAATGCCGTTGAGGGGAACTGGTTCAAGCTGTGGTCGTTCGACCTGCAGGGGCAGTGCTACATGACCCCTCAAGGCCGGCAGCAAGCGAATGCGCAGCGAGGTGACGCATGAGCGCCCCCGGCCTTCGCCTGCCGCCGCATTCGATTGAGGCTGAGCAGTCGGTGCTGGGTGCGCTGCTGCTTTCCAATGAGGCGATCGACCGGATTGGGAGCCTTCGTCCGGAGCACTTCTATCGCGACGACCACCGGCGCATCTTTGTGGCGATCTGCACGCTGATCAATGCCGGTAAGCCCGCCGACATCATCACCGTGTTCAACGCGCTTGAGACTTCAGGCGATGCTGAACGCATCGGCGGACTGGCATACCTCGGCGAGATCGCGAACAACACGCCGTCGGCAGCCAACATCCACCGCTACGCCGAAAACGTGGCAGACCGCGCGATGCTGCGGGCACTGATGGCAGCCGGCGAGGACATCGCCGCACGCACGGAACAGCCGGGACCCACGCAGGCCAAGCTCGAGTTCGCGCAGGCCAGGGTCATGGAGCTGTGCGACTCCGGCGCCTCGCGCGAGCCGCGGACCGTGCAGGAGGTGATGCTCCAGTGCATTGACCGCATCCAGTCGCGCTACGACAGTGACACGCCGCCGGGCCTGGAGACGGGCTTCGCCGACATCGACTCGCGTAGCCGTGTTCTGCAGCCCGGAAATCTGATCATTCTTGCCGCCCGGCCCGGAATGGGGAAAACGGCGCTGTCGCTGCGCATTGCCGCGAACGTCGCCGAGTCCGGAGCGCACGTTCTGGTTTCGTCCATGGAGATGCAGTCCGATCAGTTGGGCGACCGCCTGCTGTCGTGCCTGGGCCGGATACCGATCGCCGGGCTCATAGGCGAGCGGCCACTGAACGACGCCGACTGGGGGCGGATGACGGCGGCGCAGTCGCGCATCCACCAGATGCCGCTGACGATCGACGACGAAGCCGCGCTCACGCTATGGGACATCAGGACGAAGGCGCGGCAGGCAAAGCGCCGCATGGGTGGACTCGGGTTGATCGTCATCGACTACCTGCAGCTCATGAGTGGCGAGGGCGACAACCGCACCCAAGAGGTCGGTAGCATCAGTCGAGGGCTGAAGGCGCTCGCCAAGGATATGGGTGTGCCGGTCATCGCCCTGTCCCAGCTCAACCGAGGCGTGGAGCAGCGCCCGAACAAGCGCCCCACCCTCAGCGACCTACGCGAATCCGGCGACATCGAGGCCGACGCGGACGTCGTGTGGGCGCTGTACCGGGACGAAGCCTACAACCCCGATACCAAATTCAAAGGCCTTGCCGAACTGCTGTGGCTCAAGAACCGGAGCGGCAAGACCGGCGGATGCACGCCGCTCGCATGGGTTGGCGAACACGTCTTCTTCGGAAATTCGGACCGCTTCGCGTACGCCCAAGCCGCCGAACTGGAAAGCAGATCCAAACCGCGACGCTCCGGCTACTTCTCCGATGACGACTGACGCCTCACCACCCCACAACCCACACCCGAAGGAACCACGATGACGACCACGAAGGAAGCGACGAAAGCCGTTCAGGAAGCTGCGGAGCGGCTGGAGCTGGCGCGGATGGACGCGCAGCGCATCAGCGATCTGATGAACAGACAGCCGGCCGCATTCGACGCTCAGCCCCTCGCCAAGGCACGCCAGAAGGCGGAAGACCTGAGCGCCGCGGTCATGCTTGGCGAGGCTTCGCGCGAAACGCTCGATGACGCGCGCGCGGCAGTCACCAACCTGGAGTTCGAAGAAGCCACCGCAGCGTTCGAGGCGCGTCAGCTTGCAGAAGGCCGCGCAGGCCTCGAGCGTCGTTTGTCCGATGCCCAAGGCGCGGTCGAGGCCGCTGAGGGGGATCTTGTCGCAGCAACGAAAGACTGGCTGATGGCCGAGCTGATCGACGCGGACACCGCCTACACCAAAGCCGCGGAACAGGTTGCAGCTGCTCACGCACGCGTTCATGCAGCCGGCAGCTTGCTGAGCTACCGCAGGGCGTGCCCCAACACGACTTCGTGCGCTATTCCGCTTTAGCTACCGGTGATTGGCCCGGTCAGCATCGGGAAGGCTGCAAACAACCTGAACGGTGGCGCCAGAACGTACATGTGGATGAATCAAGACGATTTCCAGCGCACCCATCTGTTGATGGAGCTCAAGAGCCTGGGTGCGCTCTGGCCCGTGATTTCCGACCGGTAAAGAACCGACGGCCTACTGCACACGCGGTAGGCCCTGGTAGCCCGAGACGGGGGTCTAGGGCCTGGGCATAAGTCGGTGAGTCGCCCAGCAATGAAAGTAACCCCGACAGCCGGCGGTCTCACCTCTTCGCTTGTACCGAAGGCGCGGCCGGCACCTCATTCATTCCACAGCAGGAGGTTTCATGAGCGCAACAAAGCAGGTCGACATCGATGGCCGCATCGTCACGATCAAAGAACTGACAGTCGGTCAGGTCCGCGACTGGCTGGTCGAAATCGAAAGCGGAAAGCATGCAATCGATGTAGCCGGAGAATTCCTCTTCGAGGACTGCGCCGTGGATGACCTCGTGCGCATGTCCGACATGCCGCGCGAAGCATTTGACGCCCTCACGCCGAGCCAGATCGCCCCTATTCGTGAGGCAGCGCGCGCCCTGAACCCCGGTTTTTTTCGAGTCCGGGCGGCAGTCGCAGCGGCGCAGGCGTCAATCGTCCGCCAGCTGCTGTCGTCCGAGAAATCGAACGCAATGCCCTCGCCCTCGTCACCCATGGCCACGCTGGCGTCTGGCAATACGCCTGGCGCTGCTATTTGACCGCCATGGAGATGCACAGCGATGGCAAATAACGGCGACATCAAGTTCCGGGTAACCCTTGACCAAGGCGACTTCGAAAAGGGGACGAACCAAATACGGCAGTCCATCAAGGGCCTTGAGGCAGACGCGAAGAGCCTGGATCGGGCGAAAGGGAGCATCAGCGCAGTCAGTACCGAGCTGTCGGGACTGCAGGCCCTGGCAGCGCGGGCTCTACCGGTGGCTGCGCTGGGAATCGCGGCCCGCGAGTACGTGCAGATCGCCGACCAGTACGCGCAGATCACCGCGCGTCTGCAGCTGGCCACCAAGGCGACGGGCGACTTCGAAGCTGTTCAGCAGGGGCTGCGGCGGGCAGCCGACGAGACGCGCGCGCCACTGCAGGACACCGTCAACCTGTATTCGCAGATCGCACCGAGCCTGCAAGGCATCCTGAATTCACAGGAAATCATCGGCGTACTCACAACGGTGAATCAGGCGATCGCGTTATCCGGAACAAGTGCGCAAGCATCGAGCGCGGCACTGGTGCAATTCACGCAGGGCCTGGCGTCCGGCACGCTGCGCGGCGAGGAGCTGAACTCCATCCTCGAGCAGACGCCAGCGCTGGCCGATGCAATTGCCGAAGGCCTGGGCGTCACGCGTGGGGAGTTGCGCCAGATGGGTGCCGATGGCGAGTTGGCGACCGAGCGAGTCGTGCAAGCGTTGCAGAAGGTCTCGGGCCGCGTGGCCTCAGACTTTCAGACTCTGCCGGTGACCGTCGGGCAGGCCTTCGTCTTGTTGAACAACAGCGTCACCGAGTTCGTTGGAGCCCTGGACAAGGGAACCGGCGTAACCGCAGGGATAGCGAACGCCATCATCGCAGTCGGGAGCAGCGTGGATTCCCTCGCTAAATCCACCAAAGAGCTGAAGCCCGTACTGGACGTTGCGATGAACTCTATCGACATCTTCGGCCGCTTCGTTCGCGCGCTTGGCGCATCTGCAAAAGGCACTGCGGCTGTGATCGATCGCCTGCTGTCCTTCGACCTCAAGGGCGCGACCGAGGAATACAAGAAAATGTATCGGGAGGTCATCGCCATCGCCAAGGAACCCTTGGCATCACAGAAGGCGGATGACCAGAAGCCACAACGCGAAGCGAACGCGCGCTTGGAGATCGAGCGCAAGCTCGCCGCGGAGACGGAAAAGCTGGAGAAGTTAAAGTCGGTCGCCTCGGGCAAGGCTTCCGCCGACATCCTGAAAGACGCGAAACAGGTCGCCGACGAGCGCACCAAGATCACTCAGCAGGCGATGAACGACCGTCTGAAGATCGAACAAGACGGTGTCGACAAGCTCCGCGACCTACTGTCGAAAACCGTCGACGGTGCACAGAAGGCCAGAGGGGACGCGGTAACGGCCCGAACCGCAGGGGCAGACGCCGGCGCAAGCCTTCGCGACAAGGCCGCGGAACGCCGTGGTGCCGGCGTGAGTGAAGGCGAGCGCGAAGAACTGAATACGCGCGCGGCCAGTACCCTCACGGCTCGCGCCACCCTGACCGCAGGGGACGCACAGGTCGCCGTGCGCGAGGGCGACCTGAAGAAGGCCGCGAAGCTCTCAGCTGATGCGGCGAAGTTGGCCCAGCGCGCGGAGCAAGCAGCGGATGCAATCCAGGACGACGGCGCAGCGGCTCGCGCCCTGGAGGAACTGGCGCGAGTGCAAGAGAAGATCGGCGAGACGAACGCGCAGGCAAAGGAAAAGGAAGCCGAGCAGCTGGACGCAGAAGCCGTTTCTCTCGATGAGCAGATCAAGACGGCTGAGCAGAGCATCAACAATGTGAAAGCGGAGCTGGCCAAGCCGGTGACGCTGCAGCTCGACATCTCCGAAGCGGAGAAGCAGATCAAGTCCCTGCAGGCGCAGATCGCCGCGCTGAGCACTCCGAAGGTTGGTGCCCCGACCGAATCCGGATCGACCGCACCAACGAGCGGCAGCGGAAGCGGCGCTTCCGGCAGCTTCGCCGTCGGCGGCTACACCGGCCCGGGCGGGAAATACGAGCCCGCCGGCGTCGTCCATGCCGGCGAGTATGTGCTGCGCCAAGAGGTTGTCCGGCAACGCGGAATGCGTGGATTACTCGATTCCCTGAATCGTGACGGTGCGCGAGCCCTGCGCGGCTACGCGACGGGCGGTGCGGTCACCAGCATCCGAACCAGTGGGAGTGTTTCTCCCGTTCGCGACGGTCTCAGCGACATGAAGAAAGCGGAGTTTGTATTTCCCGGCATCGGGAACGTGCCCGCGATTGTGGACCGACAGGTTGCGGAAAGCCTATCGCGCCAGCTCCGCCGAGAAGCAGTTAAGGCCGGGCGGCGGTGAGTGTGGACGCAGGCACCAACGCGAAAGGGAGGCCGTTACCGTGCAGAGGATCTTGAAAGAAATCGCCGCCGTAATCGGCCTGCCCGCATGCCTTGAGCTGGTTTCACGTTGGGGCGGACGAGATCTGTACGTTCCAGAGACCATCGATCGCATGCACCCCATCGCATTCGCAATCGGGTTCGAATCCGCACAGAAGCTCAGCGGTGAATTTCCTTCCTGCATCTTGTCGCTTCCCATCGAGCGAAACGCAACCATCGACCTGCGCAACGAACTGATTTTCAAGGAATGGAAGGACGGCGCCAGCGTCCTGCGGCTCTCGCACCGATGGGGACTCACTCGACCTGGCATTGACGCAGTGCTCGCCAAAATGAAGGAGCGGGAAGCGGACGCGCGACTGCGTAGCTCCAAACCCCCAAACGATGAACGCTACCCAGGATGAACAACCCATGAAAAGCAAGACAGGCGCGGAGGCCGTCACCACGGCCCAATCTGAAGAGCAGGCACTAGATCTTCGACGAAGCGGGGCAAGTTATCGGGAGATCGCCAAGGCGCTGGATATGAGCCTCGGAAACGCGCACCGGTTGGTCAAACGCGCGCTGAACCGAAACCTGGCCAAGTGTGAAGAAATCGCGGTCGAGATCCGCACGCTCGAGCTTGACCGGCTGGATGCCCTTCAGACCTTCCTGTGGGAGAAGGCCAAGAAGGGCAACGCGACGGCCATCGATCGCATCCTGAAGATCATGGAGCGCCGAGCGCGGCTCTTGGGCCTCGACGCACCGCAGCGCATCGGCTTGGGGGGTGATCCTGATGCACCACCGGTACGACACGAGACGCACATAGCCGCCGAATTCACCGACGACGAACTCGCCGAGATGCTCAAACCATTTCCGCCAGCAGGTGATCCGCCGTTCTTCAACAACCGGCCTCACATTGGAGACTGAGACATGATCACCATCGAAACCGCAGAGGCACCGGCCAAGCTCGAAACGCTGGAGATCGCCAAGCCGGACCATATCGGCGCCGGACATGAACACCCGAGCCGACCGCGATACCAAGCTGCACGCCATGGGGTTTCGACCTGACGAGGCATACATCAAGGCGACGTACGGCGAGGGCTGGAAGCCGCGCGCGGTCCGTGACTACGCCGAACAGCAGCGCAATATGCCTGCCTCAAGCAGGGCCGGTTTTCTGGATTTCTGACCAAGAAGGTACTCGCGGCCAGAGGCGTGTCGACCAGAAGGACGTTCAGGAATCGGCTACACCTGGGCTACACGATCTCAGAAACGACAAAGCCAGCCCTCTCGAACTGGCTTAAGTCATTGAATTCATTGGTGCCGCTTGTCGGAATCGAACTGACGACCTACCGCTTACAAGGCGGTTGCTCTACCAACTGAGCTAAAGCGGCGCGCGGCGGATTATATCTGCAGTCTTGGCGCGATGGCGCACCCTCTTGCGGTGCACCACATCCGTCATGGATTAAACTCCGGCGATCGCCATCCAGCCATTCCATTTGCGCGTTGCACGGATGCACGCCGCAAGTGAAATACATGCCCATGCTCGACGCCGCCATGCACGCACCCGCTGCACCACGCACGCTGAATGTGCTGCTGATCGAGGATTCCGAAGACGACGCGATGCTGCTGCTGCATCGCTTCAGGCTGGCCGGCTATCAGGTCTGGGCGCAACGTGTCGAAGACGAACGCTCGCTGCGCGAGGCCCTCGCGTCGCGCACCTGGGACGTGGTGCTGTCGGACCACAACATGCCGCGCTTTTCGGCAATGGTTGCACTGGCGATCCTGCAGGAACTGGGTCTGGACCTTCCCTTCATCATCGTATCGGGCGTCATCGAGGAAGACATCGCCGTGTCGGCGATGCGAGCCGGCGCCCACGACTATCTGAGCAAGGGCAAACTCGACCGGCTGATCCCCGCCGTCGAGCGCGAAATGCGCGAAGCGCGCAATCGCGCGGAACGACACAGCGCGCTCGATGCGGTGCGCGACAGCGAAGCCCGCTTCCGCGCCCTCGCCGCCAACATTCCCGGCATGGTTTTCCAGCTGCTGCGCCACGACGACGGTGGCTGGCGCTTTCTGTTCGTAAGCGAAGGCTGCCTCGCATTGCTCGGATTCAAGTCCAGCGAACTGGTGGCGCAGCCGCGCCGCTTCCTCGACATGGTGCTGGCGGAGGACATGCCCGAACTGGAACGAGCGATGCACCTTTCGGCGCATACGCAATCCACCGTGAACTGGGACGGCCGCATCCGCTTGCCGGACGAGGACATCAAGTGGGTGAACCTGCGTTCGTCGCCGCGCCTGCTCGCTTCGGGCGTACTGATCTGGGAAGGCATCGTCTCCAACATCACGCAGAGCAAGCTGACCGAGCGCGAACTGCGCCAGTCACGCGGTCAACTGGCAGAACTGTCATCGCACCTGCAGATCGCGAAGGAAGAGGAGCGGGAACGCATTGCGCGCGACATTCACGACGAACTGGGCGGCCTGCTGGTGGCGCTGAAATTCGAGGTGTCGCTGCTCGCCAACAAGACTGCGGTCGATCTCACCGCCATCAAGGCACGTTCGCAGAGCATGGGCAAGCTGGTCGATGACGCTATCAGCACGGTCGGGCGGATCGCGCGCGAACTGCGGCCCGGCATCCTGAAGGAATTCGGACTCGCGCCGGCCGTCGAGAGCCATGCGGAAGACTTTTCTGCGCGCACCGGGCTGAAGTGCGAGTTGTTGTGCATCGATCACGACATCGACCCGGACGAAGAAACCGCGATCGCACTGTTCCGCGTGTTCCAGGAGGCGCTGACGAATGTATCCAAGCACTCCGGCGCGCACAAGGTCGAAGTCAGGCTGACCCAGGAGGACGACGACATCGTGCTGGAAATCGGCGACGACGGACGCGGACTGGCGCCGGAAGACCTGAACAAACCCAAGTCGTTCGGCCTGCGCGGCATACGCGAGCGGGTCGCTCATCTGAATGGCCGATTCGAGGCGAGCAGCCGCGAACACGGCGGTACCCGACTGTTGCTGCGCGTGCCGGCGTGCCGAAGAACCGTACTGGAGTTTTCCCGATGAGCAGCAGCATCCGCATTCTGATTGCCGACGACCACGCAATCGTGCGTTCGGGCCTGCGCCAGATTCTCTCCGACAGCCCGGACCTGGTCGTGACCGGCGAGGCCGAGAACGGCGTCGAAGCGATGCACAAGCTGCGCGACGGCAATTTCGACCTGGTGCTGATGGACGTGTCGATGCCCGACCGCAACGGCATCGACACGCTGAAGCTGGTGCGCAAGGAGTTCCCCAAGCTCCCGGTGCTGGTGCTGTCGATGCATCCGGAGGAGCAATACGCGATCCGCGCACTCAAGGCCGGTGCATCCGGCTACCTGACCAAGCAAAGCGCGCCTGAGCAACTGGTAACCGCCATCCGTCAGGTCGCCAGCGGCAAGAAATACGTTTCGCCCTCGCTGGCGATGGAACTGGCTAACGCCATTACCGATGACGACGAACGACCGCCGCACGAAAAACTGTCGGATCGCGAATATCAGACGCTGGTGATGATTGCCTCGGGCAAGACGCTGACGCAGATCGGTGAAGAACTGAGCCTGAGCGTCAAGACAGTCAGCGTCTATCGCGCGCGTCTGCTGGAGAAGATGCGCATGAAGAACAACGCCGAACTGACGCATTACGGCCTGAAACATGGCCTGACCGATTGAACGGCCTCGATCGGCAACCACGGCAGCCGAAGGCCCGAATTGCGTGGCACAGGCGAATTAAGCAAATGCCCTAAAGGCGTGCCGCCTCGTGCCGTTGATTGCATTCGTCAAGGATTGTTAGCAACGCATCCAAATGTCAGACGCCATGCAACCGCTCGAAATAGCCCGTGAAGCATTGCGACGCTTAGCCATGCGTCAGCTCCAGCCCACGCCGGAGAATTACCGCTCCCTTTATCACGAGATCGCAGGCACCAAGGCCGACGATCTCTTTCCGGAGCGGGCGCTCAAGCTCGTCTGCAGCACACTCCCGCGACTGAATCAGGCCCAGGTGGAATTCGCCGAACGCCTCGAAACAGCCGTCGCCAGCCGGAGCTGGTCGGCCATCAGCGAATCGCTGGTCGGTCTGCTGCGCGCACAGGCGGCCCCTCAGCGAAAATGGACGGCTCTGCTCAAGGATCTTTTCAAGCGATTCGAGCGACCGCACGCATCGCTGAGCCATGCACAGAAGCAACAGGTCATTCAGCAACTGCTCGATTCGTCGAACGGAGAACTGGATGTCCTCTACACCCGCCTGAGCAAGCTAGCCGACACATGGGAATCGATCGAAACGACCGCCAGAACGGCGCACCCCCATCCCGAAGACGTTGCAGCGTCCGGTCCGCTGGACAACAGTGACGCCGCGCTGCGGGAGCTGTTTGCAAGCACGCTCGAAGGTGTGGTCGGCAGCCTTCTGATCACCGCACCCGAATTGCGTGATGAAGCGCATGAACTCGGTCAGCTGCTGCGCGGCGTACGCGACATGAGCGGTGTCGATGATCTGGCTGCCAAGCTGCGCAATCTGATCTACCGCCTCAACTGGGTGGTCGACGATCAACTGGAAATACGGTCGGGGCTGCTTTCACTGCTCGACCTCCTGCTCAAGAACATCGGCGAACTGGTGATCGACGACCGCTGGATGCGCGGTCAGATCGACGCCCTCCGCACTCTGTGCGATCACCCTCTGACCGCACGAGAGCTCGATGAAGTCGAGCGCAGGCTGCGTGGCGTGATAGAACGGCAGGGCTCGCTGCGCGGCAACATCGATGACGCCAAGCATCAGATCAAGCTGATGCTCGCCGGCTTTGTGGAACAGCTCGGCAGTTTCAGCGACGCGACCTCCGGTTTCAGCGACCGGATGGAAAACTACGCCAACACCATTGCAGCGGCGGACGATATCGGTGCGCTGCAGAGCGTGATCGCGGAAGTCATCGCAACCACGCACGACATGCGGGCAACCAGCGATCGCTCACGCGCCGAAGTCGACAACATGCGCGACCGGGTACGCGCGGCGGAAGCAGAGATCGAACGGCTGCAGATAGAACTCGAGCAGACCAGCGAGAAAATGCGCCACGACCCGCTGACCGGTGCCCTCAACCGGAAAGGTCTTGAAGAATCGTATGCCAAGGAAGTATCGCGTGCGGCGCGGCGCGGCTCCAATCTTTGTCTCGCGGTGCTGGACATCGACAACTTCAAGCGCCTCAACGACACGTACGGTCACAACACGGGTGACGAGGCGCTGCTGCATCTGGTTGGAACCGTGCGTGACTGCCTGCGGCCCCATGACACCCTGTCGCGCTACGGCGGCGAAGAGTTCGTGATCCTGCTGCCCGAAACATCGATCGAGGATTCAGTCATCGTGGTGCAGCGGCTGCAGCGGGAACTGACAAAGCGCTACTTTCTGGCCAACAACGACAAGCTGCTGATCACATTCAGCGCGGGCGTCACCGTAGTCGGGCATGAAGAGCCGCAAACGCTCGCCATCGAGCGGGCCGATGTGGCCATGTATCAAGCCAAGGCGACCGGCAAGAACCGCGTCGTCATTGCACCGGCAGCACAGATGGCCGCCTGACGTCGTTCGATCATCCGAACTCCACTCCGACGCCGCCTCACAGCGGCGTTTTTTCTTCCCGGCAGCCAATGCAACCATTCGCCGAACGTACGCGAAACGGCGTTCCACTCACATTCCGCAACAGTCTCGGGGCACGACAAACGGAGGTTTCGGGCGCCACCGGCAGAAACCTTGCAGGCAAAGATGCAGATCGCGGCAACCTTCTCTCTGCACAAACGCTCCCGAAGCCCGCACAGGCACGCCATTTCTCGAGGGTGCACGCCTGAAAGCCAATACGAGAAAGGCTTTCGTTAAGGTGCTCCACTAAAGTTTCGAGCTGCACCTCCGTTACTTGAAACATCGGCGACATCAACGCCGGGCCATGTAGCCCAGAGCGCCGTAACCACACACCACTTCGTGACAGGAGAATCAAAATGCCGCAAATCATCAATAGCAACGTTTCGTCGCTGACCGCACAACGCAACCTCAACTCTTCGCAAACCTCGCTTGCCACGTCGCTCCAGCGACTTTCTTCCGGCCTGCGCATCAACAGTGCCAAGGACGACGCCGCCGGCCTCGCAATCTCGGAGCGCATGACCTCGCAGGTTCGCGGCCTCAACCAGGCTGTACGCAATGCCAACGACGCCATCTCGCTGACGCAGACGGCCGAAGGCGCGATGGGCTCGATCACCGAAGGCCTGCAGCGCATGCGTGAATTGTCGGTTCAGGCTGCCAATGACTCGAACAGCGCCAGCGACCGCCAGGCACTGCAGCAGGAAGTTTCGCAGCTGCAGCAGGAAATCAACCGCGTCGCCTCGACGACGCAGTTCAACGGCAAAAACCTGCTCGACGGTTCGTTCTCCGGTCAGTACTTCCAGGTCGGCGCGAACGCCAACCAGTCGCTCGGTATCAGCCTGGCCAACACGAAGGCGACGAACATCGGCGCCAACACGGTGACGGCCAGCGGCACGCTGAACAACTCTGCAGCCCTCGCAGCCGGTGCCGGCGCCCGTGTCGCCAATACCGTCGTTGCAGCGGAAGACCTGACGGTGACCGGTTCCCTCGGTACTGCAGCCGTTACGGTCAATGCCGCTGACACCGCCAAGGCTGTCGCCGCATCGGTCAATGCACAGAGCGCCACCACCGGTGTGAGCGCAACGGCAGCGACCGAAGCGACCCTGAGTGGCCTGACTGCCGCCGGCACGTTCTCCTTCACGCTGTTCGGCGATAACGCCACCGGTGTGGCTGTCTCGGCAACGATCGGCAATACGGCCGACCTGAGTTCGCTCTCGACCGCCATCAACAACTATGCAGCGACAACCGGCATCACTGCTACGGTCAGCGGTGGTTCGGTCACGCTGAAGTCGGATACGGGCGCTGACATCTCGATCAGCGACTTCACCGGTGCCGGCAACATCAGCCTGCAGGGCCGCAACGCCTTCACCAGTGCAACAGCCGGTGCAGCGGTTGTCCTGACCGGTGCGACGGCAACCACCGACTCCTCGACAGTCGGCGGCACGCTGAAGTTCACGTCGTCTGACGCCTTCTCGGTCACGAGCGCATCGGCCGGTGGTCTTTTCACCGCCACCACGGCAAACGCCAGCGCGCTGTCGTCGGTTGCTTCGATCAGCGTCGGTACGCAAACCGGTGCCAACGCAGCGATCGACGTCATCGACGCCGCCCTGCAGTCGATCAACACGCAACGCGCCTCGCTGGGTGCCATCCAGAATCGCGTGCAGAACACGATCAGCAACCTGCAGACCACGTCGGAAAACGTCAGCGCAGCCCGCAGCCGCATCCAGGACGCCGATTTCGCGATGGAAACCGCCAATCTGACCCGTGCGCAGATCCTGCAGCAAGCCGGTACTGCGATGCTGGCGCAAGCCAACTCGCTGCCGCAGAACGTGCTCAGCCTGCTCCGCGGCTAAGTAGCCGCAACTGAAGAAACGGGGCACGGTCCGCCGTGCCCCGCACATCGCAAGGGGAAATCGTCATGGCCATCCCGCCAATCCCGAACGCCTCGCCACCGCTCACTCCAGCCCTCTCATCGAGCACTGGAGTGGTTGCCGTGGAGACCGGCAATGTCCGCGATAAACCGGCATCTGCGGCAACGCTTACCATCGAACAGATTGAACGGACGGTCGACGAGATCCGCCGCCAGATCGCGCCAGTGGACCAGAATTTGCTTTTCACGATTGACAAGGAAACAGGGAAGACAATCGTGAGACTCATCGATTCAAGCACCAAGGAAATCCTGCGGCAGATTCCGTCAGAGGAACTGATCGCCATCGCACGCGCACTCGGCAAGGGCCAGAGTGGCCTGATTGAGCGCAAGGCCTGAGGAGCCCGGCACCATGCCCATCTCCTCCGCCGGAATCGGCTCAGGCCTTGACATAGCGGGTCTCGTATCGCAGCTGATGTCGATTGAGCAGCGTCCGCTGACGCTGCTTGCCCAGAAGGAAGCCTCAGTCCAGGCAAAGATTTCCGCCTACGGTGCAATCAAGGGCTCTCTGTCGTCGCTGCAGTCTGCGGCAACAGCGATGTCCAACGAGGCAACTTTTACCGCCCGCAAGGCAGCAATTGCCAACGCCGATGTGGCAACAGTTGCCGCCACCACGGCTGCCGTTGCCGGTAGTTACTCCCTGGAGGTGAATTCGCTGGCCGAAGCGCAGGTTGTGGCGTCCGGTCAGTTCGCAGGCACCACCGCCAATGTGGGCAGCGGCACATTGACCATACAGCTGGGAAAATACAGCGCAGGAATATTCACCGCAAATCCGGACAAGACCGCCGTCAACATCAGCATCGGCAGTGACGCCGCAACGCTGGCCGATGTCCGTGACGCGATCAACGACGCCAATGCCGGCGTCACAGCATCGCTGGTCAATGACGGGATCGGCAACAGGCTGGTGCTGCGCTCCCTTGATGGCGGCACCGAGAACACGGTGAAGATCACTGCCGTCGACGACGACGGCATCCATACCGACGACGCCGGCCTGTCCCGCCTCATCTATGACGCATCTACCGGTGGCACGTCGCGGCTCACGCAGCAGGTTCCGGCTGCCGACGCAGCGCTGACGGTCAATGGCATCCCCATCACGTCGAGCACCAACACGCTGACCGACGCGATCGAGGGCGTTACCCTGAATCTCAAGAAGACGAATATAGGCAGCCCGACCATCGTTACGGTTACCAATGACACCAGCGTCGCCAAGAGCGGCGTCGAGCGCCTGGTCAAGGCCTACAACGATGCGCTGGGCGTCATCAAGACACAGACCAACTACAACACCGAGACCGATACGGCGGCCACGCTCAACGGCGAAAGCACGCTGCTCGCGTTGCGAACACGCCTTTCGGCACTGGTCACGACTTCCATCGCGCCCGGTTTGAACCTGTCGGCCATTGGCGTCTCGGTCGAGAAGGACGGCAAGCTGGCCATAGACTCGACCAAACTCGCCACGGCGCTCGATAACGGCAACGTGCAGAAGCTTTTCCGGGGTGTCGGTGACGTGACCGGACTTGGCAAACAGATGTCGAGCCTGCTTGAGGGCGTGATTGACAGCAAGGGACTGATCACGAGCCGAACTTCGGGCCTGACGTCGGCAGCCAAGGCACTGCAGAAGCAGAGTGAAGTCGTGTCGGACCGCCTCATCACGATCGAGGCGCGCTACCGAAAGCAATTCACTGCACTCGATTCGCTGATCAGCAACATGACGACGACCAGCAACTACCTGTCGCAGCAACTGGCGAATCTGCCGACGATTTCGTCGAGCTGATGCAATCACCACGAACGGGAAAAAAAGGGACTTACATGTTTGCATCGCTTTCCAATCCGCGCATGGCCTACGCACAGGTCGGCATGGAAACCCAGGTGGCCGGCGCCGACCCTCATCTGCTTATCCTGATGCTGTTCGATGGGGCATTGATGTCGGTATCGACCGCCAGCCACCAGATCGAACTGGGCGAGACGGCTGGCAAAGGCCTGTCGATTTCGCGTGCGATAGACATCATCGGAAACGGTCTGAAGGTGAGTCTCGATCTGGACGCGGGCGGCGAACTGGCGCAGCGACTGTTTGCGTTGTATGACTACATGTGTGCACGTCTGCTGCATGCCAACGCGCACAACGACCGCGCCGCGCTGGAGGAGGTCAGTCAGCTGCTTGGCGAACTGAAGGGCGCCTGGGAAGAGATCCGCCAGAAGCTTTCCCAGGGCTCGCCGATGTAGGCAAACGCAGAAATTGCACGGTAAAAACCACCTACATGCAAATCTGCAGAGTCGAAACACACGGTACGCTTGCTGAATAACCGGCATCACTCGCGCGACGGTCCGACACATGAACTCCCTGCCCTTGCTAGAAGACATGCATCAGCTTTCCAGCCACATGGTGGACGCCGCGCGCGCCAATGACTGGGACAGGCTGGTCACGCTTGAACTCGATGTATCCGCGCTGCGTCAACGCATCGCGGACAATGACGAACCGGTGGCATCGCCGGCCGAGCGCGCACGCAAGGTCGATCTGATCAGACAGATACTCGCGCATGACGCAGAAGTACGCCGACACGTCGAACCCTGGATGGCACAGGTCAAGGTATTCCTGGGCAAGCTGCCGGCAGGCAAGGCGGAGAACGCCTGAGCACGGCATGAATCAACTGCTGCCGGGCATCTCGCAACGTCTCGCGGAACTGACCCGCAGCGCGGTACAGCTGACCGGCCCGGTCAGCCCGCTCGGCGAGCAATTGCCCGACTTTCAACCGGGCGAGCGGTACACCGCGCAGATCCTGCAGAATCTTCAGGACGGAAAGGCCCGGGCACAGGTTGCCGGCCAGATGGTCACGCTGCAGCTGCCGCAGGGCGCACGCGAGGGCAGCACGGTCACGCTCACGCATGTCGGGCGGAGCGCACAGACGCTCATCGCCACCATGGAGCCGGAAAGCCACGATGCGCCGGACAGCCCCGTACAGCTGAGCCAGTCAGCACGAACCATCGGGGCGCTGCTGGACCAGCCGCAACCCGCACCCGCCAGACTGGTGGCCGGTCAGCCATTGATTGAACCCACGGTGACGAGTGCAGGCGTTCAGGCGAGCCCGGACACACCCACACCGGTCATCGCGGGCCGGCTCGCCACGGCCATCGGCCAGAGCGGTCTTTTCTACGAATCGCATCAGGCGCAGTGGGTCAACGGTGAACGCAACATCGAATCCACTGCTGCCGAACCGCAACGCAGCTTCGACCCGGCCCAGGCGGTCAGGATTCGGGCGCCTATACCCGACATGGCCGGCACGCCGGTACCGGCGAATACGAACACCCGTGGCGAAATCACCGACCCTGCCATCCGGGAACGCATGGAGCTGATCAAGCCCGATGCAGGACCGCCCGGAGAGCTCCGTCAGCTGGTGCAGAACCAGTTGCTCGGACTGTCACAGCACACGCTGGCGTGGGAAGGCCTGGCCTGGCCGGGTCAGATGATGAAGATAGAAATCGACGACCCGCGCGGCGATCCGCGCGAACCGGACAGCGACCGGAGCGACGAGGCGACCGCCGACGTTCCCTGGACGTCACGACTGCGTCTCGTGCTGCCGGGTCTGGGCGAGGTCGAAACATCGCTTACCCTGTGGCGCGACCACGGCCTCGCAGTGAATTTTTCAAGCGATCCGGAGGCCCGCCTGCACATGGGTGCCGCATTGATGGAACTCCAGCAGCGGATGACCGATGCCGGTCTGCGGCTCGGGGCGGTCAGCTTCGCCGACACAGTGGCGGAAAGCGCCGAATTGCGGGCTGCGCATGCAGCAGATGATGGAGCACGAGGCGCATGACCGCATCTCCGCGCGCACAGGCGGTCGCCATGGCGTATGGCGCGGGGGACGCGGCCCCGCGTGTGGTGGCCAAGGGTCGTGGCCTGCTGGCCGACGAAATCATCCGGCGCGCACGCGAAGCCGGCGTGTTCGTTCATGAATCCCGCGAAATGGTTGCGCTTCTGATGGGCCTGGATCTGGATCAGCGCATCCCGCCGGAGCTCTATGTCGCAGTGGCCGAATTGCTTGCATGGATCTATCGTGTCGAAAGAGGATTCAATTGCGCCCCGCCGGATGCAGTCAAACCATGAATCACGTATTCCGAATCACCCGGCTGCTGTCCGTAGCAGCGGAGCCGGTCTTCAGACAGGAAGCACTAAAATGACCGAAGACATCCGCTTCGATCTGGTCGAAGCCGACGACTTTGCACGCTATGTTCTCGATGGTCAGACCGACATCGTCTTCTACCTTCGCGCGATGAAGGATCGCAAGGCGAACGTGTCGGTCTATGCCGGGCGCGCGAACGAATCCTTCCTGACTGCGCTGCTCGCCATCGACGAACAGCGCGGTGTGGTGGTGTTCGACGCTCCGCGCGATGAAAAGCTGATGGAACGGTCTGCCAGGTCTGCGCCGCTGGTATTCCTCACTTCGCTCGAGCGGGTGAAGATCCAGTTCATGGTGCCGCGTTGCACGCTGGTCGAATTCGAGGGCAGCCCGGCGTTCGAAATACCGCTGCCCACACGCATGCTACGTCTGCAGCGACGTGACTACTATCGATTGATACTGCCTCCGAATCCGCGACTGCGCTGCCTCATTCCGACCGGCGAAAGCGGCGGGCGCATGGTGGAAGCCACGATCGTGGATATCTCGGGCGGCGGGCTGGCGGTCGTCGCGCCACCGAGCAGCCTCAGTCTTTCGGTCGATAGCCTGATCGACAACTGTCAGATCACCTTGCCCGAAGTCGGCACGATTTCCGCCACCCTGCAGGTCCGAAACGTGTTCCGCGTCACCGAGCGCGGAGGCACGGAACTGCGTGCCGGCTGCCAGTTCATCGGTTTGCCGGGCAGTGCCGATGCGCTGATACAGCGCTACATCCTGCGCATGGAGAAGGAGCGCGCGGATCCGCAGGACGCGTAGCCGCTGCTGAATCGTTTCCCCGTTGATGCCGAGCCCCCGGCAACGGCGCAGGACGATGCAGAGTGCCCCATGTTTTCGTTGTCGAAGCATCAGGTCAGGCGTTATAAGGTCGGAACCCTGAAGCCGCCTCACACCATGCGACGCGGCACGGCAACTGTTCGCGGAGGCACGTGGCATGTTGAATGAAATTCAGTCGCTGCTGCCGCATGGTTACTGCTTTTCCTGGCAGAAGGATCTCTTGTCGCTGCACGCGGTGGCCAACATCCTCATCGCGGTCGCCTACTTCACGATTCCAGTCACCCTGTGGACCTTCGTGCGCCGCCGCGCGGATCTGCGCTTCAGCGGCATCTTCGTGATGTTCGGTCTGTTCATCATGGCCTGCGGCGTGACGCACGTGATGGACGTATGGACGCTCTGGTATCCGGATTTCTGGCTCGACGGCTGGTTGCGCCTCCTTACCGCCGTGGTGTCCATCGCCACCGCGGTCGTGCTCTGGCGCCTCGTGCCGGTCGCGCTGACACTGCCCAGTCCGGACGCGCTGAAACAGGCGAATGAAGAACTGCGTGCTGAAATCGCGCGACGCCAGGCCTACGAAGATGAACTGCGCGCCGTGAATGAGCGGATGAAGCGCCAGATCGATGAACTCGAATCGCTCTCGTACGCCATCTCGCACGACGTACGCGGACCACTTCGCCACATCGAAGGCTTCGCCCGCGTGCTGGCCGACAACTATCCGCCGCCTGAAGGGCATCCGGCACATCGGTACATCGATCGGATTCGCTCATCGGTACGCCATCTGAGCAATATCGTCGAAGGCCTGCTTGCCTTTTCCCGTGCCAGCCGGAGCGAAATGCATTTTGAGTGCTGCGACACCGGTCGCCTGGTTGCCGAGGTAATGGAAGAACTCGCTCCGGATATGGAAAACCGCCTCATCGATTTGCGGGTAGGCACGCTGCCCGACATTCAGGCGGATCCGAAGCTCATGTACCAAGTGTTCTACAACGTGATCGCGAACGCCGTGAAATACACGCGCGACCGGAATCCGGCCGTGATCGAAATCGACTGCATCGAAGAGAACGCGACCCGCGCAGTCATCCGCGTGCGGGACAACGGCGCCGGTTTCGACATGCAGTACGCCGGAAAACTTTTCGGCGTATTCCAGCGCCTGCATCACACCGACGAATTCGAAGGTACAGGCATCGGTCTTGCAAACGTACGCCGCATCGTCGAGCGCCATGGCGGCAAGGTGTGGGCAGACGGAGCGGTCGGAACCGGCGCGAGCTTCTTCCTCTCATTAGGCCGCCACACATCGGCAGTGATGGAAAATACGCAGACGACACATAACAACGGAGCGAGCGATGTCCCTGCACTTGCGTGACATTCTGGTTGTCGACGACAACGAGAACGATGTCGAACTGATGCTGCTCAGCCTGAGCGGCATCAAGCTTGCCAACACGATCACGGTGGTACGCGACGGCGTCGAGGGGCTGGACTACCTTTACCGACGCGGCCGCTTCGCGGATCGCCTCGGCGACCCCCCGTTATTCATGCTGCTCGACCTCAACATGCCACGCATGGGCGGCATCGAAATGCTGATGGAAATGCGCCGCGACGACAGTCTGCGGACACTGCCGGTCGTCATCATGACCTCGTCGCGCGAGGATCCCGACCTGCGACGTTGTTACGACCTGGGTATCAATGCGTACGTGGTCAAACCGGTCGATTTCGACCAGTTTTCACGTACCGTCGCCAACCTGGGGGTCTTCTGGGCGCTGATCAACGAGCCGCCGCCCAGGGTTTGACCCGACACCCGCCCGCTTTTTTTCCTCGAAGTTCGGCAGCACCTGCATCCGGTTCTGGCTCTGTCGAGTAGACACCGGTACGAAGCGCTCTCGACGCGTGCGCTCGTCCGTTTCCAACCGTCTACAGCAGAGGTCAGACATGTATTCGAAATTCCTCATTGCAGCCGCCTCGACCGCAGCCATGGCACACACCCCCGCCATCGCCGCGGATTTCGTCGGTCTGACAACCGGCAACCAGGTCGGTACTTTCAGCAGCGACAACACGGTTGAGGCAAGCTTCATGAGCATCAGCGGGCTCGGCACCGGTGAGCGGATGCTCGGCATCGATCTGCGTCCGAGTGACAACATGATCTATGGCGTGAGCAGCCTGAACCGCATCTACACCCTGAATGCAGGCACCGGTCAGGCAAGCTTCGTGTCCGTGCTGGACACCCCGGTGGTTAATGCAGCGCTGTCCTACGGCATCGACTTCAATCCGGTAGCTGACTTCGCTGGCGCGGCTTCGCTGCGCTATGTCAGCAGCACCGGCAACAACTACGCGATCAACGCAGATACCGGAGCCGTCGGCAACGCAGCCAGCTCGATTGGCGCGGGATTCAGCGGAATCGCCTATACCGGGTCGGATGCTGCGCAGACCAGCCGCCCGGCCTCGACCTCGCTGTATTACATCAACACGATGACGGACACGCTGCAGATCGCGCCATCCGCCTTCAATGCACCGACCATCACCACTGTCGGATCGCTTGGCATTTCCGGCAATGTTATCGGTGCCAACGGCTTCGACATCGATGCCTTCGGCATGGGGTGGGCCGCGCTGACGCTCGACAACGGCGACAGCGGCCTCTACCGGATCGATCTCGCGACCGGTCTGGCAACATTCGGCGGCGCGTTGAATGCCAACCTGCGAGGATTCACCGCTGCGCCTTTCATGGCGCCCGTCCCCGAACCGGAAACCTGGGGCATGCTGCTCGCCGGCATCGGCCTGCTCGGGGTGATCGCGCGCCGCCGGCCTGGTCAGGGCTGACGCATCCCAGGCGCCGCCGCGCCGGCCCTGTCCCGTCATGGCGTTGACTTCCGACAATAAGCATCTTGGAAGAAGCTGCGAGGCTCGCATTTCGTCATGCGGAGAACCTCGCCATGAATCAGCCGTCACGCCTCATCTCGATCGCACTCGCACTCGCAATCATCAATCCGGCGCAGCCCGCAGCGGCCAACCCGCAACTGGCCGAAGACAAACAGTGCCTGAAGTGTCACCAGATGGACAAGGACACGATCGGTCCATCCATGCGCGCCATCGCCGACCGTTACGCCAGCAGACCGGAAGCTTTCGACATGCTGGTCAGTCGCGTGAAGACCGGCGGCTGGGGACACTGGGGCGACACGATGATGCCGCCACGCACCGAGTACATCAAACCCAGCGACGATGAAGCAGCCGAACTGGTGCGCTGGATACTCCGGCAGCGTTAGCGCCTGCTGGTCTCGTTTAAGCCGGGCAAGCCGCTATGAGCCAACGAGCGGTATCGCACGCTGCGACGAAACGAAAATGAGCGCATCGGACAGGGCGACGACATCGTGTTCCTCACCGGATTCGGTGAACAGATAATCGCCCTCGCCCAGCTCCACACCTCCGACGCGCCCCCTCCCCGCGAGCACGAGTACGTCTTCGCCGCCTTCGTGTGCGTGGCGGGGAAAGCGAGCATCGGCATTCAGACGGACAAGCGATGTGCGCCCACCCGCGTCGTTGCTGCGGAAAAGGCTGCGTTCGATGCCGGCGTGACCGTTCACCTGCATCCATATCTCCTGTCACGGTTGCATCGGAACCATCCGGCTACGCCATGGGAATGGTCCGCAGACGCCTTCAGTCCAGCGTGAACTCTTCGTCCTGTTCCGGTACGACGGCCGACCAGCCAAGATCATGCTCGAGCTTCTGGCGCAGGCTGTCGGAGGCGACCGGTTCGCCGTGGGTGACGAAAACGCGGCGCGGTGCGCGTTCGACCGGACGCAGCCAGTCGAGGATTTCACGGTAGTCGGCGTGCGCGGACAAACCGTCGATCTGTGCGACCTCGCAGCTGATCTGCGCATCGCGCCCGAAGATGCGCAGGCTGCGCGACCCCTTGAGCAGCGCGTCACCCCGCGTGCCTTCAGCCTGATAGCCGGTGATCACGATGGTGCTTCGCGCGTCGGCGCCGAAGGCCAGCAGATGATGCAGGATGCGTCCGCCATTGAGCATGCCGGCACCGGCGATGATCACCTTCGGATAGCGGTTGGACGCCAGCGCTTCCGAATCTTCCGGCGAGCGCGTGCAGGTCACAGCGTCCCGGATGCGGTCGCAGGCATCCTGGGTCAGGCGGTGCTCGTGCCGGTACTTGCGGAACACACCGGTGACGTCGATGGCCATCGGGCTGTCGAGAAATACCGGGAGATCCGGAATGCGGTGTTCGTCCATCAGGCGCGACAGCAAATACATCAGGGTCTGCGCGCGCCCAACGGCAAAGGCCGGCAGCAGCACCGTACCGCCCCGCGCAGCCGTACGGCTGACGATGTCGGCGAGTGTTTCGTAGGGGTCGTGCTCCGCATGCAGGCGGTCGCCGTAAGTCGATTCCACGACCAGCCAGTCGGTCGCGGCGAGCGCGTCGGGTGCCGTCATGACCGGGTCGTCCGGACGTCCGACGTCACCGCTGAAAGTGATGCTGCGCCCGCCGCATTCGACCCTGACGCTGGCGGCTCCGAGGATGTGGCCGGCCCGGAAAAAAGTCACACGAAAGGGACCGATGGTCACCGGCTGGCCGAAATCGGCGCTGCGGAAGTGCTTCATCGCCTGGTCCGCATCCTCGGACGTATAGAGCGGTTCGGCCGGGTGGTGCTTGCTGTAACCGTAACGGTTGGCATGCCGTGCGTCTTCTTCCTGCAGATGCGCACTGTCTTCCAGCAGGATGTCGACCAGTTCGCGACTGGCCGACGTGGTCCACACCGGGCCGCTGAATCCCTCCCGCATCAGGCGCGGCAGGTAGCCAGAATGATCGAGATGGGCGTGCGTGAGCACAACGGCAGAGATATCGGCTGCATCGACCGGAAACGGCTTCCAGTTGCGGCTGCGAATGTTCTTCACGCCCTGGAACAGACCGCAATCCACGAGCAGTCGCTGACCGCCGTGGGTCAGCAGGTAGCGCGAGCCGGTCACCGTGCCTGCAGCGCCGAGAAATCGTATTTTCATGACCGCATCCTCCTGTCTGCGAGTGTACCCGCATGCCGGAAGCCATCGTGCCGACAAAAAAAACCGGCCAACGGCCGGTTCCTTTCTGCAGCAGCGGCGATCACGCCGCTACACACCCATGTTCATGATGTCCTGATAGGCATTGACCAGCTTGTTGCGCACCTGAACCATCTGCTGGAACGAGAGGCTGGCCTTCTGCGAGGCGATCATCACGTCCTGCAGATTGGCTTCGGAACTGCCGGTGATGAAACCTTCCGACATCTGCTTGGCCTGCGCCTGCGCGGCATTTACCTGCTCGATCGCATTCTTCAGCGCATCGCTGAAATCGGCACCCGAACCTTCGCCCGATTGCGCCGACGGCTTGCTGGCAGCGACCTGCGCCGTGGAGCGCAGCTCGGTGATCATCTGGTTGAGACTGGTGTTCATGTTTCTTCCTCCATTGCCGGAACGGCAATAAATGCCGCCCGCTGGCCGCCGCAACGGCGGTTGTCACCCGGTTACCGAATACCCAGCAAATATCGGGCCACAAACCTTCACGACATCGATCAACCTTCGCGCAGCAATCCATCTGCCTTGTAGCGTGCAAGTTTATATCGCAACGTGCGTTCGGAAATGCCCAGCTTTTCGATCGCCTTCTTGCGCGACCCGCCGACCGCGGCCAGTGTTTCCAGTATCAGGTCGCGCTCCATGTCGCGCACTGATCTCACTCGCAGGGGCGCGTCCGGCAAGGCGTTGGGCGGCGCGTCGTTGGCTGCCGCCGATGGCATTGCCACCTCGGGAGTGGATGCTGCCGGCGCCGTTTCCACCACCTGACGCAGCGGCGAACGCTGACCACCCAGCACGATGTGGTCGGCTTCGACCTGATCGTCGGGCGCCAGAATGGCCGCACGCTGCATGGTGTTTTCCAGCTCGCGCACATTGCCGGGCCAATCGTGGGCGGCAAGTATTGCCGCCGCCGAGTCGCCGAGGCGCAGCATGCGGCCCTGTGCCCTGGCGCAGGCGGCAAGGAAGTGACGCGCGAGCGGCACGATGTCGCCCGGGCGGTCGCGCAGCGACGGAATGCCGATCGGGAACACGTTCAGCCGGTAATACAGATCTTCCCGGAAGCGCCCGGCCCGGGCTTCGGCTTCCATGTCGCGGTTGCTGGTGGCGAGGACGCGGATATCCAGCGGAATCGGCTTCTTGCCGCCAACCCTTTCCACCTCGCGTTCCTGCAGCACGCGCAGCATCTTGGCCTGCAGCGCAAGCGGCATTTCCGAGATTTCGTCCAGCAGCAGCGTACCGCCGTCGGCCTGTTCGAACTTGCCTGCCTGCGCCGTCGCGGCCCCGGTGAATGCGCCCTTTTCGTAGCCGAACAGCGTCGCTTCGAGCAGATTGTCCGGAATCGCCGCGCAGTTGATGGCGATGAAGGGCTTGCCGGCACGCGCCGACTGTTGATGAATGTAGCGGGCGAAGACTTCCTTGCCTGTACCCGATTCGCCGGTCAGCAGCACGGTTGCTTCCGATCGCGCCACACGCGCCGCCAGCCCGAGTACCTGCCGGGTCCGCGTATCCTCGGCGATCATGTCGGTCGGTGTGACCACCGGCACGGCATAGCGCTCGATATGGGCAAGCAGCACGTCCGGTTCGAACGGTTTGAGCAGGAAGTCGCACGCGCCGGCGCGCATCGCGGCCACCGCCTTTTCGACATCGCCGAAGGCAGTCATCAGCAGCACCGGCAGAGCGGCCTCGCGGGCGCGTATTTCGCGCAGCAGGGTCAAGCCGTCCATCGGCTGCATGCGCAGATCGGTAATGACCAGATTGAGCGCGTGGTCGCCGGTGTTCCGTTCGATCATGCGCAGCGCCTGCGGACCGTCTGCCGCGCCGATCACGCGATGGCCGGCGCATTCGATGGCCAGACACAGCGCATCGCGCAGATTCGGTTCGTCCTCGACCACCAGGATGTTCAGCTTGTCGCTCATTGGACGTTCTCCAGCACTTCGTCAGATAGGCTGCCTTCTGCCTGCACCGGCAGCCGCAGCGTAAACAGGCTGCCCACGCCCGGCGTGGACCCGCATTCGATGTCGCCGCCGTGCACCCGAGCCACCCCGCGCGCGATCGCCAGCCCCAGCCCCGTTCCTTCATCACGCGTGGTGAAGAAGGGTTCGAACAGTCGTTCCTGTATGTCCAGCGGGATGCCGCGTCCGTTGTCGTGCACCGTGAAGCACAGGCTGCCGGCACCCGGCACCACTGCAAGGACAACTGCGCCACCATCGGCACAGGCCTGTACGGCGTTCTCCAGCAGGCTGACCAGCGCGCTGGCGATCGCCTTGCGATCACCCGACACGGTGGCATCCACCGGTGCGGGCTCCACCACGAGGTCGACACCCGCCTGACGCGCCACCGGTTCCACCGTGTGGCGCAGCTCTTCCACCAGCGCCGCGATGTCGATCGCTTCGCGGCCGAGCACTTCGCCACGCGCAAACATCAGCGTGTCGCGGATCAGGCGTTCGAGATGGCGCAGCCTGTCCTGCGCGCGCGAGGCGATCGAGCGAATGTCGGCCGACGGCAGTTCGCGCGTGATCAGCGTGCCGACGTAAAGCGTCGCGGCAGCCAGCGGCGTGCGTAGCTGATGTGCCAGCGAAGCCGCCATCTCACCCATGGCCGCCAGACGTTCGTTCCGTGCAGCCGCAATCTTCAGTGCATGCTGGCGCGTCATGTCGTGCAGCAGCACGATGCGCGCGTTTTCGCCGGTCAGTGAAGCCTCGCTCACCGACAGCCGGCGCCGCGCGCCGTCGCTGCCGACGCACTCCCACTCGGCCGGTGCGTCGGCAGGCTGCAGGCTGGCGACGCAGTCCGCCCAGGTCTGTCCGGCACACGCGCCCACCATGTCGAAGGCTGCCGGATTGGCCTGTTCGATGGCGCCTTCGCCATCGACCACCACCACGCCGGCGGGCAATTGATTGAGCAGCGTGGACAGCCGGTCGGTGAGCCGTGCCTTCTGTTCGTACTGGCGTCGCAACTCACCGTTTGCCGCAGCCAGCTCTTCGGTGAGGCTGGCGACCTGACGCTCCAGCGTTCCATACGCTTCCGACAGTTCGGCCGACGCGGCATTGAACAGGCGGAATGCTTCGGCCAGCCGCGCAGCCTCTTCCGGAGCGATGCGTGCGGTATCAGCAGTGGATGCGAGCGGTTCGGACATGCCTTGGGTGCCTTGTTCGCGCTGTTTACGTGCAGGGATTGATCGATCGTGAAAGCGTAGCAAGCGTCAAGCCATGCACTTGACGGGATCAGCCGGCCAAAACACCGCTTTATCCGCGGAACGGCTCGCGCGAGGCGCGCCGACAATCCGTCCCATTCCGCAAGGTGGGTCGGTGCGCGGCTCCCTTCACTTCAGTCACCTGTACGAGACGAATCATGGCCGCTGGCAACGCTGTACTCGACCCGAACACCGCATCCCCGGCAGTCACGCCGCTGGCGCTCGCCCAGCAGCGACTGGCCGACATGCCGATCCAGAAGAAGATGATGATGGCCGGTGGCATCGCCATGGCGATCGCGCTGCTGGTCGGGCTCACGCTGTGGAGCCGCGTGCCGGACTACGAAGTGCTGTTTTCCAATATCAGCGACAAGGATGGCGGCGCCATCGTGGCGATGCTGCAGCAGCAGAACGTGCCGCACAAGTTCTCCGAGGGTGGCCACGCCATTCTCGTGCCCTCGCAATTCGTGCATGACACCCGTCTCAAGCTGGCAGCCCAGGGCCTGCCGCGCGGCGGCTCGGTTGGCTTCGAGTTGATGGAGAATCAAAAGCTCGGACAGTCGCAGTTCTCGGAACAGGTCACCTATCAGCGCGCACTCGAAGGCGAGCTGTCGCAGACCATCGGCACGCTGGCGGCGGTGAACAGCGCGCGGGTGCATCTGGCGATTCCGAAGCAGAGTGCGTTCCTGCGCGACGACCAGAAGCCTTCCGCGTCGGTGGTGCTGGGCCTGCTGGGTGGTCGCACGCTGACGCCCGAACAGGTCGGCGGCATCGTGCACCTGGTTGCATCCAGCGTGCCGCAACTGGCGCCGTCCAGCGTGTCGGTGCTCGATCAGAACGGCAACCTGCTGTCGAACAAGCAGGAGCCGGGCGACGGCAGCGCGCTCAATCCGACACAGCTGAAGTATGTGCACGAGATCGAGGCAGCGACCATACGCCGCATCGAAGCCATGCTCGAACCCATCATGGGCCGCGGCAACTACCGTGTGCAGACGGCAGCCGACATCGACTTCAGCCACACCGAACAGACGGCGGAAACCTACAAGCCCAATCCGACACCGCAGGCCGCGATACGCAGCCAGCAGATGAGCGAATCGATCAGCAACCAGCCGGCAGCCGGCGGCGTGCCCGGTGCGCTGGCCAATCAGCCTCCGGCGCCGGCCACCGCACCGGTGACCGATCCGGCAGCGCCCGGAACACCGGCTGCTGCCGGTCAGGGCGTACCGATCAACACGCGCAAGGATTCCACCACCAATTACGAACTGGACAAGACGGTTCAGCACGTGCGTCAGCCGACCGGTCAGATCCGCAGGCTGTCGGTGGCCGTTCTGGTGGCACAGAAGGTGGAAACCGACGCCAAGGGCGTTGCCAAGCCAGTCGCGCTTTCGGAAGAGGAAATGCAGCGGATCAACGCGCTGACGCGCGAAGCCATGGGCTTCAGCGAAGCCCGTGGCGACACGCTGAATGTATCGGCGGCACCCTTTACGGAAGTGCGCGAAGAACTGGTCGAAACACCGATCTGGAAGGATCCGGAAATGACCGGCCTCGCGGGCGAACTGGTGAAGTACCTGCTGGTCGCCGGAGTCGCCGCCTACCTGCTGTTCGGCGTGCTGCGGCCACTGGTGCGGAATCTCACTGCGCCGGTGGAACAGGATGAGGAGTCGGCGGTGCGCGACGTGACGCTGGACGAGGACGGGCAGCCGATCGGGATCGCCGGTGGCGCGGCGGCACAACTCGAGTTGTCGCCGGAAGCGAGGGCCCAGCTCGAATTCGAGAACAAGCTCGGTGCGGCGCGCACCATGGCCAAAGACGATCCGAAGGCAATTGCCGAGGTGATCAAGCACTGGGTGAGCGGCGATGAATGATCTGGGAATCGAACGCAGCGCACTGCTGCTGGTGACACTGGGCGAAGACGCGGCAGCCGAGGTGCTCAAGCATCTGGGGCCGCGCGAGGTGCACAAGATCGGCACGGCCATGGCCGCCCTGCGCAATGTGCCGCGCGAAAAGGTGATCGAAGTACTGGACCTGTTCGATCAGGCCACCTCCGCCGGCAGCCGCGTATCGGCCGACGAAACGCTGATACGCAACATGCTCACCAAGGCGCTGGGCGAAGAACGCGCCGGCCACCTGCTGTCGCGCATCCTCAACGATTCGGACACCGCCGGCATCGAAGGCCTCAAATGGCTGGATGCGGCAACCATCGCCAATCTGATCAAGAACGAGCACCCGCAGATCATCGCCACCATCCTGACCCACCTTGAATTCGATCAGGCTGCGGAAGTGCTGAAGCTGTTCGGCGAGCGCCTGCGCAACGATGTGGTGCTGCGCATTGCCACCCTCGACGGGGTGCAGCCGGTGGCACTGAAGGAACTGAACGAAGCGATGTCGCGCGTGCTGGCCGGCTCGGCCAAGATGAAGAAGACGGCACTGGGCGGCATCAAGGCGACGGCCGAAATCCTCGGCTTCGTCGGCAGCGCCAATGAATCGGCGATCCTCGACGCGGTCAAGGAATACGATTCGGAGCTCGCACAGAAGATCGTCGACGAAATGTTCGTGTTCGAGAACCTGCTCGACATCGACGATCGCGGCATCCAGACGCTGTTGCGCGAAGTCAGCGGCGACCAGCTGGTGCTGGCGCTCAAGGGCGCATCGCCGGAACTGCGTGAGAAGATATTCAAGAACATGTCTTCCCGCGCCGCCGAATCGCTGCGCGAGGACCTCGAGGGGCGCGGTCCGGTCAAGCTGTCCGAAGTCGAGGGCGAACAGAAGGAAATCCTGAAGATCGCGCGCCGTCTGGCGGAAGAAGGCCAGATCGTGATGGGTGGCAAGGGCGGCGAGGAAATGCTGTGAGCCTGGCCTGCCCTGAAAGCTGCACGAGGTACCCGGCATGACGCTGAACGGGACACTCGCTTTCACGCAATGGAAGATGCAGGTATTCGACGACAGGTCGACTGCAGATCATGCCGACACCGCGATCGAAGTTCCAACGGCGACCGAAACCCGGGCCGGAGACGGATCCTCCGCCGAAGCCGGCGATGAAACGCCCCGGTTCGATGCAGAAGCCGTTTTCAGGCTGCCGACCGCCGACCAGCTGGAAAAGCTGCAGCAGGACGCACATCGCGAAGGTTACGCCGCCGGATATGAAGAGGGCACTGCACGCGTACGCATGGAGGCGATGCGCCTGCACAGCGTGATCGAACAGCTGGAAGAGGCGCTCGCCGCCCTCGACAACAAGGTTGCGCAGGACGTGCTGCGCCTCGGTGTCGAGATCGCCCGCCAGGTGGTGCGGCAGGCAATCGTGGTCAAGCCCGAGGTGGTGTTGAGCGTAGTGAAGGAAGCCATCAATCAGCTGCCGCACCAGCACACCGCGGTGTATCTGAATCCGGACGACGCCTCGCTGGTGCGTTCGCACATGGGCGAACAGCTCACGCACGCGGGTCACCGCATATTCGAAGACGCGGCCATCGCACGCGGCGGCTGCAAGATCGAAGCCGGCGGAAGCCAGATCGACGCGACGGTGGCGACACGCTGGACCCGCATCGTCGAGGCCCTGACAGACAACGTTGATTGGATCGATCGTGACTGAGCCGGGCGAAGCCGTCGTGGCAGACGCAGACGAGACCGGAAACGCTGTTTCGGACGCGGTCGCGCAAGACATCGGAGGCGCGGCAGAGCCTGCCCACGACAACGGCCACCTATCGAAGTGGTCAGGTTTCATGACCGACTGCGGTACGCTGGCCGGACGGGTAAACCCCTACCTGCACGCGGGTCGTCTCACCCGCATCAACGGACTCGTGATGGAGGCGGCGGGTCTCAAGCTGCCTCTCGGTTCCGGCTGCCGCATCATGGTGCCGGGCGGCAACAGCTGCGAAGCCGAAGTTGTAGGGTTCAACGGCGACAAGCTGTTCATGATGCCGACCGACGATGTAGTCGGACTCGCCCCCGGCGCGCAGGTCATACCACTCGAAACCAGTCCGCCGCGTCCGACGCCGACCGAAAGGCTGGAACCGCGACGTCGTGCGTCAGACCGGGCCAAGCACCTGCCGGTCGGCGACGCGCTGCTCGGTCGCGTGGTCGATGGCGCCGGCAGGCCGCTCGACGGTCTTGGCGCCATCGTGACGAGGCACTCGCGTTCGGTCGCCAGCCGCGCAGTCAATCCGCTGCTGCGCGAACCGATACGCCGCACCATGGACACCGGCATCCGGTCCATCAATTCGCTGCTCACCGTCGGCCGTGGCCAGCGCATCGGACTGTTCGCAGGCTCCGGCGTCGGCAAGTCCGTGCTGCTGGGCATGATGGCCCGCTTCACCTCGGCCGAGGTCGTGGTGGTTGGGCTGATCGGCGAACGGGGCCGCGAAGTGAAGGAATTCATCGAGCAGATCCTCGGCGCCGCGGGTCTGAAGCGCTCGGTCGTCATCGCCGCGCCGGCCGACACCAGTCCGCTGATGCGGCTGCAGGGTGCCGCCTATGCAACCACGGTGGCCGAGTGGTTCCGCGACCAGGGGCGTCACGTGCTGCTGATCATGGATTCGCTGACGCGCTACGCCATGGCACAGCGCGAAATCGCGCTCGCCATCGGCGAACCGCCGGTCACGCGCGGCTATCCGCCGAGCGTTTTCGCGCGCCTGCCGCAGCTGGTCGAACGCGCCGGCAACGGCCCGGAGGGCGGCGGATCGATCACCGCCTTCTACACGGTACTGGCTGAAGGCGACGACCAGCAGGATCCGATCGCCGACTCCGCACGCGCCATTCTCGATGGTCACTTCGTGCTGACCCGGCAGCTGGCAGACGCCGGCCACTACCCGGCCATCGACATCGAACAGTCGGTGTCGCGCGCCATGCACGGGTTGGTCAAACCCACTCATTTCGATCTGGTGCGACGCTTCAAGGGGCTGTGGTCGCGCTACCAGCGCGCGCGCGACCTCATTTCGGTCGGCGCCTATTCGCCCGGGTCGGACCCGCAACTCGATCTGGCGGTAAGCATGTTCCCGACGCTGGAAGCCTTTCTGCAGCAACCGATGGAGGAACGGGAAGGATTCGAGGAGGCGGTCACCAAGCTGCACCAGCTGTTCGGGATGAATCCGTGATTGCAAACATCCATGACACGCGGCGCCCGCGTGAGATGGAACACAGGCAGAACTGTGTGAACCAGAGATGCTCGTATCGACATGGCTGAACAATTTCGACTGCAATCGATACTCGACCTGAGCCAGACCCGCATGGACGACGCTGCTCGCACGCTGGCGACCCTGATCGCCGGGGAAAACGATCAGGCCGGCAAGCTCGCGATGCTGGAAGACTATCGGCGGGAATATCAGGACCAGTTCATGGCAGCCGCACGCAGCGGGCTTACGCCGGGGCAATGGTCCAACTACCGTGCATTCCTCGCGCGCATCGACGACGCGATCAGTCACCAGCAGCAGCAGGTGATGCAGTCGCGTCAGCGCGCACAGGTCGGTCAGCGCGACTGGCTGGACACCCGCACTCGCGTGAAGGCGTTCGAAGCCTTGTCCGATCGACATCAGGCGACTGTAGTGAAACGCGAAGCTCGTTCCGAACAACGCGTGGCTGACGACCGTTCAGGTCGTCTCGTTCAGGAAGACTGAGCGCACGCCGCCCGGTACCCGATCCGTCCTGCCGCGCCGTCACCGGCAGCGCGCCCGCAATATCCTCACCCGATCGAACCTCAGCTGCGACTCCCGACTCGCACGATGAATCCGCTTCGCATTCCCCTGCCGGCAATCCGCGGGGGATGAATGGACGAAACGCCGCTGGCACGACTGGTGCTTATACACCTCCATCACTGGAGGAATCACCATGCCGGACATCACGCTCAACCTGCCGTCGTCAGCCACTCCGCTGGCTTCCGGAAGCCCCGTCGGCGAAATCCGCAGCATCGGTGCCGAAGCATCGACCGAAGACGCAGCCACAGCGTTTGCCGCGCTGCTTCAGAACACCATCAAGGAACTGCCGGAAAATCCGCAGGCTGCCCTGCTGGCCACTCTGATGGCGGAGGAGACGGCCCTTGCCGAGCCGGAAACCGAGCCTGAGGCGCTTGTCGCCGACCCGGCGCAGCTCGCCGGTGATCTGCTCGCAAGCAGCCTGATGCTGCCACTCGCGCTGCGGATCGCGCCCCCTCCCGACGACAGACCGCTGCAGGTCGAAGGTGACGATGCAGCACCAGAGCTGAATGGGCTCGGCGACGCAACGGGCCGGCAGCGCGAAAGCGGCAACGCCGGCGAATCGGACCTGCCGGCGGCAGCGATTGCCGCACAGGCCGTTACGGCGGAGGAGCGCGAAGGGAAAAATCTGCCGGAGTCGTCCCTCATCGCCGAGACCCGGACCGAGCCCCCCGGCCCGCAGGCAGCGCAGATGCAGCACGCCGACTTCCGCACGCATCTCACGGCCGCACAGCGACCGGCCACCGAAATGACGGTCGCCACGCCGATCAGCAATCCGGGCTGGGCTGATGACGTCGGACACCAGATCTCCTGGCTGGCCGGACAGGGCACCAGCAACGCCGAACTCGTGCTGACGCCACCGCACCTCGGGCGCATCGAAATTTCGATCCAGATCGGCGCCGACCTGAGTACCGCGCAGTTCGTATCCGCCAGCCCTCAGGTACGCGAGGCACTTGAACAGGCGATGCCGCGGCTGCGCGAAATGCTGGCGGAAAGCGGTATTTCTCTCGGCCAGGCCAATGTGAGCAGCGATCAGCCGTCCGGGGAACGCGGTCAGGGTAGCGAGCGCCACGGTCGCGGCCGCGATGCGTCAGGCGAAACGGACGGGGTCATCCTTCCTCCGGTCAGGCGCGGCATGGGCCTGGTTGACCTGTTCGCGTGAGCCCACTTTTGCGGGTTTCAGGCCCTGAATCCGCATCAGCGCTAAAAAACCGGGACATTAGGCCGTTATTCGGACATTGAAAGGCATCAGTACCCGCCGACAATCCTACCCATACCGGAGCGAACATCATGTCCAAGGCAGCAACCGCAGACGACGCAGGCGCAGAAGCACCGAAGAAGAGCAAGAAGATGCTCATCATCATCATCGCCGTACTGGTGCTGGTGATCGTCGGTGGTGCCGCTGCGTTCTTCATGATGGGCAGCGCCCACCCGGAAGAAGGCGATGAGGAGCACGCCGAAGAATCGATGTCCGAAGAGGAACTCGACGCCAAGGACAAGGCCGCCAAGAAAGCCAAGCTGAAGAAGAAGAAGGAAGCGGAAGCCAAGGGGCTGCCACCGGTTTTTGTCGAACTCGAGCCGTTCACGGTCAATCTCCAGGCTGAATCGGCCGCGGACCAATACCTGCAGATCAAGGCATCGCTGAAGATGGAAGATCAAGCCGCTGCAGACAGCCTCAAGGCCTACATGCCGGAAATACGCCACCACGCGCTGATGCTGCTGTCGGGCAAGAAAGCCTCCGAACTGTCCAACACCGAGGGTCGCGAAGCGCTCGCGCTGGAATTCAAGAACTCGGTCAACACGATCGTCGGCGAGGTACCGACCAACCGCAAGGGCGAGCCTGAAGAACCGATCGGTCCGGTTGAAGCCGTGCTCTTCACGTCCTTCATCGTCCAGTAGGAAAACAATGTCGGATTTTCTTTCCCAGGAAGAGGTTGACGCCCTGCTCAAGGGCGTGACCGGCGAGGCCGACGAAGCGGTCGAAGCCGAAGATACGAGCGGCGTTCGCCCGTACAACCTCGGCACGCAGGAAAGAATCGTGCGTGGGCGCATGCCCACGCTGGAACTGATACACGAACGTTTTGCACGCTATCTGCGCATCGGGCTGTTCAACTTCATGCAGCGCAGCGCCGAAATCTCGCTCGGCCCGATCCGCCTGCAGAAGTATTCGGAATTCATCCGCAACCTGGTGGTACCGACCAATCTCAACCTGGTCCAGGTGAAACCCCTGCGCGGCACCGGACTCGTGGTGTTCGACCCGAATCTGGTCTTCCTCGTCATCGACAACATGTTCGGTGGGGACGGACGCTTTCACACACGGGTCGAAGGACGTGACTTCACGCCGACGGAACAACGCATCATCCATGGC
This sequence comes from Methyloversatilis sp., assembly GCA_017984755.1. Taxonomy (GTDB): domain Bacteria; phylum Pseudomonadota; class Gammaproteobacteria; order Burkholderiales; family Rhodocyclaceae; genus Methyloversatilis. The sequence goes on from JAGNYW010000012.1 coordinate 39,398, forward strand.
CTGCTTGACGTGTTCTTCGAAGAATACGAACGCTCGTGGGAACCGGTGTTCAAGATCAACTTCGAGTACATGCGCTCGGAAATGAATTCGCAGTTCGCGAACATCGCGACCCCGTCCGAAATCGTCGTTGCTGCGACCTTCACGGTCGAGCTCGGCGGCGTATCGGCCGAAATGCACATCTGCCTGCCCTACTCCATGGTCGAACCGCTGCGCGACACGCTGAATTCGTCGATGCAGAGCGACAGCGTGAGCTCCGACAACCGCTGGATCAACCTGCTGACCCGTCAGGTACAGGACGCCGCCGTCGAACTGAACGTGACGCTGGGCGACGGCTCGCTCACCCTGGGCGGCCTGAACAACCTAAAGGTCGGCGACATCATTCCGATAACGATTTCAGAGACAGTGCAGGCCGAAGTAGACGGCATCCCGGTGCTCGAATGCAAATACGGCATACAGGGCGGCCGCTACGCGCTGAAGATCGAGCGCTTCATGGCCGGCGAGGAAGAACTGATTGAACACGCCCTGAATGTTCAGGGCAGAAAAAAAGGTGAGGAACCATCATGAGCGATCTGGCCGAGGCGGAACAGCAGGTCAGCGAGGACGACTGGGCGGCAGCGATGTCCGAACAGACGACCGCCGACGAGGCGCTCGCTGCGCTCGACGAGAGCGCAGTTGTCGCCAAGGAAGTGCAGCCGGCGAACATCTTCCAGCAGTTCGGTGATGCAGCGAACAAGTCGGAAGGCCTTCGCGACTTCGAAATGATCCTCGACATCCCGGTGCAGCTGACCGTGGAACTCGGACGCACCAAGATTTCGATCCGCAACCTGCTGCAGCTCGGTCACGGCTCGGTCGTGGAACTCGACGGCATGGCTGGCGAGCCGATGGACGTACTGGTCAACGGCACGCTGATCGCCCAGGGTGAAGTGGTGGTGGTGAACGAGAAGTTCGGCATCCGCCTCACCGACATCATCACACCGGCCGAGCGCATGAAGAAACTCAAACGCTGACCGGTACTGCAGCCCGGACACCACCGTGGCTGCGTCATCGGGGACAGGGGGGCGACGCCACGGCATCGCCCCTTCTTCGTTTACCGCCCGCAACCGACGTGCGCGTGACGACGCCGCGGTCGTGTGTTCATGCCGGGCTCCCGGGGTGTTATGTTTCGTTTCTCCCCACCCCGTTCACGGAGCCGCCATGCGCCTGCTGCTCGCGATCTTTCTGCCCTTCACGGTGTTCTTCACCATCGGTCGCCCGATCGCCGGCGTGATCTGCCTCATCCTGCAACTGACGCTGATCGGCTGGATTCCGGCAGCGCTTTGGGCGGTGTACGCACTGAGCCAGTACAAGACGGAAAAGAAGATAGAAGAAGCGCTCGGGCGTCGTTGAACGGATGCAGGACAGTGCGCGCCGTAATCTTCCTGCCTGAATGAAGTCATCCGCCCCGATGTGGATCACAGGAGCCCGCCATCGGTTTCCGTGAGCGTTTCCCGCGTCGTTGTGCCGAGCGGCAGAAATTGCCGCCCTAAAACCGATCTATTCCCGCGCTGAACCGATGCCTTCCGGCGCTAGCCTGTAGCGCATGAACCGATGGCTTACTTTTCTGCTTCTGGCCCCCTGCGGCGCCCTGCGCGCAGCAGAAACCGCAGCCGCTGCATCGCCGCCCGGCGGAACGGCTGCCGTGGTGCAGATGCTTGGCGCACTCGGCCTCGTGCTGGCCGCGCTGTTCGGCGCCCTGTGGCTGCTGCGCAGGCTGTCCGGCGGGCGTCTGGCCAGCGGGTCACCCTTCAGGACGGTGGGTGGCATAGCCGTCGGCTCCCGCGAGCGCGTCGTGCTGCTGGAAATCGGCGAGCACTGGCTGGTGGTCGGTGTGGCGCCGGGTTCAGTCACCGGCATCGCCACGCTGCCGCGCGGCGAAATCAGCAGCACCGACACAGACCGACAGGCGGCCCCGGACTTCGGCGCCATGCTGGCGCGGTTGAAGGCAGGCAGGAAGTCATGAAGTACAGGGTGCCGATGATTTTCGGGCTGGCCGGACTGATGGCCTTGTCCGCACCGGATGCCGGTGCCCAGGCGCTGCCGGCTCTGACGAGTACGCCGGCAGCCGGTGGCGGCACAAACTGGTCACTGTCGATCCAGACGCTGCTGTTCCTGACCAGCCTCTCGTTTCTGCCGGCGATCATCCTGATGATGACCAGCTTCACGCGCATCATCATCGTGCTGTCGTTGCTGCGGCAGGCACTGGGCACGCAGAGCAGCCCGCCGAATCAGGTGCTGATCGGGCTTTCGCTGTTTCTGACCTTTTTCATCATGGCGCCGGTCGGCGAGAAGATCTACGCCGACGCCTACATCCCGTTGTCGGAAAACCGCATCGGTTTCGAACAGGCGCTGGACATCGGTGCCAAGCCACTGAAGACCTTCATGCTGACGCAGGTGCGCGAACCCGACATCGAGCTTTTCATGCGACTGTCGAAAACGACCAAGGTCGCCAGTTCGGAGGAACTGCCGATGCGGGTGGTCGTGCCCGCCTACGTCACGTCGGAGCTGAAAACGGCGTTCCAGATCGGTTTCATTGTCTTCATCCCGTTCATCATCATCGACATGGTGGTGGCATCGGTGCTCATGTCCATGGGCATGATGATGATGTCGCCGGTCATCGTGTCGCTGCCTTTCAAGCTCATGCTGTTCGTGCTGGTGGACGGGTGGAACCTCATCCTCGGCACGCTGGTATCCAGTTTCGGCTCGTCGTGAAGGATTTTCTGCAATGACCCCCACCACCGTCGTAGACATCGGCCGCCACGCAGTGGAGACACTGTTGCTGGTATCCGCCCCGCTGCTGGCAGCGGCACTGATCACGGGCCTCATCATCAGCATCTTCCAGGCGGCAACGCAGGTGAATGAAATGACCTTGTCCTTCATTCCGAAGCTGATTGCGGTATTCGCGGTTCTGGTCATCGGCGGACCGTGGATGATCGCCACGATGACCGACTACATGCGCAGGCTGTACTCGTCCATTCCGTCGCTGCTGGGATAGCCCGTGACCGCGTCCCGACCTCGCGAGGCACGCGCACGGCGAAATGCGGGCCTGCGCTGAACCATGATTTCACTGAGTGCCGAACAGCTAGACCTGTGGATGGCAGGCTTCCTGTTTCCGCTCGTCCGCATCCTCGGCATGTTCGCTGCGGCACCGGTGCTCAGCAACCGCGCCTTTCCGGCACGCATCCGCCTCGGTCTGGGTGCCATGATGACCTTCGCACTGTTGCCGACGCTGCCGCCGTCCGGATTGGTGGTCGGCTCATGGCCGGGGATGATGGCGCTGCTGCAGCAGATGCTCATCGGCATCGCGCTCGGCTTCACGGTGCGCATCATCTTCGCCGCGGTCGATCTGGCAGGCGAGTTGATCGGCCTGCAGATGGGCCTTGGTTTTGCGATGTTCTACGATCCCGACAATTCCGCCCAGTCACCTGTCATCTCGGAATTTCTCGGCCTGCTGGCGACGCTGATCTTTCTGTCCATCAATGGCCATCTCATGCTGCTCGCTGTATTGGGCAACAGTTTCGAATGGTGGCCGGTCGGTGCCGAGCTGTTTCCCGCCAATGGCTGGCTGGCCATCGCGCGCTGGGGCAGTACGCTGTTTTCAGCGGGACTGATGCTCGCACTGCCACTGATCGCCGCGCTGCTGGTCGTGAACATCGCACTGGCAGTACTCACGCGCGCGGCACCGGCGCTCAACCTGTTCGCCATCGGTTTCCCGGTAACGCTGATCGCTGGCTTCACAATGCTGCTGCTGTCGCTGTCCTTCTTCGCGCCAGCGCTGCAGAGACTGTTCGAATACGGACTTCAGACCGTAGCGCAGCTCGCAATGGGGTGAGGCAGGGGTTTCGCAGCGCATTGCGCTGCGCCTGCTGAACGGGCTGGCTGTGCCAAGCCAGCCTCCGTACCACAGGGGTTTCGCAGCGCATTGCGCTGCGCCTGCTGAACGGGCTGGCTGTGCCAAGCCAGCCTCCGTACCACAGGGGTTTCGCAGCGCATTGCGCTGCGCCTGCCGAACGGGCTGGCTGTGCCAAGCCAGCCTCCGTACCACCGGGGTTTCGCAGCGCATTGCGCTGCGCCTGCCGAACGGGCTGGCTGTGCCAAGCCAGCCGCCGTACCACCGGGGTTTCGCAGCGCTTTGCGCTGCACCTGCTGAACAGGCTGGCTTTGCAAAGCCAGCCGTGGGCAGAAGATCGGCGTCATCGCCCGAGGGCCAGGCCGTTCTGGACGAGAGCAGAGAGCGTCACCCTGCAGCCACACTCGGCGCATCCCGCGTTTCGATCCGACAGGCGTTCCAACCGACTGTTACAGCAGCACGTCACGCGACACGCCGGCACGACGCAGTATCTTGCGCAGCTGGGCGAGCGCCTCGAGCTGAATCTGGCGCACCCGCTCGCGCGTCAGATCGAGCTGGTCAGCCAGCTCTTCCAGCGTTGAAATTTCGCGGTTGTTGATGCCGTAACGGCACTCGATCACCGTACGCTGCTTGTCGTTGAGCTGACCAATCCATATCTGCACCAGACCGCCGATCTCGGCGTTCTGGATCTCTTCCTCCGGGCCGATCTGGTTGTCGTCGGCCAGGGACTCGCCGATCGACAGCGACGGATCGATATCGAGCGGCGCATCGAGCGACGCCGTGTGTTCATTCAACGACAGAATATGGCGGACATCCTCGACCGGCTTGGCAAGCAGCTGTGCAATGTCCTCCGCACAGCATTCGCCGCCGCTGCGCGATTCGAGATTGCGCATGGCGCGCAGCACCTGATTCAGTTCCTTCACCACATGAACCGGCAGGCGGATGGTGCGCGACTGGTTCATGATCGCGCGCTCGATGTTCTGGCGGATCCACCAGGTCGCATAGGTCGAAAAACGGAAACCGCGCTCGGGATCGTATTTTTCAAGCGCGTGGATCAGTCCGAGATTGCCCTCCTCGACCAGGTCGAGCAGCGGCATGCCACGATTCAGGTAGTGCTTGGCGATATTCACGACCAGTCGCAGGTTGCGTTCGATCATGATCTGCCGCGCTTCGAAATCACCGGTACGCACGCGCCGGGCCATCGCCAGCTCTTCTTCCGGCGTGAGCAGCGGGTTGGCGCCGATTTCGTTCAGATAGAGCTGGGTTGCATCACCCAGAAACTCCGCTTCAGGCGCTTCTGCGACCTCGATGGGTGCCGAGTCTGTCGCTTCGATGTCGGACGCGTCCACGTCGTCTTCTACGGACTCGACCGGTTCGGCATCTTCGGAGTGCGACAAATCGGACATGGCTTTATCTCGGCGGCAGATACTTCAGGGGGTCTACGGGTTTGCCCTGGCGTCTGATCTCGAAGTGCAGCCGAGGTTTCCCGGCGTCCGCATCCGTGTCGCCGAGTTCGGCAATCCGTTGTCCGCGCTTCACCGTATCGCGTTCCTGCACGAGTATCTTGCTGTTGTGCGCATAAGCCGACAGGAAGGTGCCGTCGTGCTTCACGATGACGAGTTTGCCGTAGCCACGCATGGCTTCCCCTGCATAGACCACACGGCCCCCGGCGGCAGCCAGCACCGGATCGCCTGTGCGCCCTGCAAGATCAACGCCTTTGTTCGTACCTTCGCCGAATCGTCCGACGATGCGGCCGCTCGACGGCCAGCTCCATTCGACACCCGCCTCGGCACGTACCGAATCGGGTGCAGTGACAGCCGCAGCAACCGGTGCTGCTTCTGCGGTGGCGACTGCAGCCGATGGCGCAACGGCCGGTACCGCGGCACCGGATTTCATCTGCGCCAGCGCCTGCTCGGAATAAGGTTCCACGCCTCCGCGCGGCTCGCGCTTCACCAGCGCGGTATTGGCCGAGGGGATCACCGGCTCCGCCGCTGCAGTCGCGGGAGGGGTTGCTGCGATCGGCTGAATCGGCCGCGACTCGACGCCGCTGGCTGCAGCAATCGGCTGCGTTTCGACAGCCCCCTCCGGCGGTGTCACCCGCACCTCCTGTCCGACGCGGATCAGGTTCGGGTTCTCCAGTCGGTTCCAGATGATGAGGTCGCGCCAGTCCTGACCATATTCCAGTGCGATGCTGTACAGCGTATCGCCCTTGGCCACCTGGTGATAGCCCGGGCGCGCCGCTGCCGGTACGCGTGCGACTGAGGCGGGCACTGAGGACGATCCGGGCGCCGGCGAGCGGTCCTCGACCGGCGCGGGCCTCGTACCCGCGCAGGATGCGAGCACCAGACACAGGCCAGACAGGACGAACAGCGATTTCCTCATTCAACCCCCGGCAACAACGGCACGAAGCGCACCGCATCCAGCTTTGACTCTACGTAGCGCTGAGGCTGTCGTTCGATCAGCCGCAAGGACTGGTCGGTGGTGCCGATCGGAATGATCAGACGCCCCCCTTCCGCCAGCTGTTCCAGAAGCGGCATCGGTACGGAAGCCGACGCCGCAGCCACGATGATTGTATCGAAGGGCGCTTCGGCAGCCAGTCCAACCGACCCATCGGCATGCTTCAGACGCACATTCGGCAGACGCAGGGGACGCAGATTGCGCTTCGCGCGCTCTAGCAGCGGCGCAATTCGCTCAACCGCGTAGACGTCGGTTGCGAGCTTCGACAGGACGGCCGCCTGATAACCGCACCCTGCCCCGACTTCCAGCGTCTTGCCCAGAGGACGCCCGCCAGCCCTCAGAAGTTCAATCATGCGGGCGACCACGAAGGGCTGGGAGATGGTCTGTTGAAAACCGAGCGGCAACGCTGTGTCCTCGTAGGCACGCGTGCCGAGCGCTTCTTCGACGAACTGATGGCGAGGCACCGCGAGGATGGCCGCCAGCACGCCTTCGTCGCGGATGCCGGAGGTGCGCAGCCGCTCCACCATCCTGGTCCGCGCACGCGTCAGGCTGAGGCTCAGATCCGGCACGCTCATGCGCCCAGCCAGTCCCGTACTTGTCCCATCTGCGACACATGGGTCAGATCGATCTGCAGCGGCGTGACCGACGCGAAGCCATTGGCGGTGGCGTGAAAATCAGTACCTTCGCCGGCATCCTGGGCGGCGCCGGCAGCACCGACCCAATACACGGTTTCATTGCGCGGATTGGTCGTCCGGACCACCGGTTCCGCCTTGTGGCGCCGGCCGAGTCGCGTCACCTGAATGCCCCGGAGTGCGTCAGGCGCCAGATCGGGCACATTGACGTTGAGCAGTACGGGCGTCGCAAAAGGACGGGCCGTGAGACGACGAACCAGGTCGCAGGCGATGCGTGCCGCAGTGTCGTAGTGGGCACCGCCCTTGCGCGTCATCGAGATCGCGATCGCCGGCACACCCAGCAGATAGCCTTCGGTGGCGGCCGCAACTGTGCCGGAATAGATCGTGTCGTCGCCCATGTTGGCGCCGTCATTGATGCCGGATACGACAATGTCCGGAAGATGATCGAGCATGCCGGTCACCGCCAGATGCACGCAGTCGGTCGGCGTGCCGTTTACATAGTGGAACCCATTTCGGGCACGGCGCAGGATGAGCGGACGATCGAGTGTGAGGGAGTTGCTGGCACCGCTTCGATCCGCTTCGGGTGCCACGACGGTCACTTCGCCGACTTCGGACAATGCGCGGTGAAGCGCTTCCAGGCCGGGGGCAAAATAGCCATCGTCATTGGACAACAGGATACGCATGGGAGGCTGCGAGTGAAGGACGCGCACAGGTGTCGCGACCGAGTGTTGCGACCGGAAGAGACGATCGGGACGAAGGGGGAACAAACGCCTGCAGACTCGCATGCGCGCTTGATCGAGCCGAAAACGGCTCGTTCGTAGCGCAACGGTTGCACCCACCAAACCAGCGTTTGAATATAGCACAGGACACCAGCGCATCCAGACGAGGCAGGCTGGCTGTTCGATGCACCGGCAAGGGCCGAAGCGGCCGGGGCGTGATCCGGGGAATTCCGAAATGCGTACCCGGGAGACGCCGACTCGCCGAATACGAAGACAGCCTCGCGAGACGCCATTCCGCCATCGCACAAATCACCGGACGAAAAAAAACCGCATCGTCAAGAATGCGGTCTTTCATTCAAACTCCCGTTGTCGGGAGACAACTTCCATCCGACTTGCCTGCCTGTCGCCTGCAAATCGAAAGAAATTTGGTCGGGGCGGCGGGATTCGAACTCGCGACCCCTTGCACCCCATGCAAGTGCGCTACCAGGCTGCGCCACGCCCCGACTCAGAGCCGAATTGTATCAGGCGCGGCCGTTGTTTAGCCCACATGGCCACAAAAAACAGTCATTGCTGCGCCATGTCGAACGCTCATTCGAGCAGGCCGAGTATGTCCTGCAACTCGGTGCGCAGCGCCGCGAAATCAATTTCATTGTCCGCTGCGCCTGCAGCGCTTGAGCCGCGTTGATCCGAATCATCAAGGCGGTTGCGCGCACCGTTGATGGTGAACCCTTCTTCGTAGAGAAGTTGGCGTATGCGTCGCACGAGCAACACTTCGTGATGCTGGTAGTAGCGACGATTGCCGCGCCTCTTGACCGGTTTGAGCTGGGTGAATTCCTGCTCCCAGTAGCGCAGCACATGCGGCTTGACGCCGCACAGCTCGCTCACCTCGCCAATCGTGAAATAGCGCTTGGCGGGAATCGCCGGCAGTACCAGCGGATCCTTACTCGTCGCTTCCATCGTAATCGATGCCCTCGACGGCTGCCTTCAGTTTCTGACTGGCGTGAAAAGTGACTACCCGTCTCGCAGTGATCGGTATCTCTTCACCAGTCTTGGGGTTTCGGCCCGGGCGCTGCGGCTTGTCGCGCAGCTGAAAATTGCCGAAGCCGGACAGCTTGACACCGTCGCCGCTCTCCAGCGCATCACGGATCTCGTCGAAGAACGCTTCAACCATATCCTTGGCTTCGCGCTTGTTCAGTCCTACCTGTTCGAACAGCATTTCCGCCAGTTCGGCCTTGGTCAATGTGGTCATGCGGCTTCCTTGTACCCTGTCGCCCTGCCGCCTCAGGCGCGCAGCTTTGCTCCGAACTCACGCTCGGCATATGTCAGAAGTTCATGCACCGCTCCATCGACTTCCGCGTCCGCCAAAGTACGTTGAGTATCTTGCATAACTATACGGAACGCAAAGCTTTTTTCGTTATCAGCTATGCCTTTCCCCTGATACAGGTCGAATAAAGAGACCTCGTTCACGATGGCCGGCGCAGCACGGCGGAGGCCTTCGAGAACGGTTGTAGCACAGGTCGAACGCGGCAAAAGCAAGGCAATGTCACGGCGCACCGAAGGCTGACGCGACAGCGGGCTGTAAGCCGGAACCGGCACCTGGCAAAGCGGCTCGAGATCGATTTCGAACACCACGGGCGCACTGCCCAATTCATGGCGCTGAACCAGCTCCGGATGCAGTTCGCCGATGAAACCGATCGCACGTCCGTCGAGACTGACCTCGGCGGCTCGGCCCGGATGCAATGCGACGTGGCGTGCTGCAGTGAAGTCTGCCTGCAGCGGCCACAGCAAGGCTTCCAAATCCGCCTTGAGATCGAAGAAGTCGGTCGCGCGTGCAGAAGCACCCCACTGTTCGGGCTGCACATCACCCCATGCAAGACCGGCGACGCGCAGCGTCTGAGCAAAACCGGAAACCGGGGTAGCCGCCGCGTCATGCGCGAAACAGCGTCCGATCTCGAATACTCGCACCCGGTCCAGCTGGCGACGACGATTGGTCGCAACGTTATCGACGAGACCGCCGATCAGCGTCGAACGCATGACCGACATCTGGCTGGCGATCGGATTCGCCAGTACGACCGGCGCCTCGTTGCCCGCGAAATCCTGCTCCCAGCGACGTTCCACGAATGCGAAATTGATCACTTCCTGGAAGTCGCGATCAGCCAGCAGATGGCGCAGCGCGGATGCATTGCGCCGTGCTTCCGGCAGCGCCGGCATGGCAAGGCGGCCAACCGGCGGGTGCGTGGGAATGTTGTCGTAGCCATGGAGGCGCGCCAGTTCTTCTATCAGATCCTCTTCGATGCGCAGATCGAAGCGCCACGTCGGTGGCTGAACGATGAAGTCAGCGCCATCGCGCGCGAATCCGAACGCCATGCGGGTCAGGCAGGCGGCGATCTCGTCGTCGCTGAATGCCACGCCCAGCACGCGCGCTGCGCGCGCCGGGCGCAGTCGAACCGGGTCGCGCGAGGGCAATGCCGTGATCTGGTCGTCGACCGGACCGGCCTGTCCACCGCAGATGTCGATGATGAGTTGCGTCACGCGTTCGACACCGCTCACCGTATCGGCGAAATCGACGCCCCGCTCGAAGCGATGTGCCGCCTCGCTGGAGAACGCATAGCGGCGCGCGCGCCCCTGTATCGCATCGGGCAGCCAGAAAGCCGCTTCGACGTAAACATTGCGTGTATCGAGCGAACAGGCCGTCGCAGCGCCGCCCATGACTCCAGCGAAACTTTCGACGCCGGAATCATCCGCAATGACGCCGCAATCCGCGGTGAATTCGATGGTCTGGTCATTGAGCAGCACCAGCTTTTCGCCCGCCCTCGCCCAGCGTACCTGCAGACCACCGTGCACCCGATCGAGGTCGAACACGTGATTCGGCCGATTCAGTTCCAGCATGACGTAGTTGGAAATATCGACCAGGATGGAGATCGAACGCATGCCGGCACGTTCCAGCCGGCGCTTCATCCACTCAGGTGTTGCGGCACGGGCATCGACTCCGCGGATGACACGACCGGAAAAACGACCGCAAAGCTCGCTGTGCTCGACCTTCACCGGCAGAACATCCGGCAGCGATACTGGCGCAGCGGCAATCATAGGTACGCGCAGCGGTGCACCTGCAAGGGCGGCAACTTCGCGTGCGATGCCCAGCATGCCGAAGCAGTCGGCGCGGTTCGGCGTGAGCTTGATGACGAAAACGTTGTCATCAAGCTCGAGGTAGGTGCGGATGTCGGCGCCGACCGGCGCATCGGCGGGCAGCGCGAGCAGGCCACCATGGTCTTCGGACAAACCGAGTTCGCGGGCCGAGCACAGCATGCCGTTGCTCTCCACCCCGCGCAGCTTGGCACGCTTGATGTCGATGCCGGGCAGATGCGCACCGACAGTGGCGCAGGGCACCTTCATGCCCGCCGCCACGTTCGGCGCTCCACACACGATCTGCAGCGGCTCACAGCCGGCATTCACGCTGCACACGCGCAATCGATCTGCGTCGGGATGCGGGGCAACGGAAAGCACCTCGGCAACCACCACACCGTCGAACACTGCTGCCGCTGCATTGAGTTCCTCGACCTCCAGCCCGGCCATCGTCAGCAGATGCGACAGAGCCTGAGTGTCGATGGACGGATCGACGAATTCACGCAACCACTTTTCGGAAAATTTCATCTCGGTAGAACCTCAGCGGAACTGGCTCAGAAAACGCACATCGCCGTCATAGAACAAGCGCAGGTCATTGATGCCGTAACGCAGCATGGTCAGGCGGTCCGGACCGAAACCGAAGGCGAACCCGGTGTAACGCTCGGCATCGATGCCGCAATGGGAGAGCACATTCGGATGCACCATGCCGCAGCCGGCGATCTCCAGCCAGCGACCGGCCAGCGGCCCGCTCGAGAAGGCGACATCGATTTCGGCCGAAGGCTCGGTAAACGGGAAAAAAGACGGTCGGAAGCGCACGTCGAGCTGATCGGCTTCAAAGAAGCGATGCAGGAAATCGCTCACCACACCCTTGAGGTCGGCAAAGCTGACCGACTCGCCGACCCAGAGGCCTTCCACCTGATGGAACATGGGCGAATGCGTTGCATCCGAATCGACGCGGTACACGCGCCCCGGCGCAATGATCCGGATTTCGGGCATGCCGCCGGACGCAGCATGGCGCGCCACGTGCGCCTGCATGTAGCGCACCTGTATAGGGCTGGTGTGGGTGCGGAGCATCACCGCATCGCTGTCTTCGATGTAGAAGGTGTCGTGCATCGACCGCGCAGGATGGTTTTCCGGCGTGTTCAATGCGGTGAAATTGTGGAAGTCGGTTTCGATTTCGGGGCCGTCGGCGACGTCGAAACCAATGCCGCGGAACAGGGCCTCGATACGCTCGAGCGTGCGGGTGACCGGATGCAGCCCGCCTCTGCCCTGACCTCGACCGGGCAGCGTGACATCCAGGGACTCTTCCGCCAGACGTGCTTCCAGCGCCGCGTTGCGCAGCGCCTCGCGTCGCGATTCGAGTGCCGCTTCGACACGTTGCTTGGCAATGTTGATCGCAGCCCCGGCGATCTTGCGTTCATCGGGATCAAGCTTTCCCAACCCCTTCAGCAATTCCGTCAGGCTGCCTGACTTGCCGAGAAAACGCGCCTTGGCCTGCTCGAGGGCAACCGCGTCAAAAACCGACAAAAAATCGGATTCAGCTTGAGAAACAATAGCTTCCAGATCACTCATGGACATCCACCTGGATAACGTAGGGACAAAAAAAGGAGGCCAGGCCTCCTTTTTTTGCGTGCAACACGCTCAGGCGAGCTGGGCCTTTGCCTGATTCGCAATGGCTGCAAAAGCCGCCTTGTCGAACACGGCAAGATCAGCGAGAACCTTGCGATCGACCTGGATCGACGCCTTGTTCAGGCCATTGATCAGCTTCGAGTAGGTCAGGCCGACTTCACGGGCTGCAGCGTTGATGCGGACAATCCACAGTGCGCGGAACTGCCTCTTCCTCTGACGACGGTCGCGATACGCATATTGCCCCGCCTTCATCACCGCCTGCTTGGCGATCCTGTAGACGCTATTGCGGCGGCCGCGGTAACCCTTGGCCTGATCAAGAACTTTCTTGTGACGGGCGCGTGCCGTTACACCACGTTTGACTCTTGGCATCTCGTCGGCTCCTTATGCGTAGGGCAGCATGTTGCGGACGCGTGCGTCATCCGTTGCATGCACCGCCGTCATACCGCGAAGCTGACGCTTCGACTTGGTGGTTTTCTTGGTCAGAATGTGGCGCTTGAACGCCTGCGAACGCTTGATGCTGCCGCTCGCCCTGACCTTGAAGCGCTTGGCAGCGCCCTTTTTGGTCTTCATCTTGGGCATGACAAAACTCCATTTATGTCATCTTCACAGGTGGCCGCGAACCCTTCGCCGCACTTTCATACCCGTGAACACTTTTTGTGTCGCCACTTTCATGACGACCCCGCGAAGCAGAGCCTCGCGTTTCGCCAGACCATCTGGTCCGGCTCATTCTTTTCACTGCCTCGCGGTCAGACCTTTTTCTTGCTGGGTGCAAGCACCATGATCAGTTGCCTGCCTTCGAGCTTCGGAAACTGCTCGACCACCGCAACTGCTTCAAGATCAGCCTTCACTCGCTCAAGCAACCGGATGCCGAATTCCTGATGCGCCATTTCGCGGCCACGGAACCGCAGGGTAACCTTCGCCTTGTCACCATCCAGGAGAAAGCGGGACAGATTGCGCAGCTTGATCTGGTAGTCGCCTTCGTCCGTACCAGGACGGAACTTGACTTCCTTGATCTGTATCTGCTTCTGCTTCGACTTGGCTTCAGCGGCTCGCTTCGCTTCCTGGTACTTGAACTTGCCGAAGTCCATCAGACGACAGACGGGCGGCTTCGCCAGAGGTGCGATTTCAACCAGATCAATGCCCGCTTCTTCTGCCATTGACAACGCCTGACGGGCCGACATGATACCTAACTGCTCACCCTCTTCGCCGACAAGCCGAATCTCCGGGGCGTTGATTTCCGAGTTGAGGCGCTGCGATTTTTGCTGACTGATGCTCTTACTCCCAAGGCGAAAAAAATCAGGCCGTGCGATCGACGCCCCGTGTCGCGATTTCATCTGCGAGACGCTGCAGGAAATCACTTAAGGTCATCTGCCCGAGATCGGTATTTCCACGGGCGCGCACGGCCACCACTCCTGCTGCCTTTTCCTTGTCGCCGACGACGACCTGATAAGGCAACTTTTGCAAACTATGTTCGCGGATTTTATAGTTAATCTTCTCGCCGCGCAAATCGCATTCGACGCGCAGACCGGCATTGCGCAACGCATTGGCGACTTCCACCGCATAATCGGCCTGCGCTTCCGTGATACCCATCACAACGACCTGAACCGGCGCGAGCCACAGCGGGAAATTGCCCGCGTGGTTTTCGATCAGAATTCCGATGAAGCGCTCGAGTGAACCGAGCACGGCTCGATGCAGCATGACCGGCCGGTAGCGACCATTGTCCTCGGCCACGTACTCGGCACCGAGACGCTCGGGCAACACGAAATCGAGCTGCAGCGTACCGCATTGCCAGGAGCGACCGATGGCGTCCTTGATGTGGTACTCGATCTTCGGACCGTAGAACGCACCCTCGCCCGGCAGCTCTTCCCATTGCATGCCTGACGCGGCAAGCGCGTCGCGCAAACCCGATTCCGCGCGGTCCCACACATCGTCGGAACCGGCGCGCTTGGCCGGGCGAAGCGACAGCTTGATGGCAAGATCATTGAAGCCGAAGTCGCGATAGACGCGCAGCAGCAGCTCGTTGAATGCCGTCACTTCGGACGTGATCTGCGCTTCGGTACAGAAAATATGGGCATCGTCCTGCACGAAACCACGTACGCGCATCAGACCGTGGAGCGCGCCGGACGGCTCGTTGCGATGGCATGAGCCGAACTCGGCCAGACGCAACGGAAGGTCGCGGTAGGAGTGCAGCGCCGCATTGAATATCTGCACATGACCCGGGCAATTCATCGGCTTCACCGCGTAGTCGCGCTTTTCCGACTCGGTGGTGAACATGTTCTCGCGGTAATTCTCCCAGTGACCGGACTTCTCCCACAGCACGCGGTCCATCATCAGCGGCGTCTTGACCTCGCTGTAACCGGCCTCGTCGAGAACGTGCCGCATGTACTGCTCGATCTGCTGCCAGACAACCCAACCCTTGGGATGCCAGAACACCATGCCAGGCGCCTCTTCCTGCATGTGGAACAGGTCGAGCTGCTTGCCCAGCCGCCGGTGGTCGCGCTTTTCGGCTTCCTCGAGCATGTGCAGATAGGCGTCCTGCTCGTCCTTCTTCGCCCAGGCAGTGCCGTAGATCCGCTGCAGCATTTCGTTCTTTGCATCGCCGCGCCAGTAGGCGCCGGCCACCTTCATGAGCTTGAAAACCTTTAGCTTGCCGGTCGACGGTACGTGCGGGCCGCGGCAAAGGTCGACGAAGTCGCCTTCCCGGTAGAGGGAAACGTCCTGGTCGGCGGGAATCGAAGCAATGATTTCCGCCTTGTAATGCTCGCCGATCGATTCGAAGAATTCGACCGCCTTGTCGCGCTGCCAGACTTCGCGGGAAACCGGAATGTCCTTCTTCGACAGCTCGGCCATGCGCAGCTCGATCGCTGTCAGATCTTCCGGCGTAAAGGGACGCTTGTAGGAAAAATCATAGTAGAAGCCATTCTCGATGACAGGTCCGATGGTCACCTGGGCATCCGGGAACAGTTCCTTGACCGCGAAAGCCAGCAGGTGAGCCGTCGAGTGCCGGATCATATCGAGCCCATCGGCATCGCGATCGGTCACGACGGACAACTGCGCGTCATGTTCGATCACGAAGGAGGTATCGACCAGATTCCCATCGACACGCCCGGCGAGCGCTGCCTTGGCCAGACCCGCACCGATCGATGCGGCGACTTCACGCACGGTGATTGCCGATTCGAAACTTCGGACAGAGCCGTCTGGCAGGGTGACATTGACCATGATGTTGCTCCGGAAAACGGTAATCGGGACGGCTTGACGAGCGTCCGCAGGCGCTGGCTACGGACGAAAAAAAAGTGCGGCCTGGGCCGCACTTTTTTGGATGCGCACGACTAGGACTTCGTCATTCGTGCGTCTTTCGCTGCAGGGCTCAGACAGTGACTGATACCGGGATGTAGCAAGTTCGCGGTGTCATAACTCTGCCTTTCAATTCCTGCAGTGTGTGTTGGTAGGCGCGATTGGACTCGAACCAACGACCCCCACCATGTCAAGGTGGTGCTCTAACCAGCTGAGCTACGCGCCTAAAAGAGCGCGCAAGTATAGCCCGAAAAATTCCCCGCTCAACATATTTTTGATATTCGTCGAACGATCCGCCGGAATTCCGCCTTCAAACCACCTTCCACGCAGCGAGGTATTCCTTCCAGTGCTCGCCGGGTTGCGCAGCCAGCCACTCCCTTACGAAGGCGATTTCCGCGTCGTACTGTGCGTGGTCAAGCACGCCACGCATCAGTTGAAAGCGCTGGAAGACGAGGAAGGTGTTGAGCACGTCGGTCTCGCAATAGTCGCGTATCTGCGCGGTCTCTCCGCGCTGCCATGCCCCCCAGACGGCGGAACCATCCATGCCGAGCTTGCCAGGAAAACCGATCAGTTTGGCCAGATCATCCAGCGGCGCATTGCCTCGGCCCTGATAGAGGGCGAGCAGATCCATCAAATCGAGATGGCGCGAGTGATAGCGGCTGATGTAGTTGTTCCACTTGAATTCACGCGCATCCGGGCCGTCGCCTTCACCCATTTCCCAATACCGGGGCGCCGTCACACCGTGAATCAGACCGCGATAGTGGAGCACCGGCAGATCGAAGCCTGCACCGTTCCATGACACGATCTGCGGTGTCAGCTTCTCGATGCCTTCGTAGAAGCGCTGGATGATCTGGCCTTCGCCGCATTCCGGCTCGGCCAGTGACCATACCCGCAGCGAACGGGCGTCGCGCAGCGCGCATGAGATCACCACCACGCGCTGGAGATGCAGAGGAAGGAAGTCGTGCCCTACGCTCGCACGACGTTGCTGGAATGCGAACTCCGCGACTTCGGCGTCGGACAGCGCATCCGGCAGGTGGTGGAGCGAGCGTATGCCCGCGATGTCCGGGATGCTCTCGATATCGAATACTAGTACGGCGGCCATGGCAATCCTGTGATGACGTTGATCGTTATTTTCGGGACCACTGCCCGCCGGACTGGATGTACCAGCCGCCCTGCGCACGGTCGATCCAGCGCTTTGCAAAGGTCGAGCGGATTTCCGCTTCCCATTCCGGATGTCCGTTGGCGCGCGCGATTTCCCTGTACAGGGCGTCACGGTCGCCGTTCTCCCTGGCAACCAGACCCTGCACTGCGGTTCGCTGTGCCAGCGGCACGGCATTCGCATCGCGCAGCGCGATGTGGCCATCGACCGTCAGACCAACGGCGCCCGATGCATAGTGCGGAGCGAGCTGCGCATGGCGCGCCTGCATCGAATCGCGCAGCTGACTGATCGCCGGCGTATTGATTTCCAGATTGCCCTGCGCCCAGACGCTGGGCACGAGCAGTACGCACAGCAGCACGATACGTTGCAGCAGCTTCATGGCTGTTGTCCTTCCGAAGGGACGGGAGTCTGGCTGTCCTTCTTCAATTGCCAGACTTCGTCGATGATGCGGTCGGCCGCCTTTTCTGCAGCAGCGGCCGGAAAGTAGATGTTGATGGTGACGCAGCCGGCAAGGAGCACCGCGCCAGCCAGCACCGCTTGGAGCGATCTTTTCATTTCATTCCTCACTGAACCACCGGTTTCGTCCCGGTCACGCGCGCCAGACGTTCCAGCAACACCGGCCAGTCTACGCGCCGATTGTAGCCAACGACACTGAGTGCCGGCAGCCCGCCTCCTTCGATCAGCATGAATCCATCCCCCTTTTCCGCCAGCCCGTCCATTTCGCAGACACCGTTGCGCAGCCTGCATGACAAGCCCATGCGTTTGTAGCCGAAACGTTCGAAGAAACCCAGAAAGCTTCTCTGAATCGCTGCAACAGCACCTGCTCCGCCCAGCGCGGTGATGCTTTCCACTGCGCTCTGGCTGATCGTTCGTGGATAGTCACCCGGACTCGAACGTATGCGGGCGTCGAATGAAACAGGCGCCCAGCGCGACAACTCAAGCGCTTCAACATCTCCGTCAATGCGACCTGTGATGCGCCCGAACTGAAAGGTCTCGGTCATTGCATCAAGGTCGATGTAACGCATCTGAAGGTCTGCAAGCACACGCGGCGTCGCACCGAAGGGTTCGATCACCTGCAACCCGTTGGCCGCAACATAGCCATCGAACACCTGTATCAGCATCTGACCATCAAGCGAGAGCACACCATCAAGCCAGCGCACGCGCGGCACGCTTGCACCCAGACTGCCCGTCATGCGCGGCCAGCCAAGCGCGGCCGTCAATTCGGGCATCGACACCGGCTCGAGGTCGGCCGACATGTCGCCGTTCCAGCGGCCATCCGCACGATCGAAGCGCAGCGCATTTAGGCGCAGTCCTGCATCCAGCAACGGGATTCGAACGGGCTGCACCGCAACGTGGTCCGGCGCAACCTCGGCATGCATCTCGAACGGACCCAACGGCACACGCCCGAAGCGCCCCTGCTCTGCTGCGAGCGTCATGTCGGTCGCCGCATCGCGCAGCCAGGGCAGATCGGCATTGATTCCCGAGAGCAAAAACCGCCCGGCCGCATCGGCCACCTCGGCGTCGTGCAGGCGCACCGCCGCGCTGCGCATTCCAAGCTGATCAATCAGCGCACTCAGATCTGCCCGCCCGGTCATGGCAAACGTCGGCCAGCCGCGCGCAGCAAGAAGGGGAGCGATGAAGCGCTCATTGAGCGCCTGCAGGTCGAAAGCGCGTCCCTGAACTTCAGCCGAGCGAAGCGCAAGCGGTGCGCGACCGAAGCGCGCATTGCCGGTCAGGCGCCCGACATCGGCAAGATCAAGCATCACATCCGACAACTCAACCGCCTTGTCCGAAAGTACGAAACCAGACGAAAGAACGCTGCCGCCTCCGGCGAGGTAGAGGCTGTCCCACAGCAACTCGCCACCCCGCCAGTCAATCTGCAACCGGCCAGCCCAGTCCGTGCCGGCGCGATGAACGTCCAGATTGAGTGTGCCACGCAGCGCATCGGCCGCCCGGAGACCGTCTGCGGATCCGAATGCTCCGCCGGACAGCGCGACCGTCATGTGGAAGTGCGGCGTTCGCGCAGCGCCGATCTGCGTCAGTTCTGCCGTGATGTTGACGCGGCCGGCCGGTGCATAAGGCTTCAGCGCCGCCTCGTCGCCGAGCAGTCGGCCCAGGTCGAGACCGGACGATTCAAGCTTGATGTGAGGCTGTCGGCCAGCCAGCTTGCCGGCAAGGTCGACGCGCACATCACGATCGATGTGCAGCGTGGCATTCAGCTCGCGCTGCGCTCCGGCAATCGCGAATTCGACTCGCCACGGACCCATGCCACGCGCCCGCAGCACACCGCCCCGGCACCGCATCTGCGGAGTGACCGCGAAGTCCGCGCAATCAAGGCGCACGTCGTGCAGCATGCGCCCACCGAAATTCGCGCGAGTGGCCTCGATACGGGCCGGACCAGTGCTCAGTGACGATGCACTGATGCTTACATCGTCGAGCGTCAGTTGAGGAGCGGACACGGCCTGGAACCGAAGCGTGATGGCAGCCGATGCTGGCAGCGACGCACAGGCGACGCACAGAACAAATAGCCAGCGTCCCGGATTTCGCCGCAACGGGTCAGGACGGGAACACACCCGTCGACAGGTATCGGTCGCCGCGATCGCAGACGATGCTGACGATGGTCGCATTCTCGACTTCAGCCGCAATGCGCAGGGCAACCACGAGTGCCCCGCCGGAACTGATGCCGGCACAGATGCCTTCTTCACTCGCGAGGCGGCGCGTCATGTCCTCTGCTGCTGCCTGACCCACGTATTCGATGCGATCGACGCGCTTGCCGTCGTATATCTTCGGCAGATAGGCCTCGGGCCACTTCCGGATCCCGGGGATCTGCGAACCGTCTTCCGGCTGGCAGCCGATGATCCGAATCGCAGGATTCATCGACTTCAGATACGTGGAGGTACCCATGATAGTGCCGGTGGTGCCCATCGAGCTGACGAAGTGCGTGACTTCACCGCCGGTGTCGCGCCAGATCTCAGGCCCCGTACCTTCGATGTGTGCGCGCGGATTATCGGGGTTGGCGAACTGGTCGAGGATGATGCCGCGGCCCTCGTCGCGCAACTTCTCCGCAACATCGCGTGCCAGTTCCATGCTTCCTGCCTTGCTGGTCAGCACCAGTTCGGCGCCATAAGCCGCCATGCTCTGGCGCCGCTCGATGCTCTGGTTTTCAGGCATCACCAGAATCATCCGGTAGCCGCGCATGGCGGCCACCATCGCCAGCGCAATGCCGGTGTTTCCGCTGGTCGCCTCGATCAGCGTGTCACCAGGCTTGATGTCGCCCCGTTCTTCGGCGCGGCGGATCATCGACAACGCGGGACGGTCCTTGACTGATCCGGCCGGATTGTTGCCCTCCAGCTTCGCAAGGATGACGTTGTCGCGCCGCCCGTTGTCATAGCCAGGAATGCGCTGCAGCCGCACCAGTGGTGTATTGCCGACGAAGTCTTCGAGTGTCTTGTATTTCATGGCGAACCTGATGTGCTCCGGATGTTCAGCGCGAGCCGGCGGGTTTGGGCAGAGCTCCCGCCGGTTTCGGTGCTGACGCCGACGGGAATTCAGACGAAGCAGCCTGCGCCGGCGCCGGCGGGCCGCCGGCGGGTCTGGGCGGCGCTCCGGCCGGGCTTGGCGCTGTCGGGGCCGGTGCTACCGGCGCTTGAGCAGGAGCGCTTGCAGCGGGACGCGGCGGCGCAGATTTCGAAACGGATGCAGGAGCGGCAATCGGGGCAGACTCCGGCTCGGCTGCCCCGTCGGCGGAGGGTGAAGAAGCCGGTCCCAAGGGTCGCGTCGGCACCGGCGCACTGCGGCGGCGCATGATCACGAACGCAACGACCGCCACGACCACGCCGGCAATCAGCATCCACCAGGGAAAGCCCGATGATGCCGTACCCCCGGACCCGACCGGCGCCGACGGGGTCTGAGCAGCCGCACCACGCGAACCTGCAGTCAGCAGCGGCTTGAGTTCGGCAAGGGTCTTTTCACCGATGCCCTTGACCTTGCCCAGATCATCGACCGATGCGAAATCGCCGTGGGTACGCCGGTATTCGATGATGGCCTGAGCGCGGCTCGGTCCGACCCCCGGCAGCGCATCAAGCTCGGCTTCGGTGGCTGTGTTCAGGTCAAGCGCAGCGATAGCGAACGGCGACGCGAAGGAGAGCAGCAGGACGCAGATCAGGTGACGCATCATGGCAATGGGCACTCCGTGGCTCGATTTGAAGGGAAGGCTGGAAGTAATCAGGCCGAAGCGTGGCGAACATCGGCGGCCAGTTCTTCAAGCGAGCATACCGCAGTGCCAAGCTTGCCGACGACGATGCCGGCTGCACGATTCGCCAGACGCATGGCATCGACCAGGGATGCTCCGGCAGCCAGCATGACCGCCATGGTCGCAATGACCGTGTCGCCGGCGCCACTGACATCGTAGACTTCACGCGCCAGCGCCGGTTCGTTCACCACACCCTGCTCGTTGTACAGACTCATGCCCGCATCGGAACGGGTGAGCAGCAGCGCGCCCAAACCCAGCTCCTCGCGCAACGCGCGGGCGCGCCGCGCCAGATCCTCGTCATCGATCCAGCGCCCGACCACTTCCCGCAACTCGTTGCGATTCGGTTTGAGCAGGGTCGCTCCTGCGTATCGCGAATAGTCGTCGCCCTTCGGGTCAACCAGCACCGGGCGCCCCGCCGCGCGCGCGATCTCCATCATTTCACGGATGTTCGACAACGCCCCCTTGCCGTAGTCGGACAGCACGACGACATCTGCGTCGCTGACCCGGCGGGTGAATTCATCGAGCTTCGCGCGCAGGACTTCATGCGTCGGCAGATTTTCGAAGTCGATGCGCAGCAGTTGCTGCTGGCGTGCAATCACGCGCAGCTTGATCGTGGTGGACAACTGCACATCTTCATGCAGGCTGGCATCGATTCCGGCCGCCTGCATCTGGGCACGCAGGGTACGTCCGGCATCGTCATCTCCCACCACCGACAACAGACTGACGTGCGCACCGAGAGCAGCGCAGTTGCGGGCCACGTTGGCCGCGCCACCGGGTCGTTCTTCAACACGCTCTATCTTCGCGACCGGAACCGGCGCTTCCGGCGAAATGCGCTGTACGTCGCCAAACCAGTAGCGGTCCAGCATCACATCACCCGCCACGAGAATGTGGACCTTGCAGGTTTCAGGCAGCGACAGGGTCATGTGTGAGGGCCGTCCGGTGCGTTCGATCAGGGCGCAAGGTCAAACTCTTCGGTGCGCTTGGGCGGATAGGTTTCCCAGCCGCCGCAGGCAGGGCAGCGCCAGTGGAACTGACGCGCCTTGAAGCCACAGGTGTCGCAGCGGTAGCGTGCGACACGCCTCGTGTGCGCATGAATGATGTCCTTCATCAGGTCCGAATCGGTGCGCGCCTCCGGCGGCAGGGTCTGCAGCTGCGCATCGAGGAGCTTGTCCAGACCGAGCAGCGTCGGATTGCGGCGCAGCTCTTCCCTGACCAGCCCGAGCGCTCCTGCCGGCCCTTCGGTATCGAGTTCTTCCTTGAACACGACGTCGAGCAGATCGAGCGACGTGTGACGTTCGAGATAGCTCTTCAACAGCGTGATGCCCTGCCGCTCGCGCCCGAGCTTGCGGTAAGCATCGGCCAGACGTGCGGCGATCAGTGCCAGATAGACAGGATTCTGCTGTTCGACGCGTTGCCACTGTTCGATTGCCAGTTCCCACTGCTGGTCGGCTGCATACGTATCGCCGAGCAGCATCTGCGCACGCACGCACTTGCGATGCGTGGCAAGCGCATCGGCCAGCAGCGGACGGGCGTCGGCCAGACGCGACTGAGCAAGCGCCTGCGTTGCAAGCTCGCACAGGAACTGAGCGATGTCCTTCTGTGCCAGATGCGAATCGCTTGTAGGCAAGGCTCGCGCGATCTCGATCGCCTTGGCCCACTCCTTTTCCTGCTGGTAGATGTCCAGCAGATGGTGCAGTGCGGACGTATCCAGCGCCGTGTTGCGCAGACCGATGAATACGTCTTCGGCACGGTCGAGCAGGCCCGCCTTCAGGTAGTCAAGCCCCAGCTCCAGTCGTGCATCCAGGCGCAGTTCGGGTCTGATGTCCTCGCGCTTGGCGAGCGTCTGGTGAATCTGGATGGCACGATCGGTTTCGCCTCGACGACGGAACAGGTTGCCGAGTGCAAACTGAAGTTCGGTGGTCTGCGGATCGCTGCGCGTCGCTTCGATGAAGGACTCTATGGCGCGATCCGGTTGTTCGTTCAGCAGGAAATTCAGACCGGCGAAGTAGGAACGCGGCAGCGCGCGCGACTCGCGTACCACATGACGGATGTCGATGCGCGCGGCAAGCCAGCCCAGTCCGAAGAAGAGCGGCAGCGCGAGGAGCCACCAGAGTTCTATTTCCATGATCAGAGAGGGCGCCGCTCAGTCAGCTGCAGGATTCTGGATCGACGAAGACGCCGCGCGCTTGCCGCGATGTGCGAACGACCAGCCCGCCAGTGCACCCAGCATGGCCCCCAGGCAGAAAAGCAGCAGAAGCAGCGCGGACAATTCAATGCGCCACTCGTTACCGAAAAACCATCGGACGGTGACGAAGTCGCTGTTGCGGGCGGCCAGGCCCAGCAACAGCAGAAAGACGACGATGCGCAGAAGCCAGCTCAGGACGGCCATGGGAATCGACTCAGGCCTTCTCATTCTCGGAAGCCAGCGCCTGATCGACGCGCTCGCGCAGTTCCTTGCCAGCCTTGAAGTGCGGGACACGCTTTTCCGGAACCATCACCTTTTCACCCGACTTCGGATTGCGTCCGACACGCGGCGGCCGGTGATTCAGCGAAAAACTGCCGAAGCCACGTATTTCAATGCGATCACCGCGTGCCAGCGAGGTGGTCATTTCATCCAGGATCATCTTGACTGCGTAATCGGCATCCTTCGCAACCAGTTGCGGAAAGCGGTTTGCAAGCCGGGTAATCAGTTCGGATTTGGTCATGACGGATCCGTTGAGCTATTGCAGGTTCAGCAGCGGTGACAAGACAACGCCGCCCGCAGGCGGCGTTGTCACGTACTCCGTCCCGCCAGCAGCGGTCAGGAGGGATTCTTGAGCTTGGCCTTGAGCAGCGCGCCAAGATTGGTCGTACCGCTGCTTGCCGACGAACCTTCCGACTGGATCTTCTGGATCACGTCGTTCTGGTCCGCCTGATCCTTTGCACGCACGGACAGCGTGATCGAACGGGTCTTGCGGTCGAGATTGACGATCATCGCCTCGACTTCGTCGCCGACGTTCATGATCGTGGTCAGGTCTTCGACGCGGTCACGCGAAGCTTCCGATGCGCGCAGATAACCTTCGACATCTTCATTCAGCGCGATGACTGCACCCTTGGCATCCAGCGACTTGACCGTTCCGCGCACGACGCTGTTCTTGTCATGCGTGGCGATGAAGTTGGTGAAGGGGTCCCCATCCATCTGCTTCACGCCAAGCGAAATGCGCTCGCGCTCTACATCGATGGACAGCACGACTGCCTCGACTTCGTCGCCCTTCTTGTAGTTGCGGACGGCTTCCTCGCCGGTCAGCGACCACGACAGGTCGGACAGATGCACCAGACCGTCGATAGCGCCGGTCAGGCCGATGAACACGCCGAAGTCTGTGATCGACTTGATCTGGCCGCGGACCTTGTCGCCCTTCTTGTGGTTCATCGAGAAGTCTTCCCACGGATTGGCCTGGCACTGCTTCATGCCCAGCGAGATCCGGCGGCGGTCTTCGTCGATTTCGAGAATCATCACTTCGACTTCGTCGCCCAACTGGACAACCTTGGTCGGGTGAATGTTCTTGTTGGTCCAGTCCATTTCCGACACGTGAACCAGGCCCTCAATGCCCTGCTCGATTTCGACGAATGCGCCGTAGTCGGTCAGATTGGTCACCTTGCCAAACAGGCGGGTGCCCTGCGGATAGCGGCGCGAGATGCCCACCCACGGATCTTCGCCCAGCTGCTTGAGGCCGAGCGATACGCGATTCTTCTCGGCATCGAACTTGAGGACCTTCGCTTCGACTTCGTCACCGACAGCCAGCACTTCCGACGGGTGACGCACGCGACGCCAGGCCAGATCGGTAATGTGCAGCAGACCATCGATGCCGCCGAGGTCGACGAATGCGCCGTAGTCGGTGATGTTCTTGACGATGCCCTTGACGATCGTGCCTTCCTTCAGGTTCTCGAGCAGCTTTTCGCGCTCTTCGCCTGCAGTCAGTTCGAGCACTGCGCGACGCGAAACAACCACGTTGTTGCGCTTGCGGTCGAGCTTGATGACCTTGAATTCGAATTCCTTGTTTTCGTACGGAGCCGTGTCCTTGACCGGACGCAGATCGACCAGCGAACCCGGCAGGAATGCGCGGATGCCATTGGTCATGACGGTAAGGCCACCCTTCACCTTGCCGGATACCAGACCCTTGACAATGGTGCCGTCATTGAGAGCCTTCTCGAGTTCGTTCCACGCGGCGATGCGCTTGGCCTTGTCGCGGGACAGCCGGGTTTCACCGTAGCCGTCTTCGAGCATCTCGATGGCAACGCTCACATAGTCGCCCGGAGCGACCGTCAGTTCGCCACGATCGGTGCGGAACTCTTCAATTGCGATGTAACTTTCCGACTTCAGGCCTGCATTCACGACAACGAAATTGTTGTCGACACGCATGACTTCGGCGGTGATGACCTCACCTGCGCGCATTTCCTGGCGCTGGAGGCTTTCCTCGAACAACGCAGCAAAACTTTCCATGGACGGCATGGAATCTGACGACTGGGCAACTTGGGACATTGGCAAAAGCCGCTTTCGCGGCAACGGGTTAGGTATGGAAAAAAGCGACAGGCAACTTACTCACCTGCCGCGCTTCGGGCGGCTGACGAAGATCCAGGTGCTGAAATGACGGCTCTTCGGGCTACCCCGCCTTCACGTTCTCCCACGCATCCAGAACAAACCGGACGGCGGCATCCGCGGACATCGAACTGGTATCGAGCAACAACGCGTCTGCAACCTGCACCAGCGGTGCATTTGCTCGTTTCATGTCGCGCTCGTCCCGGTCACGCAGATCTTGCGAAAGACTTTCTAGATTAGCAGAAACACCTTTGTCCATCAACTGCTTATAGCGTCGAAGCGCCCGCACTTCGACGCTCGCGGTCAGAAATACCTTGAGAGCCGCATCCGGAAATACAACGGACGCCATGTCGCGGCCATCGGCAACCAGCCCGGGCGGATGCCTGAAGGCGCGCTGACGCGCCAGCAGCGCACTGCGCACCCCTTCGAACACGGCAACTTTCGACGCCCCGACCGACGCCGCCTCGCTGCGCATCGCATCCGACACCTCGTCAGCGGCCAACCATACCTGACCGTCGCCGAAGCGCACATCCAGTGCGCTTGCAACCCGCCCGAGGGCCGTTTCGTCATCGAGCGGCACACCGGCACGCCGCGCAGCCAGCGCCGTCAGGCGATACAGCGCTCCGCTGTCCAGCAGATGAAAGCCCAAAGCCGCTGCCACCCGCGCTGCGACCGTACCCTTGCCGGATGCGGACGGTCCGTCTATGGCGATGACCGGAACGCTCACGCGGCAACCTCGGCCCAGCGGGTGAAATAGTCGGGGAAGGTCTTGGCGACGCAACCCGGGTCCATGATGCGGACCGGCACGCCGCCGAGCGTAGCCAGCGAGAAGCACATGGCCATGCGGTGGTCGTCGTAGGTGTCGATCGAAGCACCCGGCGTCAGTCTCTCGGGCGGAGCGATGACGAGATAGTCCGCGCCCTCCTCCACCGTCGCGCCGAGTTTGCGCAATTCGATCGCCATGGCCGAAATGCGATCGGTTTCCTTTACGCGCCAGCTGGCGATGTTTCGCAGTCGGCTCGGGCCGTCGGCAAACAGCGCGCAGATCGCCAGCGTCATGGCTGCATCCGGAATGTGATTCAGATCCAGATCGAATGCACGCAGACGACCGCCTGCCGGCGCCTGCGCCTCCATCCAGTTCGGGCCCATCAACACACGCGCACCCAGTTGTTCGAGCGCCTGTGCGAATGCCACGTCGCCCTGAACGGAATCCCGCCCGACACCATCGACCCGCACGGGACCGCCGCCGATGGCACCGGCCGCGAGGAAATAGGATGCCGACGACGCATCACCCTCGACAAAGCATTCGCCGGGCGACATGTAACGCGCACCGGCCGGCAGGTTGATCGCCCGCCAGTCTTCGCGTTGCGCATGGACACCGAATTGCCGCATCAGCGCGAGCGTGATGTCCACATAGGGTTTCGAAATGAGTTCGCCATCGACTTCGACCCGCACTGCGCGACCGGTCAGCGGAAGTGCAATCAGCAGACCCGTCAGAAACTGGCTCGATACATCTCCGCGCACACGCACGACGGATGCGTCGCGGAGCTGCGGCGGATGGATGCGCAGGGGCGGGAAACCGGTCGTACCCTCGTAGTCGATGCACGCGCCGATCTGGCGCAGCGCATCGACCAGATCACCGATCGGGCGCTCGTGCATGCGTGGCACACCGTGCAGCCGATACTCGCCACCCATCAGGGCAAGCACGGCCGTCAGGGGCCTGAACGCCGTTCCGGCATTGCCCAGGAACAGATCGGCCTCGCGTACGGAAAATTGACCGCCAGTGCCGCTGACGCGGTAATCATCGCCACCTGCATGCTGCCATGCGACCGAAAGCGTGCGCAGCGCATCAAGCATGCGATCGACGTCATCCGATGACAGCAGGTCATGCAGCAGCGTGTCGCCCTGCGCCAGTGCAGCCAGCAGCAGCACCCGGTTCGAAATGCTTTTCGAGCCGGGAAGACGCAGCGAGCCGCGTGCGGAGGAGGCAGGGGGAAGATCGAGGAAGTCTGTTTTCATCGTTGCACAAGGACGCACGGAGCGCCGTTGGTGAAGGTCAGCCCTGGCGTTGCTGCCAGGCAACACGTGCTTCGCGTGCAACATCGAGCACACGCTCGATGCCGTCTGCGTCCGCCCGTTCAATCAGCGACCGATAGCGTGCGAGCTCCTGCTCGTAAGCGGACAGTTCAGCAAGCAACGCATCCCGATTGGCGAGAAAGATGTCGCGCCACATTTCCGGGTGACTCGCCGCGATGCGGGTGAAGTCGCGGAATCCTCCGCCGGCAAGATCGAAGATTTCCTCGGCATTGGGTCGGGCTGCGAGTTCGGACACGAGCGCGAACGACAGCAGATGCGGCAGATGGCTGACCGAAGCCAGCCAACGGTCATGATGTTCCGGCGACGTGGTCGACACCAGCGCACCACAGGCGACCCAGGCCGCACGAACCAGCGCGACCGATGCGTCGTGGTTCTCGGCCAGCGGAGTCAGCACTACGCGGCGCTTGTCGTAAAGATCTGCACGCGCCGCCTGCGGACCGCTCTTTTCGGCACCTGCGATCGGATGCCCCGGCACGAACTGGCCGATGCGCGAACCGAACTGCCGGCGCGCGGCAGCGACCACATCAGACTTCGTGCTGCCGGCGTCGGTCACGATCGCACGCGGCGGAAGATGCGGCACCAGCTGCGCCATCACGTCATCCATCTGGCCGACCGGCATCGCGAGCAACACAAGATCGGCATCGTTCAGCGCCGTCGCCCAGTCGGTTTCGACACGATCAATGAGGCCAAGGGCCAGCGCATCGCGCTTGCTCTCGACGCTTCGTCCCATACCGACCACCTCGCCGACCTGACCAGCGCGCTTCAGCGCGGCAGCGAACGACCCGCCGATCAGACCGACACCGACGACCACGAGACGCCGGATCAACGGTGCGCTCACGACCTTGCCTTCGTCAGCACATCGATGAAGCGGGCGTTTTCATG
The DNA here is from genome assembly GCA_017984755.1 of Methyloversatilis sp. Classification (GTDB taxonomy): domain Bacteria; phylum Pseudomonadota; class Gammaproteobacteria; order Burkholderiales; family Rhodocyclaceae; genus Methyloversatilis. The sequence continues at coordinate 68,104 of JAGNYW010000012.1, forward strand.
TTCGAGACCGATCGAGACGCGCAGCCACTCGGGCATTGCGTAGGCGCCGATCGGACGCACGATGACGCCTTGCTCCAGCAGACGGCGGTTGATGCCCGCCGCGTCACCGGCTCGGAATGCGATGAAATTCGCGTATGAGCGGATGAACTCAATGCCGGCTGACGCAAAGTACGATTCCATCTGTTTCAGACCGGCCGCATTGGCCTTCGCCGACGCACGCACGAAATCCTGGTCGGCCAGAGCAGCAGTGGCAGCAGCCAGACCGATGTTCGTCACATTGAACGGCTGCCTTACACGGTTGAGCAGATCGATCACCTGCGGCTGGCCGATGCCATACCCAACGCGCAGCCCCGCCAGCCCGTAGGCCTTGGAGAAGGTGCGCGACACCAGAAGGTTGGGATGACGTTCCAGCCAGCGAGCGCTGTCGTAGGCAAGACTGTCCGGCAGATACTCGCTGTAGGCTTCATCGAGCACGACCAGCACATCGCGCGGCACGGCGGCGATGAAACGCTTCAGCGCAACAGCTTCGATGAACGTACCGGTCGGGTTGTTCGGATTGGCAATGAAGACGACGCGCGTATCGTCACGGATTGCGTCGCGCATGGCATCGAGATCGCACCCGAAATCACGCGCCGGAACTTCGATGCCGACGGCGCCGGAAGCCAGCGTGGCCAGCGGATACACGGCAAACGCATGACGCGAGAACACGGCACTTCGTCCCGGCCCGAGCAATGCTCGCGCAACCATTTCCAGCACGTCGTTCGAACCATTGCCCAGAACGATCTGGTCCATCCCGACATCGTGATGCCGCGAAACCGCCTGCTTCAGATCGAAGCCATTGCCGTCCGGGTAACGCGGAATGTCCGCCAGCGCCGCCAGCGCCGCAGCCGACGCACGAGGGCTCATGCCAAGCGGATTCTCGTTGGACGCCAGTTTGACGATCGATGACTCGTCCAGCCCCATCTCGCGCGCCAGTTCGGAAATCGGCTTGCCTGGCTGATAGGGCGAAATGGAGCGGATGTGCGCAGCAGCGCGATCGAATACCGTCATGACGCACTCACGGAAACAGGATAGGAACCGAGCACCTTCAGAGAACCCGCTTCTTCACGGATGCGCGCAATCGCCTTGTTCACCGACGGATCGCTCTGGTGACCTTCGATATCCACATAAAACACATACTGCCAGCCACCGTTGCCGAAGCCACGTACCGGGCGCGACTGCAGCTTGGTCATGCTGACGCCTTCATCGGCCAGCGGTTGCAGCAGGCGGACAACCGCGCCGGAGCGATTCTGCACGGTGAAGATGAGCGACGTCTTGTCGCGTCCGGACGGACCGGCGTCGTGCTCCCCCATCACCAGAAAGCGCGTCGTGTTGGCCGGGTCATCCTCGATATTGGCCGACAGGATGTTCAGATCGTAGACACGGGCCGCTGCTTCTCCCGCAATCGCCGCCGCACGCTCTTCCTCGGACGCCCGTCGCGCTGCCTCCGCGTTGCTGGCCACTGCGATGACCGGCACCCCCGGCAGATTCCTGTTGAGCCACTCGTGGCACTGTGCCAGCGACTGCGCGTGGGAATAGACACAGCGGATTTCGCCCAACGGCGTGTCGCGGCTCATCAGGTTCTGTTCGACCCGCAGCATCACCTCGCCGCATACCATCTGCGTCGTGCTGAGCAGCATGTCGAGCGTGCGGCCGACGGCGCCTTCTGTGGAGTTCTCGACCGGAACCACGCCATAGGAGGCATTGCCGGCCTCGACCGCGCGAAAGACGTCGTCGATGGTCGCCAGCGGCAGCAGCGTCGGAGCGGATCCGAAATGACGACGCGCAGCACTTTCCGAAAACGTGCCGGCCGGGCCGAGGAAAGCCACCTTCAGGGGCTGCTCCAGCGCCAGGCAGTGCGACATGATTTCCCTGAACACCGCCTTCACCGCAGACGCAGGCAGGGGCCCGGGATTGCTGTCTTCGAGACGGCGCAGCACCTGCGCTTCCCGCTCGGGTCGGTAGATGTTGCCCTGCTTGATTTCGCCGATGCGATGCGCCAGTCGCGCCCGCCGGGAAATCAGCTGCAACACCTGCTCATCGATATCGTCTATCCCGTCACGCAGGTTCAGGAGTTCTTCGTTCGGACTCGGGTCGGATGCCATCATTCAGCCGTATCTGCGTTCAAATTCAGTCATGTATTCGGCCAGCGCGCGAGCGCCTTCGAGCGGCATCGCGTTGTAGAGCGATGCACGCACGCCACCCACGGCCCGGTGCCCTTTCAGATTCAACAGCCCGCGCCGTCGCGCGCCGTCCAGAAAGCGCGTCTCCAGCCGGGGCTCGCGCAGGAAGAACGGAACGTTCATGCGCGAGCGCGAACCCGTCTGAATGCGGTTCGTGTAAAGCGTCGAGCTGTTCAGCACGTCGTAGAGCAGCTTCGACTTCGCTGCGTTCCGACGGCCCATTTCGGCGACGCCGCCTTCGTTCTTCACGTGATCGAAAACCAGTCCGGCAACCCATATCATGAAAGCTGCCGGTGTGTTGTACATCGAATCCCATTCGACGTGGCGGGTGTAATTCATCACCGACGGCACACCCGGGCGCGCACGCTTGAGCAGATCGTCGCGGATGATGACGATGGCCAGACCGGCCGGCCCGACATTCTTCTGCGCACCGGCGTAGATAAGTCCGAAACGCGACACGTCCAGCTTTGCCGAAAGGATGTTGGAGGACATATCCGCAACAAGCGGCACATCGCCTGTATCGGGGTATTCGGCGAATTCGACGCCACCGATGGTTTCGTTGGCGCAAAGGTGAACGTAGGCGGCCTGCGGATCGGGCTGCCAGTCCGAAAGGTCAGGCACGCGATCGAATTCGCTGGCTGCCGCACTGGCCGCAATTCGCACATTGACCAGTGCCGCCGCTTCCGCCATTGCCTTGTCCGACCAGTAACCGGTATGAATGTACTCCGCGCTCTGCCCTTCGCGCGCCAGGTTCAGCGGAACCATGGCGAAGTGCGGCGTCGCGCCGCCGTGCAGGAACAGGATGTGATGCGACTCCGGCACGGCCAGCAGTTCGCGCAGGTCGGATTTGGCCCGCGCGAGGATGTCGCTGAAGTATTCGCTGCGGTGCCCGAGCTCGAGTGCCGAATAGCCGTCACCGTGAAAGTCCTGCCATTCGCGCGCCACACGATCGATCACCGCGTCCGGCATCATGGCCGGACCGGCACCGAAATTGTAAGCGCGCGCGCCCATCGGCCGACCTATTCCCCGACCCCGTCCCCCGCCTCGGCGTCGCCTGCCGGGGCGTCCCCGTCGACGTCACCCTCGGCATCGACATCGACGTCTGCCTCCGCGTCGGCTTCGCTGTCGCTCTCGATCACCTTCTCGACACCGGCAAGGCGGGTGCCATCGTCCAGGTTGATCAGCGTGACGCCCTGCGTCGACCGGCCCATCTCCCGGATGTCGGCGACCTTGGTACGGATCAGCACGCCACCTGTCGAAATCAGCATGATCTCGTCGCTGGTCTCCACCAGCACGGCGCCCACGACCGCGCCATTGCGCTCGCTCGACGCAATCGCCATCACGCCCTTGGTGCCCCGTCCATGCTTCGGATATTCGGTCACGCGGGTCCGCTTGCCGTAGCCGTTCTCTGTCGCGGTCAGCACGCTCAGGTCATCGTTCTTCGACACCAGCATGCAGATCACGCTCTGCCCGCCTTCGATCATCATTCCGCGCACACCCCGCGCCGTACGTCCCATCGGGCGGACATCGGCTTCGGCAAAGCGCACCGCCTTGCCGGCGTCGGAGAACAGCATTATGTCGTCGGTGCCATCGGTGATCGCAACGCCGATCAGCACGTCACCCTCGTCCAGATCGACCGCGATGATGCCGGCCTTGCGGGGATTGCCGAAATCGGACAACGGCGTCTTCTTGACCGTGCCGCGGCCTGTTGCCATGAAGATGTAGTGGTTTTCGTCGAACTCCCTGACCGGCAGCACCGCCGTGATCTTCTCGCCTTCCATCAGCGGGAACAGATTCACGATGGGTTTGCCGCGCGAGTTGCGCGAGCCTTCCGGCACTTCGTAAACCTTCAGCCAATAAACGCGGCCGCGACTCGAGAAGCACAGGATGTAATCGTGCGTGTTGGCGATGAAGAGCTGATCGACGAAATCGTCTTCCTTCACTGCTGCTGCCTGCTTGCCGCGACCGCCACGGCGCTGCGAGCGGTAATCCGCGAGCGGCTGGCGCTTGAAGTAGCCGCCGTGCGACAGGGTGACGACCATATCCTGCTGCGCGATCAGGTCCTCGATGCCGAGATCCTGCGTATGCACGACGATTTCGGAACGACGGCCATCCGCGAACTGGTCACGGATCTGGCGCAGCTCGTCTGAAATGATCCAGTTGATGCGTTCCGGGCGGGCCAGGATGTCGAGCAGGTCGATGATCTGCTCGATCACCTCCTTGTACTCGGACATGATCTTTTCCTGCTCCAGCCCCGTCAGGCGAGCCAGCTGCATGTCCAGGATGGCCTTGGCCTGGGCGTCCGACATGCGGTAACCGTCCGGGAATGATCCAAACGCCGCATCAAGTCCGTCCGGGCGGAAGTTCTCCGCGCCTGCACGCGCGAGCATTTCATCGACCAGCGTCGACATCCATGCGCGCCCCATCAGCGCAACCTGCGCCTCGGCGCGCGATGCGGACGCCTTGATCAAGGCGATGATTTCATCGATGTTCGACAGCGCGACGGCAAGGCCCTCTAGCACGTGGCCACGCTCGCGCGCCTTGCGCAACTCGTAGACGGTGCGGCGCGTGATCACTTCCCGGCGATGCGACAGGAAGCAGTCCAGCATTTCGCGCAGGTTCAGCAGGCGCGGACGGCCATCGACCAGAGCCACCATGTTCATGCCGAAGGTATCCTGCAACTGCGTGAGCTTGTACAGGTTGTTCAGGATGACTTCCGGCACTTCGTTGCGCTTCAGCTCTACGACGACGCGCATGCCCGACTTGTCCGACTCATCGCGGATGTCGGAAATCCCCTCGACCTTCTTGTCATTCACCAGCTCGGCAATCCGCTCGAGCAGGGTCTTCTTGTTAACCTGGTACGGCAGTTCGTCGACGATGATGGCCTGGCGGTTGCCGCGATCGATGTCTTCGAAGTGGGTGCGGGCGCGCATCACGACGCGGCCACGACCGGTCATGTAGCCCTCGCGCACGCCGGTCAGACCGTAGATGAAGCCGCTGGTCGGGAAATCGGGCGCCTGCACGATGTCGATCAGCTGCTCGATGGTGGTTTCCGGTTCCTTCAGCAGCAGCTGGCAGGCATCGAGCACTTCACCGAGATTGTGCGGAGGAATGTTGGTCGCCATGCCGACCGCGATGCCGGCACTGCCGTTGATCAGCAGGTTCGGAATGCGGCTCGGCAGGACCAGCGGCTCCTGCTCCTTGCCATCGTAGTTGGGGCCGAAGTCGACCGTTTCCTTGTCGATGTCGGCCAGCAGTTCGGCAGCAATCTTGTCGAGCCGGCACTCCGTGTAACGCATGGCTGCGGCGTTGTCGCCATCGACCGATCCGAAGTTGCCCTGTCCGTCGATCAAGGTGTAGCGCAGCGAGAAGTCCTGCGCCATGCGCACCAGGGTGTCGTAGATCGCCGAATCGCCGTGCGGATGGTATTTACCCATCACATCGCCGACCACGCGGGCGCACTTCACGTAAGGGCGATTCCACTGGATATTGGCTTCATGCATCGCGAACAGCACCCGGCGATGGACGGGTTTGAGTCCGTCACGCACATCGGGCAGCGCGCGTCCCACGATCACGCTCATCGCGTAATCGAGGTAGGAGTGCCGCATTTCGTCTTCGAGCGAAATGGGCAACGTTTCCTTGGCAAAAGAATTGGTCATCGGAGGGCGGGTGGCGGACAGCGGCTGTCGTTATATGAAACCGGTCTGACGAATATCAGTCACAACCGGTAGATCTGTTCAGCCAAACCGCAAGTTTAACATGCGCTTGCACCACGTCCGGGCGTCATGGACGCGTGCGCCGGACTAAACTGCAGCGCTGTCACCGACACAACACAGGCTTTCATGCAGAGTTCCCACGCCACCATCGACGTCGATCTGCTCATCGAGGCACGCTGGATCATTCCGGTCGAGCCGGCCGGAGTGGTGCTCGAGCACCACTCCATCGTAGTGAACAAGGGCCTTATCGTGGCCCTGTTGCCATCCGACGAGGCCCGGCAACGCTATGCGGCCCGCTCGCTCCGCTCGCTGGGCGAACACGTGCTGATTCCGGGCCTCGTCAATCTGCATGCCCACGCCGCGATGAACCTGTTGCGGGGGTATGCCGACGACCAGCCGCTCATGCGCTGGCTCACCGAGCACATCTGGCCGGCCGAACAGCGCCACGTAAGCCATGAATTCGTGCGCGACGGCACCCTGCTGGCCTGCGCGGAAATGCTCAGCGGCGGCATCACATGCTTCAGCGACATGTATTTCTTTCCCGATGCCGCGGCCGAAGCAGCACTTGAAGTCGGCATGCGGGCGGCGCTGGGCATCGTGATCATCGAATTTCCCAGCGCCTGGGCGACCGACGCAGACCAGTACCTGAGCAAGGGACTGGCCGCGCGCGACAAGTTCCGATCCCACCCGCTGCTGCATTTCACACTCGCACCGCATGCGCCCTACACCGTATCGGACGCCACATTCGAACGTGTGCGGACGCTGGCAGAACAACTCGAACTGCCGGTCCATATGCACATCCACGAAACGCAGGACGAAATCGAACAAGGCACACGGCAACATGGCGTACGCCCGATCGAACGGCTGAGGCAACTCGGCATGATCGGTCCCGGACTCGTCGGCGTGCATGCGGTGCATCTCGAGAGCGATGAGATCGCCCTGCTCGCCCAGGAAGGTGCAAGCGTCGCGCACTGTCCCACCTCGAACATGAAACTGGCCAGCGGAGCCGCGCCGATCTCCGCCCTGCACGCAGCCGGCGTGAATATCGGACTGGGTACGGATGGTGCTGCCAGCAACAACCGGCTCGATCTGTTTCAGGAAATGCGCATCGCAGGACTGCTCGGAAAACTCGCATCGGGAGATGCATCCGCCCTGCCTGCGGAACAGCTGTTGCATATGGCAACACTCGGCGGCGCCCGCGCGCTCGGTCTGGACCGTGAAATCGGCTCCCTCCTGCCGGGCAAGTCAGCCGACCTCTGCGCCATCGCGCTGGACGCACCGGAGACACGACCGTGTTACTCACCCGCCTCGCACATCGTCTATGCCGCCGGCCGGGAACATGTCAGCGACGTGTGGATTGCTGGCGAAACGAGAGTGGAGTCTGGTATTTTGTTGCAGATGCACAACATGGGTTTGAAGGCGCGTGCGCGGCTGTGGCAAAATCGATGCGGTCGATAATGGCGTGCCTGCTGGCTTTTGGCTTCGTCTCGCAGTCAAGATGGCTTCAGCAAAGGCGTTCCGAGGGGTCATGCAGGTTCTAAATGCTGACCGGAGCGTCGTTTCTTAATCGTTTCACGTCTCACAAGAGGGGATCATGCTCAAACACCTGACGCAAAAACCGCTGCTCATCGCCCTGCTCGCCGTTTCCGCAGGTTTCGCATCGAACGCTTCCGCGATCGAAGACATCAAGGTCGACCCGAAGCTGAAGGAACACATTCCGTATGTGATTGACGGCCGCGGCGTCGTGGTGCGCAGCGCAACGGGCCTGTGCTGGAGAACCGGTTTCTGGACGCCGGCCTACGCGGCTTCGATCCCCGCCCTCGGCTGCGCCTGCGACAAGGATCTGCTGCCGAAGGACGTGTGCGAACCGCCCGCAGCGGCTCCGGCTCCCGCTCCGAAAGCCGCACCGGCTCCCGCACCGGCTCCTGCTCCGAAGCCCGCCGGCAAGAAGATCACGCTGTCGGCTGACGCCCTGTTCGATTTCGACAAGGCCACGCTGCGTCCGGAAGGCATTGCGAAGATCGACGACGTGGTGAGCAAGCTCGGCAGCCTCGAGCTCGAAGTCATCATCGCTGTCGGTCACGCAGACCGCATCGGCAAGGAAAAGTACAACCAGACCCTGTCGGAAAAGCGTGCAGCTGCCGTCAAGGACTACATCGTCAGCAAGGGCGTCGAGGCCAACCGTGTTTACACGGAAGGCAAGGGCGAATCCCAGCCGGTGACCGGCGACGCATGCAAGAAGATGGGCGCGGAAAACTTCCGCAACAAGAAGCTCGTCAATTGCCTGCAACCGGATCGTCGCGTCGATATCGAAATCATCGGCACCGAGAAGTAATCGGTTCCTTCGATTCGGAGAAAGCCCTGCATTCGTGCAGGGCTTTTTTTCGTCTGCGTTTCCGGAATGCACTGCATATAAGATGCGTGCAACCGATCCAGACGCTGTCTTGTCAATCTGACCATGACCACACATACGAACGCAGACCCCCTCGAACTGGAAAAATTTTCCGAGCTTGCGCACCGCTGGTGGGACCCCGAATCGGAATTCAAGCCGCTGCATGACATCAATCCGCTCCGCCTCGACTGGATTGACGGCAATGTCGATCTGGCCGGAAAGCGCGTACTGGACGTCGGCTGCGGTGGCGGCATCCTGTCGGAGAGCATGGCCGTGCGCGGCGCTCAGGTCACCGGCATCGATCTCAGCGAAAAAGCGCTGGCCGTCGCCCGCCTGCACCTGCTCGAAAGCGGCCGTACGGCGGAATACCGGCTGCAATCGGCCGAAGACCATGCGACGGAGATGCCCGGACGCTACGACGTCGTGACGTGCATGGAAATGCTCGAGCACGTACCCGACCCGGCCAGCACGATCCGCGCCTGTACAACGATGGTGCGCCCGGGCGGAACGGTCTTTTTCTCGACGTTGAACCGCAATCCGAAGGCCTGGCTCTTCGCCGTCGTGGGTGCCGAATATGTACTGCGGATGCTGCCGCGCGGCACGCACGAGTACGAGAAATTCATCAAGCCGTCTGAACTCGCACGCGATGCGCGGGCTGCAGGCCTGCGCGAAGCCGAGTTGATCGGCATGAGCTACAACCCCTTCACCAAGGTCTATTCACTCGGCCGCGACACCTCGGTGAACTACCTGATGCGGTGCATCCGCGATGACTGAACAGCGCACGCACGCCGTGCTGTTCGATCTGGACGGCACGCTGGCCGATACCGCACCCGATCTGGGCGGCGCGCTGAACCGGCTGCGCGTCGAATGCGGCCTGCCGCCACTGCCGGCCGAGGTACTGCGGCCACACACTTCGGCCGGCGCACGCGGACTGATCGGCGCTGGTTTCGGCGTCACGCCCGACGACGAGCGCTACAGTGCGCTGGCCACGCGGTTTCTGACCCTCTACGAGTCGGCGCTGTGCGTTGACACCATCCTGTTCGACGGCATGCACGAAGTACTGACGCAACTCGAAGACGCCGGGGTTCCGTGGGGTGTCGTGACGAACAAGGCTGCGCGCTTCACCCTGCCGCTGATGCGGGAACTGGGGCTGAATGAACGCGCCGCCAGCATCATCAGCGGCGACAGCGTCGCTGTTGCGAAACCCGATCCCGCCGGACTGCGGCTTGCCGCCTCGCAGATGGGCGTCGATCCGCTGCGCTGCCTGTATGTCGGCGACGACGAACGCGACATTAAGGCAGCGCGTGCCGCCGGCATGCGGTCGGTGGCCGCCGCGTTCGGCTACCTCGGAAACGCCCGGCACTATCTCGACTGGGGCGCCGACCACGTCATTGATCATCCGACGGGCCTGCTCGCCCTCTTGAAATTGCCGGCGGGTGGTACCATCTGAAGTGCTGAAGGGGGCGACCTGGTCTCGACGTGGGTCGCGAAGCAGCGCAGGGCATACCGAGGGTCGGAGTACCTCGTAAATCCAACCGAAAATTAGATAGTCGCCAACGACGAATCTTACGCTCTGGCCGCTTAAGGCCGGACGCTGCACCGACTGATTAGCGGGTCGGGCCGGGCAACCGGTCGCAGCGCCATTAACAGCTAAAGTAAGGATGCACTCCGCCGCGTGGTGCATCACGAAAACTCAGCGGATCGCCTTTCATCAGCCTGCCGGGTCGGCGGGTGACGGGTTAGACCAAATGACCAGGCTAAGTATGTAGAACTGTCTGTGTAGGGCTTGCGGACGCGGGTTCGATTCCCGCCGCCTCCACCAATAACAAAACCCCAACCGTTCTCGGTTGGGGTTTTTTCTTGTCTGATCGCGCCGGTTCCCGCGTGTTGTTGGGGGTTCCTGCGGAAGCCTGCGGACTTCGCCAGCCAAACGAATTCGCCGTTTCGGCCCACATTCCACTCTCTCCTGGCCATTCCTCGCTCCGACCTCGCTCCCTGGAACTGGCCCGAAGTCCGCAAAGGCCGCAACGCAGGCCCATACAGATCAATGGGTTACGCGCGGACGAATCAAACGGTTGGATTGCAGCATTGGCTACCGGAGTGGGCAAACGTCCCTAGCGAAAAGCCAGCAGTCTTACCGTGCGTTCTATTCGATCTGTTCAAACAGTTTCTGCGCAGCGAGCCTTGCAGCGGCGTCTTGCGCCGGAGCAAGCGGTTCAAGATCTACCCCGTCACGACCTGCGACGTAGGCTGGACCGCCGACGTCATCGTCATAGTCCGAACCGTCCTCGTTGATGGCGTAGTGCGCGTCCCGAGTCAGATCCGTTCCGACCAACTGCGAGAGATACACCCACGTCCAGCATCGCTGTAGGTCACCTTGATCGTATTCCTCAATGAGCTGGAGCATGGCGTCCGTATCTCCCCTCTCGGCAGCCAGCGTCAGCCAATGCTTGGCGTCTGAAGTGCGGCCCATGCGTTCTGCGATAGCCGCAATCGCTGCTGGGTCAGCATCGACGCCGTGGCGCGGCTGCTCGAAGAAGGACGGATCGTCAAATCGATCCGCCAAGTCGAGAAGTGCATCCTGATTCCCCAGTCGACTGTAAGCGTCCGACCGCCCCCGTCTTCCCTTCCCTGATCCAGCGCGTAATCATCGCCCGCACTTGGGCACCTCAATGTTGTGTCCACGAAAGGATTCATGGACACAAATCCCAGATCGGTTCGTGCGTACAAGCGCGGCCCCTACAAGCGCCATCCCGTTGCCTTCAAGCGTGCCGTGGTCGAAGCGTCTTTCGCGCCCGGCGCATCGGTGTCGCGTGTAGCGCGCGAGCACGACATCAACGCCAACCAGGTCTTTCTGTGGCGCAAGCTGTATCAGGACGGTCTGCTCGGGGACGATGAGCCGGCGCTGCTGCCAGTGCGCATCGATACACCGGCTCCTGCGTCGGCCCCTGTCGAACGCATCCGCACGGTGGTACCCGGCGGCACGCTGACGGTCGAGTTCGGCACGGTTCGGCTGCGCATCGAAGGCCGGCCTGATGCCGACACGCTGGAACGGGTACTCGCGCAGCTGGCGGCGCGATGCTGATTCCGTCCGGCACCCGCATCTGGCTCGCGGCCGGGGCCACCGACATGCGACGCGGCTTCGACGGGTTGGCCTCTTTGGTGCAACAGCGCCTGGGGGCGGACCCGTTCAGCGGCCATCTGTTCATCTTCCGCGGCCGGCGCGGTGACCGGGTGAAGCTCTTGTGGTGGGACGGCGACGGCATGTGCCTGCTGGCCAAGCGGCTGGAGCGCGGTCGCTTCGTGTGGCCGCAGGCCGCCGATGGCAGCGTTCATCTGAGTGCCGCCCAACTGTCCATGCTGCTCGAAGGCATCGACTGGCGCAGCCCGCGCAGGACGGCCCCGGAACTGGCCGCCTGAGGCCCGGCCCGGGGCGTTGGCAGGGCGTGTACGCCCCCTGTTCACGCGACACTTGATCGCGTAAACTCGCTTGCATGCCTGACGCGACGCCCTTCATCGACCCGGACGCCACCGCCGACGCACTGTCGGCGCAAGTCGCCGCACTGCCCGATGATCCGGCACTGCTCAAACACCTGCTCAATGCCCGTCTGGCCGAGATCGAACGGCTCAAGCTGCTGGTGGCCAAGCTGCGGCACGCACAGTTCGGTCGCCGCTCGGAGCGGCTGGGTGCGCTATCGGGCCAGCTTGATCTCGGGTTGAGTACGGCGCTGCAGGGCGGCGGCGAGGCCCGTGGCGCATCAGCCGATCTCGCCAGACTTGCCGCGCTTGCCGCGCTCGCCGACGTCATCCCGATCGAATCCACTCCGCGACACCCGGGCCGCAACCGGCTTCCCGATCACCTGCCGCGCAGCCGCACGGAACATCTACCGGCGAACATGCACTGCGGCAGCGATTGCCCGCAGTGCGGTGGAACGCTCAAGCGGCTCGGCGAGGACGTGTCCGAGGAACTGGAGTACGTCCCGGCGCGCTTCCGGGTGGTGCGCCACGTGCGCCCGAAATTCGCCTGCGGCCGGTGCGAAACCATCGTGCAGGCGCCCGCCCCCAGCCGCCCGATCATGGGCGGGTTGCCCGGCCCCGGGCTGCTCGCCCACGTGCTCACCGCCAAGTACTGCGACCACCTGCCGCTGTACCGGCAAAGTGCGATCTACGCGCGCGAGGGCGTGCGGCTGGAACGTTCCACCCTGGCCGACTGGGTGGCCGGCTCCGCGGATCTGCTGGCCCCGCTGGTGCAGGCGCTGTCGCGCTACGTGAGAGCGGGCGAGAAGATCCACGCCGACGATACGCCCTTGCCGGTGCTTGCTCCGGGTCGCGGGCGCACGCGCACCGGGCGGCTGTGGGTGTATGTGCGCGACGACAGGCCGGCGGCCGGCACCGCAGCCCCTGCGGTGTGGTTTGCCTACTCGCCCGACCGCCGCGGTGCGCACCCGCAGCAGCACCTGCGCGAGTTCAGCGGCATCGTGCAGGCGGACGCCTTCGCCGGTTTCGATGCGCTGTACGCCGGCGGGCGGATGCAGGAAGCCGGTTGCTGGGCGCATGTGC
>JAGNYW010000078.1 GCA_017984755.1 Methyloversatilis sp.
TTCATAATCCGTAGGTCGAGGGTTCAAGTCCCCCCATCACCACCAGCATTCAAGCGGCTCCCAGCGATGGGGGCCGTTTTCGTTTCTGGCTTGGGCTAGCACGGGGCTATCGCTAGCGAGGTGGTGGAGTCGCAATGAATCTCTCGCCCAAGCAACTCTTCTACCCGTCCCGATCCCCATCTTCGTCATGCCCCCCCTTTCCGTCCCCGCGCTCCGGTCCAGCCTCAGGCACAGCGTCTTGAAAATCCGTCGCCTCCCGTATAACCTGTTAGCAGTTATGTGGAGGTGCCATGAACTTCAACATCTATCTCGACGATGAAACGGCCCGGCGGCTCAATGCCGTCTCGCAGACCCAGCATCAGCCGCGGAATGCGCTGATACGGCTGGCGGTGCGCGAGTGGTTGAGCCGTCATGACGAACACGGCTGGCCGGAAGAGGTACTAGCGTTCGAGGGTTTGAAGGACATGCCCGCGTTCGAAGCGAACCGCGACCACTTGATTGCCCCGCTTGCCGACCCGTTCGCATGATGTATTTGCTCGACACATGCACTGTCAGCGACTTCGTCAAGGGTCATCCGAACGTGATGGCACGGATGAAGGCGACCCCGCCGTCCGAGATCGCTGTGTCCGTCATCACCCGGATGGAGATCGAGTGCGGGCTGCTGCTCAATCCCGAGCGGGCGGTGAAACTGGCGCCGATGCTGGACGCCTTTCTGCGCACGATCACGACACTGCCGCTCGACGAAGCGGATGCCCGTGCTTCGGCTGGTGTTCGCGCAGCACTTCAGCGTCAGGGGCAGCTGATCGGTGCGTACGACGTGCTGATTTCCGGAACTGGATTGGCGCGCGGTCTGGTCGTTGTGACCTCGAATGTGAGTGAGTTCCAGCGGGTTAGCGGACTGGTGACCGAGAACTGGCGCAACGAGCAGCAGCCATAGCGACGCAGGCATCCGCTGGAACAAGGCTCGCGTTCGGCTGTGGTCCGACGGCCGCCCCCTTGAAGGCGGCTGTGCAGCGAGGCCGAGCCCCCCCCACACAGCCCGGCAAACCGAACTACCCACCCGAGGTGGGCGCACCCCGCTCTCTGACCTCGAACGACAATTGCCCGTCTTCGGTGATGGTCATTGGTGGGTCCTGATTGGCGGTTGCACGGCGGTACGCAAACACCAGTTCCCGCTCCCGCTCGGTGAGCAGCATCGAAGGGGCGCACTGCTCGATGATCGTAAGCGTCCGACCGGCGCCGTCTTCCCTTCCCTGATCGAGCGCGTAATCATCGCCCGCAAACGCAAGACGGGGGCGGTCGTACGCTTACCGCAGGCAAGGGCAACTCATCCGCCTGAAGTAAGGTCATTGCACGCTGATCCCCGAGAACACTTCGCAAGAAAACGGCCCGCAAATCAGCGGGCCGTTTAGCTTCGTGCAATCAGGTATGGTGAGGTTCGGGCTGCCTGTTTCTCATGATGCTGCTGCCCGATCCGGTTCTCCGGATACGGCATACGCGACCGGTAGCCAAGGGCCGAGTGCCGCCGTTTCCGGCGCTCGAAGTGACCTGCACGAGTTCGAAATTCCGGCGAGCGCTTCGGCAACCCGCGTCATCCCGATCATCAAGCGATAGTCGACGGGTTCGGTCCGACGCTTGCTTTGAATCGATTTGTGAATGAACGATTGAATTGATGTGATGGGCCCGGCCGACGATCTGGCCCGGGATTCTTGTCCCTGCCACCTGCGAGGCTCTTGATTCACCCTTCGACCCATGACCGCCCCGGAATGCATTCGCTCGGCGATCAGGCAAAGAAAACGGGGGCCGCGGCCCCCGTTCCTGTCCTGCAACCCTATGTTCGGGGCCTGGCTTCAGACCCTGATCTCTCCGGCTTCCTTCTGCGTCCTGCGGCGCGACACGGCACCGACCAGCGCCAGGCCGGCCGGCATCAGCGCGCAGATCTGCGCTTCCGGCACGGCGGCGATGTCGCCGGTGCTCACGGCCCAGGCGTAAAAGGCGTCGGTCTTGGGATCCGTGCCCTGGTAGCCGTCGAGCGGGATGAAGTCGAACGCGCGGGACGCATCTTTCCCGCTCGCCGTATTCGTCCAGTAAATCCAGGCCTGCATGGTGCTGAATGGGCCGACGCTCTTCAGGCAGGCAATCACTATTCCCGCAGAGCACATGCGCGACGGCGGGTCGCGCCGCCGTGAAGTGCAAGTTTCCCCGACAAGCGCGCCGCGAATGCCCCGCGTGTCGCGGACAGCGGGTAGCCTCCCGGCTGCGTCTTTCCCTTGCACCAAGACAAGCAACACAGGCACACACCCACCATGAATACGCTCTACCTCGATGACCTCGCACCGGGTCAGATCTTCAAGACGAACGGCTTCACCTTCACCGAAGCCGAAATCATCGATTTCGCATGGCGCTATGACCCGCAGCCCTTTCATATCGACACCGGCGCAGCGGAGAAGTCGCCCTACGGCGGTCTGATCGCGAGCGGCTTTCAGTCGCTGTCCATCTGCTTCCGCCTGTTCATCCAGAGCGGCATCTTCATGGACTCCAGCCTCGGCGGTTCCGGCATCGACGAATTGCGCTGGCATGCCCCGGTGCGCCCCGGCGACACGCTGCGCTGCGAGGTCGAGGTGCTCGAAGTGCGCCCGTCGAATTCGAAGCCCGACCGCGGCAGCGCACGGCTGCGCTATCAGGCCCGGAACCAGCGCGACGAAACGGTGCTGTCCTTCATCGCCATCCATCTGCTGAGCCGCCGGCCGACGTAGCGCGGCGGCGTGGTCGCAGACCGTCCCATCCGCCTTCGCCGCGATCCGCTGCCCGAGACCTGCGGGCCAATATCTGCCGCCGATACCTGTCGACCCGCCCCGGTTTCTGGTTAAAGTCGCGCGGTGCCCGATGCCTGCGCGTTCGCAGGGCAGTCGGCACAAGCAGACAACGACCCGGAACCCCATGCTCGACGACATCAAGAAAACCCTGTGGGCCACCGCCGACAAGCTGCGCGCCAACATGGACGCCGCCGAATACAAGCACCTCGTGCTCGGCCTCATCTTCGTCAAATACATTTCCGACACCTTCGCCGCGCGCCGCGCCGAACTGGTTCGCCGCTTCGCCGACGAAGCCGACGACTACTTCCTGCCGGACGCCGACGCAGCCCTGCTGGCCGAAGAACTCGAAGACCGCGACTACTACCGCGAAGTGAATGTGTTCTGGGTGCCCGAAGCCGCGCGCTGGGAAACCCTCCGTGCGGCCGCCAAGCAACCCGACATCGGCCGGCGCATCGACGACGCGCTGTCGCTGATCGAGGCGGAAAACCCGAAGCTGAAAGGCATACTCGACAAGCGCTACGCACGCGCCCAACTGCCCGACGGCAAGCTGGGCGAACTGATCGATCTGGTGTCCACCATCGGTTTCGGTGATGAACCCAGCGCCGCGCGCGACGTGCTCGGCCAGGTGTACGAGTACTTCCTAGGCCAGTTCGCCAGCGCCGAAGGCAAGAAGGGCGGGCAGTTCTACACGCCGGCCAGCATCGTCAAGACGCTGGTCGCGGTGCTGGCGCCGCATCACGGCAAGGTGTACGACCCCTGCTGCGGCTCGGGCGGCATGTTCGTGCAGTCGGAGAAATTCATCGAGGCGCACGGCGGCCGGCTGGGCGACGTGTCGATCTACGGGCAGGAGTCGAACCCCACCACGTGGCGGCTGGCGGCGATGAACCTCGCCATCCGCGGCATCGACTTCAATCTGGGCAAGGAACCGACCGACACCTTCACGCGCAACCAGCACCCCGACCTGCGCGCCGACTTCATCCTCGCCAACCCGCCGTTCAACATCAGCGACTGGTGGCACGGCAGCCTCGAAGGCGACCCGCGCTGGGAATATGGCAACCCGCCCGCCGGCAACGCCAACTACGCCTGGCTGCAGCACATGCTGTATCACCTCAAACCCACCGGCCGCGCCGGCATCGTGCTGGCCAACGGCAGCATGAGTTCCAGCCAGAACAGCGAAGGCCAGATCCGCGCCGCCATGGTCGACGCCGACGTGGTCGAAACCATGATCGCGCTGCCCGGCCAGCTCTTCTTCAACACCCAGATTCCCGCCTGCCTGTGGTTCCTCACCCGCCACAAGCCGCGCCGCCCCGGCGAAGTGCTGTTCATCGACGCGCGCAAGCAGGGCCGCATGATCAGCCGCGTGCAGGCCGAACTGAGCGACGACACCATCGCCCGCATCGCCGCCACCGTCGCTGCCTGGCGCGGTGAAGCCGGCGCCGGCGAGTACGCGGACGAGCCCGGCTACTGCCGCAGCGTGACGCTGGCCGAAATCGCCGAGCACGGCCACGTGCTCACGCCCGGCCGCTACGTCGGCGCCGAAGCGGTCGAGAACGACGACGAAGCCTTTGCCGACCGCATGCAGGCGCTGACCGAAAAGCTCGGTGAACAGATGGCGAAGGGCGCGGAACTGGACCAGTTGATCCGGCAGAAGCTGGGGGGGCTGGGGTATGAGTTTTAAAGATCGACGAGTATTAACTGTCGCCGCCCTCATCGCAGATGAGGGCGGTTCTATAAAGACCGGTCCTTTTGGAACAACGCTTAAAGCTAGCGAGTACGTGACCGAGGGAGAGCCGCTGATTTCGGTACGAGAAATTGGGCAGGGGACGTTCCATGTCGACGCCAAGACGCCGAGAGTTTCAGGCGAGACCCGAATGCGGCTTCCGGAATACGTTCTTGCCGAAGGCGATATCGTATTTGCGCGCAAAGGAGGGATCGAACGATGCGCGCTAATTAAGAAAGAACAGGCAGGCTGGTTTCTCGGGTCTGACGGAATCCGGCTTCGACCCCCCAAGTCATGTGATGCGCGTTTTTTGGCGTACTCACTTCAAACAAAGGCGATCAAGGACTGGCTTAGGCAAAACTCGACGGGCTCGACGATGGCCTCCTTGAACCAATCAACGATTGGCCGCCTTCCAATTGCGCTCCCCCGCATCGAAGAACAGGTGAAGGCAGCTGATACGCTAGAAGCGCTCGACGACCGCATCACCCTCCTGCGCGAAACCAACGCCACGCTCGAAGCCATCGCGCAGGCGCTGTTCAAGTCGTGGTTCGTCGATTTTGACCCCGTCCGCGCCCGCATGGAAGGCCGCCCCCCGGAAGGCATGGACGACGCCACCGCCGCGCTCTTTCCCGACAGCTTCGAGGAATCGGAACTGGGGTTGGTGCCAAAAGGGTGGCAACTTGGCACGGTTGGACAGTTTGCAAATGTCACGGACTGCCTTCATGCCAAGAAGCCAGAGCTACGCGAAACCGGTCGGCCGTTCTTGCAGTTAAACAATATTCGCGATGATGGACTGCTTGACACGTCGTCGCTTTCGTATGTTTCCGAGATTGATTACCGCAAGTGGATCTCGCGTATCGAGGTTTCAGAAGGTGACTGTGTGATCACCAACGTTGGGCGCGTGGGTGCTGTTGCTCAGATACCAAGCTCACTGAAGGCCGCGATGGGAAGAAATATGACCGCCATTCGAACCAAGAACGACTGGCCGTATCCGACCTTTCTCATTGAGCTGCTTCAATCGAAGGTGATGCGCGCGGAGATCGAGCGACGGACGGATATAGGAACGATCTTGAACGCACTCAATGTCAGAAATATTCCCCTCCTGCGTTGTGTTTTGCCGCCTAAAGCAATCTTGGCTGTATTTGAGCTTACTGCCCGGCCG
The DNA here is from genome assembly GCA_017984755.1 of Methyloversatilis sp. Classification (GTDB taxonomy): domain Bacteria; phylum Pseudomonadota; class Gammaproteobacteria; order Burkholderiales; family Rhodocyclaceae; genus Methyloversatilis. The sequence continues at coordinate 5,699 of JAGNYW010000078.1, forward strand.
TTACGGGCTGCCATGGAAGCAAATCTCGATCGTGCAACTTCCCTCGCCACCCTCCGCGACACCCTGCTGCCCCGCCTGATTTCCGGCCAACTCCGTCTGCCGGATGCCGAAGCGATGGCGCCTGAAACGGCGTAGCTGCAAACCTTCACTTCGTACGCATTGGGTCGGTCGGGGCTCATGTCGGGCCGACGATTGCGAACTTCGCGTACATGCAGTGGCTGATAGGTATGGAAAATGCCGTTTTCCATAAATTCAGCGGCCCGCTTTCAGTCACCCATCTTGCATTACGTAGCCGATAAGGCTACAGTCGAAGCCAATGGAGCTACGACTATGTTGATGGAGCTGTTGTTCGG
>JAGNYW010000013.1 GCA_017984755.1 Methyloversatilis sp.
ACGTCGTCCAGACGCACTTCGGCCACCGACCTTTCCATGACTTCGCCGGCAACGCGGGCCATCAGCGGGTTCGACAGGTACACGTGCGACACGTCGATGTCTTCGGTCCAGTGCCAGTGCGATTCCTCGGACATGGTCAGCAGCGAGGCATCGCCCGGCGCACAGTCGGCACGGGACCAGCGGCCATCGAAACGACGGTTCATCGGCGTCTGACCGGTGCGGTAACGCACCACCATGAAGCGATCGAGCGGGGGAATCTCGACGTCGAGCCCGCGGTAATGATAGGAGCGCTGCGCGACGTCCTTCCAGCCCAGGTCATCGCTGGCGGACAGCACCTTTCCGGGCACCCACTCGGGGAGCTCCTTCGGTGTGATGGAGTGCGGCATCGTGTTCTCCTCCTGCTGGATTCCCCGATCGGCAAGACTCTCGGTCCGGTGCCGGACCGCAGGATTGCACTTCGCTCTGCGGGGTCGACGCAGCTTACCAGAGCGCGGCGAATGCACATCTCACGGGCAGGGCTTGCCGCTCACGCCGCAAGCGCCAACGGATCACGACGCATGTACCGAATCCGTGACACCGCCGAGACGCCGTTCGACCGCGGGTACGATCCATTGATCGACACGAAAAACAGCGCATCGTTTTCGGGGCAGCGCGAACGCGTTCGTTCCGGTCGAGCCTGCGAGCAAGCAACAACCGGCACTACCGGCAGGAGCGATCCATTGATCGCGAACGCGGACGTCGCGCATAGGCAGGCACCCGATCGACGCCCGGTTCGCGATCAATGGATCGCTGCTACGAAAAACGGCACGTTGTGGTCGGGGGTGTGCGTTTCGCGATCGATGGAGCGCTCAGGCGGTGATTCGAGCTTCGTCCGGCTGACGCGGGCGCGCCAGCCGGATGGGGTGCATCAGGGCTTGAACATGAAGCCTTCGTATCCCTTAGCAGCGACGTCCTCGCACTTCTGGCGATAGGTCCCCACGCCACCGATGTAGGACAGCAGGCGGCGCGGCTTGCCTTCGACGTTCGAGCCCATGTACCAGGAGTCGGTCTTGGTGACGAGCGTGGCGTTGGCTACCTCGTCATGGTGCTCGACCCACTGGTCCTGCAGCGCCTTGCTCGCCTCGACCACCTTGTAACCGTGTCCTTCCATGTACAGGATGCAGTCGGTGATCCAGTCGACCTGCTGCTGCAGGCAGGTGGTCATGTTGCACAGTGCGGCCGACGGCGCCAGCGGCGCAGCGGTGGTGAACAGGTTCGGATAGCCGTGCACCATCAGACCCATCGCGGTGCGGATGTCCTTGCTCCAGTCGTCCTTCAGGGAACGGCCATCGCGACCCCGGATGTCGATGCGGGTCAGCGCACCGGTGCCGGCGTCGAAACCCGTGGCGAGAATGAGTACGTCGAGTTCGTGGATCTTGCCGTCGGCGGTCTTCACCCCTTCCGGTGTGACGCAGACAATGGGTGATTCCTTCACGTCGACGATTTCGACATTGGGGCGCAGGTAGGCTTCGAGGTAATTGGTTTCCAGCGGCACACGGTGCGTGCCGAAGCCGTAGGTCGTCGGAATCAGCTTCGCGGCGAGCACCGGGTCCTTGATGCGCTCGCGCATCTTCTCGCGCACGAATTCGGACACTTCGTCATTCACCTTCTCGTCGAAGAACATTTCGACGAAGGTGGTCAGCCAGAAACTCAGCGAGCCGTCGGCCCAGATTTCCTCCATCAGCTTGCGGCGGTCTTCCTTCGTCATGTCGTGGAAGCTGCGCGCCTCGAAATCGTAGTCGAAGCCGGCGAAGGTGCGCTGCACCCGCTGCCGCATCGCTTCGAATCCGGCCTTGTGCGCCGCGCGGTCCTCATCGCCGTACTTCGGATTGCGCATCGGGATGATGTACTGCGGCGTGCGCAGGAACACCTTCAGATGTCCGACCTGGCTGGCGATGGTCTGGATCACCTGGATGCCGGTGGCACCGGTACCCACGACACCGACGCGCTTGCCGGCCAGTTCGACCGGGTCCTTCGGCCAGCGGGCGGTATGGAACACCCGGCCCTTGAAGGTTTCCTGGCCGGGGAAGGTCGACGTCAGCGGCGCGGACAACATGCCCGCGCACGAGATGAAGTACTTCGTTTCCAGGGTCTCCCCGGCGTCCGTCGTGATGCGCCAGCGCTCGGTCGCCTCATCGAAGGTGGCCGATGTGACGCGGGTGTTGAACTGGAAGTCCTTGCGCAGATCGCAGCGGTCGGCCACGAAGTTCAGATAGGCCTGGGTTTCCGGCTGTGCCGGAAAGCGCTCGCTCCAGTTCCACTCCTTGTCGATCGCCTCCGAAAACCAGTACTGGTAGATGTAAGCCTGCGAATCGACGCGCGCGCCCGGATAGCGGTTCCAGTACCAGGTGCCGCCCACTTCCGAACCGGCCTCGATGCCCCTGACCTTGAGGCCCTTCTCGCGCAGGCGATAGAGCTGATAGAGCCCTGCGACGCCGGCGCCGATGATCACTGCATCGAATTTCGTCACCTTGCCCGACGTGTCCGTCGCGCTGGCAGCTGCGGTGGATGTATTCATGTCTTGTCTCCTGCTCCTGATCTTGTTTGTATGCCGTTCTTGTGTTCAGACCGGCTGGCTGGCCCCGGGGATGACACATCGAGCTGCGCCTGCCGACAGGCCATCCGCAACAGACTCTATGACCGGGAGGTGCCGGCGGCTAGAACAATCGTGGAAAGTGTTTGAACAATCCGGTACGCACGCGATGCCGACATGGCAAGCCGTCCAGCCCGACGTGTCCGGATGAAACAGCGACCGGAAAAATACTGCACGGCGCACACGACCGGCAAGGACCGTCGGACATGGCGACGGTACGCCTGCGCGCAAGAAGTCATCATTCGACCCACAGTTGACGCGGCGCATCCCGGAGCACTGCCACACCGTGCGCTGCGAACTAGAATCCGCATTGTGTAAGCGCCCGCGAGCGATGCGCGGAGTCAGACACCACGTGGGAGACGATCATGGCAATCGACGGAAAGACCATCGGGCTCGCGCTTTCAGGCGGCGGGTATCGTGCGACGCTGTTCGGGCTGGGTTCGCTCTGGCGTCTCAACGACGCCGGACTGCTGGGCCGGCTCGACCGCATCACCAGCGTGTCGGGCGGTTCCATCCTGATGGGTATCCTTGCTCACCGCTGGCGGCAGCTGCGCTTCAGGGACGGGCGTGCCGACAACTTCGCCGAAGTGATCGCCGAACCGGTGCAGGCCTTCTGCGGTACCACGATAGACATCGGTGCCGGCCTCAAGGGCCTGCTAACGCCCTTCAAGACAGCCGGCGATTTTCTGGCCGACCGCTACGCCGATGACCTGTTCGGGGACAGCACGATCAAGGACATGCCGATGGCCGGCGGCGAGGGCCATCCCAGGTTCATCTTCTACGCGACCAACATGCAGACCGGGCGCAGCTTCCGCTTCCGGCAGGACATGATCGCCGACTACCTGCTCGGCGTTTCGGAGACGACGAATGTGACGCTGGCAGTCGCGGTGGCAGCGTCGAGCGCTTTCCCGCCGGTGTTTTCGCCCATCGTGCTGAAGACCGATCCGGGCGCCTGGAGCAAGGGCAGCGACCTGCCGAACCTGGAAGCGCTGCGCCGGCGCATCGTGCTGGCCGATGGCGGCGTCTATGACAACATGGGTCTGGAATCGCTGATCGACAACGTCGATATCGCGCTGGTCAGCGACGCCGGCGCGCCGTTCGAGATCGACGAGACACCGGCCGAGGACGACGTCTTCCAGCTCGGCCGGGTGCGCGACATCCTGATCGACCAGACGCGCGCGCTGCGCAAGCGCTGGCTCATTTCGGAGTTCGCGGCAGGCCGCAGGCGGGGCGCCTACTGGGGCATCGGCACGAAGATGTCGGCCTACGCGCCGGTCGCCACCATGACCACCGATTCCGCCGCCAGCGACGCACTCGAACACGTGCCGACACGGCTCGCCAGCTTCGAACCCGAGCGTCAGGGCCGCCTCATCAACTGGGGCTATGCGCTGTGCGACGCATCGCTGCGCACGCGCGCCGGGCTGACGGTGCCGATGTCGACCGCGTGGCCGGACGAAGCCTGGCGGCTCTGATGGCAAAGCATCCGCGACCTTGCGCGTCAGGAGACAGGTCATGAATCGCGAACATCTCGCCAGCTGGAGCCTCGAACTCACCGACGACGAATTTCCCGAGGCGCTGGCTGCACTCGGCGCGCTGGCCGCATTGGCGCCGGCGAGGCTGTCGTCCGCTTTCGGCGCCGATGGCTGGCAACCCGGACTGCTGGCCGCATTGCTCGACGACGCGGTGTCGCCGGACAGCGGCATCGTGCACTGGACCCTGCCTCCGGCCGCGCCGCACGGCGCCCCGCCGCGCCTGCGGATCGTACCGGCCGGCGCCGCACGGCCGATTGCCGAGCCGGCGCCCGAAGCGGATGTGCTGGTCGAGGTGTGGCGCGAATTCCTGGCCGGCCTGCAGCGCCGCGACCAGGGCTGGCGCCTGCGGTTGCGTCTGGCGGTGCGCCTGAAGTCGGGTACCGCGGCGGGATCGATGGCGCTCGCCAGCCTGCTGGCGCAACCGCAGGTACGCGCGGCCGGCATATATATAGATGAAGTCTTCGCGTCCGACGGACGCACCGACTGGTGCTGGCCGTTCACCATCGCGACGCTGCCGGACGATCCGCTGACCGCACCGCTGGCCGCGCTGCAACTGGCGTTTCCTCCGGTGTGGCCATTCCGTTTCATCAGCGCCGGGCGTGATCATCCGCGCGTCGAGGTGCTGGTGATCGGCGCCGCGGCCCAGAACGCACTGACCCGCGTGCTCGAAAGCCGGCTGCGGCTGCGATGCAGTCTGGTCATCGTCGCGGGTCTTGGCAGCGATTCGCCCCGCACCGCCGAACCGCTGCTGCGCGCGCTGGTGGCAAAGCTCGAAGCCGAAGGCGTGGCGGTGCTCGAAGCCGGTACGTCACCGCAGGATTTCGCGGAGCGGCTGAAGCACTTCGCCTACGAACTGACACACAACAAGACACTGGACGTGGCGCTCACCGAGGCCTTCCGACCCGGTCTGCTATTGCTGCTCAACCGCGATCTGCTGTCGGTGAGTCACCTGGACACTTCGGTCGGAAATATGGCGCAGCGCCTGCGCGAACTGCCCCCGGATACCGAAGTAAGACTGTCGGAACGTGCCTTCCGGCACCTTGGCCTGCCGCCGAAAAACATGCGTCCTGCCCTGCCGCGCATGCGATCGCGCTCGGCACCGCCCGAGCCATCAGGCGCCGCAGCGCCTTCCGACCTCGCCGATGCCATCGATACTGGCCGCGCACAGTACCGATTCGACAGCGAGGCGATGGAGGCATCGGCGGTGTCCGAACTGAACCGCAGCCTGCACGAGGAAGAATCGGCGGCGGAAAGGCAGACGGCGGTGCCGCGCTTCATCCACCAGCGGAGCCTGCGCAGGCAGGCCGGTGAATTCATCGAGGAAACGTCGGGTTACGTGGTCGGGCAGCCGATCATGCTGTTCATTCACATCGGCCCGAAACGCGAAGGTTCCATCGCCTCGAAAACCGCCTTCCCGGAGGAAAAGCTCCCGAAAAACCGGGCTTCGCACCGGCTGCAGGTGATGTTTCACGAACCTCAACAGTTCGATCAGCCGTTGCTGGATGAAATGCTGCTGCCCCGCAAGGGCGCAAGCAGCGCTGCGAAATTCGTGTTCACACCGAAGTTCGCGGGCCCGTTCGAAGGTCGCATTTCGGTGGTGCATCGCGGCCGCGTGCTGCAGACCGTCATGCTGCGCACTCAGGTTTCGGCGCAGCCGGGTGACAAGACGCCCGACGGGGGAGCGCCCGGCATTTCGCTGGACGACGAAACACAGGTGCGCCACGACTGGTCCGATCTGGGGCGGCGCCGGCAGTTCGATCTGGCCATCGTGACCAATCACACCGGCACCGGTGCATCGACGCTGACCGGCCTCGCCGGCGAAAAGGCATGGGCGACCGACCTCGAAGGCATCCGGGAGCCGCTGCTCGACATCAATGCCGAACTGTCGAAGGTCGCATACAGCACGGACGACTACGGCGACGGACTCGATCAGGGCGAAAACCCGGCGCTGCTGGTCGAACTGGCGCGCATCGGCGCCGATCTGTATTCGCAGCTCTATGTAGACCAGTTCGGTCGGCTCGCCACCGAAGGCTTCGACATCGGACGCGACAGCGTGACCCACATCCAGATCGTCAGTGCGCGCGCCGATGCCGTGCTGCCGCTCGAATTCCTGTACGACTTCGAACCGCCCGACCCCGGCGCCAAAGTGTGCCCGCAGCATCGCGAGGCATTGGAAAAGGGGCGCTGCCCGGCCCGCTGCGCCCGTACCGATGCGCCGCGCGAGCACGTCTGCCCGATGGGTTTCTGGGGGCTGAAGAAGGTGATCGAGCGGCACATCTTCGACCCGCAGGCGGCTGCAGCCGAAAGGGCTGCCGGCGCGGATGGCGCAGAAGTCGTGGTGCGTGCGGTCGAAGCGCTGGACGGACGCGACCGGCTGGACCTGAGCGCAGGGGCGCTGGTGGCGCACAGCGCCGAGGTTTCACCGGACGCGGTCAGCGCACTGGTCGGCATGCTCGGCGAACGTCTCGGCAGTCCGGTGCCGGTGGTGAAGGACTGGGCGGACTGGCTGCTCACGGTGCGCAACAAGCGGCCGGCGCTGCTGGTCGCGTTCCCGCACAACGAGGGGCGCAAGCGCAACATCCAGCTCGAGATCGGCGGCAAGAAGCTGTTCACGCTGCGCCTGCCGACCGATTACGTGCGCCCGGCAGACGGCCCGCCGCCGCTGGTGTTCCTGCTCGGCTGCGATGTCGCAGGCACGGCGGAGGAGTTTTCCGACCACATCCGCAACTTCCGTCAGGCGGGTGCCGCAGTGGTGGTGTCGACCATCGCCACGGTGTTCGGCACGCACGCCGTGCGCGTCGGTGAAGCCATCGTGAACGGCCTGCTGAAGACCGGCACACCGGGCGAGCCGGCCGCGGATACGCGCATCGGCGAAGTGATGCGCGACGCCCGTCGCGCCGCGCTGCTGGACAGCGTGCCGATGGCGCTGTGCGTGGTGGCCTTCGGCGATGCAGACTGGCGGATCTGAACAATGAACGCGGGAGCCGCGATGACCGACCCCTTCATGCGCATCGAAATGCTGCCGGCGCTGCATGGCGACTGTCTGCTGGTCGAGTACGGCGACGCACGGCGCACGCGCCGGGTGCTGATCGACGGCGGACCGATCGGTGCCTTCGGTGCGCTGCAGGCCCGCTTCGATGCGCTGCCGCCGGGCAACCGGCGCTTCGAACTGGTGGTGCTCAGCCACGTCGACACCGACCACATCGACGGTCTGGTGAAGCTGTTCGCGCAGCCGGTACCGTGGCCCTTCGTGGTCAGGGACGTGTGGTTCAACGGCTGGCGCCATCTGGAAAGGACACACGGACTGCTGGGCGGCAAGCAGGGAGAATATTTCAGCGCACTGCTGGCGCGCCGGCTCGATCCGGGCAGCTGGAACGGTGCCTTCGGTGGCCAGCCCGTGGTGGTGCGCGATGACGCGCCGCTGCCGGAGCACACGCTGGCCGGCGGCATGAAACTCACGCTGCTGTCACCCACCGTACCCAAGCTGGAAAAGATGCGTGACGCGTGGCGCAAGGACATCGGCGACGCGATCGACCCCGGTGATCTTGACGCTGCGTGGGACCTGCTGGCCAGGCAGAAGCGCTACCTGCCGGGTCAGGGCCTGCTGGGCAGCACACCGGCGCTCGACGCGCTGCTGGAAAAGCAGTCGCGGCCGGACAACGCCGCCGCCAACGGCGCAAGCATCGCCTTTCTGGCCGAGTTCGGCGACAAGCGCTGCCTGTTCCTCGCCGATGCCCATCCGGATGCGGTGTGCGCGTCGCTCGAACGGCTGCTGCAGGCGCGCGGGCTCGAGCGGCTGCGGGTTGACGCGGTCAAGGTGTCGCACCACGGCAGCAAGGGCAACACGACCGACGCGCTGATGGCGCTGATCGACTGTCCGCGCTTCCTGTTCAGCACCAACGGCGCGCAGTTCGGTCACCCGGATGCCGAAGCGGTGCAGCGCGTGATCGCCCGATCGGTGCGGCCGCACCCCACGCTCTATTTCAACTACCTGACCGACCGCAACCGCGAATGGCAGAACCCGGCGTTGCAGCAAACGCTCGATTACAGTGCGGAGTTCAACACCGGAAAGGACCGACCGCTGGTCGTCACGCTTTGAAGGCTGCGCCTTCCGGTGCTCAGTGGTGCGGGGCGGCGGATACCTTCAGGCCGATGCCGGTGACGCGCCCGCCGGCATCGATGCTGCGCACCGAAAGCTGGATCGCGCCGATGCGCACCCGGTCGCCGACTACCGCGCGCCGGCCGAGGCTGGCCTGCATCAGCGACTGCAGATCGAGTCCGGCCTGTTCCGGCGGCAGGTCGAAACCGTAGTTCAGCGCCAGATCACCCGCCAGGCACGCCGGATCGACCACGAATTCGCCGAAGAATCCGGCATGCGCACTCAGTTCGCCCGACACCGGGCTGAACGAGCGCGCGATCCCTTCGGCCAGTGCGTCGGACGCGGCGAACCAGACTGCATCGCCGGCGCACAGGCGCGAGTCCGGCTGCAGACGCAGCACCTGCTGGTCACGGGTGACTGCGACACAGCGCACCTCGCCGGGCTCGCCGAATCCGGCGGCAACGTCGTCCGGATGACTGCCTTCTGCCGCCGACCCGGAGCCGACCCGGTATTCCAGCAACTCCAGTGCGGCGTCTCCGCCGACCCACACGTCCTGACGATCGACCGGCTCGTCGCGCGGCGGCACCTCGACACCCAGCACGCGCGCCGCACCGGGCACGGTGGCGCCCTGCACCAGCAGCGACAGCAGCACCACGGCGAAGGCCACATCGAACAGCAGCAGCGAATCCGGCACGCCCATCATCACCGGCACGATGGCCAGCACGATGGGCACCGCACCGCGCAGCCCGACCCACGAAATGTAGGCCACCTCGCGCGGCCTGAAGCGGAAGGGCCACAGGCCGGTCGCGACCGCGAACGGCCGCGCGACCAGCATCAGGAACACCGCCATGGCAAGCGCAGCCCAGGCATGGTCGAGCAGGTGCGACGGCGTCACCAGCAGGCCGAGCACCACGAACATGCCGGCCTGCGCCAGCCACGCGAGGCCGTCCATCACGCGCAGCACGTGTTCGGTGGCATGACTGCGGCGGTTGCCGACCATCAGGCCGGCGATGTAGACGGCAAGAAATCCGCTGCCGTTGATCAGATTGGTGGCCGCGAACACGAGCAAGCCGCCGGACAGGATGAGCAGCGCATACAGACCTTCGGCCAGCTTCAGGCGGCGCAGCAGGCGCGCCAGCACCCAGCCCCCGGCCACGCCGGTCAACGCGCCCAGACCGAGCTGGCTGACCAGCATGAACACAAAGCGCAGCGGGCTGCTGTCTGCGGGTACGAGCAGCATTTCGACCATCATGGTGACCAGCAGGATGGCCATCGGGTCGTTGGCGCCCGACTCGATTTCCAGCGTCGCCTGCACCCGCTGGTTGAGCCGCACGCCGCTGTTGCGCAGCAGTGCAAACACGGCCGCGGCGTCGGTCGATCCGACGATGGCCGCCAGCAGCATGCCGAGGCGCCAGTCGACATCGAGCAGCCAGGTGGCGAACAGGCCGAGCGGAATGACGGTGGCGATGACACCCCAGCTGGCCAGCACCGCCGCCGGCCGCAGCGCAACGCGGAAGGTTTCGACGCGGGTGCGCAGGCCGCCGTCGAGCAGGATGATGGCCAGCGCCAGCTGACCGACCAGCGTGGCGGTCGTGAAATCGCTGAACAGGATGCCGCCCGGCCCGTCTTCGCCGGCCAGCATGCCGACCACCAGAAAAAGCAGCAGCAGCGGCAGGCCGAGGCGGGACGATACGGTGCTGCCGAGCACGCTGATGAACAGCAGAAGACCGGCGAGCAGCAGGTAGGTGTTGATCGCAGTCATGCGGAAGAAATCCGGGGTTCGGCGTTTAGGGTCGGGCGGTCGCGGGCAGCGCATCCACACACACCGCAAGACGTCACCGGATGAACAGATCGGGCAATCGATCGAATGTTTCCGCGCAGCGCACTGCTTCCGTTTTTTTTACCACGAAACACTGCGCCCGGCGGTACGGCGGCGCGCCTTTTCCGGGCTTTGCCCCTGTCGGCGGATGGATCCGTTTTTTATAAGCTTGCCGTAAGGTAAGGGTCCTAGTATCCGGCACGCAGCAGTAAAGGGCGCCCGGACCGATGTCGGAAATCCTCTGGAAACCGGCTCCGGATCGGGTAGTTCACAAAACATAGGAGGAGAAAATCCATGGAAGACAGCAACAGCCAAGGCTACTGGAAAGCCACGCTGGGTCTGCTGACCAAGATCATGATCGTCTGGTTCGTGGTCTCGTTCGGAGCGGGCATCCTGTTCGCTGACGCACTCAACGGCATCAAGCTCGGCGGTTACCCGCTCGGTTTCTGGTTCGCCCATCAGGGTTCCATCTACGTCTTCATCGCGCTGATTTTCTATTACGCGAAGAAGATGGGCGATATCGACCGTCAGTTCGACGTACACGAGGATTGATGACCATGGATCTGCAAACAACCATCTATATCGGTGTCGGCCTGAGCTTCGCGCTCTACATCGGCATCGCGATCTGGGCACGTGCCGGATCGACCAGCGAGTTCTATGCTGCCGGCGGCAGCGTCCACCCCGTGATGAACGGCATGGCCACTGCGGCCGACTGGATGAGCGCGGCATCGTTCATCTCGATGGCCGGTCTGATCGCCAACATGGGTTACGGCGGCGGCCTGTTCCTGATGGGCTGGACCGGTGGCTATGTGCTGCTGGCGATGCTGCTGGCGCCGTACCTGCGCAAGTTCGGCAAGTTCACGGTGCCGCAGTTCATCGGTGACCGCTTCTACTCGAAGTCGGCGTCATCAGTGGCCGTGATCTGCCTGCTGACCGCATCCATCACCTACATCATCGGTCAGATGACGGGTGTGGGCGTGGCGTTCTCGCGCTTCCTCGGCGTATCGAGCGAAGTGGGCATCTACGTCGGCATGGGCATCGTGTTCCTCTACGCCGTGTTCGGCGGCATGAAGGGCATCACCTACACCCAGGTGGCCCAGTACATCGTGCTGATCCTGGCCTACACGGTTCCGGCGATCTTCATTTCGCTGCAGCTGACCGGCAACCCGATCCCGCAACTGGGTCTGGGCTCCAACATGGCCGGTACCGATGTGTCGCTGCTGCAGAAGCTGGACATGGTCGTCACCGACCTCGGCTTCGGTCAATACACCACGACCACGGCCGGCAGCACGCTGAACATGTTCGTGTACACGCTGTCGCTGATGATCGGCACCGCCGGTCTGCCGCACGTGATCATGCGCTTCTTCACCGTGCCGACCGTCAAGGACGCACGCAGCTCGGCTGGCTGGGCGCTGGTGTTCATCGCCATTCTCTATACGACCGCCCCGGCGGTGGCAGCGATGGCCAAGCTCAACCTGCACGGCACGGTCAACACCGCCGTCGTTCAGGGTGGCGATCTGTACGCGCCGGAAGCCAGCATCAAGGCCGAAGACCGTCCGGACTGGATGAAGCGCTGGGAAAAGACCGGTCTGCTGAAGTTCGAAGACAAGAACGGTGACGGCCGCATCCAGTACTACAACGACAAGCCGAAGAACGACGAAGCCAAGGCCAAGGCCGAAGCTGCGGGCTGGAAGGGCAACGAGCTGACGGTCAACGCCGACATCATCGTGCTGGCCAATCCGGAAATCGCTCTGCTGCCGAACTGGGTGATCGCACTGGTCGCCGCAGGTGGTCTGGCTGCCGCGCTGTCGACGGCTGCGGGCCTGCTGATGGCCATCTCTGCCGCCGTGTCGCATGACCTCATCAAGAACATCTTCATGCCGGACATCAGCGAGAAGAACGAGCTGCTGGCAGGCAAGATTTCGATGGCGGTCGCGATCGTGATTTCCGGCTGGCTGGGTCTGAACCCGCCGGGCTTCGCGGCAGGTACGGTGGCGCTGGCGTTCGGCATTGCGGCCAGCTCGCTGTTCCCGGCGATCATGATGGGCATCTTCAGCAAGAAGATGAACAAGGAAGGCGCCATCGCCGGCATGCTGGCCGGTCTGGCAGTGACCCTGTTCTACGTGTTCGCACACAAGGGCATCTTCTTCGTGAAGGGCACGGACTTCGTCGACATGATCGGCGGCGCAAACAGCTTCTTCGGCATCACGCCGGAAGCCTTCGGTGCCGTCGGCGCGCTGGTGAACTTCATTGTCGCCTTCCTGGTGGACAAGGTGACCAAGGAACCGCCGGAGCACATCCAGCACATGGTGGAAGCCGTGCGCATCCCGCGTGGTTCCAAGGCGGTGGACGGCGCTCACTGAGCTCGTTCCCGACCGTTGGTCACCATGCAGACATGACCATCGGCCCGATACCCGGCTGATGGTTTAATGTGAGGCCTCGCCGGCCATGCCGGCGAGGCCTTTTTTCCGGATCTGCTGTCCCTTGAAACCGGCGGACGCGCGCCTGCACGATCCGCGCGCACCGACCCGGCAGGAGTTCGACATGGTGTTCGACATCAGCGTCGCGATGACGTGGATACTGTTTCTCGCGCTGTTTCCGCTGGCCTTCTTCTGGCTGCGCCGCGCGTGGCGCATCCTCGTCAAGCGCGACTTTTCCGAAGTGGCACTGAAGCACGGCGAATCACCGCCCGATGCCGCCCGCTGGGCGCCTTACGAAATGACCATCAACGCGGTGGCGGGCATCGTCGTGGTGTGCGTCATCATCGGCATCGTCACCGGCACCTTCGAATACGAAACATGGTCGGCCATCGCAGGCTCCACCATCTGGTGCAAGTTCTTCGCGAGCTTCGCACTGAGCCGCCACGCGCACATGCGCAGCGGCAAGAAACCCGCCTGAGCGGCAGCCGTCCATGACGGCGACACTGCGCAGGCAACGGCTGATCGCGCTGTTCGCGGCTGCGCTGCTGCTGTTCAACTTCCCGCTGCTGGCGCTGTGGGACCGTGACGCGTCCCTGTTCGGCCTGCCGCTGTTTCCGGCTGCCCTGTTCGTCATCTGGGGCACGCTGATCGGGCTGCTCGGCTGGACCATCGAACGCATGGAACACTGATCATGCTCTCCGCAGCGCTGCTGGTCGGCGCGTCCTTCGCCTATCTGCTGCTGCTGTTCGCGGTCGCCTGGTACGGCGACCGTCGCGCGCAGCAGGGACGATCGCTGGTCGGCAACGCATGGGTCTACGGGCTGTCGATGGCGGTTTACTGCACCGCCTGGACCTACTTCGGCAGCGTCGGGCGCGCCTCCACGTCAGGCGTGTGGTTCCTGCCCATCTATCTCGGCCCGACGCTGGCTATGATTCTGGCGTGGATGGTGGTGCGCAAGATGATCCGCATCGCACGCACCTACCGCATCACGTCGATCGCCGACTTCGTGGCCAGCCGCTACGGCAAGAGCCCGGTGCTGGCCGGTCTGGTGACACTGATCACTGTGGTCGGCATCGTTCCCTACATCGCCCTGCAGCTGAAGGCAATCGCCAGCGGATATGCCGTGCTGACGGTGGCGCCCGGCGACACTGCCGCCATCGCGCCGCATTGGTGGCGCGACAGCACGCTCTATGTCGCGCTCGCGCTGGCCGGTTTCACCATGGTGTTCGGCACGCGTCACCTGGACACCACCGAACGTCACGAAGGCATGGTGGCTGCGATCGCCTTCGAATCGGTGGTGAAGCTGGTGGCCTTCATGGCGGTCGGGCTGTTCGTCAGCTATTCGGTGTTCGACGGCCTGGGCGACCTGTTCGCGCGCGCCCTCGCCCACCCCGACCTGCGGCCGCTGCTCGGTCTGGAGCAAGGCCGTCCCTTTGCCTACGAACAATGGTTTGCGCTGACCGTGCTGTCGATGCTGTCGGTCATCTTCCTGCCGCGCCAGTTCCAGGTCATGGTGGTCGAGAACGTGGACGAGCGGCACCTCAAGCGCGCCATCTGGGTATTCCCGCTCTACCTGCTGCTGATCAACCTCTTCGTGCTGCCCATCGCGCTCGGCGGCCTGCTGCATTTCGGCCCGGGCAACATGAATGCCGAAAGCTTCGTACTGTCGATTCCGCTTGCCCACGGTCAGCACGCACTGGCACTGGCCGCATTCATCGGCGGGCTGTCGGCGGCGACCGGCATGGTGATCGTCGAAACCATCGCGGTGTCGACCATGGTGTGCAACGACCTCGTCATGCCGCTGCTGCTGCGCACCCGGCGCTTCGGCGGCCGCGCCGGCGGAGACCTGACGCGCGTGCTGCTGCGAATCCGCCGTACCGCCATCGTCGGCGTGATGCTTTTGGGCTACGTCTATTACCACGTTGCCGGCGAAGCCTATGCGCTGGTCAGCATCGGCCTTATCAGCTTCGCCGCGGTCGCTCAGTTCGCGCCGGCCGCACTGGGCGGCATGTACTGGAAGGGCGGCACGCGCGGCGGCGCGCTGGCCGGGCTGTCGGCCGGCTTCGCGCTGTGGGCCTGGACACTGATGCTGCCGTCCATCGCCAAGTCGGGCTGGATGGATGCCGGCTTCGTGGAGCATGGTCCATGGGGCATTGCGCTGCTGCGCCCGGAACAGCTGCTCGGGCTCGCCGGACTGGACAACCTGACGCACTCGCTGTTCTGGAGCCTGCTCGCCAACATCGGCGCCTATGTCGCGGTGTCCTTGTGGCGCACGCCGTCGGCCAACGAAACGAGCCAGGCGATGCTGTTCGTCGACGTGTTCGAGCGTACCGCCGGCAGCGTGCCGGTGTTCTGGCGCGGGCGGGCGGAAGTGGCCGACCTGCAGTCACTGATGGCGCGCTTTCTCGGTGCCGGCCGCACGCAAATGCTGTTCGAGGACTACGCACGCCGCGCCGGCGCGGACCGGATCGACCAGATCAAGCCCGACGCGCGACTCGTGCAGTTCGTCGAAACGCAGCTCGCCGGCGCCATCGGCAGCGCGTCGGCACGCGTCATGGTGTCGTCGGTGGTGGAGGAGGAAACACTGGGGATCGACGACGTGATGCGCATACTCCACGAGGCGTCGCAGCTGCGCACCTATGCGCATGAGCTGGAAGACAAGTCGCGTTCACTGGAGCGCGCCACGGAAGACCTGCGCGCCGCCAACGAACAGCTGAAGAGCCTCGATCGGCTCAAGGACGACTTCATGTCGTCGGTCACGCACGAACTGCGCACGCCGCTCACCTCGATCCGCGCGCTGTCCGAACTGATGGCCGATGACCCCGACATGGAGCCGGCGCAGCGTCAGCATTTCGTCGGCATCATCGTGAACGAGACCGAAAGGCTGAGCCGGCTGGTGAATCAGGTGCTCGACATGGCCAAGATCGAATCCGGTCACGCCGAATGGCACAACAGCGACGTCGATCTGCGCGCTCTGGTCGAACAGGCCATCGAAACAACGCAGGAGGTGTTCCGCGAGCGCGGCGCGACCGTCGTGCTGCATGCCCCGGCGCAGGTGCGCACGCTGCGCGCCGACCCCGATCGTCTGACCCAGGTGGTGCTGAACCTGCTGTCCAACGCCGCGAAGTTCGTGCCGAAGGGCAGCGGCCATGTCGATGTTCACATCGACACCGACGAGGCCGGCATCACGGTCAAGGTGCATGACAACGGCCCGGGCGTGCCACCGGATCAGCACCTGCTGGTATTCGAGAGATTCCGCCAGGGCGGCGACGGCGTGAATCGCCCGCAGGGCACCGGGCTTGGCCTGCCGATCAGCCGGCAGATCGTCGAACACTTCGGCGGCAAGATGTGGCTGGACACTGATCCAGGGCAAGGTGCCTGCTTCGGTTTCCATCTACCTTGGCCGGAAACGGAAATCCCGCCGGCACACGGTGCGCAGAGCGGGAACCATGAAGGAGGAGAAGTCCCATGACACACCGCATCCTGATTGCGGACGACGAGCCGAACATACTGATTTCGCTCGAATTCCTGATGAAGCGCGAAGGCTTCGACGTAACCGTGGCGCGTGACGGCATCGAGGCGCTGGCCGCCATCGTCGGGCAGCGACCCGACCTCGTGCTGCTCGACGTGATGATGCCGGGCAAGACCGGCTTCGAGGTGTGTCAGGAAGTGCGCGCGCAGGACGCGCTGAAAGACATCCGCATCCTGATGCTCACCGCGAAGGGCCGCGACACCGACGTCGCGAAAGGCCTTGCGCTCGGGGCGGATGCCTACATGACCAAGCCCTTCTCCACCCGCGAACTGGTGCTGAAGGTGCGCGAAATGCTCGGATCCGCGCCGTGAATCCGCGCAGCCGGCCGGACCGCCGCGTGTTGCTGTCGCTGGCTGCGCTGGCCGGTGTGATGCTGCTGTGGGCACTGGCCAGCGGTGCACTGGTGTGGTCGACGCTCGAGCCGGCGGAGCGCGAACTGGTCGGTCCGCTGATCGGCGGCCGCCTCGCACTGGCGGGCGTGGTGCTGTTGTTTGTGCTCATGCTCGCGGCAATCGGCATCAACGCGCTGTACCGGCAGTACATCGTGGCACCGGCGCGCCTGCTCGACGACGCGCGCATCGTGCTCGGCACCGATGTCGCGCGCGAACTCACGCCGCTGGGTTCGGCCGAAAATCGCGCGCTGACCGAAGTCGTGTCGGGCTTTGCCGAACAACGCGCCGCGCTGCGCGCCGACATCGCGCAGCAGGTGCGCGACGCAAGCCGCTCGATCGAACAGGAACGCAGCCGGCTGGCCGCGCTGATGTCCGAACTGCGGCAGAGCGTCGTGGTGTGCAATCTCGACGGCCGCGTGCTGCTCTACAACAACCGCGCGCGCCTGCAGTTCCGCGCCTTGTCGGACGCGCCGTCGGTGGCGTCCGGGGCGGAACTGATCGGTCTCGGACGCTCGATCTACACCGTGTTCGACCGCAAGCTGGTGGCGCACGCGCTGGAGAACATCCAGCAGCGCATGCAGCGCGGCGTGGCCAGCCCGTCCGCGCAGTTCGTGACCACCACGCGCGCCGGCCAGCTGCTGCGCGCGCAGATGACGCCGGTCACCTCCGGTGGCTCCGACGGCGAAGGCCTCGCCATCGGCGGTTTCGTGCTGATGCTGGACAACATCACGCGCGAATTCGAAGAGGATTCGGCGCGCGACAAGGTGCTGCTCGGCCTCACCGAAGGCAGTCGTGCGTCGCTCGCCAACATGCAGGCCGCCATCGACATGCTGGATTTCCCCGACCTGGAACCGGCCATGCGCGAGCGCTTCCAGGCCGTCATCCGCGACGAGGTGGGCGCACTGAGCATGCGCATCCGCACGCTGGCCGACGAAGCGACGCGCGGACTCAAGGCACGCTGGCCGCTGGAAGACATGCTGGGCGAAGATCTGGTGTCGGCCGCGCTGCGCCGCATCGAAACACTGAACGCGCCGCGCGCGCAGGCCGACGAGGTCGACAGCGCGCTGTGGCTCAAGGTGGACAGCTTTTCACTGCTGCAGGCACTCACCTACCTGGCGAGCCGGCTGGCCGACGAGTACGACATCCGCAGCGTGCAGCTGCGGCTGCAGCCGGCGCCGCAGGGCGGACGGGCACACCTGGACCTGATCTGGCAGGGCCAGACCATGAGCACGGAAACCGTCATGAACTGGCAGATGGACGCCATGACCGCCGGCACCGACCGCTCGCCGCTGTCGGTGCGTGACGTCGTCGAACGCCACGGCGGAGAATTCTGGCTGGAACGCGAACGCATCCGCCACCGCGCCTTCTTCCGATTCCTGCTGCCGCTGGCCGGCGAGCGCGACCAGCTCGACGCCGCCACCGTCGTGCCACGGGGCAGCCGGCCCGAGTACTACGACTTCGACCTGTTCCAGGCCAGCGAATCATGCCGCGAACTGGCCGACCGGCCGCTGACCGAACTGACTTACACGGTGTTCGACACGGAAACCACGGGGCTGAACCCGAGCGAAGGCGACGAAATCATCCAGATCGGCGCCGCGCGCATCGTCAATGGCAAGCTGCTGAGGCAGGAAAGCTTCGAACAGCTGGTCGACCCGCAGCGTTCGATACCCGCAGCATCGATCCCGATCCACGGCATCACACCCGACATGGTGACCGGCCAGCCGACCATCGACGCGGTGCTGCCGGCCTTCCACTCGTTCGCGCAGGACACGGTGCTGGTGGCGCACAACGCCGCCTTCGACATGCGTTTCCTGCAGCTGAAGGAGGGTCGCACCGGTCTGCGCTTCGAACAGCCGGTGCTCGACACGCTGCTGCTTTCGGCCCTGGTACACCCGAACCAGGCATCGCACCGGCTGGAGGCCATCGCCGAACGCTTCGACATCACCGTCATCGGCCGCCACACCGCGCTGGGCGATGCCATCGTGACCGCGGAAGTGTTCCTGAAACTGATTCCGCTGCTCGCCGAAAAAGGCATCCACACCCTGGGCGATGCCCGAGAAGCCGCGCAGCAGACGTATTACGCACGGTTGAAATACTGATCCACTCCGGAATGCCGCCGAGGTTCCGGCGCGCAAGCCGCCGGCAAAAACCGGTCGCACAATCCCGCCGGCTGAGCGATCATCGCCGTGGCCGATGCCCGGCGCACAGGAACACAGCGCAATGAGAAAGACCGGCCCTTCGAAAGCGGAAACCGATCTGCTGCCGCCCTTCCCGGGCGTGCCGCCGGCGTGCATCCACGTTCCCGCGGCACCCGCCGCGTTCGCCGCTGCCGCAGCCGACATCCGCGCCGCCGGCCGGGTCGGTTTCGACACCGAATCCAAGCCGACCTTTTCGGTCGGCGAAGTCAGCCGCGGACCGCACGTCGCGCAGTTCGCGCTGGCGGACAAGGCCTACGTGTTCCAGCTGCATCACGAATGCGCCCTGCCTGTGCTGGCCGAGCTGCTGCAGGACCGCGGGGTGCTGAAGATCGGCTTCGGGTTGAGCGCCGACCGCAGCCAGATTCACGCACGGCTCGGCATCACGTTGCGCGCCGTGCTGGATCTCGATCACGTGTTCCGCAAGCAGGGCTACGGCAGCTCGATCGGCGCACGCGCCGCGGTCGGACTGATGCTCGGGCGCAACTTCCGGAAATCGAAGCGGACGACGACCTCGAACTGGTCTTCGCCGAGACTGACGGACATCCAGCTGCTCTATGCCGCAAACGACGCCTATGCGGCGCTCAAGGTGTTCGAGGCACTCGACCTGCCGCTGCACGCACTGCCTATCGGCGGCCTCGACGACTGATCGTCCGTCGCCCGCAGCGGCGACCAAGGCCGCCGCCCCCGAATTACAGCACCGGCGCCAGCCAGCGCTTCATCACCGGCTCCGGCATGCCCTTGCGCGCAGCCAGATCGGCAACCTGATCGGCGCCGACCTTGGTGATGGCGAAGTACTGCGCCGCCGGGTGCGCGAGGTAGAAACCGCTGACGGCGGCCGTCGGCAGCATGGCGTAGCTTTCGGTCAGCGATACGCCGATGGCGGCTTCGGCATCGAGCAGACGGAACAGATCGCCCTTTTCCGTGTGATCCGGGCACGCCGGATAGCCGGGCGCCGGGCGGATGCCCTGATATTCCTCGGCGATCAGCGCAGCGCTGTCCAGCGACTCGGCGGCGGCATAACCCCAGTGCTCGCGTCGTACGAGGGCATGCAGGTATTCGGCGAACGCTTCGGCCAGACGATCGGCCAGCGACTTCAGCATGATGCTGCTGTAGTCATCGTGCGTCTTGTGGAATTCGGCCAGCTTCGTCTCGATGCCGATGCCGGCGGTAACCACGAAAGCCCCCGCCCAGTCGGCCACGCCGGAGGTACGCGGCGCGACGAAGTCCGCCAGGCAGAAATGCGGCTTGCCGGCCGGGCGCTCGTGCTGCTGGCGCAGGTTGTGCCACACCATCGCGGTATCGCGCCGCGTGTCGTCGGCGTAGAACTCGATGTCGTCACCGTTGCTGTTGGCCGGCCACAGTCCATACACGGCACGCGCGATCAGCCACTTCTCGTCGATGATCCGCTGCAGCATGGCCTTTGCGTCGACCAGCAGCTTGCGCGCCTCCTCGCCCACGACCGCATCGTCGAGGATGGCCGGATACGGACCCGACAGTTCCCAGGTCTGGAAGAACGGGCCCCAGTCGATGTAGTCCACGAGCTCGGCGAGATCCTGATCCGCGATCACGTGACGGCCCGGCTTCGCCGGGGCTGCGGGAATGACCTCGGTGCCCCAGCTGCAGCGATAGGCGTTGTCGCGCGCTTCATTGATCGACACCAGCTTCTGGCCCTTCTTGGCAGCGTGCTGTTCGCGGATCTTCACGTAGTCGGCCGCGATTTCCTCGGCAAACGAGGCGCGCTGGTCGATCGACAGCAGGCTGGTGGTGACGCCGACGGCGCGCGAGGCGTCCGGCACATACACCACCGGATGATCGTAGAACGGCGCGATCTTGATCGCGGTGTGCGCGCGCGAAGTGGTCGCCCCGCCGATCAGCAGCGGAATGTCGAAACCTTCGCGCTTCATTTCCGACGCCACATGGCTCATTTCTTCCAGTGACGGCGTGATCAGGCCCGACAGGCCGATCACGTTCGCATTGTGCTCACGCGCCGCCGCGAGGATCTTCTCGCACGACACCATGACGCCGAGGTCGATCACTTCGTAGCCGTTGCAGCCGAGCACCACGCCGACGATGTTCTTGCCGATGTCGTGCACATCGCCCTTCACTGTCGCCATCACCACGCGACCCTTGGTTTCGCCGACCTTCTTCGATGCCTCGATGTAGGGCTGGAGGTGGGCCACGGCCTGCTTCATGACGCGCGCCGATTTCACCACCTGCGGCAGGAACATCTTGCCGGCGCCGAACAGGTCGCCGACGTGGTTCATGCCGGCCATCAGCGGGCCTTCGATCACCGCCAGCGGCGGCTTGCCTTCGGCTTCGAGGCGCGCGCGCACCTCTTCGGTATCCTCGACCACGAATTCGGTGATGCCCTTGACCAGCGCGTGCTCCAGCCGCTTGTCGACCGGCCACTCGCGCCAGGCCAGATCCTTCTCGTTCTCGCGCGCCGACCCCTTCACCGTGATGGCGAATTCGACCAGCGCGTCGCCGGCACCCGGGCCGCGGTTCAGCACCACATCCTCGACCTTGTCGCGCAGCGGCTGCGGAATGTCTTCATACACGCCGAGCTGGCCGGCGTTCACGATGCCCATCGACAGGCCGTTGCGGATGGCGTGGTACAGGAACACGGTGTGGATCGCCTCGCGTACCGGGTCGTTGCCGCGGAACGAGAAGCTCACGTTCGACACGCCGCCGGAGGTCTTGGCGTACGGCAGGTTGTCGCGTATCCAGCCGACCGCCTCAATGTAGTCGACGGCGTAGTTGTCGTGCTCGGCGATGCCGGTCGCGATGGCGAAGATGTTCGGGTCGAAGATGATGTCTTCCGGCGGAAAGCCCACCGTTTCGGTCAGCAGCACGTAGGCGCGCCGGCAGATTTCGGTCTTGCGCGCCCAGGTGTCGGCCTGGCCCTTCTCGTCGAAGGCCATCACGATGACCGCCGCGCCGTAGCGGCGCGCGAGTTTCGCCTGACGCAGGAATTCGGCCTCGCCTTCCTTCATCGAGATCGAGTTGATGACGCCCTTGCCCTGGATGCACTTCAGGCCGGCTTCGATGACCGTCCACTTCGACGAATCGAGCATGATGGGCACGCGCGAAATGTCCGGCTCCGAGGCGATCAGCTTCAGGAAGCGGTCCATCGCGGCGACCGAATCGAGCATCGCCTCGTCCATGTTGATGTCGATGACCTGGGCGCCGTTTTCGACCTGCTGGCGGGCGACGGCCAGCGCATCGTCGAAGCGGCCTTCGAGGATCATGCGCGCGAAGGCCTTCGAGCCGGTCACGTTGGTGCGCTCGCCGACATTGACGAACAGCGCGTCGGCGCCGACGTTGAACGCCTCAAGACCGGACAGGCGCAGCTTGCGTTCGATCTCGGGTACGCGGCGCGGCGCAATGCCTTCAATCGCCTCGGCAAAGGTGCGGATGTGGTCAGGCGTGGTGCCGCAGCAGCCGCCGACGATGTTCAGGAAGCCGGATTTCGCCCACTCGGCGATGTGCCTCACCATGTCGGCCGGCGATTCGTCGTATTCGCCGAAGGCGTTCGGCAGACCGGCGTTCGGGTGGGCCGACACGTGCGTATCGGCGATCCGCGACAGCTCTTCGACGTGCGGGCGCAGCTCTTTCGGGCCGAGCGCGCAGTTGAAGCCGAACGAAATCGGGTTGGCGTGACGCAGCGAATTCCAGAACGCCTCGCCGGTCTGGCCGGACAGCGTGCGGCCGGAGGCGTCGGTGATGGTGCCGGAAATCATGACCGGCCAGCGGCGGCCTGCCTCGTCGAAGAACTTCTCGACCGCGAAGACGGCGGCCTTGGCGTTCAGCGTGTCGAAGATGGTTTCGATCAGCAGCAGATCGGCGCCACCCTCGGTCAGGCCGCGCACGGCCGCCACGTAGTCGTCGACCAGCGCATCGAAGGTGACGTTGCGATAGCCCGGGTCGTTCACGTCCGGCGACAGCGAACAAGTGCGCGACGTGGGGCCGAGCACGCCGGCCACGAAGCGCGGCTTGTCCGGGTTTTTCGCGGTGTATTCGTCACACACCTCGCGCGCCAGCCGTGCGCCGGTGAAGTTGATTTCATGCACCACCGACTCGAGACCGTATTCGGCCTGCGAAATCACCGTGGCGTTGAAAGTGTTGGTTTCGATGATGTCCGCGCCGGCTTCCAGATAGGCGGCGTGGATGCCGCGGATCACGTCGGGCCGGGTCAGCAGCAGCAGGTCGTTGTTGCCCTTCAGATCCTTCGGATGATCGGTGAAGCGGTCACCGCGATAGTCTGCCTCAACCAGCTTGTGCCGCTGAACCATGGTGCCCATCGCGCCATCCAGTATCAGGATGCGGCGTGCCATCAGGGTTTCGAGCAGGTCGGTGCAGTCGGGGCGAATCATCTGAATCTCCGTGAAGCGGTCAGGCAGGGGCGCAGCGGCGGCAAAAAATGCAAAAACCCGTCGAACGCAGGCAGCGTACCGACGGGTCGGGACTCTCTGTAGGGTCTGTTCTCATTTGATTCGTGCGTCACGTTGCCCCTGGGCTGGTCGCGAACAAGGCGCGCGACGCAGTCGAGACTGGCTGTCTCGACCAGGCGTGCAACGCGGTGCGCGGCCAGCCCAGGGGCAACCCGCAGGGCGTGCAGCCCGTGCGTCTCAGGGCTGCGTTGCACCTCCTTGCCTGACGGCCAGTCAGGCTGCGTCGGCGCGCCTTGACCTGCGGCGCACGGGCTGCACGCGTGAGGCACGAATCAAGTGGGAACAGACCCTGACTGCATTTGTAACGCGCCCGCAAGCTTGAGGCTCAAATCGGCGCGAATGCGCACATTAAAAGCGTGCGCACATCAAGTCAACAAGCCGGGGCGACCGGGCGGCCGCCCCGCACCGTCATTTGGCGTTGAGCGAGAGGATCCAGCCGACCAGCTTCGACGCATCGGTCTCGCTGATGGCAACCTCGTTGGGCGGCATCGCAAGACCGCTCACCTTGCCCTTCCAGTGGCTGGAATACGGGTTCGAACCCTGCATCACCACCTGCCTGAGCTGCTTCGGAGCGTCCGCATTGCCCTTGTACTTGGCCGACACGTCACGCCACGCCGGGCCGATCGGCGCGCTGCCGTCGGCACGGTTGCCCGGCTCGACGCTGTGACAGGTCATGCACCCACTGGTGCTGGCCAGCTTGAGCATGGTGGTATCGGTCGCGGCATCGGCCAGTGCGAGCGGGCTTGCCAGGCCGAGCGACACGACGCTGGCCGCGATGAAGGAATGAAGGATGTGCATGGTGGTTCTCCCTGATGAGTGATCGTTCGATCGTCGATGCACGCCACCGCCCCGGCGGATACCATTGCGGGGAAACGGTGCATCGCAACAAGGATCACGCTACACCCTCGGCTCGCGCCTTGCATTGACGGGAATCAACTGGATGCTGCAACGCAACAGAAAACCTGCGCTCAGGCGCGCGACAAGGCCTTCAGCGCCTGGCGGATGCCGTCCGACACGCCGACGCCGCCGGGCAGCGTCTTCAGCGCTGCCTGGGCTTCGCGCTCGCTGTAACCCAGCGCCATCAGGGCATTCAGGATGTCCGCGCCGGCATCCGGCGCAACGACACCGGCCAGCGAGGTGGTCGGCAGGAGCTTGTCGCGCAATTCCAGCAGCAGGCGCTCCGCGGTCTTCTTGCCGATGCCGGGAATCTTCGTCAGCCGCCCGGCCTCCTGCATCGCGACGACGCGCGCCAGTTCATCCACCGACATGCCGGACAGCACGGCCAGCGCCATGCGCGGACCGATGCCGGTGATCTTCACCAGCTGGCGGAAGGCAGCCTGCTCGGCCGGCGCCCCGAAACCGAACAGGAAGTGACCATCCTCGCGCACCACGAAGTGCGTATGCAGCGTGACGCGCTCGCCCGGCGCAGGCAGGTTGTAGAAGGTGCTCATCGGCACGTCGATTTCATAGCCCACGCCCTGCACGTCGAGCAGGATGCGCGGCGGGTTCTTTTCCAGCAGCGTGCCGGTGAGGCGACCGATCATGACAACTCCGGGGGTGATATTTCTACTGCAGATGACGCGGCAAAGGCGTTCAGGCAGGACGCCGCGCGATGATACGCCCGCCGCGGCGCCGGCCTCCGGGCCCGGCCAGTGCGCCGATGCCGCGTGCCGCATGCGCATGGCAGATGGCGCAGGCCAGTGCATCGGCCGCGTCGGTACCGGGTGAGGCTGCCAGCGCCAGCAGGCGCGCCACCATGAACTGCACCTGTTCCTTGTTGGCCTTGCCGTGCCCGACCACCGCCTGCTTGACCTGCAGCGCAGTGTACTCGGCCACCGGGAGGCCGCCGGCCGTCAGTGCAGACAGCGCCGCGCCGCGCGCCTGCCCGAGTAGAAGCGTCGATTGCGGATTGACATTCACGAACACGATTTCGACTGCGGCATGCGTCGGCTGCCAGGTATCGACCACCTCGCGGATGCCTTCGAACAGGCTGGCGATGCGCAGGGGCAACGAATCGCGCTCGTTCGACGTGATGCGTCCGCTCGCCACGTACTGCAGCTTCGAACCGACCGCTTCCAGTACACCGAAGCCGGTCGTGCGCAGGCCGGGATCGATGCCGAGGATGCGCATCGGCCCGCTAGCGTTCGCGATCATTCACTGCGGCACCGAGCTGCCGAGGTTGATGCGTTCGAGCTGTTCGCGGATGCGCAGCGGGTCATCCGAGCGCAGCAGCTTGTGCACGCGCGGCGCAATGTCGCCGCAGTCGCAGCGCAGCACCTCGCGCTTGACCTCGAGCAGCTGCGACGGATGCATCGAGAACTGGCGCAGCCCCATGCCGAGAAGCAGCCGTGCGAACTGCGGCTCGCCGGCCATTTCGCCGCACACGGCAACCGGCATGCCGGCCCGCTTTGCCTGCGCGATGACCTGCTGGATCAGCCGCAGCACGGCCGGATGCAGCGGATCGTAAAGATGGGCAACGGCCTCGTCGGCACGATCGATGGCCAGCGTGTACTGGATCAGATCGTTCGTACCGATCGACAAAAAGCTGAAATGGTTGATCAGCGTGCCGAGCGCGAGCGCGGCCGCCGGTATTTCGACCATGGCACCGATCGGCACGCGTTCATCGAATTTGCGGCCGGCTTCGCGCAATTGCTGGCGCGCCAGCGCGATCAGCGCCAGCGCGGATTCGATCTCGTGCTGGAACGCCACCATGGGCAGCATGATGCGAACGTTGCCGTAATGCGATGCACGCAGGATGGCGCGCAGCTGGGTGACGAACATGCGTGGCTCGGCCAGGCAGTAGCGGATCGCGCGCAGGCCGAGTGCCGGATTCGCTTCGCTGCGCTGGGCACCACGCAGTGCCTTGTCTGCGCCGATGTCCAGCGTGCGCAGCGTGACGGGCTTGCCCTTCATCGCCTGCACGACGCTGCGGTAGGCCTCGAACTGTTCATCCTCGTCCGGCAGCGAGTCGCGGTTCAGGAACAGGAATTCGGTGCGGAAAAGACCGATGCCGTCGGCTTCGACCTCGCGCACCTGTTCGACGTCCTGCGGCAGTTCGATGTTCGCGAACAGCTGCACCACCTCGCCGTCGAGCGTGCTGGCCACGCCACCGGCCAGACGCTTCAGCTTCGAACGTTCGATCTCGATCTCGCGCGCGCGCAGACGGTACTCTTCGAGGATGCGCTCGTCGGGATTGACGATCAGCACGCCGCGCAGTCCATCGACGATGAGCAGATCGTCGTCCTGGATCAGCGTGCGCGCCTGGTGCATGCCGACCAGCGCCGGAATGGCCAGACTGCGCGCGACGATGGCGGTATGCGACGTCGCACCGCCGAGATCGGTCACGAACGCGGCGATGCGCTGCGCCTTGAACTGTATGGTGTCGGCCGGCGACAGATCGTGCGCGACCACGATGCTGTCGGTATCGCGGCGGCGCGTGCTGAGCCGACCGCGCTTGCCGGCCAGCGCCTTGAGCACCCGCTCGACTACCTGCACGACGTCGGCACTGCGGCTGCGCAGGTAGGCGTCGTCTATCTGGTCGAACTGTTCGACCAGCCGGTCCATCTGGCGCTTGATCGCCCATTCTGCGTTGCAGCGCCGGGCGCGGATGAACTCCCCCGCCTCCTCGAGCAGCAGCGGATCGTCGAGAATCATGCTGTGAAGATCGACGAAGGCCAGCAGTTCGTTGCGCGCATCGGCACCATCGTTCAACACGCCGCTGCGCAGCTCCACGAGTTCGGCACGCACGGTGTCGAAGGCGCGCCTCAGCCGGTTCACCTCGTCTTCGACCCGGCGCGGCTGCACCGCGTAATGCGCCACCTCCAGCGCCGCATGCGACACCAGATAGGCGTGACCGATCGCGATGCCGTGCGATACAGGCAGCCCGTGCAACGTGAAGGTCACGTCACTCGCCTTCGCCGAACTTGTCTTCAATCAGGGCCACCAGTGCGTCCATGGCGGCATCTGCATCACCGCCTTCGGTATCGATCGTGATCGTGCTGCCCTTGCCGGCAGCCAGCATCATGACGCCCATGATGCTCTTGGCGTTGATGCGGCGGCCATTGCGTTCCAGCCACACCTCGCAGCCGTGGCGACTGGCAATCTGCGTCACCTTGGCCGATGCGCGCGCATGCAGGCCAAGCTTGTTCGTTATTTCAATGTCACGCCTTGGCATCGCGCCCCGTCCTCATTGCCATCACGCCGTCACGACCGCCGCTGACCGCGCGGGCGACGAGTCCGGGCAGCGTTTCACGCTCGCGGTAGGTCAGGGTGCGCAGCAGCATGGGCAGATTGACGCCCGCCACCGCCTCGACCCTGCCCGGATCGCACAGCTTCAACGCAAGGTTGCTCGGCGTGGCACCGAACACGTCGGTCAACAGCAGCACACCGTCGCCGCTATCGACCACCGAAAGCCATTTCTGGGCCAGCGGCAGCAGATCGAGCGGATCGTCCTGTGCCGATACACCGAGCTGCGCCATCTGCAAAGGCCGCGTGTTGAGAACGTGGCAGGCGCACTGGATCAGCGATTCGCCGTAACTGCTGTGTGTGATCAGAAACAGCCCGATCATTGGAATCCTCCGTAGCGAGCACGCATTCTAGACGCAGCGGACCGGATTCGGCCCCGCCGACTGATCGCAGCGCGCCTTCAGGATCGAAAGCTCGCCTGCCCGCTTGCACTGCGACGGGCACGCCATCGTCAGAACTTCGCGCACCTTTCGCACGGCACCTGAAACACCGCCTGATCTTCCAGACGGATCGCCGTCAATTCGCCGCCCCACAGACAGCCGGAATCGAGCGCGATGACATGGTCGGCGGTGCGGTAGCCGAGTGCCGACCAGTGTCCGCACACCAGCGTATGGGTACGCCAGCGCGCGCCGGCCACCTCGAACCAGGGTTGATATCCTTCCGGCGGCTCGTCGGGCGAGCCCTTGCTGTGGAACTCCATGCTGCCGGCGGGCGTGCAGAAACGCATGCGGGTGAGTGCATTGACCACGATGCGCAGGCGGTCCCAGCCCTCGAGATCGTCCTGCCACATCGACGGCTCACCGCCCCACATGCGCTTCATGAAATCCTTGTGCGTCGGGGCACGCAGCGCCGCCTCGACCTCGCGCGCCAGATGCTGCGCCTGCGGGATGTCCCATTGCGGCAGCAGGCCGGCATGCACCATGGCGTAGTCGCCCTCGACATGCATCATCGGGCGCTGCCGCAGCCATTCGATCAGTTCGGCTCCATCGGGCGCATCGAGCACGTGATGGAAGGTGTCGAGCCGGTGCTGCTTGCCCTGACCGGCGGCGATCATCAGCAGCGACAGGTCGTGATTGCCCAGCACGGTGACCGCCGCATCCCCCAGATCGCGCACGAAGCGCAGTGTTTCCAGCGACTTGGGGCCGCGGTTCACCAGATCGCCGACGAACCACAGACGATCGCGGGCAGGGTCGAACGCACAGCGCTTGAGCAGGGCTTCGAGCGGATCGAAGCAGCCCTGCAGATCGCCGATGGCGTAGGTGCTCATGTACGGGTCGTTCCCTGTTCCTCACTCCGGCCGGCGATCGTTGCGTCCGCCACGGGCAGGGTCACCGGCGGCATGTCGTGCTGCGGCTTGTATTCAGGCACCCACTGCGCCAGTTCGTTGCGCAGGGCCGCCGGCTCGGCCGGCAGCGGCCCGGACAGCCAGCGCTCGAGCCGGCCCAGCCACAGCGTGTCGTCCATTGCGCGGGCCCGCGCGATGCGCACCTTCGGGTGATGCGTCGGCCGCGTCGTCTCGTCGCTGGCCAGCAGCTCTTCGTACAGCTTCTCGCCGGCACGCAGGCCGGTGAATTCGATCTTCACCTCGGATTCCGACGCGCCGGACAGCCGGATCATGTCGCGCGCCAGATCGGCAATGCGCACCGGCTCGCCCATGTCGAGCACGAAAATTTCTCCGCCTTCGCCCATCAGTGCCGCCTGCAGCACCAGCTGCGCGGCTTCGGGTATCGACATGAAGTACCGGATGATGTCCGGATGGGTGACCGTGACCGGGCCGCCGCGGGCGATCTGCTCCTGGAACTTGGGAATCACGCTGCCGGCGCTGCCCAGCACATTGCCGAAGCGCACCGTGCTGAACGCCGTCGCACCGCCGCGCGCCGCCAGCGCCTGGCACGCCATCTCCGCCAGCCGCTTGGTGGCGCCCATCACATTGACCGGATTGACCGCCTTGTCGGTGGACACCAGCACGAAACGCGGCACACCGCAGGCCTGCGCAGTGCGCGCCGCGGCCAGCGTGCCACCCACGTTGTTGCGGATGGCCTCCGCCGCATTCACGCCTTCCATCAGCGGCACGTGCTTGTACGCCGCGGCATGGAACACCACCACCGGGCGGAACTGCTGCATCGCCAGCGTGAGCCGGGCCTCTTCGCGCACGTCGCCGATCAACGGTTCGATGCGCACCTGCGGGAAAACTTCGGAAAACTCCTCGACCAGGTTGTAGAGGAAGAATTCGCCGCGCTCGAAGGCGACGATGGCCGACGGCGCGAAGCGCGCGATCTGCCGGCACAGCTCGGAACCGATCGACCCGCCGGCGCCGGTGACCATGACGACCTGACCTTCGATCAGCTGACGCAGGCGCGGCGCGTCGATCTTCACCGGATCGCGCCCGAGCAGGTCCTCGACTTCCACCTCACGCACCGCCGCCACTGCCACCTTGCCGCTGATCAGGTCGTCGAAGGACGGTACCGTCATCGGCTTCACGCCCGCACGAACGCAGGCATTGGCCGCGATGCGCCGCGCCTCGTGCGAAACAGAGGGCATGGCGATGATCGCGTGGGACACCTTCAGATCGCGCGCCTGCCGGGCAAGCGAATCCAGGCCCCCCAGTACCTTGTGTCCATAGACCGTACGGTTGTGCTTCTTCGGATTGTCGTCGAGCAATCCGACCACACGCCACTGACCTGAACGGCCGATCTCGCGCAGCAGGCTGACGGCCGACTCGCCAGCGCCCAGAATGAGCACGGGCTTCCCTTTTGCCGCCGCCGCTCCGAATTCTCGATGATCACGCCATGCACGATAGGCGAATCGCGCCCCTCCCATGAGCAGTATCAGCAGGATGGGATCGAGCACATAGATCGTGCGCGGCACGATGCCTTCGGGCTTGATCAGCCATACCAGCAACGGAGCAAGCAGTGCCGCCGCACCGATAGTCATGACGAGGCGCTGCAGATCCGGCAGGCTGGTAAATCGCCAGATGCTCTGGTACAGCCCGAACAGCCGGAACACCAACGCTTGCGCGCAGACGACCCAGGGCAGGATGGTCAGCATCGATGGTACATATGCCGGCGGAATCGAAAGATTGAAGCGGAGCAGGAACGACAGGTACCACGCAACGCCGGCCAGCGCTGCATCGCCAAGAAACACAACGCTGGAACGCGAAAGGATCGTCATGATCGGGCCTCTTCATCGGACAATCGCGCCGCCTTGCCGGAAAATTCAGTACGTGATGGCATGAATATGGGCGTCGTCTTCATCGGGTACTCAACGCTCGACGAGCGTATCGCGGATGACGCTGCATACTCGATCGATCTGCGAATCTTCCAGGCTGGAGCCTGACGGAAGGCACACACCGGAGAGAAACGCCTGATCGCTGAAGCTCCGGCCTTCCTCGTGGGGATAGTAGGCGCAGCCGGCGAAAAGCGGTTGTCGGTGCATCGGATTCCAGACGTGTCGTGCCTCGATGTTCTGTCTTGACAGAGATGCGATGAAATCGGCCGGAGTCACCTCGGTGGCTTCCGGATCGAGTACGCAAACGCTGAGCCAGCGGGTGGCGCGGCCGAAGTCTGCCTCGGGCATCCAATCAAGCCCCTTGATGTCCGCGAGCGCTTCACGATAGCGATCGAGCACGCGACGGCGGGCTGCAACCCGTTCTTCAAGCACCTGCAGTTGTCCGCGTCCCACACCGGCAAGAATGTTGCTCATGCGGTAGTTGTACGCGACACGCTTGTGCAGGTACCAAGGGGCGGGTTCTCTCCCCTGGGTCGACAGAAAACGTGCCCGTTCGACCAGCTCGCCATCGTCGGATACGAGCATGCCGCCCCCCGATGTCGTGATGATCTTGTTGCCGTTGAACGAATAGATACCGATCTTTCCAAGCGTACCGCTCGCTTTTCCGCGATATGTCGCACCGAGTGATTCGGCAGCATCCTCGACCACCGGAATACCGAAGCACCCGCACGCCTCGAGAATCGGGTCCATGTCGGCACTCTGGCCATAGAGATTGACGACGATGACGGCGGCTGGAAGCCGTCCGCGTCGATCTGCGTCAGCCAGCGCCCGCTGCAGGGCGGGCACCGACATGTTCCACGAACCGGGCTCTGAATCAATGAAGATCGGCGTCGCACGCTGGTACAGGATCGGATTGGCCGTGGCGACGAAAGTCAGCGTCGAGCAGAACACCTCGTCGCCCGGCCCGACGCCCAGCAGGTCGAGCGCCAGATGGATCGCTGCCGTACCCGACGACAGCGCTGCAGCGTGACCAATGCCGACGTGAGACGCAAGCTCGGTTTCGAAGGCATCGACGTTCGGACCAAGCGGGGCGATCCAGTTCGTGCGGAACGCATCGTCCACAAACCCCCGCTCGCCGCTGCCGAGATGCGGCGTGGACAGCAGGATGGGGCTGCACAGATCACGCCGGAGCAACAGACCCGAAGGGCGTCCGGTCTCGTCGATCTGCGGAATGTGGTCCACCCGGTGGCGGTTCATCAATTCCAGTGCAGCCTCCGCACTGGCGTCGTCCCTGATGGTTTTCGGTTCGCATACAGGCAGCTCGGACAGCCGGTGGTCCAGGTTCGCTCCGCTGAGGAGCAGCCGACGCAAGTCTCCGTCGGTCACCGTCCGCTTGAGCCTGCCGTCGCC
Source organism: Methyloversatilis sp. (assembly GCA_017984755.1). GTDB lineage: Bacteria > Pseudomonadota > Gammaproteobacteria > Burkholderiales > Rhodocyclaceae > Methyloversatilis. Next base: position 31,959 of record JAGNYW010000013.1, read on the forward strand.
ATCGACGAGCAGCAGCAGGCCACGTGCGGTCCGCTCCAGCTGGGCCAGCGCCGCACGTATATCTGCCTGCTCGTCGATCAGAAGTTTCTTTACGCTATTCATGTCTGTTTCGAGCCGGAATGCCAACTTTCAATTGTCCCTCAGCAACATCCTTCGTGACCACTGCGCCAGCGCCGATGATCGCGTCATCCCCGATCTGCAGCCCGGGCAGGATGATCGCACCGCTCCCGACCAGCACGCGCCGCCCCACGATGACGCCGCCACCCAGCACCGATCGTGGCGCGATGTGACTCCAGGCCCCCACCTGACAGTCGTGATCGACGATTGCGCCATGATTCACGATCACGCCGTCACCCACTCGTGCGCCCGGGGCAATGACGGCCTGCGCTGCGACGAAAACGCCGTCTCCCAGTGTCGCATGCGGCGAGATCGTGGCCATGGGGTGCACGATCCGCAGCAATCGACCTCCCTGCTCACACATCAGCCTTGCCAGGCGGCACCGGACTTCGTTGGACCCGATGGCTACGTGCACCGCCCCTTCGAACACTCCGGACGGCAATGCGGGACTGACGACCGGCCTGCCCAGAAGCGGGCGCGATGTCGCGGAATCGTCACGCACGCACACGTCGATGTCCGGGCGCGCCTGCAGCAGCGCATCGAGAACCACGCAGCCGTGCCCGCCAGCCCCGATCAGCAGACAGGTATCAGTAGGCATTCAGTTTTGTCATCAAATTGGCGTCGAGCGGCAGCGTGGCAAGCCATTCAACGATACGCCGACTCGTCTGCCCGTCACCATAGACGTTTTCGCACCACTGCCGGCCGCGCTTCAGTGCAGCGTCGAGCGCCTCGTCGAATGCCGGTCGGCCCGGCTCGCTGTCGATGACATTGCCGCTTTGCTCGCGACCATGCTGACGGCCGCCGACGTTGACCACCGGCAGTCCGAAACTCGCCGCCTCAATAATGCCGCTGCTCGAATTGCCGACGAGTACATCAACGGATGCCAGACACGTCAGATATTCATCGCGCGGCAGGTGCGCCAGCACTGCGAAACCCGGTGCCGACGAACGCGTCTCTATTTCGGCCCGCACAGCGGCGCCGCCTGCATCACTGTTCGGGAGAAGACAGATCGTCTGGCAGCTCCGGGCGTGCAGGGCATCAAGCAGCGCACGCGTCTGCAGTCCTGCCGTGTCGGCTTCCTGCAAAACAGGATGGAATACCATCAGCGCGACCGGGCGGGACGGATCGAATCCGAAGCGACGGCACAGCGCGGAGCGGTCGGCTGCAACCTCATCAGTCAGGCCGTCCAGGCCCGGCGCGCCCGAGACGAACACATGCTCCGGTCGCTCACCCATGCGTATCAGTCGCTGCCGCGCCCCTTCGGTACTGGTGAAATGATAGTGCGACATCTTCGAAATCGCGTGGCGGACCGGCTCATCGACAGTGCCCGACAATTCGCCTCCGTGGATGTGCACCGTCGGGATGTTCAGGTGAAGGGCGGCCAGCGCGGCCGCCAGCATCTCCCCACGATCACCCAGCACCAGCACAAGGTCCGGTCGATACGCATCGAACAGGCGGGTCATGCCATCCAGCTGGACGGCCAGTGCCAGTGCCATCGTTGCGCCAGACGAACCGTCGAGAACAACCGGCACTCGACCGATGATCTTCAGGCCGCAGCCCTCGATCTCCCGCACCGTTTCACCGTAGGCTGACAACAGGTGCATGCCGGTGACGCACACGCCGAGATCGAGCCGGGAATCACGGTTAATCGCCAGCAGCGTGCGCTGCATCAACCCGAAATCAGCCCGGGTACCGGTGACATACACGATGCGTCTCACGGCGCAAGATCTTCCCGGTGCAGAGTGTCGCCCTCATGCATCGGCCGGATGACGATGCGTCCGACAATGCTGTCCAGCTCCGCAGGCGGAATGCCGTTGCCGGGCCGCATCAGGGTCAGGTCTTCCACGCACAGCCGCTGGCCGGCCCGGACGTCAACCGCGAGCGTCACGCTGCGTCGAGCCGCCACCCTGACTTCGAGTTCCGGCCCGGTAGGCGCCTTGAAGCCGTCACCCAGTATCAGTTCGGTATCGCGGATGGCGCCGACCATCCGGGCAAGCTCGGCAGGTTCGAGCGACGCAGCATGGTCGGGGCCCGGCATCGAACGGTCGAGGGTGAAGTGCTTTTCGAACACTCCGGCACCGAGTGCTCGCGCCAGCGGTGCGACGAAGATGCCCGCAGTATGATCGGAATAGCCGACCGGCAAGCCGAAACGATCCTGCAGCGTGCGCATCGCCAACAGGTTCACGTCGGTCAGCGGCGTCGGGTAGTTCGAAGTGCAATGCAGCAGCGTCAGTACTTCGGCCAGCGGGGCATCCTGGCCAGCGACCTGCCGGGCGTCACGCACCCAGTCAACCGCCTCCGCAACTTCATCGAGGGTGGCCATGCCGGTCGATACGATGAGCGGCAAGCCTTTGGACGCAAGAAAACGGACAAAAGGCGCATTCGTCAGTTCGCCGGACGGCAGCTTTAGCCGGCGTATGCCGAGTGACACCAGGAAATCGGTCGATGCCTCGTCAAACCCGGTCGACAGGAACTCGATGCCTTGCTCCGCACAGTGACGGCCGATGCGCGCATGCGCTTCCTCGTCCAGTTCGAGCGCCTTGAGCATCGAATACTGGTCGCCTTCGCCGGTCTGTGTTTCCTGGTAGGCAGCCTTCTTCGCGGCCCGTGTCACCAGACGATCCGCCTTGAAGGTCTGGAACTTGACGATGTCGGCGCCGGCCGCCACCGCGGCATCCACCAGTCTCAGCGCGTTGTCTTCCGAACCGTTGTGATTGACGCCGGCCTCGGCGATGATCAGGCAGCGCTGCATGACCGTCGATGCCCGGCTGCTCACCATATCGACAACCCTCCGTCGACCAGCAGGTTCTGGCCGGTCATGTAGGCTGATGCCGGTGAGGCGAGAAACAGCGCTGCGTCGGCGATCTCCTGTGCCTCGGCCATGCGACCCATCGGCACGCGAGCCCGATATCTGTCATGGAACACACCATTCTGCCCGCTCGATACGCCACCCGGCGAAATGGCGTTCACGCGGATGCCGTCGGCCGCCCACAGTGCAGCCAGATAGCGCGTCAGCGAAATGACGGCGCCCTTTGATGCTGCGTAGACCGGTGGCGTGTTGATCTGCTGACCGAGATAGAACGAGCCTTCGTAGATGCGCATGTCGGGCGCCATGGCGCCGTAGATGGACGCCGTCTGCACGATGGCACCCCCACCCTGTTCGCGCATGCGCGCAGCGCATTCCCGCGCCATGACGAACAGGCCGTCCACATTGACCGCCATGACTTCGTGCCAGGTGTCCAGCGAGTACGTGTCGACGGGGTCGAAGAAGCGTGCGAGGTCGCCGGTCTTGCTTGCCGCGTTGTTGAACAATACGTCGATGCGCGAACTCCAGCCGACGATGTCGCCGACCGTGCGGGTGATGGCGCCGGCATCCGCCAGATCGCAGGCAAAGGCGCGGACGCAGGTCGTATCGCCCTGTTCTCTGCCGATCTCCCCGGCCAGCTTTTCAAGGCCGGCTGCGTCGATGTCCACCAGCGCGACCCGGGCACCGAATCCGACGAGACGCCGGGCGATCACGTTGCCGATGATGCCGGCCGCGCCAGTCACGACGGCAACCTTGTCCTCGAGACGCAAGTAGGATGTTCGAGTGTTCATTCAGCGGGTCCTGTAGATTCGTTCAAGCAATGTGCGGGTCTGCATCGACACGGCAACCGTCTGCAAGGGACTGATGAATTGCATCCACCCAGCGCACGGTCGACAGTGCGGTGGCTGCATCGCAGGACCGCGGGTCGGCGCCCGACATCGCGGCCAGATGCTGCTGCCGCATCATCGCGTCCCGCTCGACCACGACCTGTTGCTCATCGCCATTGATCGCCAGCGTGCCTTTGACAAGATCGGCCTTCAGGGTGCCGAACGGGCCATTGACCAGAATCCATCGCGACACTGATCGATCGAGGTAATTCATGTGCACGGTCACCAGCTCGCAGCGCTCGCAGCGGGCAAGCACCGTCACGGCATCTTCGCTGTCGATGTCCAGCGTGCTCAGCTTGCCGCCTGCAGCGATGGTGCTGCACCAGCGCCCCGCGAGCAGCTGAGCGTAATCGAGTTCGTGGCTGAGGTCCCGAACCACACCGCCGTCCTCGCGTCTTGCCGAGTAACTTTGCCGGTAATCACGGTCGGGACGCCAGTCAGGAAGATACTGACCGACATAGGCCGTGAAGGTCCACAGCGCCTGTCCATCTAGTTGTTCCATCAAGCGGGTGATCAACGGGTGGAATCGCAGGGTGTAGCCGACGAAAACCGGCCCGGACGGCAGCACCCGCGCTTCGCCGGATCCGGCGAGCATGGGTTTCTCAACCAGGGTGGTCCCGGAAAAGCCGTGTCTGGCCAGCACAGCGAGCGTCGGGCCATGCAGGCGGGTATCGTTGGCGATCACCACATAACCCGGTGCAAACTCATCGAGTGCGCTCCGGAGATCGCGAAAAGCGGGCAGGGACGTGTCGGTTGCGGACGTGACCACCGCAACTTCGAAACCGATCTCGCCGAGCACCCGGGCGTGACGCCGGCCAATCGATCCGAAGCCGATCACCAGACACTTCATGACGCAGCGGCCCGCCGTTCCAGCAGCAGACTGACGATCTCGAAATCGAGTTCGCTGTCGATGTCGATGGAGCGCTCCTCAGCCATGACATACAGCTGGGTGTCCGGGTGGAACAGCCCCTCGCGCTCGAACAGGGCATCGCGTGTCCAGGCGTATATCGATGCGTTCATGTCGAAGCAGGCCGGCGCATCCTGCCGGCGCAGGATGGGCACTTCAGGCCGCTTGGCGAGATCGATCCGTCCATCGGGCATGCGTTCGAGCAGGTTGAAATAGGGCGAGCGTCGCGCCGGAGCAGCCGTCACTACGTTTCCGGCGCCGCTGGCGCGGAGCAGCGCGGCGCATGCGCGGATGTCCGACGGCAGGCGAAGCGGCGATGTGCAGTCGAGATCGATGACCACGTCCGCACGGAAACCCAGCTGCGCTTCGGCCTCCGACACGCAATGCCGGATCACTGGCAGCTTGCCGGCGACATCGGTGGCCAGTTCTGCCGGCCGGTGGATCAGCACCGTTGCACCGGCTCTTGCCGCCAGATCAAGATAGGTTTCACTGTCGCTGCTGAAGGCGATGGCATCGAACAGGCCGCTCTCGATGGCCTGTCCGACCGTGTGGGCAAGCAGCGGCTTGCCCGCCACGAGGCGCGCATTCTTGTTGGGCACACCCTTGGAACCGCCGCGGGCGCAGATCGTGCAGAGCATTCGTTCAGCCATCGTGTTCGTAAGGGAATCTGTCCGGTGAGCCAGTGCGCTGCGCAGCTTGAAGCGGCACCGACAGCCCGCTTCCGTCTGCCGTGGAGGGCGTTCGGTTGCAGCGCAGTCGGCAGCAGGTTCCGGGCGGTTTCAGAAGGGTCTCAGCTCTGTCAGACGGCCTGAAAGCCAGCTTACCACGCGCAGCCTTTCGCCCTGGAACCGCAGCCCGACCGGATCCAGCAGTTCGCCCGGACCTCGACCGAAACGCAATGCGCGGCCGATGAAACGGAAGTCGCGGTCGAACTTGAAGACGCTGCCCTGCTGCTTGTCGATCATGTAAATGTGGCCACCGGCCAGCGTGACGTCATTGCACACCTGAACCGGATCTGTCGCGTGGCGCGCGATCGCGCCCGATGCGATGTCGCAGCATGTGATATGCCCGAAGTCGGCATTGTCCAGACAATGAATGACCCCGTCGATCAGCCGCGCAAAGTGCACCTGACTGCAGGGTGTCCGCCACAGGACTGCGCGGGGACGGTCGCGCCAGATTACGCCGGAGTGATCGAGGAAATACAGTCCGCCGTCGTGCTCGAAAACAAGCGGAACCGGCTGATCGTGCGCAATTTCGGTCCATTTCAGGCCATCGACGAGATGCGCGCCCGGCGTGTAGATCGACCCGACCGACAGGCGTCCATCGGGCAGCGGATCGAGCTGGGTCGGCAGGCCGCGACGCCAGCTGACCGCGCCCGATGCATCCTCGCGATGAACGTTGAGTTCGTCGGACGTCAGCCACCAGCGCGCGCCCTGATGTGCAACGCAGTCCCACGGCTTGCTCCCCGGCAGCGTGACTTCGCACAGGTCGGACACCGTGAAGTCTGCCGGACGCCCGCGATCGAGCAAGCTCTGGATGCAGTAGTTGAGTCGCTGTGCCCTCATCCTCAGCGGACGCGAGCCCCCTGCGGCCAGCTGCGAACACATGAGGCGCGACAGTCGCGTTGCAAGCTCGCGCCAGTGCGGGTAGCGCGAGAGGTCGTCCGTATCGTTCAACAGGCGGGCAGTGAGCAGATCGAGCAAAGCCGGATCGTCGGGCGAATCGGCGGCGAGCAGCGCGTCGGCCAGTTCGCCACCCGGGCGATTGTCCGGCATGCCGGAAATCCGCACCGGATCACCCGGCAGCAGGTCGTACCAGGTGAGCGGATCCGTCTGGCTGCCGACGAAGTCGCTGTAGATCATTTCCATGGCTGTGAAACTCGCCGATGTCAGCCGTGCAGCAAGGGCGTCCGGCTGCCACCCCAATCGCCGTCGGCCACGGCGACGACGCGCATGTGACTCGACAGCAGGTTCTGCTGAAGAAAGGTCTGAAAAGCCTCGCTCGCCCGCTCGTCGCTCAGGATGAGATTCAGGCACGGGTCGTCGCCGAACACCTCCGGATGCTCTGCGCGGTATCCCTGCAGGCGGGCAACGTCGAGTTTGCCCGGCGTGCACAGCTCGACGACGCGGAATCCATTGCGTTCGAGCAGCGTGGAGATCGAAGCCGGATTGTAGAGACGCACATGATCGAACAGGATGTTCGATGAGTCGGTACCCAGCCGGCGTGTCTCGACACTGCGCTCATTCGGCGTCGACAGGATGAACGGGGCCCCGGGCTTCAACACCTGGCGAACCACGCGCAGGAACTGATCGGGTTCGATCAGGTGCTCGATCAGCTCCCAGGCGAAGACCGCATCGAAGCTGCGGTTGGCCGCCCCGAGCGCCTCGAAACCATCGGTCATGATCTCGATCCCGGGCAGCCCCAGATTCAGTGCCTGGGGTTCAAGCAGGACGATGCGTTCAACGATGCCCGTCGCCGACAGTGCTTCGGCGAATTCGCCGTTGCCCGCCCCGAACTCCAGGGTCACTTGCGGCCTGACACCCAGGCGCGCCCAGACATCGCGTGCGTAGGCCGCCCGCTCCTCGTACATGGGCTGGCGTGTGCGTTTCATGTCTGCCGGCAGGTGTTCGCGCCAGAACTCCATGGCCCGGCTGCTGCGGACGAAATCGAGGTGCAGGCTTTCGGTCGGGCCAGGCGAGATGAACAGCGTTTCGCACTGTCCGCAACGGCGGTAGAAAAGCGATTGATGCACGAAGGCGTGCGGCACGTCATCTCCGTGACAAGCCGGGCAGGCCGTGTCGACAAAGGCGCCTTCATGCGTACGCAGGTCGTCGATGTCAAGTTGCATAAGACGATCGAATTCCTCGGCTACACCTGCCGCGTGAATGTCGCGGACTTTCATCTTTTCGTTCATTGTGGCGTCAATCAGTAAGGCGGCTATCGGGTGAGAAGTACAACTCCATCTCCGAAATACCGGCGTAAGCCCCCGGCACATCCTCGGTCGGCATGAAGCGGATGCGGTAGAAAGGAAATGCCGGCGCATCGGGAATCAAATAAGTCGACGGCATCGAAATATCCTGGCTGACCCGCTCGCGGTTTCGGCTATCGATTCGCGTCCAGACCTGACCATCGGCGGAACCTTCCATTGTCCAGGTGTAGCGGTCCGCCTTCTGCATGCTGCGGATATGCAGTGCGGTCATCCGGTATGCCCGCAGGGATTGCTGCGCCATTGCAGGGACATGAAAGCGGATCTCGGCACTCCGGGCGGCATTCCACGACACCGACGACCCGTTGTTGAAGTCGGCAACATGTTCGGCCTGTCCTCCGATATTCGGCGCGAGGAGGATATTGGCGAAAGGGGCATGGTTGGGCAATACAGGCACCTGAAGCGACGCATCATCAACGGTACGGTGCAGGCCCCCGGCCGGGAGCTCAAGCCGCGCCCCGGCGAACAGGAAGCTTGCCGTCGGCTGTGCGGAGGGCATCAGCCACCAGTGCGCCGGCATCGAGATTGCCAGAGCCTGGTTGCGGTGCGGATGGCGCGGCTTTCCAAGCTCGCTGGCCAGCACCGGATAGGCCGTCAGGCGCCCGGGGTTCCAGACAATCCACGCCTGCCGTGCCTCGAGGGCTTGCGAGCTGTCGGGAAGCACCGAAACCTGCGCCGCATCACCTCCGCGCAGTCGCAGCAGTGACGCAAGCACGGGGCGCATCGCGGGTTCGTTCACATAGACCTGCTGGCGTTCGCGAACGATTTCATTGCCGTGTCGACCTACCAGTTCCAGGGCCGGAAAAATGTAGGTCGGACTGGTCAGGATGGCCCATCCGGCCGCACCCAGCGCGATCAACACATAGCCGGGGACCCAGGCCCCGACGCGCGGTCGCACCGGGCAGGTCGCTTCAGGACTGGACCGGCCAGCCGCGACCAGCGCAAGCGCGGCAACAGCGAACGCAATACCGATGACTTCGTTTCGTTCCTGCGGCAGAAACAGCGACAGGACGGCAAACATCGTCAGCATTGCAATCAACGCCGCGGCGCTGCCGGCACGGGAAGGCGACGATTTGCTGCCGAACAGCGCCTGCAGGGCCCCGAACGTGCCCGAAGCGAACACGACAAGCGCGGCAATCAGGGCCGGAATGCCCGCCATCAACGCGATGTCCAGGTAAAGAGTGTGTGTCGAGTAAGTGCTGGTGAGGCCGCTGAATGAATTGCCTTCGAGGGGCAGATCGAGCGTACCAACACCATGACCGTACAGCCAGGCGTCCGGCAGAATGGCAAGCCCGTTTTCAGCCAGAGCCGAACGCGACGTGTTTGCGTTGGCCACCTCTGCCACAGACGCACTCTGCGGCTTCGTCCCGCTGGTCGGTTGATCCGCGATCGTTGGCTCGAAGGACGTCCACGCGCCGACGTTATCGGACGCTCCTGCATCGGTCGGATGGTCCTTCGCCGAAGTCGACAAAGCCTGCGGCGGAGCGTTCGTCAGCGTGGGTTTGAGGTAGAGCAGATGCGGTGCGACGAGCGCGACGGCGAACAGCGACATCACAGCAACATACCATTGGCGTCGCCACAGCGAGGTCACGAACAGAACGGCCAGGCCGCTCATGAGCGCCAGGCTGACGGCTCGCGTGTTGTTCAGGATGGTCAGTCCGATCAGGGCAGCGGCAGCCAGCCATGCACCGACGCGTTGCCTGGCGCCGGTCAGGCCCAGAAAGGCGAAGGCAGTCAGCCCGACGATACAGGCGGCTGGCGCGTGGTAGTAATCGGTCCCGCGTACCCGATGAAAGCCCTCGGATGTTCCGGGAACCGCAGCGATGACGTAAGAGAAGTCGGCACTCATCCACTGCAGGGCAATGACCGCACCGACGATCAACCCACCGATGCCCAGTGCCTTCAAGGCCTGCTGCAGCTGTGTCTCGTCACGAACGAGCAGCAAGGTAAGCACGGCCCAATAGACCCACGTGGCCCACCCCGACAGACCGGTCGCCATCTGCGACAGATCGGCTTCGGACAGCGCGTCGGCGCCGCTTGAGGCAACCGTCAGCACGCCCCACCACCAGAAAATCCCGAGTGCAGCCACGAAGGCAACATGCGGCAGGCCCGCCTGGCGGTCACGACGCAGGAGGAAAAGCATCAGGCCCGTAACGCAGAGTGCGTCATACAGCAGCAGGCTGAAATCAGGCAACAGACCGAGCGGCTGTCCGAATACGTCCGTCAGGGCGTGTATCACATGACTCACCGGCGCAGCCGCCAGACCGGCAATCCAGCCTGCACTGCTGATCAGCGCGCACGCAGCCAGCGCTGCTGCGATTGTCCGGCGCGTACCCGGGCGGCCCGTCAGGACGCAGATCAGTGCCAGACCGGCAAGCAGCCGAACGGCGCCCTGCCAGACCGGCAGCATCGGCAGTGCGATCGCGCCGCACAGCAGAAACAACAACGCAGGGAACAACCAGCCCGGAATGCTTCGCGAGGGTGTTGCCGTCATGAGTGCCGCGATTCGCTGATCGCAATCGTCGCGACGCCGTAGCCGCCGCATCGCCCCGCGCCGCCCACGCCCAAACTATCGACGTCGGACAAGTGCAACGTCTGCTCGTCCAGCACATAGGTCCAGTGGCGGCCAGGCGCAACCACGTCAAAGTTATCGTGGTGATATCGACCGGATATGGTTTTCACTGCAAGAAAAGGCTGGGGACCGAACAGGCTGCCGTTCGCGAGCCACACATGCAGGCGGTTGCCGTCGAGTTCGATCAGAAATTCGGGCGGCGCTTCGGATGTTTTCTTCGTCAGCGCAGTCGTGTGCAGGCAGGCTGCTTCTTCTGCACCGGAAAAGCGCAATCGAACCGACGGAAAGTCCCTGCCGACCTTCTCCAGCAGCTTCCTGACATGCCTGACATCGGGCCGGATGTCGCGATAGTCGTGATCGGCGAAGGCAAGGATCGCACTTCCCCGCGTCAGCGCATCGCGGAACGCATCATGCACGTCGGCTTCGGTCAGCTGACGCAGACGGGTTCCCACGTTGAGACAGCGGAAAATCCAACGGCGACATTGGCCGGGTACCTGGTAGTCATCGTGGTGCGGGTGATAGCCGAGCCAGTCGAGGGGTGCGCGCCGCCAGTCACCGAAGCGCCCCAGATGCGTGTCCTTTTGTTCGCTTTCCGAAATCACGCAGGACTGATTTGCGTAGTCGAACGGAATCCACTGCTCGAGAAACGCATGCGAATCGGGTCTTTCAGAGTGAAAACCCGGACGATTGGTCGTGGGAAACCAGCCGTCCTCGATGATCCGGCGTGCCAGCACCGACAGCAGGATATCCATGCTGTTCGAATAGGATGTGGCGGCAGCGAGCGGTTCCCGGGTGAGCGACAGCGGATGGAAGTGCCAGTTTATTTCGTCGTCGACACTTCCCGTTTCCGCCAGCATATCGCGGTAAAAGTGAAATATCTTCCCGTAGCCAAGGTCCTTTCGCCGGGGGTTCGACGTGTAACCCAGATGGTCGAGACAATGCCAGCTATAGACCCAGCCGCGCCCGTTTTCATCCGTCATTTCGCGCCTGAAACGGAGGCTGAGGGCCTCGTCAAGCATGCAGCGTATGTCTGTCCAGTTGCGATTGTAGGACAGCAGGTCAGGGGTGATTACCGCGGCAATTTCGTGTTCGAGGCCATTCAGTGGGATATCCCGGCGCTGCAGCGCGGCCAGCGTCTCTCCCGAAACGGGCAGGCGTACGCCGAAAAGACCTTCGATCCGTTTGAAAGTGGCCTCGATGTCTTCATCGAGCGGTCCTTCGGTATCGATGCAGTGAACGACGTGCAGGACCGGTGGGTTCAATTGATCAATTTGCATGTGTACGGGCGCGCCTCGTGACCTCGAGACTGTAGTTGCGCGCATGAACGGTCGTTTCTATCAGGTCGCAGATCCGGTGCGACGCGCCGCCGGGGCTCGGCAACCGTGACCGGAGTTGCTGCAGCCGTGCTGATTCGGGGGTGTCGTGCAACAGATCGGACAATCCCCCGGCAGTCTGCTCCAGCGCATCAACGACAAGCGCTCCATCATCAGCGCCGTAGGTTACGGCATTGCTGAACTCCGATATGCGGATGACGAGTAACGGCTTGTTGCAGAGCAAAAGCTCCCACCCAACGGTGGATGTCAGCGTAACGCCGGCATCGCAGGCATGCATGACGTGTGACAGGGGCTCATGCGCATGGCTCTGCAGGCAATCGGACGGAATCTGCTCCGCGCGATGATCGGTGCTGCTTGGATGCAGACGCACGACCAGCCGCCAGCCCCTGGTGCGGCACAGATCCGCCAGATGCAGACGCACCCTGCGCGGAAGTTCCGGGTCACCGGGTTCCGGCTGTTCAGCCCAGAACACGAGTTTTTCGTGGTCGGCAACCCCGCGTTCATGGCGCCACTCACGCCCCGCAGCAGGCAGGTCCTGATCGGCCAGCTGATCGAACATCGGACTGCCCGTGAGATGGATGTCACAGGCCTGACGACCCGCGGCCACGAGGCGTCTTCGGACGTCATCACGGGACACGGCCAGTACATGGCCATTGTCGGGCCGGCTGAGCCATGGCTCCTCGAGCAGTCCGAACAGTTCAACCATGCACAGGCTGGGAATATCGAGTTGAAAAGCCGCACGCAGGGCCGCTTTTTCCATGCGCGGCGATGTGGTCGCGACAACGACATCAGGTTCGAAGTGTGAAATGACCCTGCGCATGAAGCGGACAGGCGCGAATGCATTCAGACCGTATTTCTCGTAGCGTCGCCAGGCTTCCGCCTCGCCGAGATCCGCAGCCAGTTCGCAGAACGAAACGCCCAGGTAGGCAATGGACTCATCGCGGGACAGCCCCTTGCCTTCGGTATGGTGGCGTTGCGCCAGGCGCTCACCCCATGCGCGAATGTCTGCATCGGCCGTGTCGACGAAGTCGATCGGACGCGAGTAGGGCAGCTTCCAGCGTCGCGCCGTCTCCGCTGCGGTGGTCAGCGCAAGTAGGTGGCAGACGTGACCGCGATCCACCAGCGCCCGGTGCAACGGGATGATCGCCGATACATGAGCCCCTCCGTAACAAGTCAAAAACACTCTCACTTTCGATGTTTCTCCGAAGCATGCATCCCTGCGCCGATCATGGCACGCCTCGCGTCGGCACTGTCTTGTGACGCCCGGCAAGAAGTTCGCCGAACCTCCGGTAGTGCCGCTCGAAAACGTACCAGAACATGATCGCAGCGATGTTGCAGACAATGAGGTACATCAACAGATCCAGCAAATCGCTGCCGGATGTCAGATCGAAGGCGTGCAGCATGAAAATCACGCTGTAATGAATCAGGTAGAGCGAATAAGAGTAGTCGGCGATGAAACGGGCAATGCGACTGCGTCCGCCCCGAGTCGTTGTTCCCTCGAGAAGGAACAGCACAACGCAAAGCGCCATGATCAATCCATACAGATTGAAATCGTAGAACAACAAGCGCTCGAAGGGCTGTCGTGTTTCCAGAAGACCGGTCCACAACAGGCGGGCGGCGATGAGCAGCAGCAGCAGAACGGGCGCAGCACGCAGGAACCCCCGGACAGGCCCCGCGCCATTCATGATGGCGGCAATGCCAGTGTCGATCCGCTCCCGCCCGCGCCAGTAGATCCATGCCAGACCGCACATGACGAACCAGACAAGGCTCAGTCCGGCGCCGGTGCCGGCGACGGCATTGAACAGCGGCACACTCGCACAGACGATGAAAAGCAGTTGCCAGCTGCGTGACGAGACTATCTGCCTTGCGCGGAAGACGAGCAGGCCGAAGACCAGGTAGAGCCACCACTCGACAGCCACCGTCCACAGGGGTCGAGCACTCGAAAAGGTCGACAGCTTGAGGCTCGATGCGCCCAGAATCTCGTCGAAAAACAGGCCGGCCGGATGTTGCTGCAGCATCAGCAGGGAGGCAACGAAGTCCTGAAGCGTGTAGTGCTCGATGTAGGTGCGGGTGTCGGTCCACGCGAACACCGCACTGTCGATGAGCAGGATCAGAACGAGCGCCGGCAGGTAGGGCACGAAAATCCTGCAGAAACGATCGGCCAGATAGCGTCGAAGATCGTAATCACTGCGGCTGCACCGATTCAAGGTCGTGTAGCCGATCAGAAAGCCTGACAGCACGAAGAACACGACAACCCCCAGATCACCGATTCCGAGCGTGTGCCCGGGTCGCAGCACCAGGGAGTAGATATGCCCGATGAGCACAATCTGCGCGGCAGCGGCGCGAAGGCTGTCTAGCAGCGAAGCCTGGGACGGGGTCATGATCCGTGTGCCTGCGAGGTCAATTCACATCGCCCACGCCACCGAGTTCGCGCACCAGGCGGCAAACGCGGTCGGTCGCACGCTCCTGCGACGGATAGGCGAGCCGCGCGAGGTCCGGCTGTGTCATCCGGCGCAGCGCGGGTCCAGCCTCGGCGAGAACGCCGACATCAACGGCCAGTCCATAAGCGGAGTACGGCGGATAGTCCCCTGCGCCGACGGTGACGACGGGCTTGCCGAGCAGCGCAGCCTGAAGCCCGACCGTGGAGGTTTCGAGAATGACCTGATCGCACGCATGGAGGCAGGTTTCTATCGTGACACCGGACGGGCAGAACGAACCGCGTCGAAGTGGGGTTCCCGGCGCCACGACTGGCTTGCTGGGATGCTGACGGATCAGATACCGGGTATCCGGCCACGTGTCGCAATACGCTTCGAGGAAGGCGATCATCGAGGCCGTTTCGATGAACGGCTTTCCGATCAGCGACACCGGTGCGGACGGACAGGCCCACAACAGCAACTTCTGATGTTCGCCCATGCCCAGCCGTTGGCGCAGCGATGCGGCGGCTACTGCATGTGTGCCATCGAGAAGGCTGTCGAACGCAGGGCTGCCGGTGACATGAATGCGTTCAGCCGAAAAACCTTTGTGAGAGATGTATTCACCCACTGCCGCTGCCATCACCGTCAGGTGTTTCGCATAGCCCGGCGCACAGATGTATGACGACTCGTGCTGAAGGAAGAGGTCGGACACGGCCAGCGATTCGATGCCTTCGAGCCGGGCTGCGCGCAGCAGCGCGAGTTCCGAGCGCGGACTGGTGGTGGCAACCACCAGATCGGGCGTCAACCGCCGAAGGAGGCGGCGCATTGCATGCACCGGCATGAAGGCCTTGCGGCCGTCGCGGGCAAAGATTTCGCGGGCCTTGTCGGCTCCATGGTCGATGTGCAGATCGCGCAGTCCGAGAGCGTAGTACGCAATCGACTCATGCTCCGAAACCTCCGGATGCAGTGGTTTTTCGATGCAGGTCTGCGCCAGGGAAAGCCAGGGCGCATCGTCGGTGTCGAGCAGCGAGCTGTAACCGACAGCCGGGATGCCTGCGTTCCGGAATGTCGCCAGTGCAGTAGTGAAGCCGATCACCGTGACGGAAATGTCCGGTTGGTCGGAAAGTTGGCGCACTACGGGCAGCAGGCTCTGCACGTGCCCTCCGCCGTAGCATGCGATCAGTACCTCGACCGTGTCCCGCAGCACTGGTCAGCGATCCTCGTTCTCGTGGCGCAGTACGACCGTGTTACCCATCATGTCGTTGGCTGCGACGCTGATCGTGTCGACATCGCTCCAGGGCAGCGTGTCACCGTGAAATGCGTAATACCAGACACGGCCGGACACGTCGAAGTCGAAATTGTCGTGGATGTACCTGCGTGACCGTGTCTTGATCGCCAGAAAGGGCTGCGGGCCGAAGACGGTGCCCTGTTCCGTTCTGACTTCGATGTATGGCACGTCCCGGCCCCGCTGCTCCGGCTGAAATCGAAGAGACAGGGACAGCGGTGCTTCAGCGACCCGATCTGCCGGAAGTTGCGCGCGAAATGCATCGCGGCAGCTGCTGTACAGGAAGGGAACCTCCGGATACCTCGATTTCGCTTCGTACAGAAAGCGGAAGGCGTTTTCCACCTCCGGCACCAGATCCCGCCAGTCGTGACTGCACAGTCCGATCAGCACATCCTCACCGGCGCGCGCGCGCGAAAATCCCTGATCCATTTCTTCCTGCGTCATCCGGGCGATCCGGCTGTTCAGGTTCAGCGCGCGTCCGATCAGTCTGCGGCAGCGCCCGGGCACCTGATAGTCGTCGTGGTCGGGGTGATAGACCGTCCAGTCATGCGGCGCCTTGCGCCAGTTGCCGGAACGTCCGTTTCTGAAGTCGATCGAGGCGTCGATGTCGGAGGTATCCGCCGTCGCCATGTTGGAAATGTCATACGGGATGAATTGTTCCAGAAACCAGTGGCTGTCGGGTCGTTCCGCCTGAAAACCCGCGCGATAGGACGACGGGAAAAAGCCGCGATCAATGATGCGGCGGCACAAGATCTGGTAAAGATCTTCGGTACGCAAGTAGTGCGTCGCGCAGCGGTGAGCATCGCGATAGGTCGACATCGGATGGAAATGGAACTCGACCGAATCCCGCGCCCAGGCCTGCCTTTTCACGAGTGCGATGTAGTGGTCGTGCACATTGTGATGGCCGATGTCGCGCTTGCGCGGATTCTCGAGATAGCCGACGTGGTCCATGCAGAACCACGTGTAGGCCCAGCCGCGCCCCTGGCTGTCCGGATATCGGTGCCGGAATTCGCGCGAACAGGCGGCCTCCAGCATCTGGTCGATTTCCGTCCAGGTACCCAGCGTGTTGGCCCGGTGGCTGCGCAGCATGTCGCGCACTGCGTCGGTGCGATCGCCAAGATCGATCTCGCCCTCCTGCAGTCGGCGCAGGTTGCCGGGCGTCGGTTCGATGCCCACAATGCCGAAGAGGTCGTCGAGCCGCTCGAACTTGGCTTCCAGCGACTCGTAAAGCGGCCCTTCGGTGTCGATCGCGTGGACGATATGTACTGTGCCGGTCATCGCGCTCCCCTGCTTCGGTTCATCCGGCGAAGCGTTCCGGGAAAACAAGGCGCATCTCGTATTCGTAGGGGTCCGTGCGGTAACCCTGCGAGCCTCGCCCTGTGGTCAGCCACTTGCGGAATCGTTCGTCCAGAAATGGCTCCGTGACGAAGTCGAACATCCGGTCCCACTCCGTCTTGTCCGGGATGAAACCTGAGGTCTGGTAGCCGAGGCGGGAGAAATGGGGCTGCGAGACGAGCTCGATGAAAATGGTTTCCGCCCGGCTCAGGTGTTCGGGCCAGCGCGGGCGGGCGTCGGGCAATGTCCTGTAGGTCGTGCCGAATGAGGTGTTCGACGCCCAGTCTTCGCCATCGGCCTGCAGCTTGCCGGCATCGATCATCGAGGGCGAGTACGTCAGACCAAGAAACTCGCACATCAGACGCGCGTGGTGCTCGGGCGCCTGTGCAACGTCTTCTGCGCGGACGGCCAGCACGCGGTCGGGAAACTGTTGCGTCAGCTGCTCCAGACACTCTGCCGATCCCCGGAAGTTGAACGCTGCGTCGAGAAAGGTATTGCCCGGCTCGAAGGTCATCAATTTGTAGGACACCGCGACATCGCGCGGATCACGGAAGATGTGGATGGCCTTGCCGCGCGGGAACATCTTCAGAAAGATCGGGATGTCTTCCCATTGGGCCGCCAGTTTTTCGGCCCATCGAACGCGCGTGCCCGCTCCCCGGCCGAGCATGTCCTGCATGATGAGGTCGTACATCAGTGCATAGCTGGGCGACGCTGAAAGGTCCGCCTGACGCAGTATGCCTTGTTCATCAAGGGACAGCTCCCAGCGCTTGCGTATGCGGGCATGCGTGTCGGCGATCAATGCCGAACGGTTTTCCCGAATGCCCATATCGCCATATCGGTTCAGGCAGAAGCGAAGGAACTTGACCGTCGACGAGGAAGCCCGGATCTCCGGATGCGCACCGAGCATGGCAGTGAGGAAGGTGGTCCCGGAACGGTAGACGCCCGAGATCATGATGGGTTCGGTGTCGTGCAATGTGCCGGCGTTGGTCGCACTGCTCGTCATGCGCGCTCGCCCGCTAGAAAGGTTTTCGAATGTTCGCTGGCAAACGGCGGAAAGTCGCCGACCACCGGTCCCCGCGTGAGGACGATCATGTATTCGTAGAAATGATCCGGAGGCGGCGTCACGCAAGCCGCCCTGGCAAAATCACCGCGACGGGGAAAGCACAGCACGGCGTCGACCCTGTGCCCCTGAGCCTGCAGCAGTTCGACCATACGGCGGGTATCCGTGAAGAAATTCGGGTGCTGCTTGCGCCGCGCACCGATCTCCGCGTCGAGCGCAGCCCGGTCATCCTCATGATAGAGATCGTTCTTGCCGGTGAAGAACAGCCGCGCACCGGGCTTGGTCACGCGAAGGAACTCGCGCAGGGCCTGATCCTGGAAAGTGGCATCGAAGGTCGCGATGCAAGCCAGATTGTCGAAGCTACAGTCATCGAAAGGCAGGCTTTCGGCGGGCGACTCCTGAATGCTCTCGATGTCGGGATGTCCCGCCCACTGTTCCTGGGCGGCCCCGACCATCGCTGCGGAAATGTCGACGGCACTGAGTTTCAGGCTGTGTGCAAGGTACAACGGAAACATGCGGCCCCATGCGCAGCCGACCTCGAGCACACGCCCGCGATTGAATCCATATGTCGAGAACAACACCCGATAGACGTCGTCATCCTCGGTATTGGCATCTCCCTTGATGACCTGACTGCTGCCGACACCGGCTTCATCAACGCGGGATTTCCAGTACTTGTAGTACGCCTCGTTCCAGTAGCTCTTGCGCGGATCATCGGTGACCATCGTACGTGTCCATGTATTGTGAATTGCAGGGGGGTCGTGCTTGCCCACCGAACGGTTGATCAGCCTTTTTCCCAGATCGGCTGGCGCAGGCGCCATTGTTCGCCATCCTTCACCCACAGGTGCGGCGTGCGGGCGTCCTCGATCACTGCATGGAACTGATCGGCGGTGATGTCCATGTACTCGAGGCAGTCGGCAAGGTACTGATGCGGATATTCACCGTCATAGCGCTTGATCAGGGCAATGCCCTCGTCGCGCGTGATGTCGCCGTTGCGGATTTCCTGCGCCGAATCGTAGGTCGCACGGCCGATGCCGAATTTGACGTGGGCGGTGTAGTAGTGAAGCCAGTCGATTTCATCGTCGAGCGAGCTGTACTTGCTGTAGCTGCCTTCGGTTCGATGGACGTTCGGTACGAAGCCGGAATGCTCGACGGCGAAGTAATACGTTTCCTGCGGATGCCAGCGCAGGTAGAAACCCAGGTAGTGGACTTCCGTGCCGGTTTCGAGAAGACGGTTTGGATCGACCGGCAGATAAGCCTCGAGATCGGCTTTGGTGAATCGGTACCGATCCATCAGTTCGCGCGCACTCACACCGCCGAGATACAGATCGTCCAGCCGGCCCTCGGCGCTGTAATACTTCGGATCGCGCGTCGGCTTTTCGTTGTCTACGATCGGATTTCCGTACTCCGCCTCGTTCTCGCCGAAGATGACCAATGGAATGTCGAGCAGCGCCGACATCTTGGGCGCCAGATTCTTCTGACCGAGAATGAAGGGCTGGAACGGATGACACAGGTTGAGAAAAGCCTGTTGCGTGAGTATCCGGTGCACCTTGCGATTCTGGTGATACGTGTAATTGGCGAACCCGATGTCGAGCCACTTGTTGAAATTGAGCTGTCCGATGCCGGTGTAGATGGCCGGGGGCCACGTCACGAGGATCGGGTTCATGCCGTACTTGTATTTCAGCACGTGAGCCGCCATCACGCTGTCCTTGCCGCCGCTGCCCGGGACAACGACGTCGTAGCGGCCATCATTGCGTCGGAAACGGTTGCACAGTTCGACCAGCTGCTGCTCGCGGGACTTCCAGTCGATCTGTTTCTTGAGTTCGGCGAAATTGCACGCGTCGCAGACGCCGTGCTCGTCGAAAACAAGCGACTGCTTCAGTTGTCCCCTGACGTTCCTGAACTCGACCGTCGATGCCGGACGCTGATTGCTCATCGTGCATTTCCGGCAGAACTTCACGTCGAGAGGAAGTCCGTACTTTCCCTGTGTGGCAGTCATGATCTTTTCAGAGCTCAACGAAGTTCTTCAGCAGTCGAATACCGGCGTCCCGGCTTTTTTCGGGATGGAATTGAACGCCGAACAAATGGTTTTTCGCAACGGCAGAAACGAACTGGTGCTCGCCGTGTATGGTCAGACTCGACACATCGGTGTAATTCACGAACTCGTACGAGTGCATGAAATAAAATTCCGCGTCGCCGGCCAGGCCGCGGAAAAGCGGTGAATCGCCGATCTTCCGGATCTGCTTGAAACCGATATGCGGGATGGCCGCCTTGCAGACCACTGGCCTCACTTCTCCGTCTATCAGGCCGAAACCGGCCGTTTCGCCGAACTCGTAGCCAACCCTCGCCAGCATCTGCATGCCGAGACAGATGCCCAGTATCGGTGTCGATTCCGCTGCAGTGATCAGTGGCTCGAACATGCCGCGCTCGCGAACCTGCCGCATGGCCTCTGCAAAGCTGCCGACGCCCGGCAGCACGAGCTTGTCTGCGCCTGAAAGATTGCGGGCGTCGTCGATGATCCGCACCTGTGCGCCCGCCGCAACGAGCGCCTTCCGGATGCTCTCTATGTTTCCCGTCGAGCCGTAATCCACGACACCGATCGTTCTGGACATGTGACCTTTACTCCCCGTCTTTCAGTGCGTTCTTGATGTCCTGGATGCTGCAGAGACCGTAGTGAAGCACGCTCGCCACGGCAACGGCGTCCGGGCGGGCCTTGCGCGCCATGGCGACGATGTCTTCCACGCTCCCGGCGCCGCTGGCTGCCACGACCGGTACCGAAACACTGTTCTTGACCTGCGAAATCAATTCGATGTCGAAACCGGCGCGACGGCCGTCGCAGTCGACCGACTGCACCAGAATCTCGCCCGCTCCGCGTTGTTCCGCCTCGCGTACCCACGCCAGCACGTCCTTGCCGCTGCGCTCGCGGCCACAATCGGTGTAACACTCCCACCAGCCATCCCAGCGCTTGGCCTCGACATTGATGACGATGGCCTGCGACCCGAATGTTCGCGCCGCGCGGTCGATGAGGTCGGGCTCCTGCTGGACTGCGTGGGTGTTCAAGGTGATTTTGTCGGCACCGCTGTGGAACATGCGCGAGATATCGTCCAGGGTTCGTATTCCTCCTCCGACGGCAAACGGTACGAAGATATCGGCCGATGCTCTGCGGATTTCATCGAACAGCACCTCCCTGCGATACAGCGACGCGACGATATCCACGTAAAAGATCTCGTCTGCACCCTGCTCGTAGTACTGCCGCGCGAGCTCCGCCGGCGAACCGATCTTGCGCAGGCCCTCGAAATGAACCGGCTTCACGACGTAGGGCGGTTTGACGTCAAGTTTTGCGATGACTCTCATTGGGTTCTTTCTTGTCGATCCGTCTTGAACTCCGGTGTGCGTCCGGTTGCCGCGCCCGGCACGCCGGTGTGGTTGCGCGCTGCATGGTCGAAGACGAATCGCTCCTTGCCCCAGCGCAGCACACGCATTTCGACAAGTCGATGAAAGGTGATCGACAGCGCGAACGAACACACCACAATCGCTACGCAGAGCACCGCCGCGTTCGTTCCCGGGGAAAACGCCGGAATGAAAACACCGCGTCCACCGACTGCGGCGAAACCGTGAAAGAGGACCGGGTGCAGAAGATAGATTCCGTAGCTGGCATCACCCAGACTGCCCGAAAACCTCCGCATGATACCGCCTACCGGTAGTCGGCTCCATGCAAGGACCACAAGTACTGTCAGCACGGCACGCCCCCACCCCTGCAGTCCGGTCAGCATGCTTGCCTGCGGGCTCGCATGATCCGCAAAAAGCAGTACCAGCAACGCGATGGCAGGTATCCATGCCCATGCACTCCAGCGACGCCCCGGCGCGGCGCGCAGCAACAAGCCGATGGCGCAGCCACCGGAAAAGTAGGCAATGAACGCGGCGAATTGCGTGTAGGCGAACACATGATCGCTGAATCGAGCCATCCCGGACTGAAGCACGCTGTCGACGAAACCCTGCTGTATCAGCAGCGTCAGCGCGAGCATCGCTGCAGCGAGCCAGGGTTTGCCGCGGGCCAGCGATGCGCAGACGAGAAACGCAGGAAACAGCAGGTAGAAAAGAAATTCGATGCCGAGCGACCAGCCACCAATGACCAGTGAGGACGCCCCGGGATTGCCGAGCCCGAACAGCATCGTGATGTTCGGCAGCAATTGCATCGCCTTGTGCAGCAGCGCATCGTTGTCCCGTGCCACGACCCGATACGCCATCGCCAGCGCCAGCACCGCCATGTAAAGCGGCGCCAGCCGCAGATAGCGAATCGCCATGAATGACCGGAAATCCGCCAGCGTGCGAAGTTTGTCCGCATAGGCCAGCGTGATGCTCGCGCCGGACAGCACGAAGAACACATAGACCGCATACAGACCGATCGCGTCCAGCGTCACAATATGTTGCCAGTTGAGCAGGTGATAGCACGCGACTGCGATGGCACAACATCCTCGCAGCAGATCGAATGCATGCATCCGCGGCGTCGCGACGAGGGTCACAGTGCATCACTCCGCCAGGGCGACATGCGGGCACGACGCGACGGTAGGGCACCCATCAGTAGCTGCCTTTGCCAAGCACCTGATGCACTGTCATCACCAGTATCTTCAGATCGAGCCAGAGCGATTGCCGGCGTACATATTCGAGGTCGAGCGCGAGCCGCTGCCCCGCCCTGGCTTCGGACCGCAGCGTTGCCTGAGCCAGCCCGGTGATGCCGGGACGCACTGATGTGCGCAATGCCCAGTCCTGTTCCGAATAAAGTTCTCGCTGCGCAGGTACGTCGGGGCGAGGCCCGACGAAACTCATGTCGCCGAGCAGTACGTTGAACAACTGCGGCAATTCGTCAAGGCTGGTCTTTCGCAGCCATCTGCCCGAGCGCGTGATGCGCGGATCGCCCTGGTGTGTCTGATAGCCACCGATCCGGTCGGCGTCGATCACCATGCTGCGGAATTTGAACATCCCGAACGAGCGCCCGTGAAGCCCGATCCTGACCTGCCGGTAGACAAAGGGGCCGGGCGAATCGGTCCGCACGATCAGCGCAATCACGACCAGCAGTGGCCAGATCAGCGCCAGCAGGAGCAGCGCAAAAACAATGTCAGTCAGACGTTTCATGGGTCGATGAGCAGGATCCGTTCAGGGACGCACAACGGGCGCCGTTCGAAGATCGAGACCGAGCGACTGGAAGTCGGGGGCGGCCACATCAGCGAAATCGCTCGGATCGATGAATGTCCGCGCCCACAGCTCGACGGCGATCAGCGCGCGCAGTTCGCGCGTGCGGTCGGTCTTGCCTCCCCGGTGCCCGTCGATCAATGACCGCACCACCACCGGATCGAACAATCCCCGTCCGATGGTCCGTTCGCCGAGCAGAACCTCTTCGACGAAGCCGGACAGGCTATCTCGGAACCACTCGCCGACCGGCACCGTGAACATCTGCTTCCGGCGATAGGCCAGATCATTGCCGATCAGCGGGCTCACGGCCTTCTTGTAGAGGTACTTCGTCTCGCCGTCCTTCAGCTTGAGCGAGCCCGGCATGCGGAAGGCCAGTTCCATCATCCGGTAGTCGAGAAAGGGCGTCCGTGCCTCGAGCGATACCGCCATGCCCATCCTGTCGGGCTTGACCAGATTGTTGCCGGACA
This sequence comes from Methyloversatilis sp., assembly GCA_017984755.1. GTDB lineage: Bacteria > Pseudomonadota > Gammaproteobacteria > Burkholderiales > Rhodocyclaceae > Methyloversatilis. Next base: position 55,316 of record JAGNYW010000013.1, read on the forward strand.
GCAGCAGCTGCATGTCGATGTACAGCGCCTGGTTGATGCGGTCCATGTGTCGCGCTTCGTCGAACAGCGGACCGGTGACGCTGCGGGAGTCGATGTCACCGATCTGCCTGGACAGCGTTGACGTGTAGAGGGTGCGCTTTGCGGCTTCGTCGAACAGACTGAGATTGGCGTGATAGGCGTGCCGGAAATCAGCCTCGGACATTGCAGTGGCCGCCGGGCGGGCGAAAAAATTGCGGTGCTTGTCGTAGCCGGCAAAAAGCTCATCGCCTCCGTCGCCGGTCAGCACCACCTTCACTTCGCGTGCGGCAAGCTCGGCAACCCGGTAAGTGGGCAGGAAAGACACATCCCCGTGCGGCTGGTCGCAGTGCCACACGGCGAGTGGCCAGAGATAAAGCATGTCTGCATCCACCTTCTGCAACGTGTGCCGGGTACCGAACAGTTCGGCCGCACGGGCTGCATAGGGGCTTTCGTCGAATCGCTCCTCGTGAAATCCGATGGCGTACGTATTGACGGGCTCGGTCATGTGGCGGCTCATCATGCCCACCACGGTGCTCGAATCCACACCGCCGGAGAGGAAGGCGCCGAAAGGCACATCCGAACGCAGGCGGAGCCGTACGGCGTCGTCCAGCGTCTCATTGAAGGCGTCGATCCAGTCTCCTTCGGCATGCGTTTCCACCTGCTGGTCGGCCAATGACCACCAGCGTGACTCGGTGCAACCCTTGCGGTCGATGCGCGCCAGATGCCCGGGCATCAGGTGGCGAATGCCTTCGAAAAGCGTATGGGGTGGCGGGGCATAGTTGAACGTGAGGTAGTGGTGCAGCGCGACCGGGTCCATCTTCCGGGGCACACCGGCGCTCAGCAATGACTTGATCTCCGACGCGAAGCACAGCCGGGTGCCGTCGTCGTGAATATAGAGCGGCTTGACGCCGATGCGGTCGCGTATCAGGAACAGCGTATCGATTCGCGCATCGTGAATCGCAATGGCGAACATGCCGTTGAGCCGGTGCAGGAAATCGATGCCGTCACGCTCGTAGAGGCGCAGCAGCACTTCGGTATCGGAATGGGTCCGGCACTCGAACGGCGTGCCGGACAGTTCCGCCGCCAGTTCTACATGGTTGAATATTTCTCCGTTCTGGACGATGGCAATCGTTTCGTCATCGGACAGAAAAGGCTGGTGACCCCCTGCGATATCGATGATGGAGAGGCGGCGATTGCCGATCGCGACGCCATCCACCTCATGGACGCCGGTGTCGTCAGGCCCCCGGTGACGAAGCAGGCGTCCCATGGCCTGCAGTCTTGCATCGTCCATCCGGACGTGTTGCCGGTCGTAATAGCCGAAAATTCCGCACATCGATCTGCTCCGTAGGGGGCTGAGGGCCTGCCGGCACGCGCGAGGCCCCGTCAGTGAAGTCTATCTGCCTGCAATTTCGCGCACGATGCGGACGACTTCCGCATGATTCGCCGCAAGGGTGGCTTCATCCGCCTCGCTGTATTCGTCGAATGCCGCGCGCAGGCGCGCGAGCTCGCCCGGAAAGTCCATCTCGGACTGCATGGCTTGAACATCCGCCGCCTGTCGGTGAAAGGTACGCGACAGGATGGCGGAGCTGGAACCCAGGCGAACGTGTTCCCCGATGATGCGCTCGGCCGGCAGCAGCCCTTCACCGACCCGCGCCAGCCCACCGAATCCGAACGGAACACCGATCTGGCGCAGCTGCGCGGCTGCGCGATCGAGCAGACCGTCGGCCAGCGGTTCGAACATGAATTTCAGCCCCAGCGAAAGATGCAGGTCGTTCAGTCCGATGAAGATTTCCGCAACACCGGGCACACTGGCCACCTCGGGCAATGCGTCAAGCGCCGCAGCTGTCTCCACCAGTGGAATGACCGGTACGCGACCGCCTACTGCGGCACAGAAAGCCTCTACCTCGGTCACCTGATGAAACATGGGCAGCATCAGGAGATCGGCCCCACGGGCAATCGCATCTTCGATCTCATCGCCCGACTGATCGTGCCAGGGGTTGAGTCGCACGAGCAGCGTCGTGTCGCCGATCGCATCCCTTACCCGGCTGATGTCCGCAGGCACGTGGCGGGACAACCAGGTATCCAGATGTCCCTGACGCTCCTGCTTTCCCAGGTACTCCAGATCCACAAAAATGCGATCGACGCCGCATTGCGCGACGAACTTCGCGATGTCAGGCTGATTGACGATCATCATCAATTTCATCATGGAGCGCTCTCTTTCGGGGGCCTTGCAAAAGATGCACGCAGTCTGCCATCGAGGAGCAAGGTACTGGCCAGAAATGCGGCGAAAGACGCGCCAGCCCAGGCTGCGCGTGCAACCAGGCCATCGCTGCTCCGGTCGCCAAGGATTGCGATGCCCGCAGCAATCACCGCAGGCAGTACAAGCGCCTTTGGCGCGTCCCTGAGTGCGAGCGAAACGGTACCCGGACCGAATCGCTTTTCTGCCTGCCATGACAACAGCACGGCACCCAGCGCATAGACACCTGCATAAGCGGCCATCACCCCGGGCAGGCCAAGCAAGCTGCGGGCAATCGGGGCGAGGGCAGCTACGGCGGCAAGCATGATGGCCGCCGTCACGACGAGCGGGCGCGTATGGCCACTGGCCGCGAACGCCGAACCGTAAATGGTCAGCAAACCCTGAAAAGGAAGAGACACGAAACCGATCGCTGCAAGCACCGAAAGGGCTTCGATCTGCCCGGACCCGAATGACGCCCTGAAAAAAGCAAGCTGTACGAGCGTGTCCGAAAATACCGCCGCAGGAATCGCGATGCCTGTCGAAATGCAGAGGACTGCGCGCATGCCGACTGCCAGATTAGCCTGTACGAGATCACGCGTACCGTCGGCTACATCAGCAGCGAGACGCGGCAGCAGCACCGTGCTGATCGATCCGATCACCACACCCATCGGCAACTCGATCAGCTTGTAGGCGTAGTTGAACAGGGAAAGCGCGCCCGCTTCCTCGAGTGAAGAGATGGCGCGTGCAAGGGGTGGAAGCGCCACCAGAATGGTGATGAAGCTGAAACTACCGAAAAAATGCCGGACCAGCGACCGGTCGATGAGGTTTTCTCGCCTGACCGGCGCAGCCCAATCGTGCCGGAGTTCGGATGCCTGCATGAGCAACCGAAGCAGACACCCACCTGCTACGCCAACAGCGATGGCCAGCACGGTATCGTCAGCGTCTGCAATCAGCAGGCAGGAGATGACCGCAAGGTTGAACACCAGTGTTCCCGCCGCACCTATTGCGAAACGCCCGTTTGCGTTCAACAGTGCCACCACGACGCCGGACAGCGCGGCCAGGGGGAGCGCCACCGTCATCAGACGGAAGGCGCCACCGTGAGGTGCGAGCGTGGCGGCCGGCAAACCGGGCGCGAGGACGCCGAGCATTTGCGGTGCCAGCGCAAACAGCACCATGGCAAGCAGCAGGAACAGGCCGCCGACGAGTCGGGATGCCTGCAGCAACAGGGCTGTGTCAGCGCCATCCTTGAGTCGCTTGAAGGCCGGAACCAGCGCAGCAGCCAGCCCGCCGCTGAGCAGCAGGTTGACCATGAGGTCGGGAAAAGTAAGAACGACGATTGCGATATCGGTGGTGTCACTCGCGCCGGCGCGCAGTGCAATCAGCCACTCCCGTCCGAATCCCGTAACGCGGCCTAGCAGTACGAGACCGGCGATGACCAGCGTACTGCGCAGCATCGCGTCACCGTGACCCCTCGCGCGGGCGGAGACGGGCGCGCTGCCCTTCATCGAGAAAGAACCATCAATTAGTCAGGTCTGGAGAAACGAATCGCTGCGCAGGCGAGCAACATCATGCAACCGGCCGCTCACGGCGCGGGGTACCAGGCCCGCGGCGCAGTCTCTGAACAAACGCGCGCGTCAGCCCGTTACAGTGCTGCCCATGCACGGGCGGATATTAACAGGCTGGCAACAAACCCGGCGCGCCGCAGATCCCGGCGGACAAAACAGAAAGGCACTCCTGCGGCACGACAGCTTTGTCAGGCCAACGCATCTCTGTACGATTCGGGGCCTCCGGGCATCATGGCGCCTTGCTTTCCCGAACCGCGACCGACCCACGCATGCGCTTCCTTTATTCCATCCTCTGGACCCTGATCCTGCCGCTGGCACTGCTGCGACTCTTCTGGCGCTCGCGGCGCGAGGCGGGTTACGCAGTCAATGTCTTGCAACGGCTCGGATTGTTTGGTGCCGTGACCCGGCAATCCACGATCTGGCTACATGCGGTATCGGTCGGGGAAACCCGGGCAGCCGGACCACTGATTGCGCGATTGCGCGACTGTTATCCCGACCGGCGCATCCTGCTGACCCAGACCACGGCGACCGGTCGTGCGACGGCGCAGTCGCTCTACGGGGACTCCGTGACGCTGGCGTGGCTGCCGTGGGATCTGCCATGGTCGCAGCACGCCTTTCTGCGCGCCTGGCGCCCGGACGTTGGCATCCTGATGGAAACGGAGCTCTGGCCCAACCTGATCGCCGAGTGCCGTCTCGCCGGTGTGCCGTTGGTTCTCGCGAATGCCCGCCTGTCCGAACGGTCGGCGCGCCGCTACGCGCGCCTGTCGTCGCTTGCCGGTGCCATGCTGCAGAGCCTGTCGGGCATCGCAGCCCAGACGAACGCCGACGCGGAGCGACTGCGTGCGCTGGGTGCGCGCAACGTAACGGTCGCCGGCAACCTCAAGTTCGACCAGTCGCCGCCGCCGGATCAGCTCGCCCTCGGCGCGCGTTGGCGCGCGGCGCTGGGCACACGCCACGTTGCACTGTTGGCCAGCACGCGCGAAGGCGAAGAGGCGATGCTGTTGCCGGCTCTGCAGGCCTGCCTGGCAGATGACGTGCTGATCGCGCTGGTGCCGAGGCACCCGCAGCGTTTCGACGAGGTCGCGCGACTGGTGGCCGGTCGCGGCATGACGCTGGTGCGGCGCAGCGCCGGTACGCTGCCGGGCGCTGACGATCGGGTGTGGCTCGGCGATTCGATGGGTGAATTGTTCGCCTGGTATGCGCTCGCCGATCTGGCGGTCATCGGCGGCAGCTGGCTACCGCTGGGCGGGCAGAACCTGATCGAGGCGTGCGCCGCGGGTTGTCCGGTGATCATCGGACCGCACACCTTCAACTTCGCCCAGGCCACCGAAGATGCACTGGCTGCAGGCGCCGCGCGGCGCGCCGGAAACGCCGACGAGATGGCGGCAGCGACATGCCGGCTGCTCGCTGACCCGGCATCCCTGAAACTCATGTCAGACGCAGGTCGTGCCTTTGCCGCCTCGCATCGCGGGGCGACCGAACGCTGCATGGACCTGATTCGGCCGCTGCTGCCCCGGCTGGCTGACGATGATCACGACACAAGCCACCGCTCCAGCTTGAAACCATGATCAAGATCGCTGTATCACAGGAAGGGGCGCCGGGTGCGTTGCATCATGTGCCGTTCATCGCGCTTCGATAGCGCAAGAGTTGCAGCGATCCGCGCCGGCGAAAAGCCGGATTTAACGGCAGGGACACCGTCGGCGTTCACCTCATCCAACCCACGGCTTCAATCGACTGCCCGGGTATTTCCGATAGACTCCGTGCGCTTCCGGTGATCGAGCAACGGCACTGTTGCTGCAACTTGAGGCCGCAGCAGTAGTCGCCCGCATTCAATTCGGATCCACCGCTGGAAAACCGCTCGTTCTGATGTCATGGACAACGTAGATCAATACAGGATTCTTCATCAGACCAATCCGGGCTATGGTGCCTCGTCAATCAAGTTCATCGAAGAGATTTCACTGTTCATCGAGCACCTCAGACCCCGCAAGGTGCTGGACTTCGGCTGCGGCAAGGGAACGCTCATTCACGAGCTGACGCGCAGATACCCGGAAGTCACCTTCGTCGGCTACGACCCGGCCATACCCGGCAGGGAACATCTGCCGGACGAAGCATTCGATCTCGTGATCAATACCGATGTGCTCGAGCACATTCCGGAACAGACGCTGCCGGAAGTTGTGAAGAAGATCTCGACGTTGTCACAGAACGTCTATTTCAACCTGCACCATGCAGCGACGCGCACCATTCTTCCGAACGGTGAAAACGCGCATTGCACGATCAAGCCACCGGAGTGGTATCACGCACTGATGCGGAATCACTTCAACCACGTTGTTCCGCTGAAGGGCCGTCGGGATTATCTGTCGGTGGTCATCACTTTCCCTGTACCGACGAGTCTGCTTGAACAATACGCAGCCGATCTCACGCGCCTCTCGAAACGACCACTCTGGAAGCGTCTGCTGCGAACGCTTGCCGGACGCTGCTGAGAAGGCGCCGCAGGTGTGCACGATGTCTGCGGTCAAACGCAGCGTTCACGCGCCACTTCCCGATCATCGAACCCTGACCGCACCGGCCGACAGCACCAGCAGCTTCTGCTTCGCGTAGCCCGCCGGCAGGGACAGGAACCCCACGGTTCGATAGGGCCCGACCACGCTCGGGGCAACTTCGACCACTGCGCGGCGCCCTGTTGCCGAGTGAGATTCGACCCACCAGCCCTCTGCATCGCGCAGCGTGCGCGTGCCGAAGGGGCGCGCCAGCGGCTCGCCGATGAACACGCCCTCGCCCGGCCAGGCGACGCTTTTCCAGTAGGCTTCGATCAGGGTGTCGCCTTCGGCGTAGGCGCTCATCAGGATGCCCGGATGCGGAAACTTGCCGAGGTGGTTGCACGGCTCGACCACCGTGCCATAGCTGCCCGTGGCACCCGCCTTCAGCCACTCGATGGCACTCATCTGTGCGGTGTTGTCGAGCAGCTGGCCGCCGATCGACGTCAGGTGATCGCCCGGTGCGCCGGGCAGAAAGCCCAGGCTGGACAGCGCCGGTACGCGCACCGCGCCGGTGAAGTAGCCGATCACGTCCTGCTGGCCGAAAGCTTCGGCGGCCGTCGGGCTGCGGAACTGCAGGCCGCGCACCTGAGACATCGTGTCTTCGAACAGCACCGCGCGAACATTGCGCGCGGTGTCTTCGGTACGTACCAGATACACCGTGCCCTTCGGATAGCTGAAATCGGCCGCGATGCCGCGATCGATCAGCGCCCTGACCTGCTCCACCGATTCACCAGCCAGCAGCATGGTCGGGCGCGGCATCGGGGCGCCGTCCGGCGCATTGCGCCCGCTGTTGAAGTAGCGGCTGGCACGGGTCGGGCCGCAGCTCGACGAACAGAAGCTTTCGTCGTACCCGAAAGCAAAGGCCGATGTGATGCTCATGCAGCCGGCGCGCCACGGGCGCGTCCACGCCAGCGCAAGCGCCTTGACCTGCGGCGGCAGGCGGGCCGCCACTTCGGACTGCACACGCTCGAATTCCTCGCGAGACAGCGCGTTGCGATCGTGTGGGAACTTCACCTCGATGACATTGCTTTCGGGGATGCCGCGCTTCAGCCGGTAATAGGCAGCCGCTTCCACGCTGACCGGATCGGACGCATTGACGACGAGCGCCAGCTCGCCGGGACCGAGTGCGTGCGCAGGATGGACGAACGCAAGCAGCAAGGCGAGCAGCAGGCCGCGAAAGCAGGGCGGGAGTTTCGGCATGTGGCGTTCGGGAGATAATGCGGCCAGGCCGTCAGTCTATATAGGCAAGCGCCTGCGAGACACCTGACCGCACCGGAGCATGGCAACATCGCAACGCAGATCCAGCCCTGTGCCCACGACAATATCCAACGGAGGTTCCACCCGAATGCGTTATCAAGCCTACCTCGAGCAGTGCAATGCAGACAGCCTGACGATGATCGACGCCGAAGTGCCGCGCCCCGGTCCCGGCCAGGTACTGGTGAAAATGCGTGCCGCGTCGCTGAACTACCGCGACCTGTTCATCCTCCAGGGGCTGTATCCCGGCGTCGACTCCAAGGATCTGGTTCCGCTGTCCGATGGTGCCGGCGAAGTGGTCGAGACCGGTGAGGGCGTTGACCGCTTCGCCGCGGGCGACCACGTGATCGGCACCTTCTTCGAAACCTGGATCGCAGGTCGGCTGCAGCCGAATTACTTCGGCAAGACACTGGGCGGCACCGCGCCCGGCGTGCTCACCGAATACCGCCTGTTCCCGCAGGAATCGCTGGTGACCAAGCCGGCCCACCTGAGCTTCGAGGAAGCGGCAACGCTGCCGTGCGCCGCCCTGACCGCCTGGAACGCGCTGTTCGAGGGTCCGGCGCCGCTGCGCGCCGGCGAGCGCGTGCTGGTGCTCGGCACCGGCGGCGTGTCGATGTTCGCATTGCAGTTCGCGAAGGCGGCGGGCGCCGAGGTGATCGCCACCTCGTCGAGTGATGCCAAGCTGGAAAAGGCGAAGGCGCTCGGTGCGACCACGCTGATCAACTACCGCAGCCATCCGGAATGGGACCAGGAAGTGCGCACCGCCACCGGCGGCGTGGGCGTCGACCACGTGGTCGAAGTCGGCGGCCCGGGCACGCTGCAGCGCTCGATCGCTTCGCTCGGCCAGAACGGTCAGGCGCACCTGATCGGCGTGCTGACCGGCGGCGAGATCAATCCGTTGCCGCTGCTGTTCACCACCTCGACCGTGCGCGGCGTATTCGTCGGCTCGCGCGAAATGTTCGAGTCCATGAACAAGGTGCTGTCGCTGCACAAGATCCACCCGGTGATCGACCGCGTGTTCGCCTTCGACGAAGCGCGTGCCGCCCTGGCACACCAGCAGAGCCAGGCGCACGTCGGCAAGGTCGTCGTCAGCATCGGCTGAAGCGGCAGTCACAAGAGGCAAGCTGAAAGATGCAAGGAAAGCGGCTCACGCGCCGTCTTGCATCTTGCAGCTTGAATCTTGCATCTGTCAGAGAGCGCGGACCGAGAACGTGTCGCAGGCCTTCATTTCGCCGGAATCGAGGCCCCGCCTGAACCAGCGGGCACGCTGTTCGGCGCTGCCGTGGGTGAAGCTTTCCGGCACCGCATAGCCCTGGGCCTGCTTCTGCAGCGTGTCGTCACCGATGGCGGAGGCGGCGCGCAGCGCCTCTTCGACATCGCCCTGTTCGAGGATGCCGCGCGAACGGTTGGCGTGATGGGCCCAGATGCCGGAGAAACAGTCGGCCTGCAGTTCCATGCGCACCTGAAGCTGGTTCGCGTCACGCTCGCTGGCGCGCTGCTTCGCCTGCTGCACCTTTTCCGCAATGCCCAGCTGATGCTGCACGTGATGACCGATTTCGTGCGCGATGACATAGGCCTGCGCAAAATCACCCGGTGCAGCAAAGCGAGCCTGCAGGTCGCGGTAGAAACCGAGATCGAGATAGACCCGCTCGTCTCCCGGACAGTAGAACGGCCCCATGGCGGCCTGACCGGCGCCGCAGGCGGTCTGCGTGCCACCCGTGTAGAGCACCAGCGTCGGTTCACGGTACTGCTTGCCGCCGGCACGGAACAGCTCGCCCCAGGTGTCTTCCGTATCGGCCAGTACGCGCGACGTGAAGCGCGCAAGGGCATCGTCCTCGGCCTGCCCGGTCGCCCGGACCCCCGGTGCCACCGAAGCCTGGTGCTGCGTTTCCGGCATGCCGGCACCCATGTTGAGCACCACCGAGGGGTCCACGCCGAAATACATCGCCACCAGCGCCAGCACGATGGTGCCGACGCCGATCCTGCGGCCACCGCCTCCCATCATGCTGCCGCGTACGCCCCGCCGGTCTTCGATATTGTCGCTTTCGCGTCCGTCTTCCAGCCGCATTTCGGTCTCCGGGAACTGTGTCGTCGAGAACCCGGATCCTAGCGGATCAGGACGTTGCCGTATCCATTACCGGCAACCACAGCGTGACGGTGGTGCCCTCGCCGGGCACGCTTTCGATCTCTACCTCGCCGCCGTGCAGGTCCATGATTTCCTTGACCAGCGACATGCCGAGCCCGGTACCCGGAATGTTGCCCGACGGGTCGGCGCGATAGAAGCGCTCGAATATGCGCGCCTGCTGCGCCGGCGTCATGCCCAGCCCGTGATCGATGACCCGCATGCCGGCCATCAGGCGCGAGTTGCGCGAAGCCTCGCAGACGGTCACCAGCACCTCGCGGTCGTCCGGTGAATACTTGAAGGCGTTGGTGATCACGTTGCTCAGTGCGCGCACCATCTTCTTGTGATCGACGCGGATGCGCGGAGTGGCGCGCGGTACGTCGAGGCGCAGCCTCTGCAGCCCCTCGGGCATCGCGAGCCCTTCGACCGTGGCGTTGATGATGCTCTTGACCGATTCGTCCTCGAGATTGAAGTCCTGCCCGGCACGCGCCTCGATGCGCGAGAGGTCCAGCAGGTCATTGATCAGATTCACCAGTACCCGCGATTGACGATGGATGACGCCGTGCATGCGCCGGCGCGCCGATTCGTCGTAGTCGCGGTTGATCAGCAGTTCAGCGAAGCCGAAGATCGATGCCAGCGGCGTGCGCAATTCGTGTGCCGCAGTACTCAGGAACTCGCCCTTCATGCGGTCGACTTCGAACTGCTGGGTGATATCACGGAAATAGAGCACCGTTTCGGACTTGCCTTCCGGTGCGACCCGCGCGCTGCGCTCGATGACGCGTGGTTCCGGATGCTGCAGCCAGAGCCGCTGGGGTTCGTCGGTGGATCGATCCAGCACCAGTTCGGGCCATGGCTTGGCGGGATCCGCCAGTGCGGCGATCCGGCGATCGAATGCTTCGGCGCCCAATCCGAGCAGCTCACCCTGCGACAGGTGGGTCATGTTCGAAAAGGCGGGGTTCACGTTGGTGACGGCGCCGTTCTCGTCGAAGGTCACGAAGCCGTCCGGCGACAGCGCAAACACCGTGTGCAGCCGATTGGTGCGACGGATGAGCTTGCGTTCGAACTCGATCCGCTCGGTGACATCGCCGAATACATCGACGTAGTGGGTAACGCTGCCGGCATTGTCACGCACCGGCGATGAAGACAGCGCGATCCAGACCGATCGACCGTCTGCGCGGCGCACATGAACGGTGGTGCTGAAGGGCTTTTCATGCGCAAGGGCCCAGCGCATCTCTTCGAGTACGGTATCCGGATTCAGATCGCCGGACATGAGCGAGAAGGGCCGGTTCATGACGTCGGACGCACTGCGTCCGGTCAGGCGTTCGAACGCGCTGTTCACATAGACAACCGGATGGCCGACGCGCTGAATGTCGCGAATGATGATGGCCTCGCTCGACGCTTCGAGAGCACGATCATGCAGACGCATGCGTGTCTGCGCCTCGACCTGTTCGGTGATGTCGCGCATGAACAGGGAGAATACCGGCCGGCCGTGCAGGGTGAAGCGGCTCGCCGAAACCGTGACGGGAAACCGGCGACTACCACGCACACCCTGCATATCCTGCCGGAAGCGCCAGCGCTCCATCGGCTGCACGAAGCCGACCTGACGCGAAAACCAGCCCGGTTCGAAGAAGGGCAGCAGTCTCGTCAGGGACTGACCGATCATCTGCTCCGGGCGAAGGTGAAAGATTTCTGCCGCGGCACGATTGGCGGTCAGCACCATGCCCGAATCATCCGTGGTCACGATGCCGTCAGCTGCAGTGTCAAGCAGGGTGGACAGCCGCGATTCACTCATGGAGAGCGCCCGCGTCACGCCGTGTGCAGTCCGGTTTGCCCGCGCCGTCGCACCGAGCAGTCGCAGCACATGGAAGAGCAGTGCACTCAGGCCGCTGCCCATGAAGGGCACCAGCCAGAGCACGAAGTGATCTGCACCGAAGGATTCGGCCGCACGCAAACGTATCGTCCATGCATGACCTGCCACGGTCAGTTGCCGCACATCCCCGAGCGACGCCGCCGATCTGCCGCCTGCATTCGAGAACAGCAGCGTCTCCGGCGACGCTGTCGTGCCGTCGTGAATGTCCACCAGCACATTGTCGGTGAAGCCGCGCAATGCGCTCCCGAACAGATCGTGCGCGCGATAGGGACTGTAGGTGTAGCCGTAGAGCGCGCGCCGGCGCTCTTCCGGCGTACCGTGCGGCTTGTTGCGCGCGTAAAGCGGGTAGTAAAGCAGGAAACCGGGCTGCACTGCCTCCTTGCCTTCCTGCACCAGCGTCACCCTGCCGGTCAGTGCCGGTTCGCCGGTGTCGCGTGCGCGGGTCATGGCCGCGGAGCGGGTCGGCTCGGAATTCATGTCGTAGCCGATGGCCTTGCTGTTGCGGTCGTTCAGCGGCTCGAGATAGAGAATGCTGTGGTATTCGTCCCGCACACCGGACGGTCGGATCGTGTAGCCGGGCAGGTCGTTCCGTTGAATCTCGGCCTCATGCGCCGCACGACGGGCGGCCGGAATGCGCACGGTCAACCCGACGCCGAGAATGCCCGGGTATTTGTGTTCCAGATCGAGCTCGGACACATACGCGCGCCAGTCGCTGCGGGCAACGCGATCACTGGCCTGCATCAAGCCGGCCGCCGCACGCAGGATCGCCTCGTGCGCCACCATTCTCCGGCTGAGCTGAGTCACGACTTTTTCGACTTCGCTGTCGAATCGCTGCTGCGTGGACGTGCTGAGCCTTTCCCACAGCAGAAAAGTCACAACGAGCGTCAGCAACAGGCCGAACACAAGTGCGGGCCACGCCAGAACGCCGGGGTCACGCAACCCTCCCATGAAGCGGGCGGGGGAAGCATCGAGGGGCGCTCCGTTCGATTCGGAAGCGCCGGTTGTGCCCGATGCCGGCTCACCCGTGGTCATGGATCCTGCGGATGCTTCAGCAACTGGCCGATGCGCTCTATCAGCTCCATCGGGCTGAATGGTTTGGTCAGATAGGCGCTGGCACCGGCTTCGAGGCCATTGTCGATGTCGCTCTGCTGACTGCGCGCCGTGAGCATGATGACCGGGACCGCCTGCAGGGTCGGGTGCCGACGCACCTTGCGACAGAGTGCAAGACCATCCATCGAACCCGGCATCATCAGGTCGAGCAGAAGGAGTTGGGGGGTCTGTTGCTGGATGAGCGCCCACCCGGCGTCGGCGTCACACGCCTCGGCAAGCTCGAAATCACCGAACTCCAGTGTCATGCGGATCAGTTGCCGGATTTCCGGCTGATCCTCGACCAATACGATCCTCGATCGCATCTCAGACACGCCCCCTACCCATGCGACAGAAATCGGGCGCCGACGTCTGTCGCGCAGCAGCTGGGTGTGAACATGCACTCATCGGTATCGGATCCGGGATACGGTTGAACGCTAGCTTAGCGGCACCCGGAAGGAAAAACCTTAACAATTCGCATCATTTGCCGCCGTGCGGACACACGGCGGCAAATGCGTTCAACCCGCCGCAAACTCCAGAATGACCTGATCCACGGCAAGGCTTTCGCCGGCCTGAGCAGATACCTTCGCAACCACGCCATCACGCTCGGCGCGCAGGATGTTCTCCATCTTCATCGCCTCGATGACCGCGAGACGTTCTCCTGCCTTGACCGCCTGCCCTGGCTTGACCGCAACTTCGCGCAGCAGTCCGGGCATCGGTGACAGCAGGAAGCGGGACAGGTCGGGCGCCGACTTGAACGGCATGCGCGCCAGCAGCTCGGCCGCGCGGGGGCTCATCACTTCGGCATCGACGCGCGTGCCGCGATGCTGGAGCCGGTAGCGCAGTCCGATGCGCTCGACCTGCAGCGTGAATGGCCGACCATCGATCTCGCCGCGATAGACCGGATCGGATACGCGCCAGCTGCTGACCATGCGATGCCGCTTGCCATCGATCAGCACCGCGTGGTGATCGCCGTCATTCTCGACGTGCACGCGATGCTCGGCGCCGCGCAGGCGCACCACGGCATCCGGATTGATGCGGAACTCGTGGCCCGGCAACTGCCCGACGATGCGCGATGCGCGTTCGATGTAGCGCTGATGCACCGTCGCGGCGACCGCCACGAGCAGCGCTTCGTCCTCGTAGGCAGCGGCCGCCGGGTCGTAACCCTGCGGATATTCTTCGGCTATGAAGGCGGTGGTGAAGTTGCCGGCGGCGAAGCGCGGATGGCCGAGCACTGCCGACACGAAGGCAATGTTGTGGTTCGGGCCGCGGATGCAGAAGGCATCGAGCGCATCGCGCAGCCGTGTGATCGCCTCGGCGCGGGTCGCACCGTAGCAGATCTGCTTGGCGATCATCGAGTCGTAGTGCATCGACACTTCGCCACCTTCGAACACACCGGTGTCCACGCGCACGCTGTCGCTGGCGACCGGCGGCCGATAGCGGATCAGGCGGCCGACCGACGGAAGGAAGCCGCGCGCCGGGTCTTCGGCACAGATGCGCGCTTCCATCGCCCAGCCTTCGAGCTTCACCTCGGCCTGCGTGAAGGCCAGCTTCTCGCCGGCAGCGACGCGGATCATCTGTTCGACCAGATCCAGCCCGGTGATCATTTCGGTCACCGGGTGCTCGACCTGCAGGCGAGTATTCATTTCGAGGAAGTAGAAGGATTTGTCGCGGCCGACCACGAATTCGACCGTGCCGGCCGACTGGTACTGCACGGCCTTGGCCAGCCGCACCGCCTGCTCGCCCATCGCGCGCCGGGTGTCCGGATCGATGAAGGGCGACGGCGCTTCTTCGATCACCTTCTGGTGACGACGCTGGATCGAGCACTCGCGCTCGTTCAGATACACCACATTGCCGTGGCCGTCGCCCAGCACCTGGATTTCGATGTGGCGCGGCTCTTCGACGAATTTCTCGATGAATACGCGATCGTCGTTGAAGGCGTTCTTCGCTTCATTGACGCAGGACGCGAAACCTTCATGCGCCTCGGCGTCGTTGAACGCGACACGCAGGCCCTTGCCACCGCCGCCGGCGCTTGCCTTGATCATGACCGGGTAGCCGATGTCGCGCGCGATCTCCACGGCACGCTCCGGGCTCTCGATCGGGTCATTCCAGCCCGGAATCGTGTTCACGCCGGCTTCCTTCGCCAGCTTCTTCGATGCGATCTTGTCGCCCATGGCGCCGATGGCATGCGCCTTCGGCCCGATGAACACGATGCCCTCGCGTTCAAGCGCTGCACAGAAGGCTTCGTTCTCGGACAGGAAACCGTAGCCCGGATGCACCGCCTGCGCACCTGTTGCCTTGCAGGCAGCGATGATCCTGTCGACCACCAGATAGGACTCGCGCGCCGCCGCCGGACCGATGCAGATCGCTTCGTCTGCCAGTTCCACATGCAGCGCACTGCGATCGGCTTCGGAATACACGGCGACGGTGGCGATGCCCATGCGGCGCGCCGTGCGGATGACGCGGCACGCAATCTCGCCGCGGTTTGCGATCAGGATTTTCTTAAACACGGCGTGCCTCCGCGGCGAGATCGCCTGCACACGCTACGCGTGTGCCGCGAGGGGTGGGGATCGCAGCGCGACCGCGCTGCGAGTCGCCACGTTTTGCGATCAGGATCTTATTGAACACGGCTTGTCTCCGCGACGAATGTTTTCGGGTGCATGTTTGAGCTCCTTTGAGCGATCACAGCGGAATGTTGCCGTGCTTGCGCCACGGATTTTCCAGCTGCTTGTCGCGCAGCATGGCCAGCGAGCGGCAGATGCGCTTGCGCGTCTCGCTCGGCATGATCACGTCGTCGATGAAGCCGCGCTTGCCGGCGATGAACGGGTTGGCGAACTTCTCGCGGTACTCCGCTTCGCGTGCCGCGATGCGCTCCGGATCGTTCTTTTCCTCACGGAAGATGATCTCTACCGCGCCCTTCGGCCCCATCACCGCGATCTCCGCACTCGGCCAGGCGAAATTCACGTCGCCGCGCAGGTGCTTCGAGCTCATCACGTCATAGGCGCCGCCATAGGCCTTGCGGGTGATCAGCGTCACCTTGGGCACGGTCGCCTCGGCGTAGGCGTAGAGCAGCTTGGCACCGTGCTTGATGATGCCGCCGTATTCCTGCGAAGTGCCGGGCATGAAGCCGGGCACGTCGACCAGCGTGATCACGGGAATGCTGAAGGCATCACAGAAACGCACGAAGCGTGCCGCCTTGATCGAACTCTTGATGTCGAGACAGCCTGCCAGCACCAGCGGCTGGTTGGCGACGATGCCGATCGTGCAGCCTTCCATGCGGGCGAAGCCGACGATGATGTTCTTGGCGTTGTCCGGCTGGATTTCGAAGAAGTCGCCATCGTCGACCATCTTCAGGATCAGCTCCTTCATGTCGTACGGCTGGTTCGCGTTGGCCGGCACCAGCGTGTTCAGGCTGGTGTCGAGGCGATCTGCCGGGTCCGTGCTCGGGCGCACCGGTGCCTTCTCGCGGTTGGACAGCGGAAGGTAGTTGAACAGACGGCGCGTGTACATCAACGCATCGACGTCGTTCTCGAACGCCAGATCGGCCACACCCGATTTGGTGGTGTGCGTCGTCGCACCGCCCAGATCTTCGGCGGTCACTTCTTCGTGCGTCACCGTCTTCACCACTTCCGGGCCGGTGACGAACATGTAGGACGAGTCGCGCACCATGAAGATGAAGTCGGTCATGGCCGGGCTGTACACCGCACCGCCCGCGCACGGACCCATGATCAGCGAAAGCTGCGGAATGACGCCCGACGCCATCACGTTGCGCTGGAACACCTCGGCGTAGCCACCGAGCGAAGCGACGCCTTCCTGGATGCGCGCGCCGCCCGAGTCGTTCAGGCCGATGACCGGTGCGCCGACCTTCATCGCCTGGTCCATCACCTTGCAGATCTTCTCCGCATGCGATTCCGACAGCGAACCGCCGAACACCGTGAAGTCCTGCGAAAACACGAATACCAGCCGGCCGTTGATGGTGCCGTAGCCGGTCACCACGCCGTCACCGGGCACCGATTCGTCGGCCATGCCGAAGTCTGTGCAGCGATGTTCCTTGAACATGTCCCACTCTTCGAAGCTGCCTTCATCGAGCAACAGTTCGAGCCGTTCGCGCGCGGTCAGCTTGCCCCGCTTGTGCTGCGCATCGATGCGCCGCTGGCCGCCGCCCAGTCTTGCCTGCTCGCGTTTTTCGTCGAGCTTGCGAATGATGTCCTGCATCGTGTTGCCTCCGTTGAAGACCACCGTCGCCACCCATCGCACACGCGATGCGCGCCGCCGGCAGTGCTGAATCAGTCCATCGCCTGCAGCAGCCGCAGCGCAGCGGCCGACGCCGGCAGGGTACCTGCTGCCACCGCGGCGCGGATATCCGGCAGCGCGGCGCGCACGGCAGCGTTGTGTTCGAACCGGCTGCGCAGCCCCTGGTCGACCAGAGCCCACATCCAGTCCAGTGCCTGCCGGCTGCGCCGTGCCGACCATGCCCCGCTTGCCTGCATGGCGTCGCGGTAGTGCAGGATATCCGCCCAGAAGGCCTCCAGGCCGGCGTGCTGCAGCGCTGACACCTTGAGCACCGGCACCGTCCATCCGGCCGAAGCGGCCCGCAACAGGTGCAGTGCGCCGCGCATCTGCTGCATGGCACGTTCGGCTGCCGTTTCATCGATGTCGCACTTGTTGTAGACGACGATGTCCGCCAGTTCGACGATGCCCTTCTTGATCGCCTGCAGATCGTCGCCGGCGTTCGGCAGCTGCAGCAGCACGAACACGTCGGTCATGCCGGCGACCGCGGTTTCCGACTGGCCGACGCCCACCGTTTCCACGATGACGATGTCGAAGCCGGCCGCCTCGCACACCAGCATGGCCTCACGCGTACGTGCCGCGACGCCGCCCAGACTGCCGGACGACGGCGACGGACGGATGAATGCGTCGGCGCTCAGCGACAGGTGCTCCATGCGGGTCTTGTCGCCCAGTATCGAACCTCCGGTCAGTGACGACGACGGGTCGATGGCGAGTACCGCCACCTTGTGTCCCTTTGCGATCAGCGCCAGCCCGAGCGCCTCGATGAAGGTCGACTTGCCGACACCGGGCACGCCGGAAATGCCGAGCCGGATCGACTGGCCGGTGCGCGGCAGCAGCGTGCGCAGCACCTCGCCGGCGCGCGCCTGATGGTCTTCGCGCGTCGACTCGATCAGCGTGATCGTCTTGGCGAGCGCACGACGATTGCCTGCACGCACGCCGTCGATCAGCGACTGGTCGGCAGCAGCGACCGGCATCAGGCCAGCTTCGCCTTGATCGCGTCCAGCGTGTCCTTCGCCGCCTTCGGAATCGGCGTGCCCGGACCGAACACGCAGGCCACCCCGTGGCCGAACAGTTCGTCGTAGTCCTGTGCCGGAATGACGCCGCCCACGACCACCACGATGTCGTCGGCACCTTCGGCGCGCAGCGCCTTGATCAGCTGCGGCACCAGCGTCTTGTGACCGGCCGCCAGCGTCGACACGCCGACCGCATGCACGTCGTTCTCGATGGCCTGGCGTGCAGCTTCTTCCGGCGTCTGGAACAGCGGCGCGATGTCCACGTCGAAGCCGAGGTCGGCGAACGCAGTGGCGATCACCTTGGCGCCGCGGTCATGGCCGTCCTGGCCGAGCTTGGCGATCAGGATGCGCGGGCGGCGACCCTGGTCTTCGGCGAACTGGCTGACTTCGTCCTTCATCACGCCCCATCCTTCGTCGTCGGCCACGATGGCCTGATATACGCCACTGACCGCCTGCGTGCTCGCGCGGTGACGGCCCCATATCCTTTCCAGCGCATCGGACACTTCGCCGACCGTGGCACGCAGGCGCATCGCGTTCACCGACAGTTCGAGCAGGTTGCCCTTGCCCGATTCGGCGGCAGCGGTCAGCGCGGCCAGTGCCGCGTCGACCGCCGCGTTGTCGCGGCTGGCACGGATGCGCTTCAGCTGTGCCACCTGCGACTCGCGCACTGCGACGTTGTCGATCACGCGTACATCCAGCTTGTCCTCGTCCTTCAGCCGGTACTTGTTGACGCCGACGATGACGTCGCGCCCGGAGTCGATGCGCGCCTGCTTCTCGGTGGCGCACTTCTCGACCTGCAGCTTGGCCCAGCCGGATTCAACCGCCTTGGTCATGCCGCCCATCTGCTCGACTTCCTCGATGATGGCCCAGGCGTGGTCGGCCATGTCCTGCGTCAGCTTTTCCATCATGTAGCTGCCGGCCCAGGGATCGATCACGTTGGTGATGTGGGTCTCTTCCTGGATGATGAGCTGGGTGTTGCGCGCAATGCGTGCCGAAAATTCGGTGGGCAGCGCGATCGCTTCGTCGAACGAGTTGGTGTGCAGACTCTGCGTGCCACCGAACACGGCGGCCATCGCTTCCACCGTCGTACGTACGACGTTGTTGTACGGATCCTGTTCTGTCAGCGACCAGCCGGAGGTCTGGCAGTGGGTGCGCAGCATCTTCGACTTGGCGCTTTTGGCACCGAAGCCGTCCATGATGCGGCTCCACAGCAGTCGTGCTGCCCGGAGCTTGGCCACTTCCAGATAGAAGTTCATGCCGATGGCGAAGAAGAAGCTCAGCCGGCCGGCGAAATCGTCCACATCCATGCCGCGCGCCATCGCGGTACGCACGTATTCCATGCCGTCGGCCAGCGTCAGCGCCAGTTCCAGGCCCTGGGTCGCGCCGGCTTCCTGCATGTGATAGCCGGAAATCGAGATCGAATTGAAGCGCGGCATGTTGCGCGCGGTGTACTCGATGATGTCGGCAACGATGCGCATCGACGGCTGCGGCGGATAGATGTAGGTGTTGCGCACCATGAACTCTTTCAGGATGTCGTTCTGGATCGTTCCTGAAAGCTGGGCCTGCGGCACGCCCTGTTCCTCGCCGGCCACGATGAAGCCTGCCAGCACCGGCAGCACCGCACCGTTCATCGTCATCGAGACGCTGATCTTGTCGAGCGGGATGCCATCGAACAGGCGCTTCATGTCCTCGACGCTGTCGATCGCCACCCCGGCCTTGCCGACGTCACCTTCGACCCGCGGATTGTCCGAGTCGTAGCCGCGGTGTGTGGCGAGGTCGAACGCCACCGACACGCCCTGCCCGCCGGCGGCAAGCGCCTTGCGGTAGAACGCGTTAGATTCTTCGGCGGTCGAGAACCCGGCGTACTGCCGGATGGTCCACGGGCGGGCGGCATACATGGTCGCCTGAGGGCCGCGCACGTAGGGCGCAAAACCCGGCAGCGTGTCGGTGTGCGGCAGGCCGTCGATGTCGGCGCGCGTATACAGCGACTTCACCGTCAGGCCTTCCGGCGTCTGCCAGTCGAGTTTCGACGGGTCACCGCCGGGTGCGGATCTGGCTGCCGCCTTGAGCCAGGCGGCGTGTTCGGGGTGGGCGCTGCCCGTCTTGTCGGCCATCTTGAATTCCTTCGGTGATGCGGGAAGACGCCCCTGCCGTGCCCGACTTCAGCTTGACAGCAGCGCGCTGTACAGAGAATACTTTATCCATAATTATGAATGCAAGCGGATGTTGCAGTGCATCCACGCACGCCGTCCGCCGCACTCAAGCCACCGGAATGAACAGCGAAACCCTGCACCGAACTGCCGACAGCATTGCCCCGCGAGCGCTCTACATCGAGGTCGCAGACCGGCTTCGCCGCCTCATCCAGAGTCACGCCATGACCCCCGGCGAGTGGATCGACGAGCAGGCGCTGGCCACTCAGTACGGCATTTCACGCACCCCGCTGCGCGAAGCACTCAAGGTGCTGGCCACCGAAGGCATGGTGGTGCTGAAACCTCGCCGCGGCTGCTACGTGGCGCAGATCAGCGGCGGCGACCTCGAAGAAATCTATCCGATCATGGCGCTGCTCGAGGGCGAATGCGCCGCCGTCGCCGCGCGCAATGCATCCGACACCGACCTGGCCGATCTGGCGGCGTTGCACCGGCAACTCGAAGAATGCGCCGCTGCGCGTGACGTCGAAGGTTTCTTCGACGCCAACCAGCGCTTTCACCTGCGCATCCACGAAATCGCCGGCAACCGTCGCATGGCCCAGATGATCGACGAACTGCGCGCCGTTCTGAAGCTGCAGCGCCACGACTCGCTCTACCTCGAGGGCCGCCTCATCGCATCACTGGAAGAGCACCGCATGCTGCTGGCGGCACTGACCGCACACAACGCCGAAGCCACCCGCAGAACGATGCAGCTGCATATAGAAAGCAGCCGCCGCGCCCTCGGCGGCTGAAAGCTGCGCCGGGCACTGCATCACCGCCCTGTGGGTTGGCGATGGCCGAATCTTTCCTGTCCCGCATCCACCGAGCCCGGATGCATGAAACCCGACGCCCGGTACGTTGATCGACAAGTGCACGACAATTGCAGGATGATGGCGGCGCAACCACACTCCGGAGCCACCGTGAAATCATTCCTAGCCGGCGCACTGCTCATGTTCGGTACCCACTCGACGTACGCACTCGACCTTCTCGTTCCCGCCTACTTCTACCCGGCGAACACTGGCGCGGCATCCTGGCAGGCACTCGCAAGCGCTGCGCCGACGGTCGGCATCACGGCGATCCTGAACCCGGACAACGGGCCGGGCGCAACGCTCGACAGCAACTATGCGAGCGTGGTCAGCAACCTGAAGGCGGCCGGCGGGCGTGTCATCGGCTATGTCTACACCGGCTACGGCGCGCGCAGCGCCAGCACGGTGAAGGCGGACATCGACCGCTTCTACTCGCTGTACGGCGTCGACGGCATCTTCATCGACGAGGTGTCGAACCTCGAACACGATCTCGACTACTACATTGCGCTGCGCGACCACATCAAGGGCGGCTACGCGAAGAATTTCATCGTGTCCAACCCGGGTACGCAGACGCCCGGCGCCTACCTTGCAACGGCCGACGTGCTGGTCACCTTCGAAAGCCCGCTGGCGGAATACACCGCCTACGTGGCTGACGCCTGGACGGCGGGGCAGGACCGCAGCCGCTTTGCGCATCTGGTCTACGACGTCCCGGGCAGCACGGCGATGCTGTCGGTGATCGACACCGCGATCTCGCACAACGTGGGTCATGTCTATGTCACCGACGATCGTGGCGCGAACCCGTGGGACACGCTTCCGTCCTACTGGGCGGCAGAAACCGCCCGCGTGGCTGCCGTGCCGGAGCCATCATCCTGGGCTGCTCTGATCGCCGGTCTGGGGTTCATTGCAACACGCCTGCGCAAGCGTACGTCCGACCCGCAATGACGCTGCAACGGACCTGTCCTGCTGGACAAGCCCTCGTGCCGCACCGGAAAATCGCCGCATGCCTGCAATCCGCCACGTCACGTCGCTGACCCCCACCCGGCGCTGGGTCACGCTGCAACGCACCGGCCACGGGTGGCCCTCTCCGCACCACGCATCGACCCCCTTCTCAATGCGGAGACCTCATGAACATCCAGTTCCGACCCAAGCTGCTTGATACGCTGCGCGGCTACCACCGCGGGCAGTTTTCCGGTGACCTTTCCGCCGGCATCACGGTCGGCGTGCTGGCGCTGCCGCTGGCCATGGCTTTCGCGATCGCCAGCGGCATGTCGCCCACGTCCGGCATCTGGACCGCCATCGTCGCCGGCTTCCTGATTGCCGCTCTGGGCGGCTCGCGCGTGCAGATCGGCGGCCCGACCGGCGCCTTCATCCCGATCATCTACGCCATCGTCGTGGACTATGGCGTGCAGAACCTGCTGATCGCCACGATGATGTCCGGCGTCATGCTGCTCGCCATGGGTGCGTTCCGGCTCGGCAGCATGATCCGCTTCATCCCGCTGTCGGTAGTCATCGGTTTCACCAACGGCATTGCCGTCGTCATCTTCGTTTCGCAGATCAAGGATTTTCTCGGCCTGCGCATCGACAATCTGCCGGGCGAGTTCTTCGGCAAGATGCGCGCGCTGTTCGACGCGCTGCCCACGCTGCACCTGCCCACCGTCTCACTGGCGCTGGCATCGCTGGCCGTGCTGCTGGGCTGGAACGCCCTCGCGAAAAGGGTCGCCTGGATGCGCCGCATGCCGGGTCCGCTGGCTGTGCTGGTGATCGCGACGGCGGTGAACGCGCTGATCCAGCTCCCGGTCGACACCATAGGCAGCCGCTTCGGCGGCATTCCGCGCGAATTGCCCGACTTCGGTCTGCCCGCACTGTCGCTCGGACTGCTCGGCAAGCTGATCGCACCGGCGCTGACCATCGCGCTGCTCGGCGCCATCGAGTCATTGCTGTCGGCGCGCGTTGCGGACAGCCAGATCGACGATCGCCACGATCCCAACCAGGAGCTGATGGCCCAGGGCATCGCGAACGTCGCGGCACCGCTGTTCGGCGGATTCGCTGCCACCGGCGCCATCGCACGTACGGCGACCAATGTGAGAACCGGCGGCCGCACACCGGTGGCCGGCATGATCCACGCGGGCGTACTGCTGGCCATCGTGCTGGCGCTCGCGCCACTGGCCAGCCACATTCCGCTGGCCACGCTGTCGGCCATCGTCGTGGTCGTCGCGGTGAACATGGGGGAGTGGCACGCCTTCGCGCCGAAGGAACTGAAGCGCTATTCGCCCGCCTACCGCACCATTCTGCTCGCCACCTTCTTCGTCACCGTGGTGTTCGATCTGACGCTGGCGGTCGAATTGGGCATGGCGCTGGCCAGCCTGTTCTTCATCTACCGCATGTCGGATCTGACCCGCATCGAGCGCCTGCCGCTGGAGGATTTCTACGGTGTGGAAGCGCTCGGCCGCGAAGACGGCACGCCGCGCAT
>JAGNYW010000041.1 GCA_017984755.1 Methyloversatilis sp.
CGCTGGCAGGTGCCGGACGACGTGGTGTTCGTCGACGACATTCCCCACACGGCAACCGGCAAGATGCTGAAGCTCAGGCTGCGGCAGCAGTTCGAAACCCATGTGCTGCCGGACGCGCGATAGCGCCGTCGCCGCCGCTGCCGGTCAGCCCAGCGCTGCGCCGCAGTGCTGGCAGTACGTCGCCGCCGATCCGTGATCGCGGCTTCCGCAGGCCGCGCAGGTGCGATTCGTTCCTGGCAGGCCGGCGGGCGGCGGCGCTGCAGCCAGGTTTCCGGCCACTTCCTGCCGATAGCGCCTCAATGTCATTTCCGTCGTCACGATGCCGGTCGGCACCGCCAGCGTGCCCCAGCCCAGCAGCATCATGATCGACGCGATGAAGCGGCCCAGTTCGGTCTTGGGCGTGATGTCGCCGAAGCCGACCGTGGTCATCGTGGTGATGGCCCAGTAGATGGCCACCGGAATGCTGGTGTATCCGTTTGCCGGGCCTTCGACGACATACATGATCGACCCCATGACGATGACGATCATGATCACCACGCTCAGGAACACCATGATCTTTCGCGAACTGGCGAGCAGGGCGCTGCCGAGCGCCTGGTATTCCGCGACGTAGGCGGTCAGCTTGAAGATGCGGAACACCCGCAGCAGGCGCAGCACGCGCACGTCGATCAAGGCGTGGATTTCGGGAAACAGCAGTGCGAGGTAGGTCGGCAGCACGGCGATCAGATCGACGATGCCGAAGAAGCTCGTCGCATAGCGCAGCGGCTTGCGCACGCACAGCAGCCGGATCACGTATTCCAGCGAAAACAGCAGTGTGAAGCCCCACTCCAGCGCGGTGAAGGTACCCGACCACTGCTTCTGCAGCGATTCAACGCTGTCTGCGATCACGACCAGCAGGCTGGTGACGATCAGGGCGACGAGCACCTTGTCGAACAGCACTCCGGCGCGGGTGTCCGATTCGAACACCACCTTGTAGAGCGCGCCGCGCCAGCCGCCGGGCGGTTCGCCGAAAGGATGGCGCCGGGACGCGTCCGCCTCGTCGAGGGACGCTGTCGGGGAGTCGATGGGTGGGTGGGACACAGGCGTCGGTTTGCGGGATCGTCAGTGCCGGGAAAACCGCGGACCGTCAAGGTGAACGGTCGAAGCGAAGGCGCCCTTCGAAGCTACCGTGCCGCCCGCCTGAACGCAAGGCCGTGGCGTGTGCCTTCCGCGCAGGGCGAAGCGCCGAACAACGGACGGGGGTTCGACCCGATGCGGGCGGCGCCGGGTTGGCGCAGAATGCGTGCACCGCTTGCGATATCCGACGCGGACCGCCTGTGGCCGGTGTCGATGTTCCTGCCGATGTCCGAGGCCGTCCCGATCCGCCATGAAATCCTTTCATCGCCGCACCGCTCGTCCTGCATCCGCGCCCACCGTCAAGGCGTCGACGCCGGTCGACCGCGCAGGGCGCATGCGTGTCGATGCGCTGCTGGTCGAACGCGGCATGGCGCAGTCGCGCGCCGCAGCGCAGCGCATGATCGCGGTCGGCTGCGTGTATGCCAACGGCGTGCAGGTGTTCAAGCCGTCCGTCGAACTGATGCCTGACTGCGTGCTGGTCGTGAAGGACCGCTGATCGAAGCGCCTGCCGATATTCAGCGTCCGCGTTCGCGATCAATGGATCGCTCCCGCGTTCGGCCGCCATTCTGTCAGTGCCACGGGACCCGGCGAGGGCGTGTTGGCGTTGAATGCCTGCGTGATGATCCGAGTTGCGCTTATTCCCGGATCGCCTCGACTGCGATATCGATGGTCACGTCGTCGCCGACGTTCGGCGCGTACTTGCCCATGTTGAAATCGGTGCGCTTGACGGTGACGGTGGCGTTGGCGCCGATGGCGTCCTTCTTCATCATGGGGTGCGGCATGGCGTGGAAGGAGGTCACCTTCAGCGTCACCGGCCGGCTCACGCCCTTGAGCGTCAGCGTGCCTTCGACGGCGACCGGCTTGTCGCCGTCAAAGGTCACCTTCGATGACCTGAAGGTCGCGGTCGGGTGCTTCGCCGTGTCGAGGAAGTCTTCCGCCTGAATGTGCTCGTCGAACAGCGCGAGACCGGTGTCGACAGACTTCGTGTCGATCGTGATGTCGACCGAACCCGTCTTCGCGGCGCGGTCGATCGTGATGCTGCCGGAGGTCCTGTTGAAGCGACTCAATTGCGTCGAGTAGCCGAAATGGCTGTACGAGAAGCGCGGGAAGGTGTGGCCCTGATCGAGCCGGTAGGTTTCCGGCGCGGCCAACGACGGCGCAGCAACGGTGGCGAGGGCGAGTGCGGCAACAAGGGTCTTCAGCGAGGTCATGGCAGTGCTCCGGTGATGTTGCATATGTATATGGTGCGTTGAAGTCTGCGGCTCAGCCGCCGGTGGTCATCTTCAGCAGCGTGCGGTCACGCCTGACGAAGTGGTGGTACAGCGCCGCCGCAGCGTGGCCGGCAATCAGCAGCCAGAGCAGCCAGGCACCGAGCACATCCTTGTGGATGAAGTCGATCGGCTTCTCGAAGGTCTTGAAATCCAGCCCCATGCCGTCGGCCACCACGGTCCGGAACAGCGCCGTGCTTTCGAACTTCGGCAGGTCGAACAGGAAGAAGAATTCGGTATTCACGCCGGTGCCCAGATAGCCGGTGACGGGCGCGACGACCATCACGGCGTACAGCGCCATGTGGCCCAGATGCGCGGCGCGGTGCGCCAGCGGTGTGCCCGGTTCGTCGGCCGGCTGCAGGTTGCCCAGTCGCCACAGCACGCGCAGCACCACCACGACCGCAATCGTCACGCCGACCGACAGGTGGATCTGCAGCGCCGTCCAGTTCTCCGGTGTCTGCTTCCCGGTGAACCACTGACGGAAGTAGACCGAGCAACAGGCGGCGAGGAAGAGCGCGGCGCTTGACCAGTGCAGCCACCTGGCCACGCGGCCGTAGTTGTCGCGGGTGTTCTTCAGACTCATTGCGGATCTCCCTGTGTCGCGGGGGTGAAGGCCCACGCATCCATCGCCAGCACGTGCTCGTCGATGCCCGCGTGAAATCGGCTCGCCTGCGCGCCGTCACCGGCCGCGCCGAGTGCTGCGAACAGCGGCAGCAAATGTTCTTCGCTCGGGTGCGCCCGCTCGCCGCCGGGTGCGCGGCGCCGGTAGTCGAGCAGCGCAGCGGTGTCGCCTGCGGTCAGCCGTCCGGCCACCCAGTCGGCGAAGCTGCGCACATAGGCGGGCGTGGCGGCGCCGCTGCGCGCCACGAGCTGCCAGTCGCGCAGGTTGTGCGTCAGGTTGCCGGAGCCGATGACGATCAGTCCTCCGTTCAGTGCGGCCAGTGCGCGGCCGGTCCGCCAGGCGTGCTCCGGCCCGCCGCTGCTCTGGATCGACAGCGGAATCACCGGCACATCGGCGTTCGGAAACATCATCTGCAGCGGCACCCAGGCGCCGTGGTCGAGGCCGCGCGTGGTGTCGAGCTGTACCGGCAGCCCGGCGGCTTGAACGGCCGCGGCGACCGAACGGGCGAGTTCCGGGCAACCCGTGGCCGGGTAGCGCTGTGCGTACAGTGCGGGCGGGAAGCCGCTGAAATCGTGAATCGTGTCGAAGCGCGTCGCCGCACCCACGGTCGGTACGGCGGTGTCCCAGTGCGCGCTGACGATGACGATGGCGCGCGGCCGGGGCAGGCGGGTGGCCTTCGCCGTCAGCGCTGCGCCGGCGGCACCGGGCTGCAGCGCAAAGGTCGGGGCGCCGTGCGGCACGAACAGCGACGTCACGCCGGTGGTGGTGCGGGGTGCTGCATTCATCAGGGGGGTGTCGAGGTCCATGGCCGAACCTTAACCGTCATCCGAGTGCTGAAATAGGTGACAATAAGTAATTTATCGTTGCAAATTGAACAACAATGGACCGACTGGATGCGATGCAGCTGTTCGTACGGGTGGCCGAACTGGGCAGCTTTGCGGCCGTGGCGCAGCAGCTGAACGTGGCGCGCTCGGTGGTCACGCGGCAGATCGCGGCGCTTGAAGCGCACCTGGGCGTGAAGCTGATGGCGCGCAGTACGCGTCGCATGTCGCTGACCTCGGCCGGCACGGCCTACCTGGAGAAGTGCCGCGTCATCCTGAATCTGGTCGAAGCGGCCGAAACCGACGTCGGCGAGCAGCGTCAGACGCCGCGCGGTGCGATCCGCATCGGTGCGCCGCTGAGCTACGGTCTGAAGCGCCTGTCGCCGCTGCTGCTCGACTTTGCACAGCGCTACCCCGAAGTCAGCCTGGATATCGACTACAACGACCGGCGCGTGAACCTGATCGAAGAGGGCATGGACCTCGTCATCCGCATCACCGCACGGCTCGATCCCGCCACCGTCGCACGCCGTCTCGCCACCAGCCGCCTCATCGTCGCCGCCTCACCCGACTACCTCGCCCGCCACGGCGCGCCGCGGCGCCCGGAAGATCTCTCCCACCACGCGTGTCTGGGCTACACCGCCAACGCTGCGCCGAGCTGGACCTTCGTCATCGACGACCGGGCTGTCTCCATCCCGCTGCGCGCCCACCTCACCGCCAGCAACGGTGACGTATTGACCGAAGCCGCCGCCCGCGGCATGGGCATCACCTGTCAGCCCGACTTCATCCTCGACCCCTGGCTGGCCGATGGCCGGCTGGTGATGGTGCTCGGCGAATTCAGGACACCGGAACTCGGTGTCCATGCGGTGCTGCCGGGCAACCGGTACGTGCCGCACCGGGTAAGGGTGCTGATCGATGACCTGGCGGAGCGACTTGTGCCCTGACGGGCGGGGGATTGGCGTAGCCGTATTCCTTCCGGGCTTCGGCGCAGGATGCGACGGTCGATCGAAATGTCCCGGGCCGGACTGTCGGCATTCTTGACAGCTCGCATGACTTCATTGCCATTGCGTTTGCGCTGTGGAGTTTCACGATAAATAAATCAATGGCTTGAGTTCGATTCGAAAAAAATGGAATGACGTTTGCTTGTGTGTCCACGATCGCCTTCGTGTCGCGGTGTCATCGTGTGTTCCCGGTGAACCAGTGACGACTCCGTTTCCGGACTATCAGAGAGGAATGAGGATGTACTGCAAACCCGTGAAATCCATCCGCAGGCTGACCGTTACGCCGCTGATCGCGCTGGCCTTCGCCGGCATGTCGCCAGCGGTGCTGGCCAACACCATCGACCTGACGACCAACGTCGATTACACCACCTGGACACTGCTCGGCGACGCTACCGCCTACAGTTATCCCATCCCCGGCGTCGGCACGGACAGCTACCTGCAGCTGACCGCTCCGGGCGTCAGCGGTCAGGCCGGCGGTGGCTACGCGCCAGGCCCGCTGCTGGTCGATTTCAATTCAGCGTTCGAAGTAAGTTTCCGGTTCTACGTAGCCCACGGTTCCGAGACCCAGGGTGACGGCCTGACGTTCTTCATGACCGGCAGCACGCCGCCCGCGCTCGGCACGGGCGGCTCGGACCTGGGTTATGGCGGCAGCGGCATGAACGGCTATGCGTTTGCCGTCGATACCTTCAATTTCAGTGGTGAGGCCGAGGCGGTCAGCGTTCAGATACTGGCCGACGGCAGCAGCACGCCCCTCGCCTACACCGAAACCGGCCTGCCCGACATCCAGCCGGCCGACTACTACCAGTGGTTCGGCAAGGTCGGCTTCACGCCTTCCGGCAATGGTGACGAGACCGGCAATCTGTACTTCGAAATCGAGCAGGCCTTCGACAACCAGACCTTCCGCGTCGAGTGGTCCACCGCCGACTGGAGCACTGTCGCGACGGACATCTTCGATGAAGAATCGAACTTCCTCGGCCGCGGTATCTACATCGGCTTCACCGCAGGCAATGGTCTGGCCGACGACGGCCATTTCGTCGGCTCCCTCACCTTCGCGCCGCCGGTTCCCGAGCCTGCAAGCTGGGCCATGCTGCTGGCAGGTCTCGGTCTGGCTGGCTTCGCAGCACGCGCCCGTCGGCGCTAGTCCCGCAGCGCGGCCGGCCGGAACCCGGGCGGGCGCAGTCCTGCCACTCCTTAATCGGGATGGCAGGACTGCGCCTGCACCGGGGCGAACTGTTTCTCTTCCGGCCTGACTCCCCCGGCCGCGGCGTTGCTCTGCACGGCAACAGGCTGGCGCCGCACCGCGTGCAGGTGCTCATGGGTTTTCTGGCGGCATGCCGGTCGATCGCCTGATCTGCAGTGGTTCGGCGGCGATGCCCGTCGTCGCCTCGATCACACGTTGGCCCGATGTCGTCCGCGTACTTTGCGCACCGTGCTGTGCCGATTGCGCGAACGTCATTGCGGTCAATGACTTGCGATGCTGCATCTAACGTCCGTCAGGCGTTGACGATGCGGCGCAAAGTCCCTATGGTCCTGCGGGATTATCAGCGCGACCTGCACGGAGAAACGATGCAGAAAGACGCTGGCTGCAGTACCGGGGCAGGTAAATGAGTTCGCAATCCACAAGTCAGCTGCAGTTCGAGCGGAATCAATCGCGGGCGCTGGTTTTCTGTTCGGTCGCCATCCTTTTCATGGTCGGCGCCGGTGCCCTGCCGCCGATATCCCTGTATGGCGGCAAGCTCGGCAACATGCTTGGCGTACATCTCCTGCTTGAGATGTTTTCGGTCGTGGTGTCCCTGCTGGTCGTGATGATGGCCCTGCACACGATCGATCGCGCGCGCAGCGACACTTCCAAAGCACTCATCTACGGCTTCAGCATCGTTGCCGGCTCGGATCTGATCCATGCCTTGAGCTATGAGGGCATGCCGCCCCTTCTGGTCGAGAGCAGCACGGAACGCGCGATCTTCTTCTGGTTCGTCAGTCGCACCTTCGAGCTGATTGCGCTGGTGCTGGTTGCCGCCGGGGTCCGTTTGCCGTTTTCGCGGCACACCTGGCTCGTGTTCGGCGTGCTGACCATTGCAGCGATGTTCCTGCTGGGCACCTTTGCGCTCGACCGGTTTCCCGATACCTTCGTGCCGGGCCGAGGCGTCACGCCGTTCAAGGCGTTCGTCGAGTACGGTTTCTGCGTGTGTTTCCTGCTGGTGGCCGGCTGGCTGTTCGTGCAGTACCGGGCGGATCGCGAGCAGCGCACACTTTACATTGCGGTGGCGTGCTTCATCATGGCCATCGCAGGGATCGCGTTCACCAGCTACGTGACGCCGTCCGACTTCATCAACTTCGTCGGTCATCTGTACAAGATCGTCGCCTACGGGCTCGTCTTCCGCGCCATGTTCCTGACCGGACTGCGCGAGCCTTACGAACTGCTCGAGCAGTCCGAGCGTCGGCTGCGCGATCGGGAGACCGAACTCGAGACACTGCTGTCGCAGATGCCGGCCGGCGTGTCGCTGCTCGACCGGGAGCTTCGTTTCCGCTACATCAACCCGATCAACGAGGCCAAGTTCGGCATCGCCTGCGCCGAGGCGGTGGGCCGGCATCTCGAGGAGCTGATGCCGGCCGAGTTGATCGACACCATGAAACCGCGCTTCATCGAGGCACTCGGCGGCCAGCGCGTCGAGTTCGACTACGCATTCACCGGCGCGGACGGCATGCAGAGGTACCGGGCGGCCACGCTCGTGCCCGACCGCAATGCCGAAGGCGGGGTCGACGGTGTCGTGGCCATCACGAACGACACTACCCAGCGGGAGCGCGCGCGGCGACAGCTGCTCGACTCGCTGCGGGAAATCAGCGAACTGAAGGCTGCGCTCGATGCCCATGCCATCGTCGCGGTCACCGATGCGCGCGGGGTGATCACGCGCGTGAATGACAAGTTCTGCAGCATTTCCCAGTACTCGCGCGACGAACTGATCGGGCAGACGCACCGCATCATCAATTCCGGCCATCACCCGAGATCGTTCTTCATCGACCTCTGGCGCACCATTTCCGGCGGACAGGCCTGGCACGGTGAAATCTGCAACAAGGCCAGGGACGGTTCGCTGTACTGGGTGTACACGACCATCGTTCCGTTCGTCGGGCTCGACGGCGTGCCGCTGCAGTACATTGCCATCCGCGCCGACATCACGCAGCGCAAGCGCGCCGAACAGGAAGCCCAGCGCCTCGCGTTCCATGACGAACTGACCGCGCTGCCGAATCGCAGGCTCATGCGCGACCGTCTCGGGCAGGCCATCGCCAGTGCGGCGCGCGATTCGCTCTACGGTGCGCTGCTGCTGATGGATCTCGACAACTTCAAGGAGGTCAACGACACGCTCGGACATTCGCAAGGTGACGAACTGCTGCGTCAGGTGTCGGCCCGATTGCTTCAGGGCGTGCGCCAGAGCGATACCGTGGCGCGGCTGGGCGGTGACGAATTCGTGCTGCTGGTGGGCGATCTCGGGCCTGAGCTCGATGTCGCGTCGGCGCGTGCCGGCGACTTCGGTGAAAAGATACGGCAGAGCCTGATGCTGCCGTATGACCTGAATGGACACGGCATCAACGTCACGTCCAGCATTGGCATCGTGCTTTTTCGCAATGCCGCGGATGACCCGGACGAACTCATCAAGCAGGCCGACATGGCCTTGTACCGGGCCAAGGCATCGGGCCGCAACCGGTTGAGCTTCTTCGATCCCGAACTGCAGTCGGACGTCACGACGCGCGCGCTGCTGGTGCGCGACCTGCGGCAGGTACTCGAACGCGCCGAACTGCGCCTGCATTACCAGCCCATCGTGGATGCCCGGCGCCACATCCGGGGCGTCGAAGCGCTGGTGCGCTGGCAGCATCCGACGCGCGGCATGGTGTCGCCGGCGAGCTTCATTCCGCTGGCCGAGCAGACCAATCTGATCCAGGCGATCGGTCAGTGGGTGTTGAACGTGGCCTGCGCGCAGCTGGCGTCATGGGCCTTGCATCCGGTCCGCTCGCACTGGACGGTGGCCGTCAATGTGAGCGAGCGTCAGTTCTGCGATGCCGGTTTCGTCGAGTCCGTGCTGCGTGCCATCGAGCGCAGCGGCGCCGACGCGCGTCTGCTGCGTCTGGAAATCACGGAAAGCATGCTGCACAACGATCTCGACATGACGCTCTCGAAAATGGACGCGCTGAGACGGCAGGGCGTGAAGTTCTCGCTGGACGATTTCGGCACCGGTTACTCGTCGCTGAGCTATCTCAAGAAGCTGCCGCTGCATCAACTGAAGATCGACAAATCCTTCGTCGACGATGTGCTGACCGATGCCAGCGACGCGGCGATCGTGCGCACCATGGTGTCGCTGGCCGGCAACCTCGAAATGGGTGTCGTGGCGGAAGGCGTGGAAACCGAGGCGCAGATGGATTTTCTGGTGAGCTGCGGCTGCCAGGGGTTCCAGGGCTACCTCTACAGCCGGCCGGTGCCGGCCGAGCAGTTGCCCGACGGTGCGGATGCGCTGATCGCCTGACCGGACCGGACCCGCTGCGCGGTGTCCGCGACGGTCGGCACCCTCCGGCTAGCGCATGCGCTGCCTGAAATAGTGCCGCACGTCGTCGGCCGTGGGCACGGCGGCAAGCAGGACCAGCAGCAGCGCCAGCGGCACGGTGGATACATAGCCGACATGGCTGAAGCCGACGGCGCCGGCAATGCCGCCGACGAAGAAACACATCACGAGCGACACCAGCACGATCAGGCGGTCGCGATCGGCGCGCACGGGTTGGTTCGTGGCGGACGCACGGTTCCAGTAGGCCAGCTTGCCCACTTCGATGCCGATGTCGGTGAGGACGCCGGTCAGGTGCGTGGTGCGTATTTCCGCGCGCGAAAGCTTGGTGATCATCGCGTTCTGCAGCCCCATGATGAAGCACAGCAGCATGACGGTCACCGGCACGAACAGTCCCGGCACGTGCGACAGACGCGCGCCGAGCAGCCCGAAACACAGCAGCAGGCCGGCTTCGAGCAGCAGCGGCAACGCGTATTCGCTGTGCATGTCGCGCTGACGCGAGTAATTGATCATCACGGCACTGCAGCCTGCCCCGAGCAGGAAGGACAGCAGCGCGCCGAGACCGCCAAGAACGAGCACGGGATTGCCGAGCGCCAGATCGTCGGCGATCGCGGACACGATGCCGGTCATGTGCGAGGTGTACTGGCGCACGGCCAGAAAGCCGCCGGCATTGATTGCTCCGGCCACGAATGCAAGGGTCAGGCCGAGATGCCGGTTGGCGCCCGGCGTCCGCTTGCGGCCGGTGAGGCGACGGGCGTAGTTGACGGGCATCAGGCGATGATCATGCCTTCGACCGCACCCAGCGCACGAGGTCGGCGGCGCTCATGGCGCCTGCCTGACGGGCGATCTCGCGGCCGCCCCTGAACAGCGCAAGCGTCGGAATGCTGCGGATGGCGTATTGGGCGGCGGTCGCGCGTGCGGTTTCGGTATTCACCTTGGCGAAGCGCACGTTCGGCAGTTGCGCGGCAGCGGCGGCAAACTGCGGCGCCATCACCTTGCACGGACCGCACCAGTCGGCCCAGAAGTCGACCAGCACGGGCAGGTCGGTGCGCTCGACGTAGCGGGCGAAAGTCTGGTCGTTCAACTCGAACGGTTCCGGATGCAGCAGCGGAGTTGCGCAGCGTGCGCAGACCGGCCGTTCGTCGATTCGATCCTCCTGCACTCGATTGATCGCGCTGCAGTGCGGGCACACAACGTTCATGCCGGACTCCTTTCCTGCAGGTGGGTGCGTGATGATGCGGTCATCGGCCGCCGCTTCACCGGCGCCGCTCGATCAGTTCGAAGATTCCCATGCCGGTCAGCATGGCTGCGACGAATACGGCGGCCTTCACTTCGCCCATGCCGAACGCGACCAGGCCCGGGCCCGGGCAGAACCCGGCCACGCCCCAGCCGACGCCGAACGTGAGGCTGCCGAGTACAAGCCGGCGGTCGATGTGGCGGGCGGTGGGCATCTTCATTTCGGCGCCGAGGAAGGACACCGTGCGCATGCGCGCGAAGAAGAAGGCGATCACGCCGACGCCGATCGCGCCGCCCATGACGAATGCGAGGGATGGGTCCCACGCACCGGCCAGATCGAGAAAACCGAGCACCTTGGCCGGATCGGCCATGCCGGACACGATGAGGCCCAGCCCGAAGACCAGGCCGGCCAGGAATGAAGTGATGACGGGCATCGATGGGCTCCTCACAGGGCGATGATGTGACGGATCACGTACACGGTGATGAAACCGGCGGCCATGAAAGCCACCGTGGCGACCAGCGAACGCGGCGACAACCGCGACAGCCCGCACACGCCGTGACCGCTGGTGCAGCCCGAGCCGTAGCGCGTACCGATGCCGACCAGCAGGCCGGCCGCGATCAGCGCTCCATATCCGGCGTCGATGCGCGGCGTGGGCAGGGCGGCGACCAGTGCGTAGGCCAGCGGCGCAACGAGGATGCCGATCACGAAGGCGCCGCGCCACGCGATATCGCCGCGCACCGGATTGAGCAGACCGCCGAGTACGCCGCTGATGCCGGCGATGCGGCCGTTGAGCAGCACGAACATGGCCGCCGAAAGGCCGATGAGCGCGCCGCCGGCCAGGGCCGACCAGGGTGTGAACGCATTGAGATCCAGGGTCATGAAATTTCCTTCGGGCAGTAAAGGCGGTAGAGCAGGGCCAGGATGTCCGGCAGCGCCGGGTCGGACACGCGGTAGAAGATGTTCTTTCCCTGGCGTCGTGTCGCCACGACGCCTTCGCTGCGCAATACGCCGAGCTGCTGCGACAGCGTGGGCTGCCGGATGTCGAGCTGCGCTTCCAGGTCGCTGACGCACCGCTCACCGTGCGACAGCTGGCACAGCAGCAGCAGACGGTCCTCGTTGGCCAGCAGCTTGAGCGCACCGACGGCGCGGCTTGCAGCATCGCGCAGCTGCGCGGGGTCGATCAGTGTCAGCGTGCTTTCCATGCGTGCAGGGACGATAGCCGGAGTCGAACCATCGCATTATATAAATATAAAATATAAAAAAGTATATTGATTTCGGCTGACCGGAAAACAAGGAGAAAAAAAGGCGCTCAGTGCGATGCGCCATCGGTCAACGGGACGGATGTCGGCGGGGGACGAAAACGGCAGGCGAAAGGGCAGCGAATGTCCGGCGCATGTCCGGCAACCGGACCGTCCGGCCATCGTCGATTGCAAAACTGTGCAAAAACCACGGGCCAGTGCATGACTGCGAGGAGATTCTGTTTTGCGTCTGGCGGCTGCTGAAGGAAACTCGACGCCAGGCATGCAGCCGGTCAGGCGGGCGACCTCGCCTCGACGCGAAAAACGGAAAAAAGGGAAAGACACATGAATGCAATCACCGGAACAGCACTGGCCGTCAGCCTCATGATCGGCGCGCAGGGTGTGCAGGCGCTGACGCTTGATGACATCGATCTGTCAGGCTTCAGCTTCGACATCGTGTCCTACACGCCCGCATCAGGTGCCGGCAAGGCATCCGCTTCCGGCACCAGCAACGGCGTGGCTTGGCGCATCGACGGTTTCGATACGTGGAGCGGGCGTACCGTCACCAACGGGTCATTCGCCTTTGCCGCGTTGCCGGTGCGGACCGATAACCTGCATCCGAGCACCGACTTCACGATTGTCTTCGACCGTTCGGTGTCATCGCTGCTGGTCGCCCTGAGCAACGACAACACGACCGACTCGATCAACTTCGGCCGCGTGCCGACCGCGTTTTCGGGCTTGAGCCTGTCGGGCACGCAGATCGTGCTGAACAGTGTGGCGGGTGGGCTTGCCCTGTTCGAGAACATCGACTCGCTGACCGTGACGCACAGCAACACCAACGGCGTGACGGACGGCTTCGATTTCGCCTTCCATGTCGTGGCGAGCGTGCCCGAGCCGGAAACGTACGCACTGCTGCTGGCCGGTCTCGGTCTGGTGGGCTGGGCGGCACGGCGTCGCGCCGGCTGACGGGGCGGTGTTCCCGGCCGTGCCGGACGACGCGCCAGCCGGCAGCGGGCGGAGCAACCCCCGGGTGAATCCGTGGTGAACTAAGCGGCTGCCGAATAGCGCAACACGCGATTGCGGCCGAGCGACTTGGCCCTGTACATCGCCTCGTCGGCGTGGCTCAGCAAGGTATCCGGATCGCTGCCATCTTCCGGAAACAAGGTCACGCCGATGCTGGCCGAAATGCTGGCCCATTGTCCGCCACCGAGCGCAAAGGGCCGGGCGAGTTCGCTGCAGACCCGCGCCAGCACGGCTTCGTGCTCTTCCGCCCTTTCCAGATGGGTCAGCATCAGCACGAATTCGTCGCCGCCCAGACGGCACACCGTGTCGTTGCTGCGTACGCAGGCCTGCAGGCGAACCGCCACTTCCTTCAGCAGCATGTCGCCGGCGGTATGGCCCCAGCGGTCATTGACCGGCTTGAAGCCATCCAGATCGAGATAGCAGATCACCAGCGGGCGCTGCGTGCGCTGTGCGAGCGCGACCGCCTGAACCAGCCGGTCGGTGAGCAGCCGGCGGTTGGGCAGGCCGGTCAGCGGGTCATGCACCGCCATGTGCTCGACCGTATCCTGATGCTCGCGCAGCGACGTTATGTCGGCCAGCGCCCACATCCATTCCTCCTTCTCCGCCGACAGGCACGTGCCGCCGGCATCGACCCACACCGTCCGGCCGTCGCGGGCGACCAGTT
The DNA here is from genome assembly GCA_017984755.1 of Methyloversatilis sp. Lineage (GTDB taxonomy): Bacteria > Pseudomonadota > Gammaproteobacteria > Burkholderiales > Rhodocyclaceae > Methyloversatilis. The sequence continues at coordinate 13,532 of JAGNYW010000041.1, forward strand.
CCTGCTGCCCGCGGAACACGCCCCTGCCCTCGGTATCCCGATAGACCTGGTCGCCGATCGATTCGTACACCGCGTCGCTCGGATAGAGCAGCCGGGTCGGCTGACCGATCAGTTCTGCGCCCTGGTAGCCGAAAATGCGGCAGGCCGCCTTGTTCGCCCAGATGATCTGGCAGTTGCGCACCTTCATGATGCCGACCAGATCGTTGTCCAGCATGACATCCTGCTCGCGCATCAGGGTCTGCAGGGTGTTTCTGGCCACCGTCAGTTCGGTCACGTCGTACATGACCGAACGGCTCATCAGGAACCTGCCGTCATCATCCGTCACCGCGGTGGCACTGATGCTGACGTGGCGCAACTCGCCATCGCAGCCGACCAGGTCGAAGGCAACATCCTTGATGCATCCGTCCGTCTTGAACTTCGGGAACCACTCCCGGAACAGCGCCCTGCTTTCCGGCGTGAAGAAATCCTGCGGCCCCATCCGGCCGATCAGTTCCTCGCGGGAACGCCCGAGCCAGGCCAGCCCGATTTCGTTGATCTGCACGAACAGGCCGTCCGGCGACAGCGAGTAATAGGCACACGGTGCGTTGTCGTAGAGGTCCTGAAGCCGTGCCCGCGACTCGGCGAGGCGCGTTTCCAGCGCCTTGCGTTCGGTTATGTCGCGCCCGACGCTCTGTATTTCCAGCAGGCGCCCCTGGTCGTCGTAGAAGGCGCGATTGATGAACTGTGCGGTGCGCACGCTGCCGTCGGCGGTGAACACCCGGTTCTCGATGGTCACCACGGGGTTCTCCGGCGACAGTGTGGCCAGCCTGCCTTCGATCAGCGGAAGGTCTTCGGGCAGTGCCGTCGGCTGCCAGCTGCTGCCGATGATGGATTCAGCGGTCTTGCCGAAGTAACGGCAGTAGGCGTCATTCGCAAAGATCAGGGTTCCGTCCGCCCGGAAGCGTGAAACCGCATCCGTCTGATCTTCGATGATGCCCTGATAGCGCTGCCTGCTCAGGGCTGCGGCGTCGCCCGCTTCCTGCAGGCGTGCGCGGGTGGTCTGGAGTTTGTCGATGATCAGGCCGATCAGCGCGCTGGTGGCTGCGAAGACGACGAGCGACACGACCGCATCCGCGTTGAAGGCAAAGGTCGAATACGGCGGAGTGAAGAAGTAGTAACCCGCCATTCCGCTCAGGGCCGCCACCAGCATGCCGGGACCGCGGCCGCACAGGAAGAAGCTGCCCAGCACGGCCCAGTAGAAGGTCAGGTAGACCAGACCGGCGTCGACCGGAAGAATGACGAAGCGCAGCAGCAGCCCCGCGATGAACAGGGCGACGGCCAGCCCATAGCGCCATGGGACGGGCAGGCGCGTGTGCAGATCGTCGAGGGCGGGCATTCCGGGAACTGGAGTCAGGACATAGGTTGGACCAAGTCCACATCATGCCGGCTCTATGCATAAATGCATAGAGCCGGCACGCTGCATGATCATCGGAACGTCGACTGCATGGGGTCGACGGCTTCGCCGGTGTGCGGCATCGGCGGCAGCCGGAACGGGTGGGCGCCTTCCCAGGCACGGGCTGCGCGCAGGACGGTGGTGTCGCCGAAACGCCGGCCCACGAGTTGCAGTGCGACGGGCAGTCCTGCGGCGGTGAAGCCGCACGGCAGCGAAGCGGCCGGTTGCTGCGTCAGGTTGAAAGGGTAGGTGAACGGCGACCATTCCCACCAGCGGGACAGCCCGCTGCCCGGCGGCACTTCGTGGCCGGCAGCGAATGCGGTGGTGGCCAGCTGCGGCGTGACCAGCAGGTCGAAGCGCTCGTGCAGCAGCGCCATGCGTCGGGCAAGCGCCTCGCGCTCACGCTCCAGCGCGCGGTACTGCAGCGCCGTCATGGCGAAGCCGGGTGCGGCCAGTTCGAGTACCGGCGGGTCGAGCAACGCACGCTGCGCGTCGCTCATCGGCTCGATGGCGATGGCCAGTGCCACCGCCCACAGCGGCTGCATGAGGGCGATCGGATCATCGAGCGCGAGATCGATCTCTTCCACGCTTGCGCCCAGATCCCCGAATTGCGCCACCGCGGCATCGACCCGTTCGGCCACGTCCGCGTCGACCTTTGCGTAGCCCAGCGTGCGGCTGTAGCCGATGCGCAAGCCGCGGATGCCGTCCTCGAGCCCCGCCAGATAGTCGATGCCCGACGACGGCGCGGCATGGAAGTCGCGCGGGTCGGGTGCCGAAATCACGTTCAGCATCAGCGCCGCGTCGGCCACGGTGCGCGCGATCGGCCCCTGGTGCCACAAGGTCAGCGCCGGTGAGTGCGGGTGCACCGGCACCACACCGAAGGTGGGCTTGAAGCCGAACAGGCCGCACATCGCCGCCGGAATGCGGATCGAGCCGCCGCCGTCGGTGGCCAGATGCAGCACGCCCATGCCGAACGCGGCGGCCACTGCCGCGCCACCGCTGCTGCCGCCGGGCGTGAGCGCCGGGTTCCACGGGTTGCGGGTGATGCCGGTCAGCGGACTGTCGGTGACGCCTTTCCAGCCGAACTCGGGTGTCGTCGTCTTGCCGAGGAAGACCGCGCCCTGCTCGCGCAGGCGGGCGACCGACGCACTGTCCTCCGGCCAGGGTCCGGCCGCATCGGTGGTCAGCGAACCTCGCCGCGTCGGCCAGCTGCGGCACAGCAGCAGATCCTTCACCGTGGTCGGCAGCCCGTCGACCCGCCCGATCGGCGTGCCGGCCATCCAGCGCCGCTCGGACGCCCGCGCGTCGGCCAGAGCCTGTTCGGCGCCGACGAAGGCGAAGGCGTTGAACGTCGGCTGCAGCGCATCGATGCGCCCGAGCGCGGCACGCGTCACCTCGACCGGCGACAGCGTCTTCGTGCGGAACGCGCTCAGCAGCGCCTGGCAGGACAGCGCAAGGACATCTTCGGACATGGCGGCGGAACCGGGCTGTTGCCGGGTGGAGCAGACGGCGCAGTCTGCAATATATATATGTACGCCGCCAGCCGTGGCTGCGGATGCCTCGCACCGCACCGGCCGGAGCGATGTGGGCGGCGGTTTCGGGGCGGCACCCGCCATGCTGCGGTGCAGGGCACTTGAAATTGCAATGAGGCGCCTCTATTATTAGCACTCGTTGGTAGTGAGTGCTAACAGCGCGGTGTGCGCAGTCGCACTGCCCGGATATCGATCACCTTGCGGCTTCGGTCGCAATTCATTTCTTCAAGGAGTCATCGCATGAAAATCCGTCCGTTGCACGACCGAGTGCTGGTCAAGCGTCTGGAAGAAGAGCGCAAGACCGCTTCCGGCATCGTGATTCCCGATGCAGCTGCCGAAAAGCCGGATCAGGGCGAAATCATCGCCGTCGGCGCCGGCAAGATTCTGGAAGACGGCAAGATCCGCCCGCTGGCCGTCAAGGTCGGCGACCGCGTGCTGTTCGGCAAGTACTCGGGCCAGACCGTCAAGGTCGATGGCGAAGAGCTGCTCGTCATGCGCGAAGAAGACATCATGGGCGTGGTCGAGGCCTGATCGCCTCCTGCGTTCTGAATCTTTCCCAATTTCAAGGAGTTCGATATGGCTGCAAAGGAAGTACGTTTCGGTGATTCCGCTCGCGAGCGGATGGTGGCAGGTGTCAACATTCTGGCCAACGCGGTCAAGGTCACGCTGGGCCCGAAGGGTCGCAACGTGGTGCTCGAGCGTTCGTTCGGCGCCCCGACCGTCACCAAGGACGGTGTGTCCGTCGCCAAGGAAATCGAACTGAAGGACAAGTTCGAGAACATGGGCGCCCAGATGGTCAAGGAAGTCGCTTCCAAGACCTCGGACGTCGCCGGTGACGGCACCACGACCGCCACCGTGCTGGCCCAGGCCATCGTGCGCGAAGGCATGAAGTACGTGGCTGCCGGCATGAACCCGATGGACCTGAAGCGCGGCATCGACAAGGCCGTCGCCGGCATCATCGACGAGCTGAAGAAGATTTCGAAGCCCTGCTCGACGACCAAGGAAATCGCCCAGGTCGGTTCGATTTCGGCCAACTCGGACACGTCGGTCGGTGAGCGCATCGCCGAAGCGATGGACAAGGTCGGCAAGGAAGGCGTCATCACCGTCGAAGACGGCAAGAGCCTTAACGACGAGCTGGAAGTGGTCGAAGGCATGCAGTTCGACCGCGGCTACCTGTCGCCTTACTTCATCAACAACCCGGACCGCCAGATCGCCGTTCTGGAAAGCCCGCTGGTCCTGCTGCACGACAAGAAGATCAGCAACATCCGCGATCTGCTGCCGGTGCTGGAACAGGTTGCCAAGGCCGGTCGTCCGCTGCTGATCATTGCCGAAGACATCGAAGGCGAAGCGCTGGCCACCCTCGTGGTGAACAACATCCGCGGCATCCTGAAGACCGTCGCCGTGAAGGCACCGGGCTTCGGCGACCGTCGCAAGGCCATGCTGGAAGACATCGCCATCCTGACGGGCGGCACGGTGATCGCCGAAGAAGTCGGCCTGACGCTGGAAAAGGCCACGCTGGCCGACCTCGGCCAGGCCAAGCGCATCGAAGTGGGCAAGGAAGAAACGACCATCATCGACGGCGCCGGTACCGAAGATGCGATCAAGGCCCGTGTTGCCAACATCAACACGCAGGTCGAAGCCGCCACGTCGGACTACGACCGTGAAAAGCTGCAGGAACGCAAGGCCAAGCTGGCCGGCGGTGTTGCACTGATCAAGGTCGGTGCCGCGACCGAGTTCGAAATGAAGGAAAAGAAGGCGCGCGTCGAAGATGCGCTGCATGCCACCCGCGCTGCAGTGGAAGAAGGCATCGTGGCCGGCGGCGGTGTGGCGCTGGTGCGCGCACTGCAGAACCTGGGCAACCTGAAGGGCTCGAACGCCGATCAGGACGCAGGCATCAAGCTGATCATGCGTGCCGTCGAAGAGCCCCTGCGTCAGATCGTCTCCAACGCCGGTGAAGAGCCGAGCGTGGTGGTGAACAACGTGAAGGAAGGCAAGGGCAACTACGGCTACAACGCTGCGACCGGCGAGTACGGCGACATGGTCGAAATGGGCGTGCTGGACCCGACCAAGGTGACCCGTACCGCGCTGCTGAACGCAGCATCGGTCGCTTCGCTGATGCTCACCACCGACTGCATGGTGGCCGAGCTGGCCGAAGACAAGCCGGCCGGCGGCATGCCGGGTGGCATGGGCGGCATGGGTGGCATGGGCGGCATGGACATGTAATGTCCCGGGCGGCTGCTGCGAGGCGACCGCTCACCGTTTGCCCGGAAACAAGAAAAAACCCGCTTCGGCGGGTTTTTTCGTTAACAATCACGAAAAGGGTGAACGGGTGTCACATCGGCGTGGACGGATTCCGGGAACGGCAGACCTTCCGGCAGACGAAAACGCGGGATGAAACGAGCGGGAAAAAGATGGCGGGGGGCGCCCTGTGCAGGGAACGGGCACCCCCCGGAGCTGGCACGACAAACCTGAAGCCCAGCCCCCGAAGACCAAAAGACGGAGAACTTCAGAATATTCTCAAGGGCTTACATGTCCCTTACACTTGAAGACGTTGTACTTTGATGTCGACGGACCCCAGGGCACGAACGCAGCAGACGTTCATCGAGGAGGCGGCCTGAAGGCCGGTAGCGCTTATGCACATTCTGCTTGCCGAGGACGATCCGGTCATTTGCGACGCCGTGGTGCGTGCGCTCAAGCGGGCCGGCTATGCGGTCGACAGCGTGGCCAACGGCAGCGAGGCCGACGCCGTGCTGCACGGTCAGGGCTTCGATCTCGCCATCATCGATCTCGGATTGCCGCGCCTGTCGGGCATCGAAGTGATCAAGCGCATGCGCGCGCGCAAGTGCACGGTGCCGGTGCTCATCCTGACCGCGCAGGACGGCATCGAAGATCGCGTGCGCGGGCTCGATGCCGGCGCCGACGACTACATGTGCAAGCCCTTTGCGCTGCCCGAACTCGAAGCGCGTGTGCGCGCGCTGACGCGGCGCGGCACCGGCATGCCGACGCGCATCGAAGTCGGTCCGCTGGCCTACGATCAGGCGGACCACGTGGCCAGCGTGAATGGCCAGGCGATCGAACTGTCGGCGCGCGAAACCGCTCTGCTCGAAGTGCTGCTGCTGCGTGCCGGCCGGCTGGTCAACAAGGAACAGCTGGTCGACCACCTGTGTGGCTGGGGCGAAGAGGTGAGCAACAACGCGATCGAGGTCTACGTTCACCGGCTGCGCAAGAAGATCGAGCACAGCGGCCTGCGCATCGTGACCCTGCGCGGGCTGGGGTATTGCCTGGAACGGCCGGATGCCATCGCGTGAAAAGCTGAGGCAGCGCCGCAACCGGGCCGACGAAAAGGCGGCCGGCGAACACAACTCGCTGTTCGGTGAAATTCTCGACTGGATGCTGGCGCCGCTGATGTTCGTGTGGCCGATCAGCATCGCCATCATCCACAACGTCGCCGACGACATCGCGCATGCGCCGTACGACAAGGTGCTGGGCGACAGCGTCTACGAACTGAGCCGACAGGTGCGCTCGACGCCGGTGGGCGCCGCGCTGGTCAAGCCTCCGCAGATCCGCGACCTGTTCCACATCGACGGCGAAGACGTCATCTACTACCAGGTGCTCGACGGCGCCGGCCGCCTGCTCGCCGGCGACAGCGAAGTGCCGGACGCGCCGCTGGACAAGCCCTGGAAGGCAGGCGAAGTCTATTTCCGCGCCGGCCGCGTGCACAACGAGGATGTGCGCATCGCCTACATGTTCCAGCCGGTCACCACCATCCCCGACTCCTATGTGACGGTGCAGGTGGCCGAAACGCTGAACAAGCGCGACGCGCTCACGTCGCGCATCCTCTCCGGTGTGTTGCTGCCGCAGTTCGTCATCATTCCGATCGCCGTCGTGCTGGTCTATTTCGGTCTGGCGCGCGGCCTGCGCCCGCTCAACCGCCTGCAGAAGATGATCGAGAAGCGCCGCCCGACCGATCTGTCGCCGATCGACGTGAAGCGCGCGCCGGAAGAACTGCGGCCGCTCATCCACGCGCTCAATGAAATGATGCTGCGCCTGGAGACGAATCTCGTCGCGCAGCAGCGCTTCATCGCCGACGCCGCGCACCAGATGCGCACGCCGCTGACCGGCCTCAAGAGCCAGGCGGAACTGGCGCTGCTGGAGAGCGATCCGGTGCAGATCCGCGCCTGCATGGAGCAGATTTTCGTCAGCGCCACCAGTTCGGCCCACCTGATCAACCAGCTGCTGGCCCTGGCGCGCGCCGAAGCCAGCACCGAAAAGATCCATGCGGTCGAGCGCCTCGAACTCAATGCGATGCTGGAAAGCCAGGTCTCCGAATGGGTACCGGCGGCACGGCGGCGGCGCATCGACATCGGATTCGAACGCGCCCATGTGCCGCTGCATGTCGATGGCAATCCGGTGCTGCTGACCGAAATGTTCAAGAACCTGATCGACAACGCCATCAAGTACACCCCGGTCGGCGGCGTCGTGACCGTGCGACTGCGCGCCGACATCCGGGCCATCTTCGAGGTGGAGGATTCCGGCTCCGGCATCGCGGTCGATGACCGCCAGCGTGTGTTCGAGCGCTTCTACCGAGTGCTCGGGACCCAGGCCGAGGGCTCTGGCCTGGGTCTGCCCATCGTGCGCGAAATCGCCGAACTGCACCGTGCCGACGTCGAACTGCTCGACGCGCGGAGCGGCCAGGGCCTGCTGGTCCGGGTGTCGTTCCCGCGCGTGATGATGAATGTCGTCGAAGCGAAGTCCTACATGGCGGCCGACTGGTCGGCAGCGGGCATCCAGACCGACGGCTGAGGCCCGGCCACCCGCAACCACATGCTCGCGCCCGCACTCACCGTCGTCGTCGTCCTCAAGGGGCTCAACGAACTGCTGCTGCTGACCCTGATCGGCCAGGCCGCGCTGTGGCTGCTCGCCGGCAGCCGGCGGCACGACAACCTGATCTACGGCGCCTTCAACATCGTCGGTTCGCGCGTGTTCCGGCTGTTCCGCCGCGTCACCCCCGCCATCGTGCTCGATCGCCACATCCCGTGGATCGCGGCCTTCTGGCTGCTGCTGATCGAGCTGCTGCTCATCATCGCGAAGATCTGGCTCGTCACCGAACTCGCACCCCCGTCGCTGCGCTGACCCGCGCCCCGGAAAGTCTTTGACAGGGCCTGTCCGAGGCATTACCATCGCGGCCTCGCGTGGCCTGGTAGCTCAGTTGGTAGAGCAGCGGATTGAAAATCCGCGTGTCGGTGGTTCGATTCCGCCCCAGGCCACCA
>JAGNYW010000042.1 GCA_017984755.1 Methyloversatilis sp.
AGGAGCGATCATTGATCGCGAACCGGCAGGTTGATCGGGTGGTGTCGCGCGACAGCGTTGTGCTCAACTTTCGATCGCACCCAGTCGTTTGCCGGGCGCGGCAGCCGGTCGAGCGACGTCACGGCAGTGAGGTCGGAGTCGCCTGCACAACCGCCGCATCGGTTTCGGCAACGGCAACGGCAGCCGCGTCTTCCACACCCGACAGCGCATAGCACACACCCAACTCGATCACCACGCGGGCGGCGGGTCGGGCAACGAGGTTTTTCTGCTGGCGCCATGCGGGTATTTCGGTACCGTCCCGACTGACACCGATCCCCTTCTCCCAGCAAGAAAGACAGGCCTCACCCCGTTGGTCCGCGTAGAAGTTGCCATTGCCGGCAGAAGCATCGAGCGCGTACTCCCAGTTGTTCTCCCGCATCGAGACGCCATACTCCGGGTGCGGCACCTGGCCCAAGCCGGTCAGATATCGTGCACTCTTGGCATCGAGGGGCCGAAACACGGCCACCCGAAGTCGCCCGTCTTGCCGCTTGGTAATCGCGGCCACCAGATCATCGCCACGTTGCACAGTGACCAGACTGGCCTCCAGATCGACGGGACCGATTTCGAGCCACCAGTCATCGCCCGAGGCCGAAAGGATCTCGCGCGCGTCATCGGGCGCCAGCAGTCCGGCAAGACGATCCATCGCAGGTTCGAGCGCCTTCCAGTCGACGCCTCCCTCCTCGCTGCGCCGCTGAAGGCCATGCAGCATCACGGCCAGCGGCAATTCCCCCGTGCCTGACAAAGCCTGCTGCACCTCCGCAAGCGGCAGCGGATAAGGAATATCGGGGAGCCCGTAGCGTTCGAGCGCCGCGGGCTTCAGATGAAGATCGACGAAACCGGGCATGACACCTCCTTTTCTCTTTTTGGAAGACTGCGAATCAGAAGCGAAGCGGCGGGAGCGGCAAGATGCCGTTCTCACGCTTAAAGCGGCCAGCCTTCGTTGAACAGGTCATGGAAGATCAGGGGCCGATCACACGACCACAGTCCTGTTCATCGATCCAATTCGTGGAAAATCTCAGCTTCTTTCATGTATTCGATCTCGGGCAACACCAACTCCCACGCCTGAACACGCACTCGTGGCAGTTCTTCCGGCTTGGCTCTGCGCGCCATGACCGCATGGACCCGTGTCTGAACAACCTGGCCCGGCGGAATCCTGAACTTGGAAGACATGCGCCCGACGATGCATCCCACGGGCGACACCAACTCCCAGCCCTTCTCGTCTTTGCGTCTGCGCAGTGAAAGCTCATCGCCCACTTCGAGTGCTGCGATGACTCGATGCACCTCGTCATCTTTGGCAAAGGAACCGGGCCAAGACAGCACCACATCCTCGTGTGTCGCTCGCCATGTTTTTGATTCAAGCCCCGGTACCGCAGCAGGCGTATCCGGTCTCATGGTGAGAGCGAGTCCGGCGAGTTCCGACGCGAAAGCATGGCCTTCGCCTGAAGCGCACACCGTCAGCGTCCGTCGTGCTCGCGTCATCGCGACATAAAACAAGCGCCTCTCGTCGTCGCCCGCTTCCGCCCACCCGCCCGAATCCACGATCACAACGTGGTCGAACTCAAGCCCTTTGGCGCGATGCGCCGTCATCAGCGCCAGCGAAGCGTTGGGCCTGAATCCGGATGACAGCTTGCCGACGCCCCCATAGTCATAAAGGCTCTCCAGGACGTCGTCGACAACAAGGCGATGGCCCGGCGCGCAAGCATCCGTTTCGGTCACGAGTTGGGCGAGCGCAGCGCGGTAGGGGTGATCGATGGCCGATGCGGGATCCATCCCATAGCGACGCCTGAACCAGCAGGTCATTACGCCAGCACGAATCAAGACGCGCCGTCCCGGCGCGTTCCGCCTTTCGCCGCGCAGCAGCTCAACCAGCGCATTTCCTTCGCGAGTCTGATGAAGACGGAGTTGATCGCCATCACGCGCCATCCGGGCGGGAATACCCCGAAGGCGGCACAGGTTTGCGATGGGCTCAAGATCGCTCCAACGCCGCGCAATCACCGCGAAGCGCCCCCACTGCCCCCCTTCACTGGCGTCGAGCAAGCCGCACAGCCTCTGCAGTTCAGACACCAGAAGCTGCGCGGCGGGGTTCGGATCACGCGGCACTTCAAGCACGACCACCCGACCCCGAGCGAGTGCGTCCAGACTTTCCAGATCGCCGCCGCCGGGTGCATCCCGCCGAACATGGTCGACACGGATATCGAGGTCCGCTTTCATCCGGTTCCGCGCAGAACGGATGATCCGATTCGCAGATTCGACGATGTGACGCGTCGAACGATAGTTCTCGATCAGTGCGTAGCGCCGCGCAGCGTAATCCGTCTCGAATTGCCGGATGTAGCGCACATTCGCGCCGTCAAAGGCGTAAATGTTCTGGTCATCGTCACCCACGACCATCAGCGACACGCGATCTTCTTCGGTATTCAGCGTGCGTCCGGCCACCGCACTGATCAGGTCGTAATGATCACCATTGATGTCCTGGTATTCGTCGACCAGCAAAAAGCGCAGCCCCGACAGCAAGCGGTCCCGCAATACAGAAGGCCCTGCCCCATCGCTGTCGTCCGTTTCGGCACGCTTCAGATAGCGTGTCGCATCACGGATCACCTGACCGAAATCCACCGGTTCACCGCGCTCGATCGCCACCGCGTAGCTGGTGCCGGTCAGGCGCATGGCCAGGCCGTGAAAGGTCTGAACCTGCACGCCCGTGGCATCCGCTCCGATCAAGGCAAACAAGCGTCGACGAATTTCCAGTGCTGCCGAGCGGTTGTAGGCAAGCACCATCACTTCGTCCGGCAACACGAGGCATTCGCGCAGCAACCAGGCAACGCGGTGCACCATCACCCGGGTCTTGCCTGCGCCCGGACCGGCCAGCACCAGATGGTTGCCATCGACCGACGTTGCGACGATGGCCTGTTGATCGGGATTTCGAAGATCGGTCAGGATGCGGCGGTGCGCCGCCTCGGTGGTCGCCATGTCGAGCACGTCTTCGCGCCCGGCGAAATAGCGCCTGATGAAGACGGAACGCTCCAGCCTGAAGTAATCCACCACGAGGCCCATGGCTGCCTGGATCTTGCCCAGCGCAAGCCGGGCGTACTCCGCCATCACATGCACCTGGATGATCTTGTCCTTGTAGTGCAGGGCCAGTTCGGCGTAATCGGACTTCTTGAACTGCCTGCGACGCGCCTCCGGATTCAGTTCGATGGTCATCGCCGCACGGAAAATGGCCTTGCCGCGCGCAAAGTGCAGCACCTCGTTCGCATCGAGATACATCAGGGCCGCCGGCAGTGCGACATCCCACTTCTGGATTGCCATGTCTGCCAGCGTGATGTCCTCGGCCAGCGCCGCTTCGAGCGCGCCCTGCTTGCACAGCACAAGCATCTGATTGCCCTGGCGTTGGCGGGCAAACTCGTTCACCACGGCTCTCGCCACCCGCATGCGCCGCTCACGTATCGCGTCGATCTCCTGCCAGCTGCGCAGCAGCTTGAGGTTCCGCATGTCCTGCGAATGAGGCCGCATCGCGAAGAAGCCACGCTGCGCCGTCCCGTCGCCAAAGGGTTCAGCAAAAGACTTGATTAGACGATTGAGTGCGTCTGGCGTGAGCTCGACCGCCGCGTCCCGCCGCACCGCGTCGCACAGGCGGCGCATGTTCAATACCTGCCAGCCTTCCATCTCGGCGTCCGGCGCCGCTTCACGCAACTGAGCGAACAGCGCGTCCTCAATCCGGGCGAGATTGTCGAGCCGCGTCACCGTATCGGGGTCTCGATAGAAGGTCACGCCCACTTCGCTGTCGTTCGACAGCACCTGCCAGCGGTCCAGCTCACGCAGCATGTTCAGGACCGAACGCGCATCCCGACCGGTGGCAATAATCAGGTCATCCGTGCTGACCCCATCATCCTCATCGGCCTGCAGCAATGCAGACACGATGCGCAGATACGGTTCGATGTTGGCGTCCTTGTCCAGCTTCCGTGCAATCCGTACGCACGCTTCTTCTTCACTGGCCACCAGCAGGCTGCCGGGGAACACCCTGATGTGGTTTTCACGGCGTTCAAGCAGTCGCGCTTCTTCCAGCCATGCAATGGCGATACGCACCTTCGTGTCGGCGTCATTTGCATCAGGATCGAGGCCCTGCTTGTCCGGCACCTCAAGCAGGATTTCGCCGCTGGTGACCACCACTTCACCGTCCGCCTTGTCCTTCTTCTCGATGGCGCGCAGCGCCTTCAGGATGGAATGGATGTCGTGCTGCGTCAGCCGAGCATTTTTCAACAGCCGAAACTGCACGTCCAGATCAGCTTCGTCATAGAGCAGCACGCAGCGGGCGCGGTCTTGATCGCGCCCCGCACGGCCAGCCTCCTGCAGATAGTTTTCCAGTGAGCCCGGTGTATCGAGGTGGATGACCAGCCTGACGTCCGACTTGTCCACACCCATGCCGAACGCGTTGGTTGCGGCAATCGCACGCAATGTGCCGGCGATGAAGGCCTCTTGCACCGCGCGTTTGTCGGCCGGCTGCATGCCGCCGTGGAAATGACCGCAATCGAGTCCCGCTTCCTTCAGAAACGAAGCCAGTTCTTCCACGGTTTTCTGTCGGGCACAAAACACGATGGCGCCGCCCTCTTCCTTCAGGGCTTCGGCCAACAGTCGCAGCACCTCACCATATTTCGCAGCCGCGGGCACGGCGCGTACTTCGAACTCCAGGTTGTCGCGGCTCACACCGCCCTCGAGACGCACCAGTTCCATGCCCAGCTGTTTGCGGAAGTGCGCGCAAATGTCGTCGACCACATCGGGCTTGGCGGTGGCCGTGAAACAAAACACCGGTGACGGCGCCGACTTCTGCCGGCTGCGAATGAAGCGGGATACATAAAGGTAATCCGGCCTGAAGTCGTGCCCCCACTTCGACAGGCAGTGCGCCTCGTCGAACACCCACGCAGCGATTTCGCGATGCATCAGCGCATTGGTAAAGGCCGTGCTGCGAAACTGTTCCGGAGCGACAAAAATCAGCCCGAGGTCGCCCAGGCGCAGCTTGTCGAGCATGGCGCGCCGCTCAAGCGGGTTGAGCAGACTGTTCAGGTAGCCGGCGCAAGTGATGCCGCGCGCTTCCAGGCTATCGACCTGGTCCTTCATCAGCGACTGCAGCGGCGAAACCACCACGGTCAGACTGCCGTTCCGGTAATAGCCCGACAGCGCAGGCAACTGATAACACAGCGATTTCCCGCCTCCTGTAGGCAGGATGGCGAGCGTCGGGCGTTTTGCGAACCCATTCTCGACGATGGCCCTTTGCAGCGAACGTCCGTCCGCGGTCGCCGGTGACGCGCGAAAGCGCGTGATGCCCGGAAAGTAGCGCGGCAGCTGCACGTCGAGATCATGCTGCTCGCGACACCATGCACAGTTCGGGTCGGCGCACGGCGTATCCCGCAGCACGGCGATCGCTTCGCGCGTTCGCGGAAAGTTCAGCCCGACCCAGGGCGGCAGTACCGAATTGCCGCCAGCAACGCGAAGCCACGCGAGCACATAGGCCAGCGGCCTGTGCCACGTCGGGTCCGGGAACCACTGCGACAGCACCGTCTGCTGGCCGGTGATGCACACCTTGCCTTCGGTCTGCCGGCGCCACGCGGCGCGCGCAGGGTCAAGCGAGGGCCGCAATGCGCGGCGCAGCGTGGCGAAGAAGTTGGCAACACCCTTGCCGTCCTCGGGCGCGAGAAGATAGTGCAGACACAGCGCCTCGTCGGGATGTTCAGCCACCCGCTTCTGCAGTGCCGCACTCTGATCGAGGAAGAGCTCATAGGCCAGCTCCGCATCGCGCACCGGATCGTTGCGCGTGGTCGTGCAGAGCTTGTAGTCCTTGACCAGCCGGTGATACGGGTTCTGCGGGAAGGCCACCGGCGACAATTCAAGCGTATCGATCAGCGGCAAGCCATGCAGCGCCAGCATCGGGTACAGCGCCTGCAGCGCCGGCCGGTCGAAGGCGATGACGTTGTGCCCGAGTACAAATGCGGCACCTTCGGCCACGCGGTCAAGGCGCTCAACGAGATCCTTCGCCGTCCCGGCTATGCGCAAGCGCGCATCGGTGTCCGGCCGGAAGGCACCGATTTCCTTCAGCGCCAGCGCATCGTTGCGCGCGGTTTCAATATCGAGGCACAGGCACCGAGCCCGCGGTGCATCAGGTTGATCAGTCATTGCTACGCTTGAACGGCCGATCCGAATGCATCAACGGCCTTGCAGATCATCGAGAAATTCAGACGCCGGTGACACCGCTGTCACCAGCAGGCGGTCCCTGGCGCGGGTGCATGCAACGTAGAGCAAGTGGCGTTCAGTGTCGTACACCTCCTGCAGGTCCGCATCATCGCCCACCGACTCGATGCGCGCTTGCAACGGTATGACCTCGTCGTCACAGGCCATGATCACCACTGCCCGAAATTCCAGGCCCTTTGCCAGATGCATGGTCGATACCGACAGGTGCTCGACTTCCATTGCAACGGCATCATCGAGCACGTGGCAAGGCAGCCCGGCCCGCTGAACGGCCTGCACAGCGCGCTCAATCTGCGCTTCGGAGCGCACGAACACGCCGATTTCATGCGCCAGCACACCGTCCTGAATCCACTCGTCGAGCTGATGCGCCACCCGGGCGCACTCTTCCTCCGGCCCCGACAACACCTCGATGCGCGGCGACGGGCCGTTGAACACCGACACGGTGTCGTTCCGTTCATCGACATTGCCATCGACGTCAGACACAGACGGGCCCAGAAGTCGATCCGCCTGACTGCGAATCTGGTGCGACGTACGGTAATTGACCCGCAGCGTGCGGGAACGACCCCGCACATCCACGCCGAGCGATTTCCACGAGAACGGCTGCTGAAAGATCCGTTGCCCGAGGTCGCCCGCGAAGAACAGGGCGTTCGGGCGAACGCTGCCCGCGCCACCACCGAGCGCCACCAAAAAGCGCAGGTGAGCAATCGCGATGTCCTGCGCCTCATCGACCACGGCAAAGTCGAAGATCGGTTGGCGCTTTGCGTTCAAAACAGGAGACAGCGCACTGAACAACCCGGACGCCGTCATCAGGCCCTTTTCCCGCAAGCCCGCCCGAACGCGGTCGAAGATGGCCCACAGCACCGCGCGCTGCGCCTCCGGCAAGCGGGTCTTGCGCCCGAGGCGCGCCACGTCTCGATAGGCCTCCCAGTGATCGAGCTGCCAGGCGTCAACCACCTGTTGCCACTCGGTCAACAGAAAGTGGCGCGCGAACTTGTGCCCCGGCACGGCCGCCGCCGCGTCGACCACCAGCTGACGAATATCGTTACGCGAAGCCAGTTTGGCCGGGCCTACGTGGTTTTTGTACAAACGCAGCCCGATCGCTTCAAGCGAATGCACGTCGATCCGCTCGGCAAGCCGCGGCTCATGTGTGAGCAGGCGATTGAGCTTCGCCTGCAGGGCGTGCGCAAGCGTATCGGTAAAGGTCGTCAGCAGGATGCGCGCATCCGGATGCTGGCGCGCAAGATGCGCCGCCCGGTGCAAGGCCACGATGGTTTTTCCGGTGCCGGCTGAACCTGACACCCGTGCCGGGCCGTTGTAATCGCGCTCCACCCACTGGCGCTGCTCGGGGTGAAGAAAGACCGTCCATTTCTCCCACGGGAAATCGAGCGCGCGCTGTAACTCCTCGATGTTGCTCATTACCCGGAACCTGCGTTGTGCATCCGGGTGATCGAATGGATTGGCAGTCGAGCGCGTCGGCATGCGCGGTTTGCCGCCCGTTGCCAACTCGAGTAACGCTTCGGCGGCCTCTGCCGGTAAATGATCAGCGAGGGCGAGCAGGGTGTCCTCGGTCGCTAGTTTCACATCGGGTAGACGAAATCATGAAACCCGGAATACCTTCATCACCTCATCCCCCAGGTGATTGATGACCTTTACCGCAATCCGCCCGGACTTCGGTTTCGTGAACGGGCGCGAGGTGTCGCTGTTCAGCGTGGCCCAGGCTTCGGCGTTGATTTCGGCTTTCAGCGTGGTCTTCAGTGCGCTGTAGGGGTCGTTGGCGCCGAGGAAGTAGGCGTGCCGCACGAAGAAGCTCTCCTGGTTGTAGTCGGTGTCGATGAACCAGCAGGCGATGCCGTCGGCGCCGTCGCTGACCACTTCACCGGTCTGCGGCTTGAACACATCGACGCCATTCACCTTCACACGCAGCGTGCCGTCTCCCGCATTTTCGTCACCCCGGATCAGCGTGATGTCCGGCTCGCCGAAAATCACGAACAGGTTGCCCTTGCCGGTGTTTTTCAGGTCTTCCGCCATGTGCAGGTCGGCGTTCATGCGCGCCTTGAGCACCGGCAACTTGCCGAGCTTTGAAAACTCGGTGGTGTGCGCTTCGTAGTTGAAGGCGCAGGCGATCAGCACGTCGAATCCGGCATCGGCAGCTTCGCGCGCCGCTTCGACCAGATCGGCCCGCTGCACGGTGCCGAATTCCGGGCCGATGAAAATGGCGGCGCGCTTTTCCACGCCCTCGCCTTCGGTGTAGCGCCCTTCGGCGCACACCAGCTCGCCCGGCCAGGCCACCAGCGAGGTGAAGCTGATGCGGTCTTCCTTGTGCGCCTGCTGAACGCCGGCCGTCTTCAGGTTGTCCAGAATCATCTGCGGAAAGCTCTGCCGGGCGGCGTACTCGGCGTTCGGTTCGCCCAAACCATCGATCAGTTCGTCGTCTTCATCCACGCCCAGCATGCGATGCGGGCTGAGGCTTTCGACGGTGAACGGCCCCGCCACGCGCACCTTCTTCCTGTCGTCGTAGGGCTTGTCGTACAGAAATTCGAACTCGGCCCGCGCGGCGATGGACTTGTCGATCTCCTGCTGCCGCGCGATGCGCGCCTGCCACCAGTCGGTGTGCAGCGCCTTTGTCGAGGCGGGCCAGTTTGAATCTGCGTCGCGCGGGATGTCCCATTCCTGCCAGGCCTTGTCGAGTGCGCTGTTCAGTTGTTCACGCAGGGGCTCCAGCTTTGCATGCCAGTGTTCCCAGATGACATCGATTTCCGCGTTGTTCGCGATCGATTTGAGCGTGATGTGTGGCACCCGCTCGTAGACGAAGCCGTGGCGGATGTTGCCGTGCACCGGTTGCGTGCTGGGCGCCGTGCGCGTGACTTCGGCTTCCTTGATCTGCCCCTCGCGGGAATCGGCCAGCAGGTAGAAGGGGTAGCGCGCGCCCATGATGCGGGCCCGGGCCAGTGCCAGCGCCACGCGCGACGTGTCTATCGTGATCCAGCGGCGACCCCATTGTTCGGCGACGGTGGCCGTTGTGCCGGAACCGCAGGTTGGGTCGAGCACGAGGTCGCCGGGGTCGGTGGCCATAAGAATGCAGCGTTGAACCAGCTTGGTTCCGCTCTGAACCACATAGATTTTCTCGTCGGTAAAGCTACCAGTCCCAGTGTCATTCCAGACGTTGCCTATGGCCTGTGCTCGAAAGTCATCGAGGAAGCGAACATATCGCAGGCTGTTGGTGGCCTGCCCGATGCGGTTTGCGCGGATTAGCCGCCCCATTCCAATCTCTCCAGTTTTCCAGTATCCCTTACCTGGACCGAAAGTGCGTCCGCCGAAGTGGACCGGGAAATCCCCGGGCGGACGCTGCGACGAAATGTTGTCCATCGCAAAAACGTTCGTGGTTTGGTCAGCCGCTCGCTCTTCATCAAGTAGCGGCCGTGCTGAACCGTCCGGTTGGCGGACCCATTTATAGACGCCGGATTTGTCAGCCTCGAATCCCTTCGCGAGGAGCGGGTTCCTGAACTTTATCGACGATCTTTGCTTCGCATACCACAGCACGAAGTCGGCGGTGCCAGCAATTAGTTCAGAGCTTTGTCCCGCTGTCTTCACGACGGTGATTTGCCCGCTGTAGTTTTCCTCCCCGAACACCTCATCCATCAACGCGCGAACGCGATGCACGTTCTCGTCACCGATCTGCACAAAGATCGATCCCGAATCCGTCAGCAGATCGCGCGCGACGGTCAACCGATCCCGCAGATAGGTCAGGTAGCTGTGAATCCCGTCGCGCCAGGTGTCGCGGAAGGCTTTGACCTGTTCTGGCTCGCGGGTGATGTGGTCTGCCTTGCCGTCCTTCACTCGCGTGCTGGTGGTGGACCACTGGAAGTTGCTGTTGAATTTGATGCCGTAGGGCGGATCGAAATAGATGCACTGCACCTTTCCGCGCAGCCCTTCGCGCTCGGCCAGGCTGGCCATCACCTGCAATGAATCGCCCAGAATCATGCGGTTCGACCAGTTCTGGTCGTGGGCGTAGAACTCGGTCTTGTCCGCGCCCTTGGGGATGCCATTGAAGTCCGAAAACAGGTCGGGAGTCGTCTGCCCGGCTTCGTGCTCGCTTTCTTTCGTCTGCCGCAGCAGGTCGTCGATCAGCGCCTTGGGGTGCACCTTTTCCTGAATGTAGAGCGGCGGCGCATGGACGACGAGATCGGACCAGTCCTGCTCGTCCTTGCCGCGCCACACCAGTTGCGGATCGAGGTCGGTGTTGCGCGGGTAGCGCACCTGTTTCGGGTTTTTCTGCGCGTCGTCGAGTACCGACTGGTATTCGGCCGTCGGAATGTTCTTGCGCTTCGCCTCGTCGTGCGTGATCTGCTCGACGGATTTGCTGATGAGGGGTTTGGCCATTACGAGCTCGCTCCGGTGTAGCCCATTTGCGCAGCCAGCTGCTTCAGTCCGGCAACAAAAACATTGAAGCTGCGGGAGAGATTGCCGGTTTCGCGCAGGTGCTGCGCCATGATGCGGGCGCCTATGCCCTTCTGAAACGCCGGAACAAGCCGCTCAAGTTCTTTCGACGGCTTTTGCCAGGTGTCAGGCGTAACGAAGCGTTTACGCAGCGCCGGCGTGTCGAGCTTCGGATCAAAGGCGTGCGCAAACGCCTCGATGTCGCCGATGTACCAGCTTTCCAGCTCCTGGCAGATCAGGCGCACCAGGGTGTCTGGTCGACCACTTGCGTTACATACCGCAAGCAGTCGAGCCTTCAGGTCGATGCAATCGGCGTTGTCGTTATCGCGCACGATGACGAAGCGGTCACCTGGCATGCGCCAGGCCCTGAGCTTGACCCGAATACTTCGGTCGAGATCACTCTTGCCTTCGTGCGCAACGCACAGGAAATGCTCATGTTCAACCCAGCCCGGGAACAGGCGCGGCAGCAAGCCCTGAAGCAGGTTTTTCATCGACGGCTCTTCGAGCAGGAAAACGATGCGTCCCTTCATCGATTCACGCCCTCGAACAGGCCCTGCTTCCACAGATAGCCTGGCAAGTCGCCGGCCTCGTACAGTGCGCGGAGATTTTCGGAATCGTCGGCCCGGCTGACAGTGCTGAATCCCTGTTCCTTCTTCAGGCAATAGATTTCGTCCAGCGTCAGCGCGTTGAGAAAGTCCGGCGAGTGGGTGGAAATGAACACCTGACCACCGCGTCGAGCGTAGCCACGAAACTCCTCGGCGAGTTCCGGCAGCAATTCTGGGTAAAGCTGGTTTTCCGGCTCTTCAACCGCCAACAGGGGAAAGGGATTGGGGTCGTTGAGCAGAACGAGATAGGCAAACATCTTGATGGTGCCGTCGGATACATGGCGCGCGATGAAGGGGTCCTTGAAACTGCCGTCCTGGAAGCGCAGCACCAGCCGGCCGTCTTCGGTCTGGCGTGGCTCGACCAGGCTGACGCCCGGCACACGGCGTTTCATGGCATCAAGAACACGGTCGAAACAGTCCTTGTGTTGCTCATAGAGGTAATTGGCAACGAGCGGCAGGTTGTCGCCGCGCGTGGACAGATGGTCGGCAAAACCGTCTTCCTGGCTGGGGCGTGCATCGGAAACGTGGAAATCCGAGATATGCCAGTTTTCCAGCATCAGGCGGAAGGCGCTGGCCGCCTTGAACCGCTCGAATTGGCCGATGCCCTTGATGGCGAGAATGTCGGGCGCGTCGAGTTCCTGATGTTCGGGCGTCAGCGCTTCATCCGCCTTTGAAAAATCCTCCTCGTTTGTGATCGCGTAACCCTTTCCGTAGGCGAAATCGAGAAAGTGGTAGGGCGCGCCGTAGCTGCTGCGCTTGTAGCGCAGGATTTCCCGCGCCACGACGACTTTGCCCTGAGCATCCGTCTCGATTTTCAATACGTAGGTAACCAGGCGTTCGCGACCGGTGATTTCCAGACGGAACTGAAATGTGATTTCGATCGGTTCCCCTGTGTAGCCCCGGCTCGCAAGCTCGCGATATCCGCCTCGCTTGGCGATTGCCTTGGCGACGTTCATCGACAGCGCATCCTTGAGGAAGGAAAACACGTCAAACAGTGTCGATTTACCTGAGCCGTTCGCGCCAACCAGCACGCAAAGACGCGGGATCTGGGTGATCTTGATCGACCGGAAGAGCCGATAGTTCTTGATCTCGATGGATTCGATCTGCATGTTCAACTCCTGAAACTACTGGGCGACCATTTTCCCGGCATTGGGAACATGGTTTGGATAGCGATAGGGTATGCAGTTTTCACTGAGCCACGCTCGCGATCATCTTCTGGAATTCGGCCTCCACCTTTTTCGCGAAGTCGTCCTGCATCTGGAACACGTCGGTGAATTCGGCGAATGCCCAGCGCCCGCAGGTGCCGAGGTGGTTCACGCCGGGTACCCAGTAGGTGTCCATGGTTGATTTCTTTTCCTTGGCATCTTCGCGCCGGTAACCCTTGATTTCGACGACCAGCCGCAGCAGGTCGTCAGGCCCCTTGCCGTCATCGATCAGCACGATGAAGTCGGGCAGGTATTTGCGGGTTTCCGAACCATAGCGGTACGGCACTTCGAACCCGAGCCCGTGATTCTTGACGTAGGCGCGCACCTTGGGGTGCGCTTCCGCGACGCGGCAGAATTCGCCCTCCCAGTCGCTGTCGAGCACGACCCAATTCACATGGCTGTGCGTCGAGCTCGTTTCCCACCGGCTGGGTTTGGAGGTGTTGAAGCGCACGTGCCGCGTGGAACCCGTGGGATTGTAGGGGTCAAGCAGGGCCTTGATCGGGCGCTCGCCGAGAAACTGCCGGGTGATGGCGGAGGTGATGCGATTGCACGCCATGTCGGCCAGCTCCTGATACATCAGCAGCGCGGGGTAGGTGCCGCCCTTGCACTGCAGGTGGTTGTCCAGCCACTCCTTGGTGATGCGCTTGAGCTGCCCGAACAGGTGCAGCCTGGGTTCTTCGCCCGGATCTCGCCACTTTGTATACAGCAGGCGCTGCGTGAGATGGAACAGCAAGGTGGAGGACCGGATGTCATCCAGATGCTTCAGGTTCATGTCGGCCGACTGACCGATGATGCCCGCGTTCTGTGTTTGCGACGGTCCGACGAGGTCGGGCGTCAAAACGAGGGTTGAATCCTCATTGAAGTTGGCCAGCAAGCGCTCTTCCGGCAGTTCCACCCGGTAACCTTCGACGCACGGGAAGGTGATTTCGAGGGCATCGCGTTCGGGGCGAATGGCCTTGATCTGGACGGTTTCGCGCGGCGGCATCGGCTTGGAAATGACCGGCTTGGCGGTGAAGTCGAACGGGATGCCGAACACGTCGGCGTATTCGACGTTGAACAGGCCTTCTTCGTTGAGCTCGTAGGACTGGCGGCGCAGTGCGCGGCCGATGACCTGCTCGCACAGAAGCTGGGTGCCGAACGCGCGGATGCCGAGCACGTGGGTGACGGTGTTGGCGTCCCAACCTTCGGTCAGCATCGACACCGACACGACGCAGCGAATCGAGCCACCGAGTTGCCCGGCCTTGCCGACAGTGTTCATGACTTCGCGCAGCAGTTCCTGATCGGTGATGTTGTCGCCGGCGCGGGCGTCGCCGGTGCGCTCGACGATTTCGCGCCGGAAGCGTTCGATTTCATCAGCCGCCATATCGTGGAAATGGCTGTCGAGCGCATCGCCCGCTTCAAGCTGTTCGCTGTCGATCAACAGCGTGTTGGGTCGGGGCAGCGGGTTGCCGGTGCTGTCGTCGAAGTTGCGGAACAGCGGCAGGCGACCGTTTTCCAGCGTGCTGCTGCCGTCGTCGTTCCTGCGATGGAAGCCGGAAATGAAATCGTAGACGAGCTTGGAGATCGCCGTGTTCTGGCACACCACGATGAAGCACGGCGGCACCTTGATGCCCGCGTCCTGCCACAGCTTGAAGGTTTTTTCGTAGTGCCCGTAGAGGGCTTGCAGTGCGGTTTGCAGGCGGGTCGGCAGTTTGAGCGGGTCGAGTTCCTGATTCGAACCGCGCCCCTTCTTCGGCATGTCCTTGCGGATGTTCTCCCACAGGTTGCGAAACACCGGCAGTTCGTCGCCCGGGATGTTTTCGGCCACCGGCACGCGCGGCAGCTTGACGATGCCGCATTCGATGGCGTCCATCAGCGAGAAGTCGCTCATGGTCCAGGGGAACAGGGTGCCCTCTGCATAGCCTGACCCGCTCAGGAAAAATGGCGTGGCCGACAAGTCGATGACACGGGACAGACCCAGCTTTCGATTGACGGCTTCGAGACCGGAAATCCACAGACGCGCGGCTTCGAGGTTTCGCTCCGCCTCCTTCTTCTCATCACCTTTGAGTGCTTCCTCGTCCGGGTCAGTCGGCTTCTCCCGGTAGCAGTGATGCGCCTCGTCGTTGATGGCCAGAATATTCTTCATGCCCATCAGGTCAGGCATCACACGCTGAATCATCTGCCCTTCGGTTTCAGTGGTGATGATGTCGTCGCCGGTGCGCCCCTTGAGCAGTTGGCGCCCGCCTTTCGAGATCTCGATGCGCTCGCGTAGTTTGAAGGCGTGGTAATTGGTAATGACGATCTTGGCCCGGCCCATGTCGTCGAGCATGTCGCTCGGCACCAGCTCCCGCTCTTTGTAATAGCTGTCCGGGTCATGCGGCTGCAGCACGCGCAGTCGATCCTTGATGGTCAGGCCCGGCGCGCAGATCAGGAAGCCGCGGGTGAATTGCTTGCTCCCCGGGCGGCGCACGGCATTGATGGTCTGCCAGGCGATCAGCATGGCCATCACGGTCGTTTTGCCCGCCCCGGTCGCCAATTTGAGTGCCAGCCGCATCAGTTCGGGGTTGGCGTCCTTGTTGGCGGACGCCAGATGGTCAAGCAGACGCTTCCCTTGTCTGGATTGCGGCGCGACTTCGGTCAGCCAGATGGCCGTTTCAATGGCCTCAATCTGACAAAAAAACGGCCGAACGCCGCTGAAGCTGTAGTGGCGCCAGTGGTGCAGAAGTCGCGCGGTTTCCGGTGTGACCTGCCACTGGGCGGGATTGGGGAGCGCACGCCACGTGTCGATGTGATTTCGCACCTCGTTGATGATCGAGGTTGCGTCGTATTGCTGCGCCTTGCTGGATAAGCCCTTGCCTTCGTCAAAGATGAAGCCTTCCTGCTTCTGTGACTTCTTCTGCTTCCTGGGCTTCGGAATGGGTGTGATGAACTCGGCCCGGCGACGCGATTCGACCACCTTCTGCGTGGGCTGGCCGCTTGCGTCGAGCTCCCAATGGCGGCCAGGGCAGTCGTAGGGCGAGTTCAGAATCGGGTGATCAAAAAAGGGATTGGACATTGTCTTGATCTACGCGGCTGCGGGGCATTTTCTGGTGCCGATCGAGGCACTGATCGAACCCAGGGAGAAATTTGCAAGGGCAGAGAGTAAGTGATACCGGCGGCGGTAGCGCTCTGGATTTGCTTCAACCGACGGCAACGGAACAATCTCTATGGCGGTTATCAACACAGATCCTTGGACGGGTAGTTATCGGTCCAACGGGAGTTGACCGCTGACGGAACCTTCCTAAGTGGCTGAATCCTCAATACGTCTTTGACATCGACGAAACTCAATCCATACCTGTCGCCGACTTGTCCGCACATCGCCAGTCGCGCTTCATCCGCATGCCGGCTCACTCCGATCCTTCCAGCAGATGGGTCAGACCCATGCGTACGGTTGCGGCATCCGCTGCGGAAAGTCGGCCAAGTTCGCCGCGCACCAGACGATCGTCGAGCGTGAAAAGTTTGAATCGCACGAGCGATGGCGCGGGCAGGCCGGCAGCGCCCAGGTCGGCAATCGGGCAGTCAAGCGGCCACGGGGCGTTGCCCTGCGACGTGATCATCGCCATGACCGAATGACCGGCCAAGGTGTTGAAGGCGGCGGCGTCGGACAGCACCAGCGCGGGGCGGTTTTTGGTGGCGTTGCGGTCGGTGAAGGGAAACGGCACGCGCACAACCGTGAAGCGCTCAAAGGTCACGGTAGGCGTCCTCGTCGGCGCTGCCCGCCCACTCCGACAAGGTACCCTCGGCTGCGCGCAGGTATTCCAGATCGAGCGGCTGCACACGTCGCACCGTCGCCGTGCCGTCGGCACGGACCTCCCACGCGATCAGGTCGCCGGGGGCGACGCGCAGCGCGGCGCGCACGTCCTGCGGAATGGTGGTCTGACCTTTGGCGGTGATCTTGGCGACAGCAAACATGGCGTCCTCCGGGTAAGGAATTCATTACTTCCTTACTGTACTGATCTAATTATCGTGGATCAAGGCGCGGCACCAGGATGCTGTCGCCATCAGTGATCAGCGGCGACTGCTCGCGCAGCCTCCGCGAACAAGCCTGCAATGCGGCAAGCTCGCAGCATGTGCGTCATCCGGCATTCAGGGTCGTCGCGGGGACGAGGTCGACGTAGAGCGCCTGCAGTTTCATGCACTCGGCCGCGACGCGTTGCTGAAGTGATGCCGGCGCGACCACCTCACAATCCGCCCCGAACTTCAGAATGTCCATCAGCAACTCCCGGTCATCTGCGTAAGGCACCTGCAGTTCGTAGCGCCCGTCCTCAAGCACCCGCCCCTTCTGCTTCGGGTGCCACTTCTCGGCGGCGACCCAGCGCGCGCGCTCACGCGTGAAGCGCAGCGTGGCCCAGGTGACTTCGTCGCCCGAAAAGATGCCGTAGCCCGAGCCCAGTACTTCGTCGAGGCGCTTCTCCGACACTTCCTTCGCGCGCTTGTCGAGAATTTCCGCCTGCTGGATCGCATCTGCAGAAAACGCCCGCAGCCCTTCGCGCAGGTGGCACCAGGCGTCGAGGTACCAGTTGTCGCGGTAATAGACGAGGCGCTGCGGCGACACTTCGCGCTCGGTCACTTCATCGGTGCCGCGCGCGTGGTAGCGGATGAGCAGGCGCTTGCGCCGCAGCATGGCCGAGCCGACGGCCTGGAAGTGGCTGAGGTGAAAGCGGCGCGCGCCGACGGTTTCGATGCGGATGCGCTTCTGCACTTCTTCGGCCGGATTGTCGGCACTGCCCAGCAGGCCGGAGAGGCGCGCGAGCAGCGGCTGGATCTGCGGCCCCAGCAGGCCGCCGCTGTCGAGGTTGGCCAGCAGATGCTGCATGGTCAGCAGGGCATGGATTTCGTCGGAGGAAAACCACAGGCCGGGCAGTTCGTACTGCGGGCCGACGCGCTTGCCGTCGCGCTCGAAGCGGTAGCCGCCCAGGTCGCGGTCGAACACGATGGGCGCGTGCAGGCGGTCTTTCATGTAGGCGAGATCGCGCTTGAGCGTGGCCAGCGACACGCCGAGTTTCTGCAGCAGCTCGTCGCGCGGCACGGCATTGCGCCCGGCCAGGATCTGGTCGATCAGGTAGATGCGCTCCAAGCCGCTCATGTGCCCTGCTCCCGGTATCGACCGGGTGCAGACCCGGCCGTGCAGGCTCACTCCCTGAGCCATTGCGACCGGATGATGCACCGGACTGCACCGTAACAACCCGTAAACGCGCAGTCCTCATACTTTTGGACGATGCCCGCCGTGACCCGACCACCCCCACCCGCCACCCGCACGCTGTACGCCCCCCGCCCCTTCGCGGACTACTGCCCGGCGGACCGCCCGGAGCTGGTTTCGCACTGGCACACCGTTTCGAACGGCGTGGACAACGACTTCGGCGCAGCGCGCTGGAACCTGCTGTGGCTCGCCAGCCCGGATCTCGACCGCGCGCTCGATCTGCCCAGACCCTACGGCCCGGCCTGGAAGACGCTCAAGACCCGGCTCAATCTGGCGGTGCTGGTGCACTCATGGCCGGAGCTGCGCCACGCCTGCCTGTGCGAGCCTTCGGTGTTCAAGGTGTGGCTCGAGCGCAATGCCGACCACCTGCCGATGGGCGCCACCGACGAAGTGATGCCGACCGTGATGCAGCGCCTGAACGACGCCATTGCCCGCTTCGGCGGCAGCTCTCCCGCTGCGCCATCCGTTCCGTCGCGTATCGACCGCATCGCCGGCAACGTCGTGTTCGTGCGCTTCGCGGCAACGCCGGTGGTGTAGTGGATGGCGTTCGCGATCAACGACCAGCGCGGGGGGCGGCGAGCGGTGCTCCGGTTTTGGTGAGAGCGATCCATTGATCGCGAACCGGCGCGTTGATCGGGCTCCTGCATATATATATAACGCTCGCATTCGCGATCAATGAATGGATCGCTCCCGCCATCGTGCCGAAGGTCATCACCGGTCTCCCGAATCCGTGCGCGACGTTCATCGACGGTCTGATACACTTTGTTAACGTATTCATTAAAGGATTGATTCATGAGCTTCAGTGTCCAGGATATCGTCCCGATCAGCGAGGCCCGTGCGCGCCTGACCGAGTTGTCGGATGAAGTGGTCGCCGGTGCAGAGAAACTGCTGACAAAGAACGGGGCGGCTTACGTAGCCATCATCGATGCCAGAAAGCTCGATTACTACCATGCTCTGGAAGAGGAACACGCCAGCCTGATGCTGCTGTCCGAAGCGGAAGCCGGCTTGCGGGAAGTGGTAGCCGGCCAGCGCGTGGCAACCGATGACCTCCTGAAAGCGCTTTCGTGACGTCATGGCCCTGCCCCTGAACGCCAAAGTCGAGGCAGCCCCCAACTTTCTGACAAACCTGACTGCAATCCACCGGTTCTTTCAGTCACAGGATGCAGATACGGCCGACGCGCGCCTGGCCACGCTGAAGGCCGGCCTCAGGGAGATGGTGGCTGTTCTTGCGTGGTCACCCGCCGGTGGTCGGCCGGCGCGCTTCCTGACGGCGAGATCGGCTCAGGCGCGACTGAAATCGAATGCCGTCAGACTGCTGGCCGAACAGGCGGGCCTGCCTCACCTGCGGGAGTATGTCATCGGTCAGCATATCGTCCTGTATGCGCACTCCGAGACTGACGTGGTGCTGTTGGCGATCAAGCACCAGCGGCAGCTGAGCTACGCTGCCGCGGAATTCTGACTGTCGGCACCGGTTTTTTGACGAACGTGCCCGCGATCAGTGGCCGGCGAGGGGGTTTCGGCGAGCGGTGCGCCGGTTTTGGTTGGAGCGATCCATTGATGGCGAACCGGACGTTGGTCGAGCGCCTGCGCGTGCTCAGTGCTTGTATTCGCGATCAATGGATCGCTCCTGCATTCGATCGTCATTTCTAAAAGATCGCCGAACGGCCGGTGCACCGACGAAAAAAATCCCGCAGGCCTCTTTTCAATCAAGGACATGCAGGCAGCTTCGTGAGGGCGTCGTTCACATCATGGGCTGCAGGGCGCATGAAACCTCGGTTTTCTCTGATCTGAGGTTTGCGGTACCACGAAAGATGCCACCCGGCCCTTCAGCCTTGCTTCTGCAGTTTCTGAAACTCATCGCGCAGCAGGGTGACAACCTCGATAAAGTCCAGCGTGTCCAGCCGATTCTTTTTCAGGAAGGCCGTCCACTGCGCTGTCTTCACGGCATCCCGTGCGAATGCATCGCTCAAGCCCGAAGGCGTGCTGTCCGGCACTTGCAGTTGGCGGCGAGCAAAAGTGGCGTCGACGGCGCGGCGCAGTCCGGTCGATTCCAGGGCACCCTCGGTGAGCAACACCCACAGATCGAAGTAGTCCTTCATCCGGGTGTTGGCCATGCCGAGCAGGCATACCGCATGGAATTTCTCGGCCACCACGGTATGTTTCGGATACGAACGCAATTGCGGCGCTGGCAGGTCGTCGAGCAGTACCGGGTAACTCACCGATTCCGGCGCGGGTGTGACCGCATCGCCAAAACCGATGTCCACCTGCAGCGTGATGCGCGCTCCGTCCAGCTTCGCCAGCAAGTCGATCCGCACGCCGCCATAGCCTGCGTCCTTGCGGATCAGCGAGCCCTTGACCGATTCAGGGTGGAACGCGATGCCGTCGTCCACCTCAAGCGCGCATATCTCACGGAATGCAGAAACGGCAGTGTCGATGTCATCAGGACCAAAGCCCAGCAGGTCCGCATCGCGTGTCGGGCGATGCGGCTGGTCGAACCACAGCGAAAACAGCAATGCACCCTTGAGCAGATAGTTGCCGGCATGGGGTGAAATCGAGAGCCGGTACAGCAACCGCTCGAGGCCATAGTGAGTGAGCGTCAGGTTGAAGTCCTGCCTTGTTGCATCGGCGCGTTGCTTCAAGCGGGCGCGGATGGAGGCGGAAAGGTTGCGGCTCATGCCGAGATGCTTTCCAGATAGGGCCGCATGACATTGGCCACGCGATTGACTGCGGCGTAGTGCCACAGCGCATCCATCGTCAGCTTGCGCTGCGCCCAGCCATCGCGCAGCGCCTCCAGCGCAACATCCAGACCGATCTTGTTGCGGTACTTGAAGCAGTCGGCCACCGTCTTGGCTGCGTTGAACACGGGAACATGCACGCCATCGATCTCAATCGGTTCGATGCCTTCGGTCAGGGCCGGACCCGACATGCGCACCACCCGCAGCGCTGGCTGATCCAGTCGGGGTGTGGGTGTGTGCGGAGGGATCGCCAGCCAGACTTCGAACGGCGCCTGGGAGCCGATGTCATGGACGCGCAGCGCCGACAGCAGGCACACGACACCACGCGGCGCGCGCAGCGCGACTTCAGCAAGGGAGCGATGCTCGCTGACTGCACGCCCCGGCAGGCTGTATACGCCGCGTGCCACGCGTTCAAGTTTGCCCGCCGCGACCAGCCTGCTGAGCACAACGGTCGGCAGCGCCTGCGCGGTCAGATCGCGTGCGCGCAGAAGAGGCTGGCGCTCGGCGAGTGCGAGCACGGCTTGTTCCAGCGTTGGTTTCCGAACTTGATGCATTCGTGCAGTTTGTTGCTGAATCTAGTTATTTGTCAATAATCAACTAAATAACGAAACTTCTCATCGCCAAAAATCAAAGCGCTGAAAGTCTCCGTACAACGAGCCACTTCCAGAGGAAAACGAACGCCAAGGTCAGCCCGCCCATCACAGCAGTTGTACAAGCCCACCAGGTCACCGGCATCGACGACCCACCGTGAGCAATAGCTGGAAGCTGCACGGTGCGCTTCCGGGTCCAGGCGTTGACGATTCATGCGACGACCGGAAACCCGCCCCAAGGTTGCGCAATCACTTCTATATTGGTGGGTAGGCAGGCGGGCAAAAAAAAAGCGCCCCGAAAGGCGCTTGATTGCGTGGTGCGTGGCGGAGAGGGCG
>JAGNYW010000043.1 GCA_017984755.1 Methyloversatilis sp.
GGCGGTCGCTGCGCGGGGCGCGATCGCCGAAATCCTTGCGCGGCGGGCGGTCGCCCTCGGGGCGGGGCGTCCACTCACGACGCGGTGCATCGCCGGACGGCGCGCGGGCCGGGCGGTCGCTGCGCGGAGCACGGTCACCGAAATCCTTGCGTGGTGGCTGGCCGCGGGTGTCGCCGTCGGCGCGGGGTCCGCGCGGCTGGGTCGCCTTGGTTGCGGGCGCCACCTGCGTGGTGTTGCGGCTGAGGGTGCGGGACTTGGCGGTGCTGTTGCGCACGGGCTTGCGTGCGGGATCACGGTCCGAGGAGGTCGGGTTGTCGGATTTGCTCGGCAAACCCAGTTTCGAACGAGTGGTCATCGGAAGGTTGAAAATCAGTAGACCGCACAGCATAGCGGGGACTTGAAATGTCAGGGGGAAGTCTCCACTTCACGGGAGCCTGCCGATATTCGATTCGACACCCGTGCCGGCTGTCCATGCGCCGCCTGCCGCGGCCTTCGGGCGGTTGATGGATTGCGGACCCCGAATCGAATGCCGGTACCCATGTCGTCATTTCACACACGGAGTTGTCATGTCGGATACCGCCACCGCCGCTCAGACCATGAATTTCCAGGCCGAGGTGAAGCAACTGCTGCACCTGATGATCCATTCGCTGTACAGCAACCGCGACATCTTCCTGCGCGAACTGGTCAGCAACGCGTCGGACGCCTGCGACAAGCTGCGCTTCGAATCCATCGCCGACCCTGCCTTGCTCGAAAACGATTCCGACCTGAAGATCCGCGTCGCCTTCGACAAGGAGGCGCGCACCATCACCATCACCGACAACGGCATCGGCATGTCGCGTGACGAGGCGATCTCGCATCTCGGCACCATCGCGCGCAGCGGCACCAAGGAATTCTTCTCCAGCCTGACGGGCGACCAGAAGAAGGACGCCAACCTGATCGGTCAGTTCGGCGTCGGCTTCTACTCGGCCTTCATCGTGGCCGACACTGTCACCGTGACGACGCGTCGCGCCGGCCTGCCGGCGAGCGAAGGCGTGCGCTGGTCCTGCTCGATGACCGGCGACACGGCCGGCGAATACACGGTCGAACAGGTCGAGCGCGAGGCGCGCGGCACCGAAATCGTGCTGCACCTGCGCGAAGACCAGGAAGAGCTGCTGTCCGGCTTCAAGCTGCGCACCATCATCCGCTCCTATTCCGACCACATCCTGCAGCCGGTGGTGATGAAGAAGGAAGAGTGGAAAGAGGGTGTGCAGATCACGACCGACGAGGACGAAACCGTCAATCAGGCAAATGCGCTGTGGACCCGCTCCAAGTCGGACATCACCGACGAGCAGTACAAGGAGTTCTACAAGCACGTCAGCCATGACTTCCAGGACCCGCTGACCTGGTCGCATGCGCGGGTCGAAGGTCGCCATGAATACACGCAGCTGCTTTACCTGCCCTCGCGCGCGCCGTTCGACATGTGGGACCGCAAGGTCAAGCGCGGGCTGAAGCTGTACGTGCGCCGCGTGTTCATCATGGACGACGCCGACAAGCTGCTGCCGGCCTACCTGCGCTTCGTGCGCGGCATTGTCGATTCGGCCGATCTGCCGCTGAACGTGTCGCGCGAATTGCTGCAGGAAGGTCGCGACATCGACACCATCCGCTCCGGCTGCACCAAGAAGGTGCTGTCCATGCTGGAAGCGCTGGCCGAGAGTGAAGATCCGGCCGAGCGGGAGAAGTACGCCAGCTTCTGGAAGGAATTCGGCAATGTGTTCAAGGAAGGCGTCGGTGAAGACGCGGCGAACCGCGAGCGCGTCGCCAGACTGCTTCGCTTCGCCTCGACCCGGCTCGACACGGAAGAGCAGTCGGTGTCGCTGACCGACTACCTGTCGCGCATGAAGGACGGCCAGAGCAAGATCTATTACGTCACGGCCGAAACCTTCAAGGCTGCGAAGAACAGCCCGCACCTCGAGGTGTTCCGCAAGAAGGGCATCGAAGTGCTGCTCATGAGCGATCACATCGACGAGTGGGTGGTCGGCAACATGACCGACTTCGAAGGTCGCGGGCTGGTTTCGGTCGCCAAGGGCGGGCTCGATCTGGGCGCCATGGAAGACGAAGAGGAAAAGCAGGCACGCGAGCGCGACGAGGGCGAATTCAAGCCGCTGGTCGAACGTCTGCAGGCCACGCTGGGCGAACAGGTGAAGGAGGTGCGCGTCACGCATCGCCTGACCGACTCGCCGGCCTGCCTGGTGTCGGATGAATTCGAGATCGGCGGCAATCTGGCGCGCATCCTCAAGCAGGCGGGTCAGCAGGCGCCGGTGTCGAAACCCACCCTCGAAATCAACCCGCAGCACCCGGTGGTGCAGCGCCTGCGCAACGAAGAGGCGCATTTCGACGACTGGGCCGCGGTGCTGTTCGACCAGGCCCTGCTGGCCGAAGGCGGCGCGCTGGAAGATCCGGCCAGTTTCGTGCGCCGCATGAACCAGCTCATGCTGGCGATGAGCGGCGATCGCGCGCCGGCCTGATGCGCGGTGTCCGGTGAAAAACCGGTGAATAGCCGGTGAAGAGGGGCGCTTCGGCATGAGGCGCCCCTTTTTTCATGGGTGCGCGGGCTTCGTGCAGAGCCGGGCTTTCGTGCGATGCTCGCAGCCCGGCCGGCGAGGCGGCTTCGATGTCGCCCCGCCGCAATGAACAAGTGAATGGAAACTGATCGTGGACATGATCGAAAACCACACCTTCGACGAAATGAAGGTCGGAGATACCGCCCACCTGAGCCGCACGCTCACCGAAGAAGACATCGATCTGTTCGCCGCGATGTCGGGCGACGTCAATCCGGCGCACGTTGACCCGGAGTACGCACACAGCACGCAGTTCAAGGGCGTCATCGCGCACGGCATGTGGGGTGCGGCGCTGATTTCCACCGTGCTGGGTACCGAGTTTCCGGGGCCGGGCACCATCTATCTGAGTCAGGACCTGCGTTTCCAGCGTCCGGTACGTGTCGGCGACACCCTCGACGTGCGTGTGACGGTGAGCGCCAAGGATGCGAAGAATCACCACGTGACGCTCGACTGCCGCTGCTCGAACCAGAAGGGCGCGAACGTCATCACAGGCAGCGCGGTGGTGCTCGCGCCTACGGCAAAGGTCAGGCGGCCGCGTCGTGCGACCAAGCAGGTCACGCTGACCGACAAGGCGCTGCGCTATCGCGACCTGCTGGCCATGGCTGGCGGGTTGCCGCCGGTCACGATGGCGGTCGTGCATCCGTGCAGCGAGGAAGCCCTGCGCGGCGCCATCGATGCCGCGGCGATCGGCCTCATCGTCCCGGTGCTGGTCGGCCCGGAAGAAAAGATACGCACGCTGGCGGCACGCACCGGCCTCGATCTGGCCGGCTGTCGCATCGTCGCGACGCTGCACAGCCATGCAGCAGCGGCGTGTGCGGTCGACATGGCGCGCCGCGGCGAGGTGCAGGCGCTGATGAAGGGCAGCCTGCACACCGACGAACTGATGGCCGCCGTGGTCAGGAGCGAGGACGGCCTGCGCACCGACCGGCGCATCAGTCACGTGTTCGCGCTCGACGTGCCGTCCTACCCGAAACCGCTGCTGATCAGCGACGGCGCCATCAACGTCGAGCCCGACCTCGACGCCAAGCGCGACATCGTTCGCAATGCCATCGACCTGGCCCACGCCATGGGCATCGCCTGCCCGAAGGTGGCGATCCTGGCGGCGGTCGAAACGGTCAATGCCGGCATGCGCTCGACCCTCGATGCCGCAGCGCTGTGCAAGATGGCCGACCGCGGGCAGATCACCGGCGGCATCATCGACGGGCCGCTCGCCTTCGACAACGCGATCTCTGCCAGAGCCGCGAAAGAGAAGGGCATCGAGTCCGAGGTGGCGGGGCAGGCGGACATCCTGATCGCGCCCGACCTCGAAGCCGGCAACATGATCGCCAAGCAGCTCGAATATCTGGCGGGCGCGCAGGTCGCCGGTCTGGTGATGGGCGCGCGCGTGCCCATCGTGCTGACCAGCCGTGCCGACGCATCGCCGTCGCGCATCGCCTCCTGCGCGCTGGCGCAGCTGGTGGTGAAGGCGCGCGATGCGGCCGGCGTGCCCAATGTCTGAGGTGCGAGCCCTGAACGCCGGTTCGTCCGGCGTCAAGTTCGCGGCCTGCACGGCCGGCGCGTCGAAGGAGTTGCCTGAGTCGATCATGCGCGGGCGTTCAGCGCCGGGCCGGTAGGCGAACGCGCGCGGCGCGCCGCGCATCGATGCGCGGTCAAGCCGTCTTCAGCGGGCGGTCATTCCGACGGACGAAGAACGCATGATCGCGCTGCACATGCTCCGCATGATTCCGCCGGTGGGCTGCGTGGGGACTATGCGGCGGGTGTCCGTCGGGAAATCGCTCGAATTCGCTCGGCATCATGTACTCGGCGGGACAGTGCGGCGGCTTGCCGAGGCGCTTCCTTTCGGTCAGCGTCCGTGCTCCATCAACGTGCTTCGATGTCGTTGGAGGGTGGTTCAACGCAGCCGGGTGATGACCGCTTTGTTCATTCCTGTCCGTTGAATTTTCCGGTCGGCAGCCGCGCATGCGCTGCCCGGTTGCCGCGGTCAGATGCGGAAGGCGTTGGCAGCTTCCTGCAGCGCCTGTGCCGAACTGGCCAGTTCGTCGCCCTGACGCGCCGTATCTTCGGCGCCATGCGCGTTCTGCTGCGACAGGTTGAACAGCAATTCGGTGTTGCGCACGATCTCGCCGACCGATGCCGTCTGCGCGCCGAGGCTGCTGGAAATCGTCCCGGACTTGCCGGACAGCGACTGCAGCCGCTGCAGGATGTCCTCGAATTCGTTCACCGCCCGGGCGGTGTCCTGCATTGCACCCGCTACTTCGTCACTCGAGCTGCGGACCAGCGAAATGGTCATTTCGGCGTCGTCGCGAATGCGCACCACCAGCTCGCTGATGTCGCTCGACGACGACTGGCTGCGCTGAGCCAGCTTGCGTACTTCGTCCGCCACAACGGCAAAGCCGCGCCCCTGTTCGCCAGCGCGCGCGGCTTCGATCGCCGCATTGAGTGCCAGCAGGTTGGTCTGGTCCGACAGCTCCTTTATCAGCTGATTGATCCGGTTGATGGCGTGGGAGTCCTCGACCAGGCGCTCGATCACCGTCAGCGAGCCGGCCATCTTCTGCGACGCCGTGTTCACGCTGCCCAGCGCACATTCCAGCGTCTTCTTTCCGGCGTGCGACGCATCGCCGGCGCTGATCGACAGTTCGCTGGCTTCGCGCGACAACGACTCCACATCCTGGATCTTGCCGCTCACGTGTTCGATCGCGCTGCCGACGGCGCGAATGGAGTCGAGCTGGCGGGTGACCGTTTCGCGCGTCTCGCCGGAGCTTTTCGACAAATCGAGCGCTGCGGTAGTCAAGGTCGTGGACAGACCCTGCAGCCGTTCGACCAGTTGTTTGACCGCCTTGCGCGCGGCGTTGTACTCGTAAGCCAGCCAGGCAAAGTCATCCTTGCCGTTCAGGCTGACCCGGTGATCGAGCCGGCCCTCTGCCAGCGCATGCAGGCCACCCACGATGGTTTCCGCCCGCCGGCCGTAGAAGCGTCCGACGAAGAGCCCGGTCAGCGCGCCGCCGACCATGAGCGCCAGCGATGCCCCGATCAGCAGGAGCCAGTTGTCGCCGGCCGAAATCAGGCTGAACGCGACGCAGCAGACCAGCGCGGATGACCCGCCGACCAGCGCGAAGGCCTTTCTCACACTCAGATTTTCCAGCATGGTGATTCCCCTCGCATGCGCACAGTGAATTCGATCTTCCGTCAGACCCCAGTCTTGCTAACGGGGAAAAAATCCCATCCCTTTAATCCGAAAAGAAAAAATCCGCTCGAAGCGGAGAGGCGCGGGCAGTCCGGACGAAAAAAATCCGCGGGCGGACGGGCCGCTCGCGGATAAACGGGCAATGCCCGAAGGGGAAGGCTTACTCGTTGCTGCTGCCCATGAATCCAAACAACTGCAGCAGGGCGGTAAAGAGGTTGAAGATGGATACGAACAGACCGGTGGTCGCCATCACGTAATTCGTTTCGCCGCCGCGCACGATGCGCTGCGTCTCGAAGGCGATCATGCCGGCCATCAGCAGCACCACGGCAGCCGACACGGTCAGCGACAGGGCGGGAATCTGGAAGAACATCGCGCCCAGACCGGCCAGCACTGCGACCACCATGCCGATGAACAGGAAGCTGCTCATGCCGGTGAGGTCACGTCGCGTGACGCTGGCCCAGGTCGACATCGCCAGAAAAACGCCCGCCGTGGCGCCCAGCGCCATCGTCACCGTCTGGCCGCCGCCCGGCAGCGCCATGACCGAACCCAGCAGCGGGCCGATCGTGTAGCCCATGAAGCCGGTCAGGGCGAAGGTAAGCATCACGCCGACACCACTGTCGCGGAAGCGTGCGACGGCGAACAGCAGACCGAAGTAGCCGGCCAGCGTCAGCAGGATGCCGGGTGCCGGCCATGACATGGCAAGCGCGGTGGCCGCGATCAGCGCGCTGAAACCCAGATTCAGGCCCAGCAGCGCGTAGGTGTTGCGCAGCACCTTGCGCGGCGCGTCGGCGATCGAACTGCCGACCTCTTCGTAAGGCAGCGTCGTGACGTCGCCGTTGTTTCGTGTAGATCGCATTTCCATGTTCATTGACTCCTGTCGTTCAGACTGCTGATTCAGACTGCTTCGTATTCAAATCGCTGCGACCGGGGGGGCGCCGCCTGACGGGCCCGCCGTACCGTGCGGACCAGCCGCTGGCTGGCGCGGGCCAGTGCCGCATTGAGGGCGGCGCGCCAGTCGCGTGACTTCGCGCTCACCACGACGGGCGGCGCTCCGGCAAGCTGCAGCTCCACCTGGACTTCCTTGTCTTCGCCGCCGCGGGGTCCGTTGATGTCGGACAGGCGCAAGCGGGCTTTCGGGATCTGCCAGGCCAGACGGCGCAGCACGAAACGCAGCCGGCTCTCGGCCACGCTTCGCAAGGCACTCCCTTCGGCACTTCGTGATTCGACGATGACCTGCATCGCAGTTCTCCGGTGAATTAAACGAGTCGCCACTTTACGTCACGCCGATATTCCTTAAAACATACCTTTGTAGTAACTTGACTTCGTCTTTTTCGAAGTGAGGACGTCGTGCTCAACTATCGTCATCTCTATTACTTCTGGGTCGCCACCAAGGAAGGCGGCATCGCCCGTGCCGCCGAGCGGCTCGACATGGCCGTGCAGACCGTCAGCACGCAGATCCACACGCTGGAGCGGTCGCTGGGTCATGCGCTGTTCAAGCCGTCCGGACGCAGTGTCGAACTGACGGCGGCGGGCGTGGCGGCGCTGCGCCATGCAGAGCAGATCTTCCAGCTCGGCGAACAGCTGCCGCTGGCGGTGCGCGAAGCGGCGTCCGCGCAGGGCGTGCGTCTGTCGGTCGGCATATCGGATGGTCTGCCCAAGGCGGTCGTGCGACACCTTCTGCAGCCGGTGACCGATACGCCCGGCCTGCATCTGTTGTGCAGCGAAGGTGAGTTCGATGACCTGCTGGCGGATCTGGCCCTGCACCGGCTGGACGTGGTGCTGGCGGACCGGCCGGCGCCGGTGAATCCCAATCTGAAGGTTTTCAGCCATCCGCTCGGCGAAGCGGCACTCACCTGGTACGCGTCGCCGGCACTCGCCGCCGGTACGGACGCCGCCTTTCCGGCCTGCCTGGACGGCATGCCGCTTTTGCTGCCGACCCGTCACTCGGCGGTACGCCCACGCATCGACGACTGGTTCGACCGCAAGAATCTGCATCCTTACGTGGCCGGCGAATTCGAAGACAGCGCGCTGCTGGCCACGTTCGGCGAGGGCGGTCTGGGCGGTTTCCCGGCGACCGAGTGGTCACACGACGAACTTGTGGGGCAACGCGGCCTGCAGCTGCTGGGGCGCTGCGACGAGGTGGTGGAACATTTCTACGCGATCTCCGCCGAGCGGCGGGTGCAGCATCCGCTGGTGCAGAAAGTGCTGGGCCAATAGGCGGGTTCGGTCCCGGTGCGGCGGAGCGGCGCTCTGGTTTCTGCGGGAGCGGCCCACGGCCGGCTCTGCGGGCGGCGAGCCGTGCTCGCCGAAACCCCCCGCGCCGCCCATTGATCGCGAATGCGGGCGTTGCACAGTCGAAGGTGCCCGATTGATCGCGGACACACACGTCACGTTCAGTGCGGTATCCCGTCCGGCGTGCGACCCGGCTGTACGCCGACGATCCAGCCTTCGACGGGGTCGATGTGCAGCGGCAGTCCGTAACCGGCATCGCGTCTTGCCCAGGCCCAGGCGGCTTCGACCAGGCAGAGGACGCAGTCCAGCAGATCGCCCGTGCCGTCGGTGATCATGGCATCGAGCAGCGCCGGATCGCCGCAGCGCAGCGACACGCCGAGCGGATGCGCGCCGCGCTGCAGCGCTTCGATGATCAGCATGCGGTTGGCCAGGCGCGCACCGGTCTGGCCGCTGGCCGATTCACTCTTGTACGACGTAGGTACGATGCTGCGCGCCAGCCAGCCCGGGTAGGCTTCGAGCGCCACGCGCGCCGCGTCGCCGCTGTGCATGCCGGGCAGGTATACGCCGGCATCGAGCAGCCGCCGCGCGCCTTCCTGGAACATCCAGCCGACCGGTGGATTGACGAATTTCATCGGGCTGTGCGAACCGGCAGGCCGGTCGGTGGCGCGGTGCGTGTACTTCTGTCCGACCGGACGCGGTGCACGCTCGGCATCGGCCAGCGCCTTGAATTCCTGTCGGGACAGCGCCGATGCCGTACGCACCATGCCGGCCCAGTCGAGCGGCCAGCCGTGCTCCAGCACCGATTCGCGCGGCAGGCCGAACGGAAAGTCGAACGCACCCAGCCAG
Organism: Methyloversatilis sp.; assembly: GCA_017984755.1. Classification (GTDB taxonomy): domain Bacteria; phylum Pseudomonadota; class Gammaproteobacteria; order Burkholderiales; family Rhodocyclaceae; genus Methyloversatilis. The sequence continues at coordinate 8,860 of JAGNYW010000043.1, forward strand.
GGGCCGGGGCGCCGCAGGAAGGCTTCGAAACCGCCCCACGACGGCAAGCGTTCGATGCTTCCGAGATGCAGCATGCCATCGGCAGCGACCTCTCCGGCTGCGACGGTGATGGGCTTGCGCGATGACGGGGCGGAGGTGAAATCGATGCCGTAGAGGGGGCACACCGGATTGCGCGTGGGGGTATTCATGGCACGAAGGTAGCCCAATCGGACCGGTCCTGCCAAAGCATCATCGCCTCTCGGCGGCGCTGATGCCGGCGTCTCACGTCGACATCAGCGCGCGCAGTGCGTCGAGCGTGTCCGCCTCTGCTGCAGGCTTGTCGAGCCGGCGGCGCAGCATGCGCGGGAAGCGCACGGCGATGCCTGACTTGTGACGCGGTGAGGGCTGGATGCCTTCGAAGCCCAGTTCGAACACCAGTTCGGGCGTGACCGAACACACCGGGCCGAAGCGTTCCAGAGTGTGACTGCGGATGAAGGCGTCGACCTCGCGCATCTCGGCGTCCGACAGGCCGGAATAGGCCTTGGCGAAGGGCACCAGCGTGCGCATGCCGTCCGGCGAGACCGACCACACGGCGAAGGTGTAGTCGCTGTACAGCCCGGCCCGCCGGCCGTGGCCGCGCTGGGCGTAGATCAGAACGGCGTCGATGGTGTATGGGTCGATCTTCCATTTCCACCACTGGCCGCGGGCATCCAGTTTGGTGCGACCGATGCCGTAGGGCGCATCGGCGCGCTTGAGCATGAGGCCTTCGACGCCGAGTTCGCGTGCGCGGTTTCGCTGTGCCGCAAGCTGACTCCAGTTGCCCTGCAGTACCGGCGACAAGCGCAGGGCCGGCGGCGGTGCATCGCCGATCAGGCCGTGGAGCCGTCCGCGCCGCACCGACTGGGGCTGGGCACGCAGATCGGTGCCGTCGACTTCGATCAGGTCATAGACCATGAATACGGCCGGCACGTCGTCGAGCAGCCGGCGGGTGATGCGCTTGCGGGTGATGCGGGTCTGCAGCTGCGCGAACGGCAGCGGTGCCTCGCCTCGCCAGGCGAGCACCTCGCCGTCGAGCACGCAACCGTCGGGCAGCGCGGCCGCCGATTCGATCAGTTCCGGAAACCGCTCGCTGATCAGCTCTTCGCCGCGCGACCACAGCGCCACGTCGCCGGCGCGGCACACCAGCTGGGCGCGGATGCCGTCCCACTTCCACTCGGCCAGCCAGTCGGCGGCATCGCCGAGCGCGCCGTCGGGCGCCGATTGCAGGGGGTGAGCGAGGAAGAAGGGGTAGGGCTGCATGCCGGCTTCGTCCTGACCGGCCGGCGCGATCAGCGCCTCGAAACGCGCTGCGCCCATGCCCGCCCGGGCGGGGTCCGCTGCCAGATAGCCGATCAGGCGCTGCGCCAGCAATTCCGGTGGCACGCCAGCACAGGCGGACAGGGCCCGTGTCACCAGCAGGCGCGATACGCCGACGCGCAGCGCGCCCGTGATGAGCTTGTTGAACAGGAAGCGCTCGTCCGCGTCCAGTACCTGCCAGGCTGCCAGCAGTTGTGCCGGCTTGTCATCGACCGGCGCCGCGCGCAGCGCGCCCAGCACATCGACCCAGTCGTGCAGCGGCCGGTCGCTGACATCAACCGGTGGCGGCAGGATGAGCGCCAGCGTCTCCGCCAGATCGCCGACCGCCTCGTAGCATTCGTCGAACAGCCAGTCCGGCATGCCGGCCGCACGCGCACCGGTTTCGCGCAGCACGCGCGTGCCCACCGCCTGCCGCGGCTTGCCGCCGGCCAGGAAGTACGCCGCCCACGCGGCGTCTTCCGCCGGTACCTGCGCGAAGTAAGCCCGCATCGCCTGCACGCGATGGCGGGTGGATGTGCTGCTGTCGAGCGCGAGGTAGAGGGCGGTGAAGCGTTGCATCGGGTCATCGTAGCCGAGCGAAGCCGCTTTGATGACAAGCCTGCCCGACGGTTCGCGTAGCAGCCCGTCAACGAAAGACGCCGGCCAGCGGCCGGCGTCTGCCTGCGCGCGAGACGATCAGGCGCGGCGGCGGGCCACGCAGCCGATCAGGCCGAGACCGGCCAGCAGCATGGCGTACGTTTCCGGTTCCGGCACGGCGGCGGCAAAGGCGGTGACACCCGGGCTGCCGACGTCGAGGCTCAGGGAGGCGTACGAACCTTCTGCGTCACCGACCGACGACAGCATCCACTGCTTCGCATCGTTGGCGCCCAGTGCAGCGGCAGTGATGGCACGGCCGCTGACATTCTGCGTGCGCGGGCCACCTGCTGCGGCATTGTCGCCATAGGTCAGGCGATCGACCAGCGCGCCGCTGCCGTCGAACAGGTTGATTTCGTCGGCGCGACCGATGTTGTTGGTGTAGCCGCCGAGCACCTTCACGTCATTGGCCAGACCCCAGTCGAGGCGGAACGTGTCGGCGCTTGTTTCGGTGATGACCACCGATTCGCCGGCGCCGACCATGCCGAAGCCGCTCAGGCTGAAAACGCCGGGCGTGCGGCTGTCGTCGTCATAGCTCCAGCCGGCGAAATCGACGGCCGAGCTGCCGCGGTTGGTGAATTCGATGAATTCGCCGCCGCCGCCCGAATACATCCATTCGGTGATGCTGACATCGGCCTGGGCCTGCGATGCGAAACCGGCGACGAGCAGTGCTGCGAGAAGCTTGTTCATGTTGATGACCTCGATGTTTGATGCAATGGATCAGGACAGGCGACGGCGGGCGGCGACGCCGATCAGGCCGAGGCCGGCGATCAGGAGCGCCCAGCCTTCGGGTTCCGGGACCGGGGCCAGCACGTACAGGCTGGGTGTTTCGCCGGCGATGTAGAGGATGCCGTCGGCGTCGATGGTCACGCCTTCGGCGTCCTGGGCGATCGCGCTGAAGTCGAACTGGCTCAGAATCTGGCCGCTGCGGCTGACTTCGAGCAGGCGCGACGATTCCTGGCTGTAGATCAGCAGGTTGTTCTGGTCCGCCGTGCCGCGCAGCGATTGAACGGTGGTCAGCACCTGCACTTCCGACAGGTCGGCCGTACCGAAGATCTGCGCGAACTGGTTGGCGGGCGGCACGAGTTCGGTGACGCTCGCCGTGTTGCCGGCGAAGTCTGGCGTCGCGTCATACACGGCCTGCGGCGTCTTTTCCTTGACCATGATGAAGCGGCCGGTCAGCGGATCGTAGGACAGGCCTTCGATGCCGACATTGCCCACGGTCGGGCCGACCGAGAGCGACGGCAAGGTGCCGCGGCCGACGGCGCCGCTGGCCTGATAGGTGAACAGGTAGGCGTCCTGCAGGCGCTCTTCGGTGATGACGAACTGGCCGTTGCCGACGTAAGTCAGGCCTTCGGTGTCGTCGAAGCCGAACAGGTTCATCGAACTCAGCTCAACGCCCTGCTTGTTGACCTCGACCACGTAGTCGCCCTCGTCGCCGAGCACGAACAGGCTGTCGCTGTCCCAGTTCCAGGTGATGGCAGATGCTTCGGCCGCGCGAACGGCGGGCAGGTCGTAGGTCGCCACAAGACGGTAATCGGACAGGTCGAGGCCCGAAATGGCAGCGGCAGCGGGGCCGGCGGCAATCAGTGCGAGCGCGGAAGCGAAGGTTCGGCAGAACATGGGACGGCACCGTGGCGGAGGGGAGAGCCGCGGACGGCGCCGCAAGGGGGTTGCGTATTGATGACGGCAGATAGTCCGGTCGGACTACCTGCCACGAGGCCTGTCGGTGTCCCGGTTGCCCGGGCGGGCCTGCGGCGTTCTGCGACGACGCACGCCCAGCAGCCCGGCCAGTGCGATTGCGCTCAGTGCCAACGCGCCGGGTTCGGGGACCGTTCGCAGTTCGAATTCGACACTGCCCAGCGAGAACGCCTGCCCGTCGAGCGCCGTGCCGTCGGCAATCAGGGTCAGGTCGAAGCTGCTGCTGCCGGCGGGCAGCAGGAAGCCGAGCTGCAGATCGCTGCTCGTGTCATAGGTTTGATTGAACAGCAGGCCAGAGCCGGAGGTGACGCTGATGAGCAGGCTCAGCGAACCCAGGGCGTCGCCGGTGGTATCGAGCTGATGATCGAAATCGACGAACAGATTCACTGCGCCGCCGGTCATGCCGGCCAGTGTGCCGAAGAAGCGGGCGGTGGCGGCGGCGTCTGCCTGTTCGCCGGTGCCGTCAGCCGATGTCGTGACCACCAGCAGGCCGGTGTCGGCGAAGCCGAAAGCCGACGCAGTGCCGGTCAGGCCAAGTGCGCTGGCGTCGGACGTGACCGGCAGGGGAGGCGAGAATCCTTCATTCACGCCATCCAGCACGTTGCCCGCCGAGGCGAATGCGCTGGTGCTGTAGTACGCCGCAGAGAAGATGACCGGTGCAGCGAGGGTGGCGCTGCTTGTGCAGGCGAGGAGCAAAGCGGCGATCAGGGTACGCATCATGATGAGGTCCTCGAAAAGAAGTCAGGGTTGTGCCGCGCGGGCCAGAGTGGCCGGCGCGGAGGTCGGACGGATGACCAGCGCCTCGCGCGCGCGGACGGCGAGGTCGTGCCAGGGCGCGCGCGCCAGCGCCTGCTGCAGGTATTCGAGCGCGGCCGTCGCGTCGCCGGCTTTGCGGGCGATCAGGCCGGCGTGGTAGAGCAGGCCGGGGTCGCGCGTGCCGACGGCGAGTACGCGTGCCATCGTCGTGCGGGCGTCGGCGAACTGGCCGTTGCGGTATTGCGCCCAGGCCAGCGTGTCCAGCGTCAGCACATCCTGCCGGCGCTGCGCCTCCCGTTGCGCGAGCTGCAACGCCTTTGCCGGCTGGCCGGCGTGATCGAGCCAGTACAGCGCCAGTTCGCGATTGGCGTTGTCGACGCCATCCGATTCGGCGAGTGCTGCGCGCTCGAACCCGGCGAAGGCGGTTTCCGCCTCGGCCGTGCGGCCGGCGCGCTGCAGCGCCTCACCGAGCCGGAATCCGTTCTCCGGATGCGGCGATGCCTTCAGGTGCGCCTGTCGGGCGACCAGTGCCTCGTCGTGGCGGCCCTGCGCGTGCCGTACTTCCGACAGCTGCGCCAGTGCGTAGTGGTAGTCGGGGAATTCGCGCAGCGCGGCCTGGGCCAGCGCGTCGGCCTGATCGATCCGACCGGCGCTCACCTGCAGGTGCGACAGGTGGGTCAGCAGCCAGGCGCGGTCTTCCGTTTCGACGCCAGGCGTGCGGTTGAAAGCCTGCTCCATCAGTTCGATGGCGCCATCGACGTCGCCGAACAGTTCGCGCAGATAGGCAGCGCGCGTCAGCCCGACGACATTGCCAGGGCGCAGATCGAGCAGCCACTGGGCATAGCGTTCGGCGTCGTCGTAGCGGCCCAGCTCGACGCTGGCATCGGTCAGCATCGCCAGCGTCATCAGATCGTCCGGATTGCTCTTGTGCAGGATCAGTGCCGCGTCGAACGCACGCCTGAATTCGTGCTCACCCAGCCACACCCAGATGCGCGTGCGCTGTGCATCTCGATGGTCGGGCTCGATCTTCTGTGCCTGGTCGAGCACCGCGTGTGCCCGGTCGTAGAAGTCGGTGTCGGAGGTTTCCCGCGCGCGGCGCGTCAGCGCAAGCGCCAGGCCATTGAGCGCGTCGGCGCGCAGCGCGTTTGCCGCCGTCAGCGTGGCGATGCGGGCCTCGGCGGCCTTGATGGCGCGTTCGGCCGGTGTGTCGTCGGCGTGCGCCGGCGCGAAGGCGCAGGCGAAGCACAGCGCAAGTGTCGTCAGTACAGTGTTCATGTCGGTCCTCGGGGCGGAAGGGGCAGAATGATGTGTGCTGCGGCGGGCGCGCCTGCGTGATGCAGACGCGCCCGGGCTTCATGCCTTACTCCGGACAGATGCCGCCTGCGGCGCCGCCGCAGCCCGGTTCGCCCGGATCGATGTGGCGACGGTCACGTCCGGACGGTGCGTTGCCGAGGTACGGGAAGGTCGTGCGGTAGGCGGTGTCGTTCGAATTGACGCCATCGCCCAGGCGACCGCCGATGTCCGGGTTGTAGCCGGCGAAGGGTGCGGCGAGCACGCCGCCGACCACCAGACGCAGCGCCACGTCGGTCACGTCGTCGAACACCCGGCGGCCGTTCGGAAAGCCGGCGGCATCGCCGCCCAGCAGGCCCAGCCGGCTGGCCGCTTCGGGCGATGTCGGCGCGACACCGGTGTTCAGGCGCAGCAGGTCGGCGACCGGGCCCGCCGGCGTGCCGGGAGCGGCGATCGGCGCGGCGTAGGTGACGACCGGCAGCAGGTCGACACGCGGCACGGCGGGGATCGCCACGGCGCCGCCGGTCAGCGCATTGACGACGCGCGCCAGCACGGGATCAAGGAAGAAGTTCGCGAACTGGCCGTCGTTCTTCGGTATGTCCATGCTGAAGCGGTCCTTGAAGCCGGTGCCGACCAGCAGCTCGTTGATCAGCGGATTGCCCATGCGCTGCACCTGTCGGAAGCTGCCCGAACTGGCCGACGCCAGCGGCGAGCGGCGCACCGTGGTACCGGGGCGCGAGGTGGTCGCCCAGATGCCGACGGTGGCAGCCGGCGAGCCGGCGGCTTCGACCTGACCGCTGCGCGTCAGCAGGCTGACCGGAATTTCGATGGCGAGCGAATTCACCGCGTAGCCGGACACCGTGTCGGCAACGGTGTTCTCGGGTGAGGCATCCTCGGCCGCGCCGAGCACCGGGAAACGGTGCGTGTTCAGCGTGTCGAAGGCACCGCCCAGGTCGATCCAGAAGGCGTCGTCGGTCGTGCCGGCGAAAGACTTCACGTCATTGGCCAGCGTGTAGGTCGCGGCATTGAACAGCGCTTCGTAGTCCATGGTGCGCGGACCGATGTTGCCCGGCACCGCATGCAGACCCGAGCCGATGACGGTGCGCGTCGTCGGACGGCCGGCGCTGTCGTAGCGCACCATCGTCAGCGTGTAGGTCTGGCGCGTACCCAGGCCGGCCGACTCGAAGCTGTCGATGCGATCCGGAACCAGTGCCGCGCCGGGCGGAACCGGTGCCGGCGAATTGGCGGGTGCCACCGCGCCGCCGGCGATGCCTGCGTAGCCCTGGAAAAGCGTGGGCAGGCGCTGTTCGGTCGTGAAGCGGAACTGGAAGCCGATGTCTTCCACCGCGTCGTGGTTGTTGTCGACCTTGATCTCGTAAAGGATGTCCGGATCGAACGGGAAGTAGTTCGGGCCATTGCCCGGTTCGAGCAGCGGATCGACGCCGACGATCATCGTCACCTTCGGCGTGCTGCCGCCGTCATAGCTGCGGAAGGCGTAGAGGTCGGTGATGTCGGCCTTGTGATCGAGCGCGGTGATCGGCGCTTCGCGGTGGTTGGCCGCGTGGGATGAGGCGCTGACGAACAGCGCTGCGATGAGCAGATGAAGTTTCCTGTGCAACATGCCGGTTTCTCCTGGGCAGAGCGTGAATGAACATCTGCCTGCGGCCGGAAAGCAGGCGGCCGCGGGCAGATCGATATCGTCTTGATGACCTCCTCCGAACGCGGGACAACTGGCCTTGCGGCAGCTCCCGCCCTCAATACGTGCCATCTGTCGCGACGGATGCAGGGGGGCGCAGGAATCTTTTCGCGCCATCCGGAAAGGCGACCGGGCAGGGAATGCGGGAGCCGGTCGCGGAAGGTTTCGTTCCGCATGTCGTGGCGGACGTGTCAGCGCGGGAACGGTCCTGCGCGAATGCGGAGGCGGGGCAGATGAACGGCGTCGAATGTCGGCCGGCTTTACAGTGACCGCTCTCGCTCTGTTCCTTCTGGAGAAAATATTCGACGAATCATTGCCTTGCGAATCTGGAGCAATATTTGCTGGCTGTTGTCCGGATCGGCCCGTGACCATTGCCAAGGAAAACAACCGTGATCAGACATCCCTCTCTTCTGCGCATGCTGCCGGCCGTGCTGCTCGCCGCCGGCGCCATGCCGGCTCAGGCTGCAACGCTGTCAGGCAGCTACACGGCAGATGACAACCTGAAGATTTACCTTTCGACCGATCTGACGGCATCGATCGACGAACTGATCGACCACAAGACGAGTTCCTGGGGTACGACCGAATCCTTCTCCGGTTTTGCGCTCACGCCGGGGCAGAGCGCGTATCTGCTGGTCGAAGCCATCAACTTCACCGGGCCGGCGATGTTTGCGGGTAATTTTGAAATCGCCGGCGACGGCTTCGGCTTTGCCAACGGCAGCATCACGCTGCTGACGGATACGCTGCACTGGACGGTCGGCGAGACCAGCTTCGCCGCCGCCACGGCCACACCGGTATCCCTCGGCGCGAACGGGCCGGGGCTTCAGATCTGGGGGCAGCGCCCGTCGATCGACCCGGGTGCCGAAGCGATCTGGGCCTATTACGCGGATTGGTCGGCCGGCCGAGGCGGCTCCGCCTACTTCGTCACGCAGATCACCGCCGTGCCCGAGCCGGCGGCCAGCGGCATGTTCGCGGCGGGTCTTGCCGTGCTGGGCCTGGCGCTGGGGCGCACGCGCCGCTGCTGAAGCCGGCGGCTCGCTAGCGGCTTTCCGGCGCCGCCGGTTCTTCGTCGGCGCTGTCCGCCTCGTTGCCGAACGACGTGGCGAAGGCGCCGGCCTGCAGGCCGTTTTCTTCCAGCCAGCGCACGAGGGGCTGGACGTGACCGTGGGTGACGATGACGCGAGAGGCGCCGGTGGCGTCGATGGCCGACAGCAGTCCCGGCCAGTCGGCGTGATCCGACATCACCAGACCGCGATCGACACCGCGCCGGCGGCGCGCACCGCGCACCTGCATCCAGCCCGATGCGAAGCAGTCGGCGTAGTCGCCGAAGCGCTTCATCCAGGGTGAGGACTGCGCCGACGGCGGGGCGATGACCAGCGCGCGGCGCAGCGCCGCGGCATCGAGCCCGTCGGACACCATCGATGTTGCCGGCAGCGCCACACCGCTGCCTCGATAGGCGCGATTCAGGGCTTCGACGGCGCCGTGACAAACGATGGGACCAATGCCGTGATCCAGCCCGGCGAGAATGCGCTGCGATTTTCCGAAGGCATAGGCGAACACCACGCTGGTGCGCCCGGCGTCCGCGTTGGCGCGCCACCAGGCGTTCAGCTCAGCCAGCAGCACGTCCGGCGCCGGCCAGCGGTAGATCGGCAGGCCGAACGTCGATTCGGTGATGAAGGTGTCGGCGCGCACCGGCTCGAAGGCGGTGCAGGTGGCGTCGGCATCCAGCTTGTAGTCACCGGATGCGACCCAGACTTCACCGCCCACCTCGATCCGCACCTGCGCCGAGCCCAGCACGTGACCCGCCGGGTGCAGCGAAACGGTCGCCTCGCCAATATGTATACGTTCGCCGTAGCGCAGCGTCTGCAGCGCGATGTCGCCCAGTCTCGCGCGAAGTACCTTTTCGCCCTCGCTGGCGGACAGATAGCATGAGTGGCCGGCGCGCGCGTGGTCGGCGTGCGCATGCGTAATGACGGCGCGCGCCACCGGGCGCCAGGGGTCGATGTGGAAATTGCCGGCGGCGCAATAAAGTCCGTCGGCTGTCAGCGTGATGAGATCGCGTTGCATGGCGTCGATGGTATCTTCCGATTCATGACCGCGATGCCTGATCACAAGTTCTTGCGCGAGCACAGCATTCTTCTGGCCGACAGTTTCGAGCGTGTCACCGGCCAGCGGCTGCCGGCTGACGCGCTGACGCTGTACAGCGCGCCGTTCGCCCTCGTGTCGCACGGCACGCAGGCCGATCCGGTGTTCAATTACGCAAATGTGTTTGCGCAGCGGCTGTTCGGCTACACGTGGGACGAGTTCATCACCCTGCCGTCGCGCCTGTCGGCGCGCGAACCCGAGCGCGACGAACGTGCGCGCCTGCTCGAACTGGTGACGCAGCAGGGCTACATCGGCGACTACTGCGGCGTGCGGGTGCGCCGCGACGGCACGCTGTTCCGCATCAGTCATGCCACGGTCTGGAAGGTGCTGGATGCACAGGGCGTGCTGCGGGGTCAGGCGGCCATGTTCTCCGAAGTGGAGGAGCTGCAGTGAGCGAGCAGCATCCGCTGGTCGAGGCGCTGGCCGACCGTCAGGCACGCTGGGCCGGTATCCGGCGCGATCTGCATGCGCATCCCGAACTCGCATTCGAAGAAGCCCGCACGGCCGAATTGGTTGCACGCGTTCTGCGCGATGCCGGCATCGAGGTGCATGAAGGCATCGGCCACACCGGGGTGGTCGGTGTGCTGCGCGCCGGCAGCGGCGTCGGGTCGATCGGTCTGCGCGCCGACATGGACGCGCTGCCCATGACCGAACAGAACACCTTCGCCCATCGTTCGACGCATGCAGGGCGCATGCACGGCTGCGGACACGATGGCCATACGGCCATGCTGCTGGCGGCCGCCGAATACCTTGCGGCAACGCGCTGTTTCGATGGCACCGTGAATTTCATCTTCCAGCCGGCCGAAGAAGGTCGCGGTGGTGCCGCGGCGATGATTGCCGACGGACTGTTCCAGCGATTTCCGATGCAGGCGGTATTCGGCCTGCACAACTGGCCGGGTCTGCCGGTGGGTGAAATGGCGGTGCATGACGGACCGGCCATGGCCAGCAGCGACGAGATCGAAATCGTCATCGAAGGCCGCGGTGCGCATGCGGCCATGCCGCATCTGGGTGCCGACCCCGTGCTGGCCGGTGCGGCGATGGTGCAGTCGCTGCAGTCCATCGTGTCGCGCAACCTGTCGCCGGTGGATTGCGGCGTGGTCAGCATCACGCAGTTCAACGCCGGCGAGGCCTACAACGTGATCCCGCAGTCGGCGACGCTGCGCGGGACGGCACGCGCCTTCTCGGCGGGGGTGCGCGACCAGCTCGAAGCCGGCATCCGGCGCATCGCGCACGGTGTGGCGGCGGCGCATGGCGTCGACGTCGCGGTCAGTTATCGGCGCGGCTACCCGCCCACGGTCAACACCTCACCGGAGGCCACGTTCTGCGCCACGGTCGGGCACGAATTGATGGGCCAAGCCGGCGTGCACCTGAATTACCCGCCCAGCATGGGCGCGGAGGATTTCGCCCACATGCTGCAGGAAAGGCCCGGCTGCTATGTATGGCTGGGCAACGGCGGCGGCCCGGATACGGCAGCGCGCCCGGGGCACGAGGAGGGGGGTGGCTGCATGCTGCACAACCCGCGCTACGACTTCAACGACAGCATCATCCCGCTCGGCGTTGCCTACTGGACACGCCTGGTCGAGCGCTTTCTCGAATCGTCGTGAAGCAGCGGTGGCGGTCACCGCAGTGCATCAACTGCGTCGTGTGACCTCGCCGGTGATGCGGCGTGCCGCGGCCTGACCGCTGCGGACGGCGGATTCGAGTGTGGCGGGATAGTCGGGCAGCAGGTAGTCGCCGGCCAGGGCGATGCGCACATCGTCGGGCTGCCGGAAGGCGGGTCGGCCGGGCGTGCAGCGGAAGGTGGCGCGTTTTTCCGTGATGGTGCGCACCCACAGCGGCGCGGGCAGGGCAGGAAACCGGTCGCGCAGCGCCGCGATGACCGCGCGTTCGGTGTCTTCCCGCCGGGCACCATCGGCCGACACCACACTGGCGATCAGGCCGGCCGGACCACCCAGCGCGCCGCGGTCGAAGATCCAGTGCGGCACGCCGTCGGCGAACGCCATCATCGGCGCCGGCAGCGCGACCCCGTCACCGAAGGCCGCGAATACCGTCGTCACCGGTTCGTATTCCAGCGCGCCGGCCCGTGCGGCCACGCCGTCGAGACCTGGCAGATCGCGCAGCAGCGCGGGCAGGTGGTGCGGACTGGTGGCTATCACCACGCGGTCCGCCTGCTGCACGCCGTCCGCCGTGTCGATCGAAAACCCTCCGGCATGCGACTGCACGGCACGCACCCGCGTGCCGCAACGCACGCTCGCACCCCGTGCGCTAAGCCAGGCGGCAGCCGGCGCCGGAAACAGCTGGCCGAGATCGCCGCGCGGCAGCAGCACATCGGACGCGCCCGCCGGCCCGGTCAGAGTGTCGCGCAGTACCTGGGCGAACACGTGGGCGCTGGCATCGGTGACGCCGGTGTTCAGTGCCGCGATGCACAGCGGTGCCCACAGATAGCGCTCGGTCGTGGCCGTCTGGCGCGTGCGGGCGAACAGTCCGGCGACTGTTTCATCTGCGGGCGGGGTGCCGCGGATCGCCATCATCAGGCGCAGCGA
>JAGNYW010000079.1 GCA_017984755.1 Methyloversatilis sp.
AGCTTGACGTAGCGGTCGGGTTCGATGACGCCGAGGTCGCCGGTGTGGAACCAGCCGCCCTCGAAGGCCTTCGCGGTCGATTCCGGGTTCTTCAGATAGCCCTTCATGACGATGTTGCCGCGGAACATGACTTCGCCCATGGTGTGGCCGTCGGCCGGCACTTCGGCCATCGTGCCGGCGTCGAGCACGGTCATGCCTTCCTGCATCGGGTAGCGCGCGCCCTGCCGGCCGTTGAGGCGGGTCTGTTCGGACAGGTTTTCCTGCGCCCAGGCCGGGCGTTTGACGGCCACCGCGGCCGGGCCGTAGGTTTCGGTCAGGCCATAGACGTGCGTGATGTCGAAGCCGATGCGTGCCATGCCTTCGATCATCGCCGCCGGGGGCGCGGCGCCGGCCACCATGCCGCGCACCGCGTGGGTGATGCCGGCGCGCAGCTCGTCCGGCGCGTTGTAGATGAGGCTGTGCACGATGGGCGCGGCGCAGTAGTGATCGGCGCCGTGCACGCGGATGGCGTCGAGGATGGCCCGGGCCTCGACCTTGCGCAGGCAGATGTGGGTGCCGCCGAGCATGGCGATCGTCCAGGTGAAGCACCAGCCGTTGCAGTGGAACATCGGCAGTGTCCACAGGTACTTCGGGAAGTGCGGCATGGTCCAGGCGGTCGCGTTGCACAGTGCATTGAGATAGGCGCCGCGGTGGTGGGTGACCACGCCCTTCGGGTCGCCGGTGGTGCCCGAGGTGTAGCTGACGGCGATGGCGTCCCACTCGTCGGCCGGGCCGTCGAGCCGGGCGAGCGGCGGGTGCGCGGCGAGCAGGGCTTCGTATTCGTGCGTGCCGAGGCGGCTGCCGGCACCGGTGTATTCGCTGTCGTCGACGTCGATCACCCGCGGGCTGCGGCCGAAGCGCTCGCGCAGGATGTCGAGCGCCGGCGCCATGACCGCGGCGAATTCGCGGTCGGTGATCAGCACCTGCGTTTCGCAGTGGTTCATCTGCCAGGCCAGCAGCGTGGCGTCGAGCCGCGTGTTGAGCGCATTGAGCACGGCATTGAGCGCCGGCACCGCATAGTGCGCCTCGACCATTTCCGGGGTGTTGGGCAGCATGACGCTGACCGTGCTGCCGCGCCCGACGCCGAGGGCGCGCAGTGCCGCCGCCAGCCGGGCGGCGCGCTCGCGCGTCTGCGCCCACGTGTAGCGGCGCTCGCCGTGCGCCACCGATGGCAGGTCGCCGAAGATTTCGGCACTGCGTTCGACGAAACTGACCGGCGACAGCGCCACGAAATTGGCGGCGTTGCGCTCCAGATGCTGCTCGTAGATGTTGTCCATGCCATCTCCCGGGGGCCGGTGAGCGGGACGCGTGTGCGGATGACCGCTCGACCGCTCATGAACGGCATCGTCGCACAGGACGTGCCCGGCTTCTGCACCGGTCGCCTGCGAGTTTCGAAAGAGGCGCCGAATGGGAGAGGGGCGGGAATGGGGATCGATTGATCGCGAAGACGGACTTCGACCCGGGCATCGGCCTTCTGCGAAGTGCCGGTTTTTGTGGAAGCGGCCCACGGCTGGCCCTGCATGGCCAGCCGGCTTTGCGGGCGGCGAGCGGTGCTCGCCGAAACCCCTGCGCCGCCCATTGATCGCAAATGGGACTGTGAACCCTCGACGCCACGTGATCAACGCGCCGGTTCGCGATCAATGGATCGCTCCTACCAAAACGTCATTTCTTTCGTGGGACCGTCATGGCATTCGATCGTGTCGCTGAACCTGTGACGTCGCATGAATGACGTTCGATTGTAGGAGCGATCCATTGATCGCGAATGCGAGCGTTATATATATGAAGGTGCTTGATCGACGTGCGGGTTCGCGATCAATGGATCGCTCCTGCCAAAACGCCACGTTGCTCAAGTTGATCGGGTGACGTCGCATCTTCTTCGTCCGCATTCGCGCCGTCCTCTGGCTATCATTCATCGATTGATTTTTCCGCCATCACAACTGCGGCATCGCCCCGGGGATATCCTGAGAATCCTTGATCCGGATCGACACCGGATCAATTTGCGAGACGAGAATGAAAAAAGACACCCTGATGAAACTGCTGTTCGGATCGGCGACCTTCCTGCTGGGCGCGACGACCACGCTGGTGGCGCAGACGCTGACCGATTCGCCGCAGCGGGTGGAACACAGGCGCTCGGACCTGAGCGGGGCGCCGGGCATGGAGGTGATCACGTCGACCGGCGAGTACAAGCCCGGTGAGCGCATCGATCTGCACCTTCATCACGGCATCGAAGCGCTGTATGTGGTGCAGGGCGCGAGCATCCAGGCGCCGGGGAAGGATGCGGTGATGCTGCAGACCGGCGCGACGGCGATGAATCTGCGCGACGTGAAGCACGGCGGATTCACGGTGGTCGGCGACACGCCGCTGAAGCTGTTCACGGTGCATGTGGTGGACAAGAACAGGCCGCTGTACGAGTACGTGCAATAGCGCCTGCCGGCATTCAATCGCGTTGCGCGGGGCGGGTCGTCTCTTCATGGGCTGCCGTGCGTCGAGGAGAGGCTTTTCATGCTGACCAGAAGACAGCTCATCGCAACTGCGGCGCTTGCCGGCGTCGGTGCCGCAGGCGCTTCGGTCTTTTACGGCGCGCGTTCGTCCGCCGAATACGAGCGTGCCGTAGCGCGGACATGGCGGCATGGCGATGAAAAGGGCGACGAAAAAGGCGATGAAAAGGGATACACCGCTTCGGCGCCGATGCGGGAACTGGTGAGGTACGCCACCCTCGCGCCGTCCAGCCACAACACGCAGTGCTGGAAATTCGGCATTGCCGGGCAATCCGTTTCAATCCTTCCCGACTACGAGCGCCGGTGTCCGATCGTCGATCCGGACGATCACCATCTGTTCACCAGCCTCGGCTGCGCCGCCGAAAACCTTGTGCAGGCGGCGGCAGCCATCGGCCTGCACGGCGATGTCACCTTCAATGACGGGGCCGCCGAGTCGCTCGACATTGCGCTCGAACCCGCCAAGGTCGTCCGGAGCCCGCTGTTCGAGGCGATTCCGTACCGGCAGTCCACCCGGGGTGAATTCGACGGGCGCTCGCTGTCCGGCGATGATCTGGCGCTTCTGCAGAAGGCCGGTACGGGGCCGGGCGTTCGCGTGCTGCTGCTCACCGACAGGCAGGTGATGGCGCAGGTGCTGGACTTCGTGATCGAGGGCAACACGGCACAGATGCGCGACCCGGCCTTCGTGCGCGAGCTGAAACAGTGGATCCGCTTCGATGGCCGGCAGGCGGCGACGTCGGGCGATGGCCTCTATGCCGGCGCGTCGGGCAACCCCACGGCGCCGCCCTGGCTCGGCAGCCGGCTGTTCGACCTCTTCTTCACGGAAGCGGACGAGAACGACAAGTACGCCGCACACATGCGCAGTTCGGCCGGCATCGCGGTATTCGCATCGGATCGCGATGACAAGGCGCACTGGATCGAAGCCGGCCGGGCATTTCAGCGCTTCGCCCTGCAGGCGACGGCGCTCGGCGTGCGCACCGCGCACCTGAATCAACCGGTGGAGGTGGCTGCACTTCGGCCCCGGTTCGCCCGCCTGATCGGCCTCGAACACGACCGGCCGGATCTGGTGATCAGGTTCGGTCGCGGGCCGGCCATGCCGAGGTCGCTGCGCCGACCGGTCGAGGCCGTGCTGACCCGGGTGCCCGGATAGATTCGCCGAAACCCGGGGCGGCTGCGGCCGCCGACCGGAAGATGCCGCTGGCACGATCGACGGCGGCGGGCGTAGCATGCACGCCGCGCTGACGGCGGATTTCCCCGCCGCTCACCATCGTCATGCCGCGAGTGCGTCGCGCCGGCAGAGCCATTTTTCAATCAAAGGATTCGTCATGTCCGCCAACGCCGGTCACGGGGCGCTGATTCAGCTGCTCGAGAAGAATGAAGCGATGATCGGGTTCTTCTACAGGCTGGCGACCGCGCTGCTCGTCGGGGCACTCATCGTGCATCTCGCGTTCGCGGCCTATTACGTGCTGGCGGCGGATGTGGTCGACGGCTCGCACGTGCTGCTCTTCGCCGTGTTCAACGTGGCCGCGCTGGTGGCCGAGGTCTTCCTCAGCCGGATCGCCTTCATGCTCGGCGCGCGGGCCGGTCAGCTGCGCGACACGCGATATGCGCTGGAGATCGCGTGCAGCGACATCGACCCAGTCCGGTTCGAGTCGGCCGCTCGCGCCATCATGTCGATGCGACGCGACGTCGGTGCGCTGAAGATCATGGACATCGAAAACGTCGTCGAGCGGCTGGGCAAGCTCAGAGGTGGCGCGGCCTGACGCTTCGGGCCCGATGCCCGGGCTGTGTTTCCCGTACTGCAGGGCAGCGAACGCGCTGCGTCGTCATTCGGCACGATGGCGATCGCCGTGTCTGCCCCGGGTTGTCGGGGTCGGGCCGCGGAATAGAATGGAATGGCGTGGGTGGCGCAGCGGGCGGTGGCGACCACACCTCGATTTTCCAGAACCGCCGGGGGAGAACATTCATGGCCAAGTTCGTTCCGGGGACGGACACCCAGGTGGTGTCAGCGGAGCCGCTGCTCGAAGTCCTGGCATCGTCATCCACGCCACTGCAGCCCGGTCGGCATGTGTTTCAGCTGGTCGTTACCGATATGTCGGGGAATGCGTCGACCATCGACAGCATGACGGTCGTCGTTCAGGACCCCAGCCGACCGAACGCCGTCATCGATTTCATCCGCGACGACAGCACCCGGGTCTATGAATCCACGCCCATCGTGCCGTACGGCAAGCCGTTCCGGCTGACCGGCGAACGCTCGAATGACCGCGGCGGAACGGTGACATCGTGGCGATGGACACTGGTTTCGCGATAGACGGGATTCACGTCCGTCCGACGCATGCCATCGGGTTGTTCCTTACGGATCTGCGGCGATCAGGTGGCAGGGAGCGACTTCGACAGGGTCCTGATCATGCGGGAGAGGCCGAGAAGCAGCGCCAGGCCGGACGCCATCATCATCATCGACAGATCGATGATGGCTGTCAGCGGCTGTCCGACGGAGTAGGGCAGAACAACGTTGCCGCTGAAGGTCTGCGAATAGTTGCCGGCGGCGGTCAGGCTGCCCGTGACCGTGAACACATTGAAGGAAAAGGGTTCGCCGAAGTGGAAGCTGTAGTCCATGAAGCGGCCGAAAACCGGGTTGAAGACGGCTCCCGGCAGAATGCTGCCGTCGAACTGCAGCGTGACCGGAACGGTGATCGGGCCGGAAGCCGTGCCGGGTGCGACCGAAATGTCCCAGAAATCAAGGAGGCGCACCGAAGCGGCTACCTGGCTGCTGCCCGAGCCAAATGCATCTCCCGGTCATGGAAGGGGTTTGAAGGGCCATCTTCGGTGACCTGAATTCACCGTATTGCGCGGGGTGCGGGTGACCTCGTTTGTTCATGCATGACGACCGCTCCTGAGGCATCCTGCGGGCGTCAACTTACATTTCCTGCAGACCGGTACAAGCAATGAAACATTCCGAAGTACA